>DATJTS010000051.1:0-80288 GCA_035503035.1 Solirubrobacteraceae bacterium
GAGCGGGCGGCCTGCCGGGTGGCGGCGACCGCGAGCACGTCGGCCCGCTCGTTCAGCGCGTGGCCGACGTGTCCCTTGACCCAGTGCCAGCGCACCTGCTCGTGGCCCGACGCGGCGGACTCGAGCTCGACCCACAGGTCCTTGTTCTTGACCGGGTCGCCCGACGCCGTCCTCCAGCCCCGGCGCTTCCAGCCCGCCATCCAGGACGTCATGCCGTCGTGCAGGTAGCGCGAATCGGTGACGACGCACGCGCGTGATCCGTGGGGCAGGGCACGCAGCCCCTCGAGTGCGGCGGTCATCTCCATGATGTTGTTGGTGGTGTGAGGCAGCCCGCCGCTGTGCTCCTCGACCACTCCGTCCTCCCAGCAGACCAGGGCCGCCCACCCGCCCGGGCCCGGGTTCCGCGCGCAGGCCCCGTCGGTCCAGACGAGCACCTCGCCCGGCCCTGCCTCGGGAAGCAGGCCGGGCAGGGACCTCGAGCGGCGGCGCGGGCTGGGGGACATGGCTGGGCATTCAATCAACCGGGTCACCCGGAACCGCGACCGACGCGACGCGCCCCAATCACGGATTGCAATAGGGAGCGATCGGGAAGTATTGAGAGGTACTTCGAGGCAGGGAGGCTGAACGGGTGAATCCGGCATTGGTGGCTCTCACATGGCTGGTCCGGTGGTTGCGATGGGCCTGATCCGGTGCATCGCGCCGCGGCCGGCGATGACCCGGCCAGCGACTCCGTGAGCTGGCGCGACCGGGAGCTCTGATCATGCTGACTCTCCTCGTCGCCGCCACACCGCAGTGCGCGACGCCCAAGGGAACCCTCATCGGCGGCATCACCCTGCTGGTGCTCGTGCTGTTGATCATCGGCTGTTCGCTCGGCTGGGCGCGCGCCAGCAACCGCGCCCATCGCGCCGAGGCCGCCCTGGAGGCGCTCCGGGCCGCGAACGCTCCAGCGGCCTCTGCCGGGGCGCACGGAGGTTCGTGGAGCCCGAGCGCGTCCACGCCCGAAGACTGACCTCGCCGCGCTGCAACCTCGCGCCCGGCGGCCGCCGCGCCCCACCCGGGACCGTATATTCGACGCCCCTTGATCGCTGCCGTCGCCCACCACTCGGTCTCGTCCCCGCAGGCCGGGGGAGTGCTGATCGCCTCCTCGGCGTCGCTGTTGATGTGCCTGTTCATCTCGCCGAAGTTCATCGAGGTGCTGCGCACGCGCTCGATCGGTCAGCACATCCGGGAGGAGCTGGTCCAGCACGTCGCCAAGGCCGGAACGCCGACGATGGGGGGCGCGATCGTGGTGCTGTCGTTCGCGGTCCCCTACCTGTGCCTGTCGACGCGGGATGCGGCGTCGCTCGGCGTGTTCGCCACGGTCCTCGCCGGCGCCCTGCTGGGCTTCTGCGACGACTACGCCAAGGTCAGCCGGCGCCGGTCGCTCGGCGTCCGTGGTCGCACCAAGATGCTGGGAATGGCCCTGATCTCGATCATGCTCTGGCTGATCGCCACCCACTGGGCGCACGTCTCGACCTCGGTGCCGCTGACCCCGTTCAAGGCCCACGTCGACTTCGGGCCGTTCTTCGTGGTCTTCATCTACCTGGTGGTCGCGGGAACCACGAACGGCGTGAACCTCACCGACGGAGTCGACGGGCTGCTCGGCGGCTGCTGCGCGATCGCCTTCCTGGCGTATGTCGGGATCACCTTCATCACGCCCGGTGCGCACGATCTGGAGATCTGCGCCGGCTGCCTCTGCGGCGCCTGTGTCGGGTTCGTCTGGTTCAACTGCTTTCCCGCCAGCGTGTTCATGGGGGACACCGGCTCGCTCGGCCTTGGCGGTGGGATCGCGGCGCTGGCGGTGATGACCGGCACCGAGCTGCTGCTGATCCTGATTGGCGGGATCTTCGTGCTCGAGACGCTCAGCGTGATGATCCAGGTGTTCTCGTTCAAGCGGTTCGGCCGCCGCGTGTTCAAGATGACGCCGATCCACCACCATTTCGAGATCGAGGCGTGGTCGGAGACCAAGATCACGATGCGCTTCTGGACCGTCGCGGCGGTGTGCGGCGCTGCCGGCTACTCCCTGTACCAGTACAGCTTGCACGGGCACGCCGGCTGACCGGCGACGCTTCCTGAGGTCGCCCCCGGGCGAGATCAAGTCAGCTCTATTCATCGCCGCGCTCGGCGACCTGCGCGAACGGGTAGCCCCTGCGTATCTCCAGGTCGACCCCCCTCCGAGAAGTGCGCTTGGCCTCGGTTCTCCCGCTGACCAAAACCGCCGAGAGCTTCTTAAGTTACTCGATAAGGTCCATGAGGTTTGCCCTGGCCATCGGGCCAACACCGTTCGGGAACTCATGAGCGCCATCCCCGCCGAATCCGGTCCCGCGAGCGTCGAGGACCTCACCGCCACCGCACCTCTGGGTGGGTGGTCACGGCTGCGCTCGGATCGCTGGGCGGTGGGCGGCGGCCTGATCACGCTTGCGTTCATCATCGTCGCGGTCTTCGCGCCGCAGATCAGCTCGCTCGCCGGGGTCGACCCGTACACGTACCACATCAACGCCCTGTACTCGAACGGCCTGCCGCGCGGGGCGCTGGGCGGGATCAGCAGCTCCCATCTGCTCGGGGTCGAGCCCTCGACCGGGCGCGACCTGTTCGCGATTGTCGTCTACGGGACGCGAACGTCACTGTTCATCGGCTTCGCCTCGACGATGCTCGCCGCGCTGATCGGCACCACGATCGGCCTGATCGCAGGTTTCCGCGGTGGCGTGGTCGACGTCGGGCTCTCGCGGTTCACGGACCTGATGATCGCCTTCCCGCAGCTCATCTTCATGATCTCGCTCCAGGCGCTGGTCCCCTCGAGCTTCCCGCGCGAGCTGTTCATGATCGGGGTGATCGCGGTGTTCGGCTGGTTCTCCATGGCCCGCGTCGTGCGCGCGCAGACGATCGCTCTGCGCAACCGCTCGTTCGTGATGGCGGCCGAGGCGGTCGGCGCCGGCCCGTGGCACATGCTGCGCACCGAGATCCTCCCCAACCTGGTCTCCACGATCACGGTGATCGCGACGATGACCGTCCCCGCCGCGATCGGCACCGAGGCCGCGCTCTCGTTCCTGGGCATCGGGGTGCAGCCGCCGACGCCGTCCTGGGGGAGGGAGATCTCCGCGGCGATCGACTGGGTGGCGGTCGATCCCTGGTATCTGCTGGCTCCCGGCCTCGCGCTGTTCCTGGTCACGCTCGCGCTCAACACGCTCGGTGACGGGTTGCGCGATGCGTTCGACCCCCGAGGCGGTGGGCGGCGGTGAAGTTCGCGCGCTACCTCGTCCTGCGGATCGCGGCGATGATCGCGGTGCTGCTGGTGGTCACGCTCGTGACCTACCTGATCTTCCAGATCGTCCCCGCCGACCCCGCCCGAGCGGAATGCGGACGGGTCTGCACGCCCGCGAACCTGCGCCGAGTGCGGGCATTCATGGGCCTGAACCACTCGGTGTGGCGCCAGTACATCGACTTCATCGGCGCCATCTTCACCGGACGCAACTTCGGCCACGGCGCGAACGCGATCCACTGCTCAGCCCCGTGCCTGGGCTACTCCTTCCAGCAGGGCCAGACCGTGCTGTCGCTGCTGGGGCAGACGATCCCGGTCACCCTCTCGATCGCCGTCGGCGCCGGGCTGCTGTGGCTGATCGGCGGCGTCGCCGCCGGCACGTTCGCCGCCCTGCGCCACGGCCGCGCCGCCGACCGCCTCGTGATGGCGGGCTCGATCGTCGGTGTCTCCGCTCCCGCGTATCTCGTCGGTCTGCTCGCCATCCTGGTGTTCGGCTTCCGCCTCGGCTGGCTGCCGACCAACGGCTACGTGTCGATCAGCAATCCGGGCGAGTGGGCCGAGCATCTGATCCTGCCGTGGTGCGCGCTCGCCTTCATCTCCGCGGCGATCTACGCCCGGCTGACGCGCAGCCAGATGCTCGACGCGCTCGACGAGGATTACGTGCGCACCGCTCGGGCCAAGGGGCTGCGTGAGAGCCGCGTCGTCGGCCGCCATGCGCTCCGCAATGTGCTGATCCCGATCATCACGGTGTTCGGCCTCGACATGGGCGTGCTGCTGGGTGGGGCCGTGATCACCGAGAAGGTGTTCTCCATGTACGGGCTCGGGGCGTTACTGATCGGCGCCGTCGGGACAACCAACCTGCCGGTCATCACCGGCGTCACCGTGATCGCCGCGACGTTCGTCGTCGTGGCGACCTTCATCGTCGACCTCACCTATCGGCTCCTTGACCCGCGGGTCTGACCACGCCGACTTCGAAAGAACAAAGGAACCCCCACACATGACACGCTCTCCCTCTCACCTTCGAACGCGGCGCTCCGCGCTGCTCTCGGGCGGGGCCGTCTTCGCCGCCGCGGCCGTGCTGGCCGGCTGCGGCTCGAACTCCCAGGTGCCCGGCAACGGCAACGGGACGGCGACGATCGCCAAGGCGTCCCCGGTCAAGAAGGGCGGGACACTCACCGTCCTTGACTCGAGCTCGCTGTCGGCGACCGGCTTCGCGCTCGACCCGGCGCAGAGCTGGTCGCTGGCCACCACGAGCATGGGGCTGCTCAACCGCCGCCTGACCACCTGGAAGATCGGGCGAACCGGCGTGGCCAAGGTCGTGCCGGATCTCGCCACCAGCGACGGGACTCCGTCCGACGGCGGCAGGGTGTGGACCTACCACCTCAAGAGCGGCATCTTCTTCTCCAACGGGCAGCCGATCACCTCGCAGGACTTCAAGTACGCGATCGAGCGCACCTACGCGCCGCAGCTGTCGGGCGGCGAGAACTACCAGAAGCCGCTGATAGCGGACACCAAGGGTTACACGGGTCCGTTCGGCGGCAAGTCCCTGCCCTCGATCCAGACGCCGAACAAGGACACGATCGTCTTCCACCTCAACAAGCCCTACGGGCTGTGGCCGTGGGTGGTCTCGACCGTCTCGATGTCACCGGTGCCCGCAGGCAAGGCGCCGGCGGCGACGTTCGCCAAGCACCCCATCACGAGTGGTCCGTACGCGGTGCAGTCGGCGTCCCAGTCGCAGATCGTGATGGTCCGCAACAAGTACTGGAAGCAGTCGACCGACCCCAACCGCTCCGACGGGCCGAGCAGGATCATCTTCAAGCTCAACCAGGACCCGACGGTCGAGGCTCAGACGCTGATCTCCGACAACGGCTCGGCGCAGGACTCATTCGGCGCCGACTTCGTGCCCCCGGCGCAGCTGGCGCAGATCTCGAACGACCCGTCGGCGAAGTCGCGGCTGGTGACCTCGCCGGCGAGCCCGCTGGAGTACCTCGCGGTGAACATGAAGAGCAAGCAGCTGCAGAACGCGAAGGTGCGCGAGGCGCTCCAGTACGCGATCAACCGCCAGTCGATCATCGTCGCTTCCGGCGGCACGATCGCCGCCGAGCCGGCGACGACGCTGATCACCCCGGGCATCGCCGGCCGGGTGCCCTACGACATGTATCCCGCCGGACACACCGGCAATCCGGCCAAGGCCAAGCAGCTGCTGGGGCAGGCCGGAGTGAGTCACCTCAACCTGACACTCGCGGTGCAGAACCTCCCGGTTGACACGGCGATCGCCCAGGCGGTGCAGCAGGCTTATCAGAAGGCCGGCATCAACGTGACGCTGAAGACGCTCTCACAGGACTCGTACTTCGGGCTGGTCACCGGCAACAACTCCTCGGGGTACGACCTCGCCGTGTCCTCCTGGCAGCCGGACTTCCCGTCCGCCTACGACAACATCGAGCCGCTGTTCAACTCGGCCGACATCGGCAACGGTAACTACAACCTGTCACGGCTCGACGACCCCGCGGTCGACAAGCTCATCAATCAGGCCGAGGCCACGATCAACCAGAGCAAGAGCAACGTCCTGTGGGCCAGGGCCGACAAGATGATCATGGCCACCGGGTCGGTCGTGCCGCTCGTCTACAACCGCAACTCGTTCCTGCGGGGGTCGGGCGTGCAGAACTTCTACATCGGCACGTTCCCCGCATATCCGATCTACACCGCGGTCAGCCTTGGCTAGCACCCCGCACGGTCGCGGTCCGCTGCTCGCGGTCCAGGGCCTCGGCGTCGAGTTCGCCGTCGGGGGCAGGACGATCACTGCCGCCGACGACGTCTCGTTCGAGATCTCCGGAGCCGAGATCCTGGCGCTCGTCGGAGAGTCGGGCTCGGGCAAGTCGGTGACCGCGATGTCGCTGATGGGGCTGCTCGGCCGCGAGGCGCGGGTGCGCGGCCAGGCGATCCTCAACGTCCCGGACGGCCAGCCGGTCGAGTTGCTCTCGGCCGACGCCTCCGCGCTGCGCGCGATCCGCGGACGGCGGATCGGCGCGGTCTTCCAGGATCCGTTCTCGACGTTCAACCCGGTGATGCGGATCGGCCGCCAGATCGTGGAGGCGCTCGACGCTCACCCGCAGACCCGGGGGCGCGACGCACCCAGCCGCACCCGCGAGCTGCTCGCCCGAGTCGGTCTCGACGAGCCCGACCGGGTCTACCGCTCCTATCCGCACGAGCTCTCCGGAGGTCAGCTCCAGCGCGCGATGATCGCGATGGCGATCAGCGGCGAGCCCGACCTGCTGATCGCCGACGAGCCGACGACCGCGCTGGACGTCACCGTCCAGGCGGGGATCCTCGATCTGCTCCACGAGCTCCGCAACGACATGGGGACCGCGATCCTGCTGATCACCCACGACATGGGGGTGGTGGCCGACCTCGCCGACGAGGTCCTCGTGATGCGCGATGCGAGGGTGATCGAGCGCGGCCCGGCCGAGCGCGTCTTCCTCTCGCCCGAGCTGCCCTACACCAAGGAGCTGCTCGCCGCCGTGCCGCGCGTCGACGAGGTGGCGGCCGCCGTCGTCACCGCTGCCAGCGACGCGCCACCGGCAGCCGACGTGCGCGACGTGACGATCACCTACGGCTCCGGCCGCCATCCGTTCGTCGCGGTGCAGGGCGTGAGCCTCACCGTCCCGGCGGGCCAGACGGTCGGCCTCGTGGGGGAGTCGGGCTCGGGCAAGACGACGCTCGGCAAGGCGATCGCACGGCTGGTCGACACCGCGGCCGGCACGATCATGGTGGGGGGCACGGATCTCGCGGCCCTGCACGGGCGGGCTCTGCGCAAGGCGCGCGCCGACATCGGCTTCGTCTTCCAGAACCCGGGCGACTCGCTCAATCCGCGCGCGCGGGTGGGGGCGATCGTCGCCGAGCCGCTGCAGATCCACGGCGACGCCGGCCCCGTGCAGCGACGCGAGCGGGCCGCCGACCTGCTGGCCCGAGTCAAGCTCCCCGCCGACGCGATCGACCGCTACCCCCACCAGCTCTCCGGCGGGCAGCGCCAGCGCGTCTCGATCGCGCGAGCGCTCGTCCTGCGACCGCGGCTGGTGATCGCGGACGAGCCGACGAGCGCGCTCGACGTCGCCGTCCAGGCAACGATCCTCGAGCTGATCGCCGAGCTCCAGCGCGAGCTGGGTTTCGGATGCCTGTTCATCAGTCACGACCTCGCCGTCGTGCGCCAGGTGTCGGCGGAGGTCGTGGTGCTGCGCGCCGGCCAGGTCGTCGAGACCGGCCCCGCCGACGAGGTCCTCTCCCGGCCCCGCGACCCCTACACCCAGCGGCTGCTCGCCTCGGTGCCCGTCCCGGATCCGCGCGTGCAACGGGCCCGGCGCGAGCGGGCGCTCGCTGCCTCCTGAGCATCGGCGCGAAGGTCAGCGTTCGGTCCAGTTCGCCGGCCGGCGGGCTCACGATTTTCGCCGGGCTGCCGATGCAAAGACCGAAGCTCTGTCTCTCGACCGAGGTACGCGCCCGTGACACCCCTACTCCGCTTGGTTCCCCGCCGGTTCATCAGCGTCGCCGTGCTGATCGTCGCCCTCGGCGCCTGCCTGTTCACGGGGCGCGCCCATGCCGACGCCACGGTCCACTACTGGTTCGCCAATACCGATGGCTTCCAGGCCAGCGAGGACGTGGGCCAGTACCCGATCGTGATCGACCGAGACGACTCGAGCCAGCCGGGCACGATCTGCTGGGGGGTCACCAACAAGAGCGACGAGGCCGGCTCGAACTTCACCAAGATCGGCAGCACCCACGTCGACTTCGCCGCCGGTCAATCGAGCGCCACGGTCTATCTCCCGATCAACGACCAGGGGATCAGCGGCCCGGCGAAGTACGCCCGCGCCTACATGTACGGCTGTGGCGACAACGGCGTCACCAACACGCCCAACCAGGTGATCACCCTGCTGCAGAACGATCCGCTGCAGGTGCGTGATCCGGCCAACATCCTCGGCTACCAGCAGCCGACCGACGGCGATCCCCTGCAGTACGTCAACTGGTACGTGTTCGGCAACACCTCGATCGCCGGCCAGGCGGCGAAGCGCTACGCCTCGTCCAACCCCGCCTGGTCCAAGGCGTTCGACGTCCTCGCCGACACCCCCGGCTCCGGCTCCTGGCGGTTCTGGATGTGGAACCAGCCCACCGGCTCGATCGCCACCACCGTCGAGAAGTGGATGGCCGACGCAGAGGAGAGCCAGCCGGGCACGACGGTGCAGCTCACCATGTACAACCTCGTGCACAGCAACGTCGCGCCGAGCAAGATCAAGGGCCGCTACGAGGCGTGGATCTCCCAGTTCGCCAAGGGCCTGGGCAACTACCGCGCGGTGATCTACCTCGAGGAGGACGCGCTGATCACCATGCCCCGGATCAGCTCCGCGCAGCGCAAGGTGCGTGAGGCCGAGATCGCCTACGCGGTCAAGGCCCTGGAACAGGATCCCCACGTCGTCGTCTACATCGACGCCGGTGCCTCGGACACGCTGATCTCGCCCAAGCAGTACGCGCAGATGCTCAAGGCCGCCGACGTCGCCCAGGCTCAGGGCTTCTTCGTCAACAGCACCCATCACGAGTGGGTGACCACCGAGATGCGCTTCGGCCAGGAGATCTCCCGCTACCTCCACGGCGCACACTTCGTGGTGCAGAGCGGCTCCGCCGGCCGCGGCCCCCACCTCAACCCCCACCCGCAGACGCAGGGTGTCGAGGACCTCTGCAACCCGCCCGGCCTCGGCCTCGGCCCGCTGAGCTGGAACACCGGCTACAAGTACGTCGACGGGCTGCTGTGGTTTGCCAACGTCGGCTTCACCGCCAACGTCCAGTGCCACGAC
This sequence comes from Solirubrobacteraceae bacterium, assembly GCA_035503035.1. Lineage (GTDB taxonomy): Bacteria > Actinomycetota > Thermoleophilia > Solirubrobacterales > Solirubrobacteraceae > Palsa-465. The sequence goes on from DATJTS010000051.1 coordinate 9,139, forward strand.
GGCGCCCCCGGCCTGGCCGAGTTCTGGCCACCCTACGCCTACCAGATCATCAAGCGCCGGGTGAACGGCATCACCGGCCCGAAGGTCCCGCTGGTCAAGTCCACCACCGACGAGTAGTCAGGACCCGAGCTCCAGGGCGATCGACTCCCGCAGGAGTCGCTGCGCCTCGGCGACGTCGATCGAGTCGCTCAGCCAGCGCTGGCTGAGCCCCTCGACGAGCGCGGTCAGCCGCGCCGCGGCGTCGGCCGAGGGTCGCTCGCCCTCGAGCCCCTCCTCCTCGCGGATCGCATCGATCAGCTCGGCGACCTCGCGGTTCCACACCACGGTCGAGTTCCGCAGCGGGTCACGGAGCTCGGGCTCGAACAGCGCGGAGGCGCGAAGCTCGCCCCACGCGGCTGAGTTCTCGATGACCATCGCCTCATCCTGGACCTCCAGCAGCAGCTTGTGCTCGAGCCGCGTGCGCGATGGCGCGCCGTCGGGGATGCGCTCCTCGGTGTAGGCGCCTGCGCGGTCGTTGATGAATTCGAGCGTCCGCCGCAGCAGCGTCGCGCGATCGGTGAAGTGGTAGTAGAGCAGCCCGCCAGAGACCCCCGCCTCGGCGGCGAGCTCCTCCATGCGCAGGCCCCGGACGCCACGCCGCGCGATCAGTCGCGCTGCGGCCTCGAGGATCGCGACCTGTCGTGACGGCATGCGCGCCTGAGCCTATCGGCGAATGCCGTCTTGACTGAATTCTCAGTCAGTAGTACGGTGACGCGCCATGAACACGATCGACGAGACGACGAGCAGGTCGGCGGGACCCGCGGGACGGTCCCCTGTCCCGGCCGATGGATGGCAGATGCCGGCGGAGTGGGACGCCCACGAGGCCTGCCTGATGGCATGGCCGACCCGGCGGGAGCTGTGGGCCGGGATGCTGGAGGTCGCCGAGCGCGAGTACGCCGGCGTCGCGAATGCGATCGCCGATCACGAGCCGGTGCGGATGGTGGTCGCGCCCGGGACCGGGGCACGCGCCCGGCGCCTCCTGGGCGCGGGGGTCGAGCTGATCGAGCTGCCGCTCGATGACTCGTGGCTGCGGGACTCCGGGCCGGTCTTCGTCCGCGGCGCCGACGGGAACCGCGCGGCGGTCGACTTCCGCTTCAACTCATGGGGTGAGCGGTTCGCGCCCTGGGACCAGGACGCCCGGCTCGGCGCCCGCCTGCTCGAGCACCTCGACGTGCCGCGCGTGGCGACCGAGATGGTGCTGGAGGGCGGATCGATCACCGTCGATGGCGAGGGCACGCTGATCACCACCGAGCAGTGCCTGCTCAATCCAAACCGCAACCCGGAGCTCGACCGCACCGAGCTCGAGGCCGAGCTCGGACGCACGCTCGGCGTGACCCAGATCATCTGGCTGCCGTTCGGCCACGCCGACGACGCCCACACCGACGGCCATGTCGACGGCGTGTGCACGTTCGTGAGGCCGGGCACCGTCCTCGTCCAGTCGTGCGAGGACCCGGCGCACCCCGACCATGCGCGGATGCGCGCCAACCGCGCGGTGCTCGAGGCGGCGCGCGACGCCCGAGGCCGCTCGCTCGAGATCATCGAGCTCCCGCTCTACCCCTACGGCGAGCTCGGCGGTCACCGGACCTCGGTGAGCTACGTGAACCTCTACGTGGCGAACGGAGCCGTGATCGTGCCGGTCGCCTCGACGGCGATGGACAGCGCCGCGCTCGAGATCGTCGGCGCGGCCTTCACCGAGCACGAGGTCGTCCCCGTCCCGGCGAAGTGCATCGCATTCGGTGGTGGCGGAGTGCACTGCATCACCCAGCAGATGATCGTCCGATGAGCTTCGAGCTGATCACCGGCGCAAGCTCCGCGCTGGGCTCACCGATGCGCACCTCACCCGCTGAGCGCGGACACGTCGTGATCGGCGCCGTTCAGTGCGCGTGGGACCCGGACCCCGAGGCCCACGCGCGAACCCTCGCCGAGGGCGTTCACCTGGCGGCGGAGCACGGCGCCGAGCTCGTCTGCCTTCAGGAGCTGTCCCTCAGCCCTTACTTCGCCGTCGACGAGCGGCATGCCGCGACCGCCGGGAACTACCGCGAGCCGATCCCCGGCGGCCCGACCACACGGCTCGCGCGACGGCTCGCGGCCGAGACCGGGGCGGCGGTCCACGCCTCCCTGTACGAGGACGCGGAGAGCGGGATCGGGTTCAACACGGCGATCTGCGCCGCGCCGGATGGGCAGTTGCTCGCGCGGACCCGCAAGCTCCACATCCCTGCGTTCCCCGGCTACCTCGAGCACCTCTGCTTCGCCCCCGGGGACACCGGCTTCCCACTGAGCGAGGTCGCCGGCGCGAGGGTCGGCTTCCCGACCTGCTGGGACCAGTGGTTCCCGGAGCTCGCGCGCGCGTACTCGCTCGCCGGAGCGGATCTGCTCGTCTACCCCACGGCGATCGGATCTGAGCCCCACCACCCCGGGTTCGACTCCCAGCCGATGTGGGAGCACATGATCACCGCCAACGGCCTCGCGAATGCGACGTTCATGGTCGCGATCAACCGGATCGGCACCGAGCACGGGACGACGTTCTACGGCTCCTCGTTCATCTCCGACCCGTACGGCCGCGTGGTCGTCCGCGCGCCCCGGGACCGGGCCGCCGTGATCGTCGCCGATCTCGATCTCGACCAGCGGCGCGATTGGCTGGACTTCGGGTTGCTCGCCACCCGGCGTCCGGACGTCTACGCCGCGCTCGTGCACGCGCCCGCGGAGCCGGTGGCCGGACGGTGAGTGGCCGGCTCCGGGCGCTCGTGGTGTGCGCCGCCGCGCTGGCGCTCGCCGGATGCGGTCGCCAGGTCGTTCCGGTCTCCAGCCTGCCGCTCCACGCGAGCACCGCCGCCCCCGCGACATCGACCGGAACGGTCACCTGGGCGCTCTATCGCGATGTCGACAGCCTCGACCCGGCGCACGCCTTCGACTACCCGGAGAACACCGTGATCTCGTCGATGTGCGAGGCGCTGGAGCGCCAGCAGCCCGACGGCGCGATCACTCCGGGACTGGCCCGGCTCACGTACCGCACCCCGACGCGGATCACGCTCGCGCTCCATCCGGGAGTTCGCTTCTGGGACGGGCGCCCGATGACATCCGCGGACGTCGTCTACTCGCTCGAGCGCCAGATGAACCCGAAGGTCGCGGGCTTCTACGGGACCGTGTTCGACCGCGTGAAGTCGATCCGGGCACTCGGCCGGCTGACGGTCGAGATCGTGCTCCACCGCCCGGACTACTGGCTGGCCGGCGAGCTCTCCGCGATGCCGGGGGTGATCATCGAGAAGCGCTACGCCGAGGCGAAGGGCCAGGCGTACGGAACACCCAGCGGCGGGGCGATGTGCACCGGCCCATTCGAACTGAAGCGGTGGACGCCCGGCGCCGAGGTCGACGTTGTCGCCAACCCGCATTACTGGGATCGGGCGCTGCGGCCGCACGCCGCCGAGATCCGCTTCGAGGGCATCTCCGACACAGCCGCGCTGACCGCGGCGCTGCGCACCGGCGCGATCGACGGGACCTACCTCACCGACACCTCGAACCTCGCGCAGCTGCTGAAGCTCTCCAACGTCCGCGTCTACGCGGGACCGTCGTTCGACGCCGATTACCTGATCATCTCGAACCTCGAGGGACCGCTCGGCAACCTCCGCGTCCGCCGGGCACTCTCGCTCGCCTTCGACCGCAGGGTCTACATCGACACGGTCTATGACGGCGCGGCGCAGATCCCCCGCCTGTCGGCCAATCCGGGGACCTGGGGCTTTGCGCGCGGCGTGTTCCGGCGCGCCTGGGATCACCAGCCGCCATTGACCCAGAACCTGGGCAAGGCCCGCCGCCTGATCCGCGCGGCCCGCGCCGAGGGCAAGACGATCGTGATCGCGACCTGCTCGGGGCTGGCCTCCGTCGCCACCGAGGCGGACGCCTGGCAGGCGGCCGCCCAGAGCATCGGGCTACGGGCACGGCTGCAGAACGTCTCGCCGGAGGACTACATCGCGCTCTTCACCGACCCGGGTGCCCGGGCCGGGATCGATGCCTTCTCCACCACGACCTATGGCGACTACGCCGATCCGGCCGCGCTCGACTCCACCTACGCGATGCCCCATCAGTCCCAGAACTTCGACGGATACGACAACCCGCGGCTGAACGCGTTGTTCAACGCCGCTCGGGCCGAGGCCGACCCACGCCGCCGCGCTGAGCTCGACGTGGCGGCCGAGCGGCTGATCATGCGCGAGCTGCCCTGGATCCCCGCCGCCGATCCCGACACGCTGCTGGTCCTCAACCGCCGACTCAGCGGGCCGCCCAGCTCGTTCGCGTACATGCAGGCGCCCTGGCTGGCCCGGGTGGGGGAGGCGGGGCACTGATGGCGGCGTTCCTGGCCAAGCGGCTCACCATGCTCGTGGCCAGCCTGCTGCTGGCGAGCTTCGCGGTCTACGGGGCGGTCTACATCGCGCCGGGCAGCCCGATCGCGACGATCACCGGAGGGCGGGCGCTGCCACCGGCGACGCTGCGGGTGCTCGAACACCACTACCACCTCGACGAGCCGTTCATCCCCCGCTACCTGAACTGGCTCTCCGACGCCCTCCACGGCGACTTCGGGACCTCGCTCGTCAATCACCAGAGCGTGGCGAACCTGATCGCCTCCCGGATCGGCACCACGCTCGAGCTCGTCGCCTACACCGGTCTGCTGATCGTCGTCTTCGGCCTGGCTGCGGGCATCGTCAGCGCGCTGCGGCCGGGGCTCATCGACGGCGTGCTGGTCACGATCACCAGCGTGCTCACCGCGACCCCGTCCTTCGTGGCGGCGATCGTGCTCATCTCGGTGTTCGCGGTCCGGCTGCAATGGCTCCCCGCGATCGGCGACGGGCAGGGGTTCGGCGGGACGATCGCCCACCTCACGATGCCCGCCGTCGCCCTCGCCGCCTCGTCGGTCGCGCTCGTCTCCCGCGTGGCACGCGCGAGCGTGCGTGAGGAGCTGACCCGCGAGCACGTCCAGACCGCGGTCAGCCGTGGGCTGCCACGCCGTGTCGTGCTGCGCCGCCACGTGCTCCGCAATGCGGCGATCCCGATCACCACGATCACCGGGCTGACCATCGCCTCGCTGTTCGCGCTGGCCGCGATCGTCGAGGAGGCGTTCAACCTCAACGGGATCGGCTCCGCGCTGGTGAACGCGGCGGCGTCAAAGGACTTCCCGGTCGTCCAGGCGATCTCGCTCGTGCTGGTGGCCGCGTTCGTGATCACCAATGCGCTCGTCGACCTGCTCTACGCGCTGCTGGACCCCCGCGTCGAGCTCGGAGCCTCGGCCGCCTGATGGCCCTCACCGCCCCGTCCGCGGCACCCGCGCCGGCGCCCGCGACCGTCCGGCGCAGCCGTCCGGGGGCGGGCCTCGGCGTCATCGGCACCGTCTGCGCGGTCGTGATCGCGATGGCAGTCATCGCCGCGTTGTTCGGCCCGCTGCTCGCTCCGCATAACCCGGACACCGTCAACCTCGCGCAGGCCTACGTCGGCCCGACCGCCGGCCACCCGCTCGGGTTCGACGGCCAGGGTCGCGATCTGCTCTCGCGGCTGATCGTCGGGACCCGCACCGCGATGCTCGGCCCGCTCGTGGTCGTCGCGCTCTCCAGCCTGGTGGGGGTCGCGCTGGCTCTGCTTGCGGCGTGGCGGGGCGGCTGGACGGACACGGTGCTCACCGGCGCGATGGACATCCTGTTCGCGTTCCCGGGGATCCTGCTGGCGGTGCTCACGGCGGCGGTGTTCGGGCCGAGCCTCACCGCCGCCTCCCTCTCGCTGGCGATCGCCTACACGCCCTACGTGATGCGTGTCATCCGCAGCGAGGCGATCCGGCAGCGCGCCCAGCCGTACATCGCGGCGCTCGAGGTCCAGGGCTCGCGGCCCGCGCCATCTGCGTGCGGCACCTCCTGCGCAACCTCGCCGAGCTCGTCGTCGCCGAGGCCACGATCCTGTTCGGCTGGGCGATGCTCGACCTCGCCGCGATCTCGTTCCTCGGCCTCGGGGTGCAGCCGCCCCAGGCGGACTGGGGCGTGATGGTCTCCGAGGGGGAGACCGGGGTCCTTCAGGGCTATCCGGCCGAGGCGCTCGCCGCCGGCATCGCGATCGTCGTGGTGGTGGTCGCGTTCAACCTGCTGGGCGAGAGGCTCAGCGACCGGCAGCGCGCCGCGCGGAGGTGAGCATGGGGCTCGTCGAGGTCCGGAATCTCTGCGTCGAGCTGCCGATCGAGGGCACCGCCCGGCCGGTCCTGCGAGACGTCGCGCTCACGCTCGACGCCGGTGAAGCGCTCGGGCTGGTCGGTGAGTCCGGAGCCGGGAAGTCGATGACGGTCCGCGCCCTGGCCGGGCTGCTGCCCCCGGGGGCGTCCGTGTCCGGCCGGGCGAGGATCGGTGGCCATGACGTGATCGGAGGCGAGCGCGCATCGCTGCGCCAGGCGCGCACCAGGACGGCCGTGATCTTCCAGGACCCGCGAGCGCACATCAATCCCGTCTACAGGATCGGGGACTTCCTCACCGAGCAGCTGCGCATCCTGCGCGGCGTCGATCGCCGCAGCGCGGGGCGCCGGGCGGTGGAGCAGCTCGCGGCGGTCGGGATCCCCGACGGGCAGCGGCGCCTGCGCCAGTATCCGCACGAGCTCTCCGGTGGGCTGCTCCAGCGGGTGATGATCGCGGCGGCCCTGCTCGCCGAGCCCGAGCTGATCCTCGCGGACGAGCCCACCACCGCGCTTGACGTCACGACGCAGTCCGAGGTGATGGCGATCCTCGACGAGCTTCGCCGGGAGCGGGGCCTCGGGCTGCTGTTCATCACCCACGACCTTGACCTCGCGGCGGCGGTGTGCGACCGCACCGCGGTGATGTACGCCGGGCAGATCGTCGAGCACCAGGCATCCACCTCGCTGCACGCGAACCCCCGGCACCCGTACACCGCGGCGCTCGCCGCCGCCCGGCCGCCGCTCAGCGGGCCGCCGGCGCCGCTGCCCGCGATCGAGGGGCGGCCGATCGGCGCATGGGAGACGGGTCGCGGGTGCGCGTTCGCACCTCGTTGCGCACACCGGCGGCCGCAGTGCGACGCCACGGCCCCGCTCCTGCGCGACTGGGGTTCCGGTGAGGTGCGCTGCCTGCGTGCGGAGGAGCTCGATGGCCGGCTCGCCCGGGTTGCCCATGGCTGAGCCGGTCCTCACCGTCCGGGGCCTGCGCAAGGAGTTCGGTGGCGTGACCGCCGTCGAGGAGGTGAGCTTCGAGCTCCCGGGCGGAGGATCGGTCGGCCTCGTCGGCGAGTCGGGCTCGGGCAAGACGACCATCGCCAAGCTCGTCGTCGGCCTCGAGGCACCGACCGCCGGCCACATCGCGTGTTGCGGGCGTGATCGCACCGCGCCCGCCCGCTCGACCCGCGAACGCCGACGTCGTGCCCGTGAGGTCCAGATCGTCTTTCAGGATCCGTACACGAGCCTCGACCCCCGCCAGACCGTCGAGCGCGGGCTGGACGAGATCCTCCGCGTCCATTTCGACCTCACCGCTGAGGACCGCCGCCACCGTGTCCACGAGCTGGCGGCGTTGGTGGCCCTCGACGACCGGCAGCTTCGCGCCTATCCGCAGAAGCTGTCCGGCGGGCAGCGCCAGCGGGTCGCGATCGCTCGGGCGCTCGCCCCCGAGCCGCGGCTGCTCATCCTCGACGAGGCCGTCGCCGCACTTGACGTCTCGATCCAGGCCCAGATCCTCAACCTGCTCGCCGAGGTCCGCCGCCGCACCGGTCTCGCCTACCTGCTCATCACCCACGACCTCGCGGTTGTTCGGCAGCTCACCGACACGAGCCTCGTGATGCGTAACGGCGCGATCGTCGAGCGCGGCCCCACGCTCGAGCTGCTCGACGCGCCGCAGCACCCGTACACGCAGCTGCTGCTCGCCAGCGTGCCCCAGCCGGGCTGGAAGCCGGCCCGGCGGGCGTCGCGGCTCACCCGACCGAGCTGAAGGTCAGCGCTTGGCCAGCCGCAGCGAGCGCCGCAGGCGCTCGCGCTCGTTTCGCGCGACGGTGGGGACGAGCTTGAGCAGTGCGCCCGGACCGTCTGTCGAATAGACGAGTTGTGCGGTGCGCCGGCGCCGTTCCAGCGGGCCGATGGTCATCGCCTGTCGGCCGAAACGACCCATCGCATCGTCCAGGCGGGCCGAGTCCAGAACGTAGGAGCGTCCATGGACGCATGTGGAGACCACGGTGACGACGTCGCGCGGACGGGCCCGGCGGGGAAGGTGGATTTCGGCGTCCCAGCCGGCAAGTTCGTGGTTGAGGTCCCCGGAGCGCTTGAAGTGCTGGGCGATCTCCGGGGTCGCCCTGCCCCGCTGCGCGACCGCACGCGCGCTACCGGAGAAGCGCAGTTCGACGGCGGCGATGGGGTGGGTCTCGGCGTTCGGTGCACAGTCGCCCGCGTCGGCGGACCACCCCGACCGCCTCGCGGAGCTGCTCGCGTACGAACTCCTCGGTGGTGAACGCCGTCCCGTAGTCTGCGGTCTCCAGTTCGGAGATCTCGCTGGCGGCGATGAACGCGTGGCCATCCTCCCACGGAGCGTCGTGCTCCTCGACCGCCTCGTCATGCACGCTGAACACGAGCACCCCGCCCGACTCGACCAGCTCCCACAGCCGCGCCAGCCAGGTGGTGAACGTGGCACGCGGAAGATGCGAGAACAGGGAGGCGACGAACACGAACGAGTAACGCTGGCCGGCCGCATCGAGTCTTGACGGGTCGGTTGTCGAGCGCAGCGTCGCGACATGGAAGTGACGCGCCTGGAACTCCAGCGCGTCGGTTTGGACCTCACCGACCGTCACGCGGGACGGTGCGAGCCGCTCGGCGAAGAACCGCGTCGCACGCCCGTAACCGCCCGCAAAGTCCAGGAAGGAGCCGAGCTGATCGAGGCCGCGGAAGTGCCACTCGGCGACTGCGTCGACGACGTCGAGCATCGAGGCACCGGCACGGAAATAGGCCATCGCGCTGAGTGCCGGATTCCCCCATTACCGCCATCCCGAACGCGTACATGTCGTCGCTCGGGTGCACCGCCAGCGACGCGGCCCGGACCTCGGGCCAGGCCGAGTCGAGCATCCGCCGGACTGTCGGGCTCTCATCGAGGAGTCGCTGAACGACAGCGAGTGCGCGTCCCGCCCCAGCACCGACCCTCGTCCCATGAGACCCTCCCTCGATTCGCGACCTGCACCGCCTGCCGATGCCGCGCCGGCAGTGTATGACCTGCGAGGGTGCGAGGCGGGCGGCGTCCCTGTGCGCCGCCCGCCGGATGGGTCTCAGCCCGCGCTGCCGGTCTCCGACGAGAGCTCGGCCAGCGTCACCCGCGACACCTGGTAGGTCACGGTCGTGGCGGGCGTGCCGTTGGGGGGACCGCCGACGAACTGGATCGGCACGCCGGTGTTCGCGTCGATCGTCAGCTGCTCCTGGTACCCGGCGCCGACCTCGGGGGCCCCGGCGGTGAGCACGAGGGTCGGGTCGCCGCCGGAGGTTCCGTTGGTGACGGTCACGCCGGGCAGCGTGGCGAGGATCCGCAGCACCCCGGCGCGGACGTCCGGCTCACCGGAGCCCGCGATGATCGCGTCCTGAGAGTCCTCCCACACCCAGTTGTCGTAGCGGCTCACTCCCGCCAGGGGCTCGCCGAGGGCGGCCTCCTTCTTCTTGATCGCGGCAGTGTCGGTCTTCTCGTGGGGGCTGATCACCTGGCTGGGATCGGGCGCGTCGGCCATCTTCTGAGCGGCGGCCTGCACGTCGCCCGTCGCCGCCTGCTTGGCCGCCGCGACCTCCCGGGCGAACAGTCCGCCGGCCAGGTTGTGCCCGGAGCTCACCTCCGCCGCGAGCCCGCTCTCCTGCGGCGAGAAGTAGTACTTGCCGTCATCCGCGTACAGGTCGTAGACGGTGACGTTCTGACCACCCGTGGCCGTCGTCCTGGCGACGAGGGTGGCGTCGCCGGCCGGCGCGGGGGAGCTGCTCACGTCGGCGGCGAGCCGTACCAGCGGCGAGGGGGCCACGCCGTGGTGGTGCGCCGCGACCCGGTGGCCGGCCGTGCCGTGATGAGCGGTCGTGGGCTGCGTCACCGCGACGGTCGGGACGAGATCATGTGCGGCGTGGTTCCCGGCGGAGAGGATGAGGACGGCGGCGACGGCGGCGACGGCGGCGGTCGCGCCCGCCGCGGCGATGCTGAGCGCACGGGCGCCCGCCAGCCCGCCGATCCGCGGCCGTCGCCGCTTGCGTGGCGGGCGCGTGTGCTCGAGCAGCGTCCGCAGCGCGCGCTCGCGCGCATCGGGATCGTATGCGTCGTTGTCCGGCCGCTGGGCCGTGACCCAATCGAGATCGTGCTGGTTCATGGTCATGCCTCGTTCGTCTCGGTCTGGGGCATCTCGCCGGAGTCCAGGTACGCGCGCAGTCGGCGCCGGGCGCGGTGAATCCTGGATCGGACGGTGCCGAGAGGGATGTCGAGCGCCTGGCCGATCTGCTCGTAGTCGAGATCGGCCCAGGCGAGCAGCAGCAGGGCGTCGCGATCGCCCGCCGGGATGTCGTCGAGAGCTGCCGCCAGATCTGGCCCGAGGAGCTGGCGCTCCAGCTCTCCCAGATCGGACTGGCCCGCCGACGCCGCGTCGAGTGCGGCCGAGCGCGCCCGCTTGTGCTCCTCACGTCGCGCACTGCGAAAGTGGTCGCGGAGCACGTTCGCCGCGATCCCGAACAGCCACGGCCGCGCATCGGTGTATCGCGCGTCGTACCGGACCCGTCGATCGAACGCGACCCGGAACGCTTCCGCGGCGATGTCCTCTCCGGCAGAGCCGGCGCGATGCAGGCAGAACCGGTAGAGGTCGTCCCAGTGGCGATGGAAGAGCTCCGTGAACGCGTCGGGGTCCCGGATCGATGCCGTCAGCAGCTCGGCGTCACTGCGGGCGAGAGCTCGCTGTGCCACGTCCCGCCTTCGCGCGACCCGGACCGGAGCACGTGAATGTTGGTAGGTGTTCTCCATTACGGCATATCCGGACCGCGGCGCGGAAAAGTTCGCGCCGAGCCTACGCGGCGCCGGCGGAGCCGCACTCGGACGATCCGCGGCCTATGCACTCGCGGCGTTCAGTCACGCCGGCGCACAAGGGCGCCCAGGTCAGCCACCGGGCCGAGGTGCCGGATCTTGTCGGGGTTGGCGATCCAGTTGACGGTCTGGATCTGCCCGTCGGCGAACTCGAGCGCGATCACCGCTCCGAGGTTGCCGTCCTCATCGGCGAACAGCGCGCCGGGCTGGCCGTTGACGAGCGCGCGACGGGCGCGGAACGTGCCGAACCGCGCGCTGGCGCGCAGCCCGCCGATGAGGGTCTTGGCGGCGCGCACACGACCGTGGATCGATTGCTTGAACGCCGGCGCCTTGCCGCCGCCGTCGGCGCGCATGACCACGTCATGGGCCAGCAGCTGCTCGAGTCCCTCCAGATCGCCCTCCTCGGCCGCGGCGAAGAACCGCGAGGCAAGCCGTTCCCGCTCCTCATGCGTGGTCTCGAACCGCGGCCGGCGCTCCTGCACCTGGCGCCGGGCGCGGGTGGTGAGCTGCCGGGCATTCTGCTCACTGGTGCCGATGATCTCGGCGATCCGGTCGTAGGGCTCCTCGAACACGTCGCGCAACAGGAACGCGGCGCGATGCTCAGGCGTGAGGCTCTCCAGCAGGACGAGGAAGGCGAGCGACAGCGAGTCGGCCATTTCGAGCCTCTGCGCGGGATCGTCGTCGGTGCGCGCTTCCAGCGGCTCGGGCAGCCACTCGCCGACGTAGGTCTCCCGCCGCGCCCGCGCCGAGCGCAGCTCGTCGAGCGAGAGTCGGGAGACGACGGTCGACAGGTACGCCCGCGGCGACTCGATTCGCTCGCCACGCTCGCGTGCCCGGTGCAGGCGCAGGAGCCCCTCCTGCACGACGTCCTCCGCCTCGCTCACGCTCCCGAGCATCCGGTAGGCGATCCCGAACGCCGACCGGCGCAGCTCGCCGAACTCGTCGCCGGTCATCGTCTCAGCCGAGTCCCCGGACGAAGCCCTGGCGCCAGCTGGGGTACTCAAGCGTCCAGCCGAGCTCCCGCTTGGCCTTCGCGTTGGAGGAACCCCGCCCCTGGGTCATCATCACCACCGCGCCCTCCCCGGCGACGAGCCGCCCCAGCCAGCGGGGGATCCGTCGCGGCGGCTTGGCGCCGAGCACGCCGGCCAGGACCGGCAGCCACTCCCGGACCGCGGCGGGCTCATCGTCGGCGATGTTGTAGATCCCGCTGTCGCCGCGCTCGACGGCAGCGGCGGTCGCCGAGGCGGCATCGTCGATGTGGATGTAGGACCAGATGCCGGTGCCGCCGCCGATGATCGGAAACCAGCGCTTGCGGATCGGCGCAGCCAGCGGCGAGTCGGGGGCAAGGCTCATCGATGTCCCCGGGCCGTAGAAGCCGCCGTAGCGCAGGACCACTCCCTCTCCCCACTCGATCGACGTCACCGCCCGCTCGAGATGCAGCAGTGCGGCCACCCCGGGGCGCAGCGGAGCGGGAGGCTCGGGATCGAGCGGGTCGTCCTCGGTGAGCACCGGACCTCCGCTGCGGGCATATCGAAACGCTGCAAAGCTCTGGGCGACGAAGCGACGCGCCCCGACCGCCCGGCCCGCGGCGAGCAGATGGTCGGTCGCCTCGATCCGGAGCCGGTTGGTGGTCAGCGCCATCGGCGCGCTTTCGGGGTGTCGCATGTCCTTGGCCGACATCTTCCCGCCGAGCGCGGTGAGCTCGTGGACGATCACCTCGGGTTCGGCCGCGGCGACCGCTGCGGCGACCGCGTCCGGGTCGAGCGCATCAGCGACGACCGGGCGCGCGCCAAGGCTGCGCACGAGGTCCTGCTTCGCCGTGCTCCGCGTCATCCCGATCACCTCGTGGCCCTGGGTCACGAGCTGGGGCACGAGCGCCCGGCCGAGCACTCCGGTGGCGCCCGCTATGAACACTTTCATGGCTGCTCCTCTCGAATCATGGTCCACCACTGAGACGAGACAGGGACGCAGCCTGTGACAGTCACCCGGCGCCACGGCGCGAATCAGAGGCGACAGTCGCCGGCAGCTGCAATGTGAAACGCGCCCCGCCCATCGGCGACATGTCGCAGGTGACCGTGCCGCCGTGCGCCTCCGTGGTCCGGCGGACGATCGCGAGACCGAGGCCTGTGCCGCCGCGGGGGCTGCGCGGGAGGCGATAGAACGGGTCGAAGATCCGCTCGCGCTGGTCGGCGGGGACCCCCGGACCGTCATCGCTGACGATCATCGTCGGTCCGCGTGGCGCCATGGTGGCCTCGACGCAGGCGCCTCCAGCGACGGCCAGCGCGTTGTCAATCAGGTTGCCGATCGCCCTCAGCAGCGCGTCCCGGTCGCCGGTGACCGGCACGGGACCGTCGGTAACGATCTCCACGCGCGAGGCGGGATGGGCGCCTCGCGCAGCGAATACCGCTGCGGAGGCGAGCTCGGACAGGTCGATCACGTTCCGTGCCGGCGGCTCGCGGGCGCCGAGCCGCGCCAGGTTGAGGAGGTCGTCGATGAGCTGCCCCAGCCGTCCGCTGTCCCGGGCGAGCTGAGCCTCGATCGCGTCGCGGGCGGGCCGTTCCGGCTGGTCGCGCAGGAGCCTCTCAGCGGTAGCGTGGAGCGCGGCAACCGGCGTGCGTAGCTCGTGAGAGGCGTCAGCGAGGAAGGCGCGCATCGCGGCTTCCGACGCGCGCGCCTCGGCCACGGCACGATCGAGCAGGATGAGCGCGCGGGCGAGCGCAGCCAGCAACGCCAACGCGATCGCGCCCCCGATCGCCTCCGTGAGCTCGAGACTGTTGACCTGGCGATCGACCCCGCCGAGGCTTCCGGTGAGCGTCAGGGGCAGCTCCCTACCGTCCAGGTGAACAACCTGCCGCACGCTCAAGAGCCGTCCGCTCGGACTGACCGCCGTGCTCTGCGGGCGCCCGGACCTCCCGGGCCTGCGGACGGCCTCCACCGATATCCCCTCGCCCGCGAGCGAGGAGAGGACCGATTTGAACGACGCGGGCGTCCGCACCTGCGAGAGCGCATATGCCCCCGAGCGCAGGTCGGTGCGCACGCGCTGCTCGAGGCCGTTTCGGTAGCGCACGGTGACGATCACCACGAACACCGCCAGCGCGACGACCACTCCGAGCATCGAGGCCACGATCAGGCGAGTACGGGCGGCCGGACGTCCGCTCACGCCGAGAACCTGTAGCCGATCCCCCGCACCGTGTGGATCAGACGACCCCCGCCCGCCCCAGTGGCCTCCAGCTTGCGTCGCAGGGCGCTGACGTGCACCTCGACGAGGTTGTGGTCATACGCGTCATACCCCCACACCTGCGTGAGCAGCTGGTCCTTGGACAACGCCTGCCCGCGGTGGCGCACAAGGTACGCCAGCAGCCGCAGCTCGGTTGTGGTCAGCGCGAGCTCTCGCCCCTGGCGGGCGGCGAACCCGTGTTCCTCGTCGATCAGCAGCCGCTCGACCTCCAGGACCTGCGGGATCGCGCCACGACGGCGCAGCACGGCGCGCACCCGCGCCATCAGCTCCTCCAGCGCGAACGGCTTGATCAGGTAGTCGTCGGCGCCGAGCTCGAGTCCGGCCACGCGATCAGCGACGGCGTCACGCGCCGTGAGGAAGATGATCGGCAGCTCCCGTTGCCGGCGCAGTTCCCTCGCCAGCGCGAAGCCGTCGCCGCTGGGGAGCAGCACGTCGAGGATCGCGAGATCCGGGACGGTCGCCAGCACGTCTGCAGGAGTGGGCAGATCGTCGAAGCCGGTGGCGGCGAACCGCTCCGCGGTCAGCGCTGCAAGCACCGCGTCTCGGACGGGCTGCTCGTCCTCGACAACCACCACTCGACCGATCGGATCGCCCATGGCCCTGCGCGATTGTCGCCGACGCCGGCTGAAGATCGACTGAAGAACCACGGCCCTTCAGGTCGATCTCAGCGACGGGCGGGACGCTGAGCGCGACCCTGGAGGAGACCAGTGAACGATCGCCCACCGCCTGCCGTCCGTGTGACGGCCGTCATCGCCATCGCCCTGACGATCGCTGCGTGCGGTGCCGGCTCGCCGCGTGCAGGCACTCGAACAGACCCGGCCGAGGCTCAGGCCCAGCAGGAGACCCTGAGCTTCGCACGTTGCATGCGCGCGCACGGAGTACCGAGCTTCCCCGACGACCTCGATTATCAGAATGTCCCCGGGATCGATCCGTCCTCACCGGCCTTCACCGCCGCGCAGGCGGGCTGCCGGCACCTGCTACCGGTCAAGACAGCACCTGCCGCGGCGCCGTCCTCAAGGGCCGAGGCAAAGCTGTTGCGGCTCTCCGAGTGCCTGCGAACCCACGGGTACGCCACGATGCCCGACCCTCGGCCGAACCCGCCGCCGCAGGGCGGCACGGTCCAGGCCGACCGGTACAGCGCGCTGTTCGGTGAGGGCGACTACTGGATCGGGATCCCGAAGACGGTCAACGCGCATGGCGCCGAGTTCATCCGTGCGCTGCACGAGTGTCATGCGAACCCTTGATCCCGCCACCGCAGGCGAGATGCCCGCGTTTGCCGCGTACGTGGCGCATGAGCTGCGCACGCCGATCGCGCACCAGCGTCTGATGGCGGAGGCGGCCCTGGCGGACCCATGCCCCGACCCGCGTGCGCTCTGTGAGGAGGTCATCGCCGCCTGCGACCACCAGCAGCGACTGATTGACGCGCTCCTCGATCTCACCCGGGGCAGGCCCTCACTTCTGCGCCGTGAGCAGGTTGACCTCGCGGCGGTCACCCGCCTGGTCCTCGGCGCGTCTGACGGACACGGCCTGGGCTGCGCGACGACGCTCGACCCCGCCGCCGTGCACGGCGACCGGGTTCTGCTCGAGCGACTGTGCGGCAACCTCGTCTCCAACGCGATCCGCCACAACGTCCCGCGCGGCCTCATCGAGGTCACGACGAGAACCGAGGCCGGTAGCGCGGTGCTCTCCGTCTCCAACACCGGCCCCGTTGTGTGCAGACGGGAGCTCGCACGTCTGTTCCGGCCGTTCGAGCGCGGCCCCCGTCGAGGCGGACGGAACGATGGTCTCGGGCTCGGTCTGGCGATCGTCGACTCCATCGCCGGTGCGCACGAGGCGGTCGTGGCCGCCCGGCCGCGCCCCGGTGGCGGACTGTCGATCGAGGTCAGGTTCCCGGCGACTCGCTGACCGGAGGTGTCCGGGAGTCGAGCCACAGCGCCCACGGCTCGATCGAGCCCACCTCGAGCATCCCGGCGCGCGCCCACGGGTCCTCCGCGACGCGCCGGCGAACCTCCGCCTCATCGGCGGCCTCGATGACGTGGAGCGTTCGCTCGCCGTTGCCGAGCGGTCCGCCGAGGACGAGGAACCCGTCGTTCACCAGTCCGTTCATGAACGCCGCGTGCTCCTCCCAGGCGCGTTGCTCGCGAATCGGCAGCGAGTCGTCCCACCCGGACCCATGGACGAGGGTGAGGGCGAAGTTCATCGATGTCCGCAGGCGCGGGTGCGCGCCGCCGTGCCGGGCTGCAGCGCCTGCCCGGAGTTGGGGCTCACCATCAGGCACGACTCGTCGATCGCCTGGAACGCCCGCGCCGGGATCTGCTTCAGCTGATCGACCATCGTGTACTTCCAGCGGCGATCGGTCGTGCCGCCGAAGAACCAGTTGCTGCCGTTGTCGGCGAGGATCAGCCCGTAGGTCTTCATCGCCTGGATCACGACCTGGCAGGCCCGCGCACAGCGGGAGCGCGGCAGGTGGAAGCGCGCGGACAGACGGAAACGTGCGCCCATCGGCGGATACGCGGCGTTCCTCACCGACCCCGCCTCGTGGCGCGCCGGCCACACGTAGCGGGTGTCGGTCGTCTCGGCGGTCATTCGGATCGCATGGTCGATGTGGCCTGACATGACCTCGTCGTAGTTGACCAGCCCCGGCAGGATCGGCAATCCCGCGGCGTCCGCCGACGTCCAGCCGGCCGGTCGCAGCGCGTTCGAGCTCAGGTTCCAGATCGCGCCCGAGCCCGCCGTCGATCGGTTGTGGGCGCGGTAGCGGGCGTCGTAGAGCTCGTACAGACGGCAGCTTGCCGGGTCGACCATGATCGCGTGGCGATCCCCGCCGGCGTCCTGTCCGCCCTCGATCGGGGTGCTCGCCGAGAACGGGTACGGGCCACGGTCGCTCTGACTGGCGTAGGTGAACCGCACCCGCACCAGCTTCGGCCGCGCGGACGTGATCTGCCAGGGGATCCCGTACGGGTGCGATCCGCCGCCCGGACCGTAGTCGGGATGCAGATACGTCGAGCCGGCCGCCATGCTTCGCAGCCACTGTGCGGAGTGGGAGTCGACCGGGAGCCCGGTGACCGGCGTGTTCCACACGTTGTCGGCTGGGAACACCGGGCAGTGGGTGCCCGGGAGGATCGTGCCGGTGCTCGCGCCCGCGCGCGCCTCCGCCCCGCGGGCCGCCCCCGGCCATCCGGCGAGCACGGCGAGAGCGGCGAGAGCGGCGACCGTGGCCGGCACCACGGCGGTCGCGGTCAGGTGGGCGGTCAGCGTTCGGCGCACCCGAGCCATTATCCGCTCGTCCACGTTCGCAGGTGCGCCGGAGTCATTCATTCGCCGAGGCAGTCTCGCGTTCGTGCGCGGGCGGCCGATGAGACGATCATGTCGCCAATCCGGTCACGCCTGCCGATCGCCGCTGTCCTGCTCGCGTCCGGGCTCGTTCCCGCACTGGCTCTCGGGATCGCGGGACGGCGGATGGTCATGTTCGTGCCGGACTTCCACCTCGCCGTGGTGGGGGTCGCCGGGACGATCGCCGGTGTTGCCGCGATCGCGATGTCGGTGACCGCCGCGCGACGCAACGATGGCCGCGCGCTGATGCTCGGTCTCGCCTTTTCGGTGATGTCCGAACTGCTCATCGTCCACGCGCTCGCCACCCCCGGCGCGCTGCTCGGCCCCAACGGTGTCGTCGAGGTCGCCGGTGCGCTGAACCTGCCGTTCAGCGGACTCATCCTGTCGGCGTCGGCGCTGCCGGCGCTGCGGCGGCCTCACAACGTGAAGACGCTGCTTCGGGTCCAGGTCGTCGTCGTTCCGGCGATGGCTGCCATCGGCGCCGCCGGGCTCGTCTGGGCTTCGCACCTGCCGATCGTTCCCACGCCGTCCTCGCTTGCCGCCGAGCTCATCTTCGCCGGGACGGCCCCGCCGCTCGCCCTGCTCGCCTGGCGGGCATCCCGGACGTTCCTGCTCACGCGCCGGCGCGCCGACCTGGTCGTCGCGGTCGGTGTGGTGTGGCTGATCGGTGCACAGTACGGGCTGCTCAACTTCACGATGATGGACGCCGCCTGGTGGGTCGCTCATGGCCTGGAGGTCGCGGGGATCGGCATGATCGGCATCCCGGCCGCGCTCGATCTCCGCCATGGCATCGCGTCCCGGCCGCTGGTCGGCGATCTGCACGCCGACGCGCTCGTGCGCAACGAGGAGGAATTCCTCGGCGGCCGGGTGCGGGCGCTGCTCGTCCGGCTCGGCGAGAAGGATCCCTCCACCGAGGGTCACACCCGACGCGTCGCCACGCTCGCCGTCCAGATCGGCGAGCGACTGGGACTGCCTGAGGGCCGCCTGCGCCAGCTTGCACTCGGCGGGCTGCTGCACGACATGGGCAAGCTGCGGGTGCCCGATGAGATCCTGAAGAAGCCCGGACGACTCACCGACGAGGAGTTCGCCGCGATCCGGCGCCATCCGAGCGATGGGCGTGAGCTCCTCACCGAGCTCGGCGGCTTCCCGGCGACGGTGCTTGATCTCGTCGAGAGCCATCACGAGCGGATCGACGGCGCCGGCTATCCGAACCGCGCGCCAGCGGGCGAGCTGGCGCTCGAGGTTCGCGTCCTCACTGTCGCCGACGTCTACGACGCGCTGACCGCCGACCGCGTCTATCGCGACGCCTGGCCCGCCGCGCGCGCTCTGGAGCTCATGGTGCAGGAGAGCGGTACGGCGTTCGATCCGGCGTGCGTCGAGGCGCTCCGGGCGACGGTCGCCTCCCAGCAGGCTGCCGAGACACCCGCAGCCGAGCCGGTCGCGGACTGGCGCGTTCGCCCGCTCCGGTCGGTCTCGGGTCGCAGCGCGGCCGCCTGAGCGCAGAACCGACCGCCACCCCGCGTTAGGGTCGCGGGGCGATGTGCTTCTCACCCCAGGCCGACTTCACCGCCGGCTCCGTGATCACGCTGGTCGGGATCGAGACGCTCCGGCGCGTCGATCATCGTCGCGAGTTGATCGTCGGCGCCCTGCCGCTCCTGTTCGGGTTACACCAGCTGGTCGAGGGCTTCGTCTGGCTCGGACTTCGCGGTGAGGTGTCCCAAGGCGTGGGAGACACCGCGAAACAGACATACATCGTGTTCGCACACGCCGTCCTGCCGGCGCTGGTGCCGCTCGGTTTCACGTTGCTCGAGCCAGACCGCCGGCGAGCGCGGTGGATGTGGCCACTCGTCGCCGCCGGCGTGCTGCTGGGCGCCTACCTGCTCTGGCAGGTCACCGCCTACCCGGTGGGAGCCCAGCAGCTGGCTCGATGTATCGACTACACCACGCACACTCCGAACGACATACTGATCGGTGCGCTGTATGTCACTGTCACCTGTGGCCCGGCGCTGATGTCAACCCGTCGCCACCTGCGGTGGTTCGGGGCGGTGAGCCTGGCCGGCGCGATCGCCGCCGCACTCGTCCGCGTCGACGAGCTGACTTCGCTGTGGTGCGTGTACGTGGCACTGGTCAGCGTGCTCATCCTCGAGCACTTTCGCCGTCAGACCGTCCGCACCGCCGCATCTGCCGCCTGAGCGAGCTGCTCCGCTGCGCTGAAGAACGCGGACGACTGGCCCTTGAACAGGCCGGTCGACGTCAGGAACGTGAGCGCGGCCATGGCGCCGCCGTTCTGTGACAGGGTCGGCCGGACGACCGAGCAATGGGGCAGACTCGGATCGATGAACTCGCACGGCTTCGGGAAGATGTTGTTCGCCCGTGTGGAGTTCTGACCGCTCGCGTCGAGGTTGGGGAACGTCGTCCCCGTCTCGGGATCGGTGACGCCCGACAGCGGTGGCTCGACCGCGTTCGCGGCGACGTCCTGCCAGACGCCGAAGTGGTCGACCTCGGTTCCCCCGATGCTGGTCACGATTCGCAGTACCTCCAGGCTCGACACCTGCTCGGCCAGCGTCGCGTAGAGGCTCGACCCTCCCTGCTCGATCATCGCGAAGTGGAACGAGGCGCTGTTGGCGATCGCCTGCATTCGCTCCTGCTGCGCGGTGACCGGTGGCACCGGTTGCTTCATGTGCGGCGGGGTGTCCGAATCGTTCAGCGGCACCACCGGTTGGTTGGTGATCGTCACCGCCTGGCCGAACGTCGCGCCGAAGTCGGGGTTCAGGGGCGATCGGTAGCGCAGGTACCAGCTGGTGTCGACGTCGTCCGACAGGAGGTTGGTGAGACGGAGCCGGTTCTTCTTGGCGCCGGTGGCCTGGCTCCCCGGGAGTGTCCGGAACGGCTCGAGGTTCACCGGCTGCGCCCCATGAGCCGCCAGGTAGGCGTTGAGGAACGCAGCGTGGCTGCGCTCGTCACGGGCGTTGCCAGAGATGTAGGCCGGCTGATCGCTGTCGAGGTTCGACAACGCAGCGATGTACGCCGGGTTTCCGCCGTTGAGTCCGCCGAGCTCGTCGTACTGGTCCCACAGGTCGGTCTCGAGGATCTCGGCGGCGGCAAGGAACTGCAGGATCGCGGCATCGCCCTGGCTGAGGGTGGTGCTGGAGGCGGCGCTCGCCGAGGACGCAGCGAGCATCGACAGCGCGCCGGCTCCGGCGCCCATCGCGGCGCCGCGCTTCAGGAACGTGCGTCGGCCGATCCCTTCTGATTGGCGGCCAGGGTCAAGGTCAGACACGGGCATAGGTGCCCCTCCCTTTTGTCAGTGACGGTTGGGTCGTTGTGTCACTCGGGCCGTGCATGCTCCGGCCGTTGTCTGTCCTAGACACCGTCACCGGCGATTCCTTCCCCGGGATCTCGAGTCGGCGATCTAGGCGGTGGAGTCGGCGACCGGGATGGCGTCGAGCCAGCCCTCGCGCGTGTCCGTCGGCGCGACGACGTCGGCGACGACCACGGTGACGTTGTCACGCCCGCCGTGCTCGAGGGCAAGGCGGGTCAGCTCACGGGCGGCCGCCTCGGCCTCGGGGGCTGCCAGCGCCTCGGCGATCTGCTCGTCCCCGACGTAGTCGCTGAGACCGTCCGAGCAGAGCAGCAGCCGATCGCCGGCCTGGGCGTCGTGGCGCTCGATCTCCGGCAGCGCGCGCCGGATACCGTCCAGGGCCTCGAGTACCACCGACCGCTGCGGATGCCGGCGAGCGTCGTCCTCGGTGATCGCGCCGCGGTCGATCAGCAGTTGCACGAGGCTGTGGTCACGGGTGAGCCGGCGAAGCCAGTGATCGCGCAGCAGGTAGGTGCGCGAGTCCCCCACATTGGCGACCAGGTACTCGCCCTCGTTGGAGAGGGCAACCGCGGTCAGTGTCGTGGCCATCCCCGCCACCCGGGGGTCGTACTCGGTCGCGAGCTCGATCACCGCATTGGCGTCGCTCACCGCATCCGCCAGCTCGAGCGCGAGCGAGCGTTGCAACCGGCGCTTGTCGAGCGCGGTCATCGCGTTGATCGCCAGGAGGCTGGCGAGCTCTCCCGCCACCGCACCACCGACTCCATCAGTGACCGCAACCAGCCGCGGCGAGGCAAATGCCGCGTCCTCGTTGTTCTCCCGGGGGCCGACCTCGCTGAGCGTGGTCGGGCGCATCGTCAACCTCCCCATCGCCGACACGCTACTGATGCCGAGGAGGTCCGGGCGGCCGCCTCCCGAAGCCGAATGTGCTGAGAATGGGGTGAGCGCCGGTCATGCACAGCGATCACACCCTCATCGAACAGCGCGTCCGCAAGGCCCTTGAACGTCGCATCCGCCCCGAGATCTACGGCCCCGCGGTCCCGCTCGCGGTGTCCGCCTGGCGGGCGCCCGGTGCCGTCTCCTATGCCGTGGCCAGGGTGGGCGCCTACCGGCCGTTCGCGGTCGGGGAGGCGTGGGGAGCGCCGTGGTCGACCACCTGGTTCGCGCTTGAAGGCCGGGTCCCGGCGGAGTGGGAGGGAGAGTCCGTCGAGGCGGTGGTCGACCTCGGATGGCCGGACGGATCCCCGGGCTTCAGCTGCGAGGGCCTGATCTACGACGCGGACGGCAACGAGGTGAAAGGGCTCGCCGCCCGCAGCTGCTGGGTGCCCGTCGCGCCGGATGCCGGGCGCGTGGAGCTATGGCTGGAGGCGGCCGCCAATCCCCGTATCGACGAGGCGTTCCCGCTACTCGGCGACCCCGCCACCGCCGGAAGCGAGCCGCTCTACCGGCTGCGGCGCGCGGAACTGGCGGTGCGCCGCCCCGCGGTCGCCTCGCTGGTGTCCGACATCGAGGTGCTGCTCGGCCTGGCCGTCGAGCTGGCCGGCGACGATCCGCGCCGGGCGACGATCCTGCGGGCGCTCGAGCGGATGCTCGACCGGCTCGGCCCGGGCGATGTGACCGCGGGGGCCGAGCAGGCCGCCGCCGACCTCGCGGACGTCCTCGCCCAACCGGCCGTGCCCAGCGCGCATCGCATCTCGGCGATCGGCAACGCGCACATCGACACCGCATGGCTATGGCCGCTGGCCGAGACCCGGCGCAAGGTCGCCAGAACGCTTGCCAGCGCGCTGCAGCTGGCCGAGACCGAGCCGGATCAGGTGTTCGCGTTCAGCCAGGCCCAGCAGCTCGACTGGCTGCGAGCCGACCGCCCGGCGCTGTACGAGCGGGTCCGGGCCGCGGTCGCCTCCGGTCGCATCGTGTTGGTGGGCGGCCTGTGGGTGGAGCCGGACGGCAACCTGCCGGGCGGGGAGGCGATAGTCCGCCAGCTGGTCTACGGCAAGCGCTTCTTCCTCGAGCAGTTCGGGATCGAGACCGAGGATGTGTGGATGCCCGACTCCTTCGGCTACACCGCCGCGCTGCCCCAGCTGGCGGCTCTCGCCGGCAACCGGTTCATGCTCACCCAGAAGCTGTCCTGGAACCAGACCAACCGCTTCCCGCATCACACGTTCTGGTGGGAGGGGATCGACGGCACCCGCCTGTTCACCCACTTCCCGCCCGTCGACACCTACAACGCCGAGATGGCACCGGCCGAGCTCGTCCACGCCGCGCGCACGTTCGCCGAAGCCGGACGGGCCACCCGGTCGCTCGTGCCCTTCGGATACGGCGACGGCGGCGGTGGCCCGACCCGCGAGATGGTCGCCGCCATCCACCGTGAGGCGGACCTCGAGGGCCTGCCGCAGGTCGCGATCCAGACGCCGGCGGCGTTCTTCGCCCAGGCGCTCGACGAGTACCCCGACGCTCCGGTCTGGTCGGGCGAGCTGTACCTGGAGCTCCACCGCGGCACGTTCACCTCCCAGGCCCGGACCAAGGCGGCCAACCGGCGCTGCGAGCATCTGATGCGCGAGGCCGAGTTGTGGGCGGCGACCGCGTCGGTCCGCGTCGGCGTCCCCTATCCGAGCGCCGAGCTGGAGCGGCTCTGGAAGCAGATCTGCCTGCTGCAGTTCCACGACATCCTTCCGGGCAGTTCGATCGCCTGGGTCTACGACGACGCCGAGGCGATGTACGCCGCGGTGATCGAGGAGGCGGAGGCGATCGTCGCCGGCGCACTCGACCGCCTGTCGGGCTCGGGGACCCAGACCGTTCGCTTCAACGCCACCCCGCACGGCTGGGCCGGTGTCCCACCGCTCGGCGGGGCGCTCGACCCGGCCCCGGCCGGGTCTCCGGCCCAGGTGGACGGGCCCGACGACCGAGGCGTGTTCGTCCTCGACAACGGGCTGGTGCGCGCCACCGTCGAGAGCGCCGGCCTGGTCACCGCGCTGGAGGACCTGGCGCACGGCCGGCAAGCGCTTGCCCCAGGGAGCCCGGGCAATCTGCTGCAGCTGCATCACGACACGCCCAACCACTGGGAGGCGTGGGATGTCGACTCCTTCTATCGCCACCACCACGTCGATCTGACCGACGCCGAGACGGTCGCCGTCGATGGCAGCGACCCCGCGCGGGCCGCGGTGCGCGTTCGCCGTCGCTTCGGCGCCTCGCGCATCGATCAGCTGCTCTCGCTCTCACCCGGTGAGTCGTGCCTGCGGATCGACACCGAGATCGACTGGCACGAGCACGAGCGGTTCCTGAAGGTCGCCTGGCCGTTCGACGTCCATGCCGGTGTGGCGAGCAGCGAGATCCAGTTCGGCCACGTGCAGCGGCCGACCCACGCGAACACCTCGTGGGATGCCGCGCGGTTCGAGGTGTGGGCGCACCGCTTCGTCCATGTGGGAGAGGCCGGATGGGGCGTCGCGCTCACCACCACCGCGCAGTACGGTCACGACGTCTCCCGGTCCACGCGACCCGGTGGCGGCACGACGACCACGGTGCGTCTCAGCCTGCTGCGCGGGCCACGCCATCCCGACCCCGAGGCCGACCAGGGACGCCACCGCTTCACCTGGCGGGTGCATCCTGGTGCGGGGATCGCCGACGCGGTGCGCGAGGGCTATCGCACCAACCTGCCACTCCGCACGGCCACCGGGTCCGCCGCTCCGCAGCCACTCGTCCGGGTGGACGGCGGCGAGGCGGTCATCGAGGCGGTGAAGCTCGCCGACGACGGCAGCGGCGACGTGATCGTCCGCCTCTACGAGCCGCTCGGAGGCCAGACGACGGGCGCGCTCGTCCCCGGGTTCGCCGCGACCGATCTGGTCGAGGTGGACCTGCTGGAGCGACCCACCGCGATGGCGAGCGGAGCGCTCGGGCCCTTCACCGACGGGGCGTCGCAGGTGCGTCTGCGAGCGTTCCAGGTCCTGACCGTGCGGATGCGCCGCGTCGCGGTGTGACCTGGTTGGACACGAAATCTCGTCGCCGCTGGAATCGGATTGCCCGCCGCTGTCCGATTGGCCAGTCCCCGTTCGTCGTCTCTCTGTAAGCGGCAAACCAGTTGGGAAAGGACGGAGACATGAGGGACACTCGACGCACTATCGATGAGCGGGTGCGCACCACGCGCGAGCAGGTTTTTGTCCGGTACTTCGTGCGCAACGGGAGGCAGATGTGAACTACCTATCCCTGATCTGGGCCGACGGCCGCCCGTCGGCCGAGGACCTGGCGTTCATGCAGCGCGAGCTGCCGGTCTTCGACCAGGATCCGGTCTGGGGCAGCGTGCGGCTGTTCGGCCGGGAGCTGGAGCTCCCGGAGCGCGCCGCGACCGTCCGCGTTCGTGACGGGGAGAGGCTGGTGACCGACGGGCCGTTCGCGGAGACCAAGGAGTTCATCGCGGGCTTTGACCTGCTCGACGCCACCGGCCCGGACCAGGCGATCGACTTCGCGGCGGCGTGTCCGATCTCGTCCTGCCAGCCGATCGAGCTGCGGCCGTTCGCCGGCGAGGTGCATCTCGACGAGCGCGCGCTCGCGTTCGGACGCGCAGAGGACGGAGGCGCGCGGCCCCATCTGCTGTGCCCGTGGGTCGATCCGGACATCGCAGAGCCGGGGATGCGCGACGAGCTGCAGGCCTGGCGCGAGGGGCTTCAGTCACGTGGCCTCCACGTCCTCGGGCAGACGCTCGCCGGTCCGCAGGCGGCGACGACGGTGCGCGTGCGGCGCGGCAGTCGTGAGCTCGCGGCGGGACCGTTCACCGCGATCCCGCAGGTCATGGCCGAGATCGATGTCGTCGACTGCACCGACCGCGATCAGGCGATCGAGCTCGCGGCCACGCACCCGATGGCGCGCCGCCACGCCATCGAGGTGCGCCCCTTCTACATCGAGGACGATCACCGCTAGACGGCAGCAGGGCTTGCACGTTCGCGGGTTCCGGTGGGCGTGCAGCGGGTAGGGCTGGCCCGTGGTCGTGCACGACGACACGCGCAGCTCCGAGCAGGCGGGCGGTCGCCGCAACGTGCTGGAGCTGCTCGACAAGCAGGTGCCGTCGGGCTTCATCTACCGGCTCACCATCCTGTCGTGTCTCGGCGGGCTGCTGTTCGGGTTCGACACCTCGAACATCGGCTCGGCGCTCAACTTCGTCCCCTACCACCTGAGCAGCTTCTTCTCCGGATACCTGGTCGCCGGCGCTTCGCTCGGCGCCGCCGTGGGCGCGATCGGTGCCGGCCCGCTCACCGACCGCTTCGGGCGCAAGGCGCTGCTCGTGATCGATGCCGGGCTCTACGCCGTCGGATCGATCCTGTCGGCGGTCAGCCCCGATCTGGCGGTGCTGCTGATCGCGCGCACGATGATCGGCCTGGCGATCGGCGCCGACTCGGCGATCGCCACCGCCTACATCGCCGAGTTCGCGCCGAGCGAGCGGCGCGGCTCGCTGACCATGCTCCAGCAGTGGATGATCACGGTCGGCATCCTGCTCGCCTACATCGTCGCCCTGATCGTGTTGCGGATCGCTCCCGGCAGCGCCGGGACCGTGGGCTGGCGGGTGATCCTCGGCGTCGGCGCGATCCCCGCCCTGATCGGGCTGGTCCTGCGCGCCGAGATGCCCGAGTCCCCACGCTGGCTGATGCGCAACGAGAAATACGACGCGATGCTCGCGGCGCTCGACGACTTCGGGATCGAGGCCACGATCGAGGACGTCAAGTACACGGCCGACCGGGTGAAAGAGGCGGCGGCCAAGGCGGAGCGCAAGGCGAGGTCGGCATGGACCCCGGGCGTCAAGCGCGCGCTCGTGGTGGTCTGTCTGTTCTTCGTGTTCCAGCAGATCACCGGCATCAACGTCCCGCTGTACTACGGCCCCCACCTGCTCGGGCCGCTGCTGCAGAGCTCGAACAAGTCGCTCGTCTGGACCACGATCGCCGGCGTCGAGGTGACCGCGATGATGACCGTGGTCAACGTCGCCGCCACCTACTTCGGCTTCAAGTACATCGACAAGATCGGCCGTCGCCGGCTCTCCATGGGCGGCTACACCGGGATGATCGTGTTCGCGCTGGTTGCCGCCATCGGGCTCGGGTCGCTGCACGGGACGGGGCGGACGATCCTCGTCACCCTCGGCCTGTGCGGCTTCATCGCCGCGTTCGCGGTCGGCGTCGGCGGCACCGGCTGGACGCTCCAGGGTGAGACGTTCCCCACCGAGATCCGCGGCCAGGCCGCTGCCACCGGCGCCACCGTCGACTGGCTGGCGAACTTCGCGCTGATTGAGGTGTTCCCGACCTGGAACTCGGCGATCGGGCTCGACTGGGTCCTCGTCTGCTTCGCCGCCCTGTCCGCGTTGGCGATCGTCTTCATCTACCGCTACCTGCCGGAGACCAAGGGGATGACGGTCGAGGAGATCACCGCTCGCTACGAGGAGATCCAGGCCTCCGGCTCGCTCACGCCCGTGACACAGACGTAGCGGGGCGCGCCGCTGCGAGGCCGCGCCGCCCGACGGGATTGCGAGAGCCGCGCCGACACCCAGCACGAGCGCCGCCGCACAGATCCCGAACGCGAGGCTGAAGCGGTCGTCCAGCGAGCCGCCGCCGGCCAGGCAGCCCGCGCCGATCGCGGCGCCGAACGCTCCGCCGAGGGTGCGCATCACGGTGTTCATTGCGGTGGCCACCCCGGTCTGCCGGGCGTCGACGGCAGCGACGATCAGGTTCGCCAGCGCACCCAGCCCGAACCCGAGGCCGAGTCCCAGCGACGTGGTGGCGAGCAGCAACTGCCACGTGTGGTGGTGCGCCACGGTCAGCATCAGATAGGCGAGCAGGATCAGTGCCATTCCGATCACGAGTTGTGCGCGGGAGCCGATCCGGCGGACGATCCGGCCGGTGAGCGGCCCGACGAGCAGTTGGGGCGCTGCGGTCGGGAGCATGAACAGCCCCGCCATGGTCGCCGAGCCGCCAAAGCCGATCCCGGCGGAGCGGGGCAACTGCACCAGCGCGGGCACGAGTGCGATCGAGGCGTACATGCCGACCCCGAGCAGAAACGCCGCGAGGTTGGTCGTCCACACGCCGGCCAGGGCCATCATCCGCATGTCGACCAGCGGCTCCTCGCTGGAGAGCTCGCGACGCACCCATCCGGTGAGCAGCGCCGCGCCGGCGCCGAGCAGGCCGAGTATGCGCGCGGAGGTGAGTGTCCACACGCTCGCCTCGCTGACCGCGACCAGCAGCGCCGCCAGGCCGGCGATCATCAGCACTGCGGCGCGCAGGTCGATCCGGCCCGGCGTGCGCACCGGGGATGGCGGGACGCAGCGCACGAGTCCTGACCCGAGCCCGGCGAGTAGCCCGAGCGGCAGCCAGAACAGCCAGCGCCAGCCAACGGCGGCGACGACCGGACCCGCGATGACGAGTCCGAGTCCTGCCCCGATCCCGAGCAGCGACGAGACGACGCCGATCGCGCCCGGGATCTGGTCTCGGTCCAGCTCGTCGCGCAGCACGCCGAAAGCGAGCGGGAACACCGCCCCGCCCGCGCCCTGGGCGACGCGACCCGCGAGCATCACTGACAGGCACGGCGCAAGCGCGCACACCAGCGTGCCCGCGCCAAGCGTGGCGACGACGATCCGGAGCATCCGGTCCTTGCCGTGCATGTCTCCCAGGCGACCGAGCGTCGGCGTGAGCAGCGCGGTCGCGAGCAGGTTGACGGTGAGCATCCACGTACCGCTGGACGGAGCACAACCCAGCGCCTGGTCGATGCGGGGCAGGGCCGGCACCACAGCCGCCTGGGCGACAGCGAACACCGCACCGACCAGAGCCAGAACCGCGACCGTCAGGTCACGACGATGAGCATTCATGAGGACCTCCGCTCTGTCTGGGACGAACATGATGAGGTCACGGTAAGCTCTCTACTAAAGATTATGAATGCCCCAAAAAATCCAATTCATGTCCAATCGTCTCATCTCGGGTTCGATCTGGTGGGTGAGGCGATCACGGCGATGCGCACCGGGCGCCCGGAGGTGGCGCGGGCGCTGCTCCACGCCCCATGGGGGTTGCGGTTCCCAGCGGCGGGTGCGGTCGGGGTGCAGGTGATCCTCAAGGGCTCGGCCTGGCTGATGGGCCCCGGGGAGGCGGCGCCGATCGAGCTGGGTGCCGGCGACGTGGCATTGATCCGCCGCCACGCGCCGCACGCGATCGCCGACGATCCGGCCACGCCTTTGTGGGATGCCGACTACGACGCGCACGTGCCCGCCGATCACTGGCCGGCGGACGGCAGCGCGCTCGACCCCGCCAGCGGCGGGACGGTGTTGCTGGGCGGGACCTACGACCTGGAGGGCGCCCGCGCGCATCCGCTGTTTTCCGATCTCCCGGACGTGGTGCATCTGCCCGCGCGGATCGGCGCGGGCTCAGCGCTGCGCGCGGTCATCGACCTGATCGGCGCGGAGCTCGATCGCAACCTGCCGGGGACGAGTGCCGCGACCCCGGCACTCCTCGACCTCCTGTTGCTCTATGCAGTGCGGGCGTGGTTCGAGGCGCCCGATGCGCCGAGCGGGTGGGCGCGTGCCAGCCGGGATCCGGCCCTGAACACGGCGTTGCGGCTGATCCACGAGCGGCCGGAGCATCCCTGGACGGTCGGCGAGCTCGCGGCCTCGTGCGCGCTATCACGGGCCGCGTTCGCGCGCCGCTTCGCCGAGCTCACCGGACGGCCGCCGCTCGCCTACCTCACCTGGTGGCGGATGTGCATCGCCGGCCGGTTGCTGCGCGCTGGGGACGAGCCGCTGAGCCAGATCGCCGGTCGTGTGGGCTACGGCAACGAGTACGCCTTCGCCAAGGCGTTCCGGCGCGAGCTCGGCCAGGCACCGGGGCGCTACCGGGCGAGCGCCGAGTCCGGTTCGGGCGCCGCCGCCGGTTCGTCGTAAGGGTTCGTCCGGATCCTTGCGGGATCGGTCCGATCTGGCTCTTGGCGGGCGCAGGCCCTGAACTTACGGTGTGAGTGCCCGTGCAGAACGACACGCCTTCACCAGATCGGAGCCCCCAATGAGCAACCTTTCACCTCTTCTCGATCACAATCGCCAGTTCGCCGTCGGCGGAAGCTGGCGTGATACGCCGCGTCTTCCCTTCCTGCCACACCGCAGTCTGTACCTGATCACCTGCATCGATCCGCGCACCGACCCGGCGCTGTTCCTGGGACTGGGATTTGCGGATGCGATCGTGGCGCGCACGGTCGGCGGCCGTGTCACCGACGCGGTGATCCGCGATCTGTCCTACATCGCCTATCTGGTGGAGCAGAAGGCGCCGGACGGGCCCTACTTTGAGGCCGCCGTCATCCACCACACCGACTGCGGCAGCGGCCTGCTCGCCGACGATGCGCTGCGCCGCGGTTTCGTGGAACGGACGGGATACGAGGAGCAGCCGCTGGCGGCGCTCCCGGTGCTCGATCCCGAGAGGACCGTGAGGGAAGACGTGGAGCGACTGTTGCACGCCCGTGAGGTCTCCTCGCGGATCACCGTTTCAGGCCACGTCTACGACGTCGACACCGGGCTGGTGCAGACCGTCGTCGAGCCCGCGCATCCGCGCGCTCAGCCGCTCGCGCGGAACGCCTGACGGTAGGCGGTCGGGGTGGTCGACAGCTCCCGGGCGAAGTGCAGTCGGAGGTTCGCCGGGGTGCCGAGTCCGCTGCGCGCGGCGACCTCCTCGATCGAGATTCCCGTTTGCTCGAGCAGCCGCCGTGCCTCGATGAGCCGCTGTGCGGCCAGCCAGCGGGCCGGCGTGGTTCCGACCTCCTCATGGAAGCGGCGCGAGAAGCTGCGCGGCGAATACCCCGCGTGTTCGGCGAGCTCGCCCACCGACAACGGGCGGTCGGCAAGTTGCTCGGCCGCCCAGGCGCAGGTCCGCGCGATCGGGGAGCCGCCGTCCGGCAGCGGTCGATCGATGAACTGCGCCTGACCCCCGGGGCGGTGCAGCGCGGCGACCATGCGGCGCGACACGCGCGCGGCGACATCGGCACCGAAGTCCGATCGCACCATGTGCAGGCAGAGGTCGATCCCGGCCGAGATTCCCGCGCTCGAGAGCACCTGACCCTCGTCGACGTAGAGCACCTCGGGCCGGACCTCGACCTCCGGGAAGCGCTGACTCAGCTCGTCGGCATGCTCCCAGTGTGTGGTCGCCGCGCGGCCGTCGAGCAGCCCGGCGGCCGCCACGGCGAAGGCGCCGACACAGACCGACGCGATGCGCGCTCCGCGCGCGTAGGCGCGCCGCAGCGCATCCGAGACGACATCGGGCGGATCGTCGGTCGGCATGAACCCGGGGACGACCACGGTGTCGGCCTCCGTCAGCGCCGCAAGGCCGTCCGCGACCGTGATCGAGAAGCCGGTGGTCGAGCGGAGCTCGCCCGGCCGTTCGGCGCAGACGCTGAACCGGTACCGGTCGCGCTCGTCCACGTGCCCGAACACCTGTGCGGGGATCGACAGGTCGAACGCGACGACGTCGGGCAGTGCGAGCGCAACCACTCGATGCACGATCCGACAGCCTAAACCTCGCCGCCGGGCCGTCGGGGCCCCCGGCCGGTCAGTCGGCGATTGCGCCGGCGAGCTCGTCCGCTCCGCTGGAATCGACCCGCCCGGCCACCCAGTCGGGCGCGAGCTCGAGCAGCGTCTGGAGCTTGGCGGTCACCGCGGGCGAGCGGTACCCGGTCGGGATCGCCGCCGAGATCCGGCGCGGTGGCAGCGGCGGGTCGGGGGTGCGGATCACGACGTCGTCACGCGCGGCGCGGGCGACCATGTCGGGGATCACGGAGATCCCGACTCCGGCGGAGACGAACCCCAGCAGGGCCGCGTAGTCGTCGTACTGGAAGCCGATGCACGGGTCGATCCCCTCCGCCTCGCAGAGGCTGAAGAACAGCTCCGCGTCCGGACAGCTGTCCTTGGTCGCGAGCATCCATGACTCGTCCTCCAGCAGGCGCAGCGGCAGCTCAGGGGCGTGCGCGAGCGGATGCGCCGCGGGCAGCGCGACGTACATGGGGTCATCGAACAGATGGATGTGCTCGAGGCGCAGCCCGGCCGGCTCCTGGGCGCGGCGGGCCACCGACTCGGTGCTCACCGGGTCGATCGAGTTGCAGAGCGCCATGTCCAGCTCCCCGGCGCGCACCAGCGGCAGCGAGTCGACCGGGTCGGCGACGGTGACGATCAGCTCGATCCCCGGATGGCGCTCCCGGAAGCGGGCGAGCGCCTGCGGCGCCACCGAGGCGGCGGCCGAGGCGAACACCGCCATCCGCAGCGTGCCGGTGTGCAGGTCGGCCTGGGCGCGCAGCTCCTCCTCGGTGCGGGTGAGGCTGAGCAGCACCTCTTCCGTGCGCTCGACCAGCAGTCGCCCCGCGTCGGTGAGCGCCACCCCCTGCGGCAGGCGCCGCAGCAGCTCCATGCCGACCTCGGACTCGAGCACCGAGATCTGACGGGAGACGGCCGGCTGGGTGTAGCCGAGCGCGGCCGCCGCCGCGGACAGCGAGCCGTGGCGAGCGACCTCGCGAAGCACTCGGAGGCGGCGGACATCAAGCATGTCTACAGGTTATACCCCATGTAACACATCCCTATTTGCGTTTATGCCTCGAGAGGCGGAGCATCGGTGTTGTCCTTTACCCCGACCACAAGGAGACACTCTCATGGCACCGATCACCACCCGCATCCGCCGTCTGTTCGGTGAGCTCGGCTACGCCCAGCGCCGCTCCTTCGAGCTGCAGACCGGCGTGCCCCTCTCGGATCCGCAGCGGCGGTCGCTGCGCCACCAGCGCCAGATCGACCACCTCGATGCCCTCTGGTCGCGCCACGCCCGCTGACGCGAGGCCTGAACAACCGTGGCGGTCCGCCCATGGCCCGTGGGCGGACCGCGGCGGCGCGGGGCGAGCGTCGGGCCCAGGACGGCTGTGATGCAGGGCGGCGAACTGGGCTACGGCGTGCGCAGTGCGGCCCGGCTCCCCGAGCTGCTCACGTCCTGAGCCCCTCGGACCGTCGCGTCCGGGCGGCTCGCGAGTTCCGCGAGGAGGGCCTGCACCACCTGCGGGTCGAACTGACTGCCGGAGCAGCGACGCAGCTCGTCGCGGGCCTCGGCCTCGGTGGCGGCGGGAGCGTAGGGACGAGCGTCGATCATCGCGTGGTAGGCATCGCACGCGAACACGATCCGCGCCGCCAGCGGGATCGCCTCGCCGGCGAGCCCGTCGGGATAGCCGCCGCCGTCGAACCGCTCGTGCGCGGATCGCACCACGGCGGCGACCGGCGCGAGCGCGGGCGAGGCATCGAGCATCCGCTCGCCGATCAGGGTGTGGCGGCGCATCAGCGCCCACTCCTCCTCATCGAGCCGCGCGGGCTTGTTGATGATGCTGGCGGGGATCGCGAGCTTGCCGATGTCGTGCAGCTCACCGGCGCGGAGTGTGAGCTCGACGGTCTCCGCGTCCAGGTCGAGCCGGAGTGCGACGCGCCGCGCGAGCTCGCCGACCTCGAGCATGTGCTCAGGAAGGCTCGCCGTGTGCTCGGCGGTCGCTCGGAGCAGCACATCGCGCGTCTGCCCGATGATCGTGGCCGCGCGCCGGCCTCCCTTGTGCGCGTACATCCGGGTGTCGGCGATGTCGAGCGTGGTGCTCACCTCGTCGGCCTCGGTGGGGATCACGACCGCGCCGAAGGAGGACCCGATCGAGAACCCGGGCCCGTCCTCGGAGAGCGCGTCGTCGGCGGCCGCGAAGATCGCCTCGGGAGCGGCGACGCCCGGGTTCAGCAGCACGCAGAACTCGTCGCCTCCCAAGCGGTACGCGCGTCCGTGCGGCGCGATGACGTCACCCAGCCGATGACCGAGGCGCTCCAGCAGCTGATCTCCGGCGAGGTGGCCGAACGTGTCGTTGTAGGCCTTGAACCCATCGAGATCGAAGATCGCCAGGGCGCGCGGGGTCTGGGTCGCTCCGGGACCGAGCGCAGCCTGCAGATCGGAGATCAGGCCACGGCGGTTGGGCAGGGAGGTGAGCGCGTCGTGGAGTGAGTGGTGGCGGGCGAGGCGCTGATGGCGAAGGAGATCGCGCTGGGCGAGAAACTGCCGCGCGGCGACGAGCGAGGCGAGCGCGACAGCGGAGAGGGTCATCACCAGGTCGTGGTGGTCGGCGATGAGCAATCCGAAGCCGACGGCGCTCGCCACGTAGGGCGCCCAGCTCGCCTGCGGCGAGGTTTCCTCCTCCACCGAGCGGGTCGCGGCCGGCGTGGTCTGGGCGGCCCCGGCCACCGCGGTCAGCGCGATCGCGACCATCCACAGAGAGTCGACCGGATCTCCGCCGTGGTAGGTGGAGTGCAACAGGATGTACCCGTACACCATGTCCGCGGCGACGAACGAGGCGAGCCCCGCCGCCATGAACTGCAGCGCGCGTGCGCTCGACGGATCGGTCCGGCGCAGCAGGGCCGAGCCGAGGCCGACCAGCAGGATCATGTCGCCGACCGGATAGGCGACCGAGACGATCATCGAGAGCAGGGTCGGGCCACCGGCACGCACCGTCGGGCCGAGGACCACGAAGGTGACGAGCATCGCTCCGCCGAGTGCCACGATCGTGAGGTCGAGGATCAGGCGCCTGACCGCCCGGTGGCCGCCACGGCGCGTCGGGAACAGCAGCAGCCCCGCGAGCATCACCGGGTAGAAGGAGATGTAGAGCGCATCGGAGACCGACGGGAACGGCAGGTTGCCGTTGAGCTCATAGATCGTCTGTGCGATGTCGCCGCCGAGGTAGAGGAGTGCTCCGACCGCCAGCAGGTACCAGGCCCAGCGGATACGAGGCTGGTGATGGCTGCGCCGCGCGGCGCCCACGGCCGCGGCGATGGCGGCGACGCCCACGGGATAGAAGAACGCGTCGCCGACGAGCGTGCGGTCAAGATCCGGCCAGCGGAACACCTGCCAGCCCGCGTAGACGAGCAGCAACAGGCCCATCATGAACGCCATCGGCAGCCAACGCGGGCGGGCACTCACTCGCGGCACTCGGGCAGGCTCCTGGCGGATGCGTTCATGCACCGGGTTATCGGCGTCGACCAGCCCACCGTGAGCGATCCCTGCTGCGTTCAACAAAGGTCCACCGAAGCCCGGCGCGCCGGTAGGTTACGGGCAGACAGCGAGCCGTATGATCTGCACTTAGCTACTTGACTTTGTGTACTTTCGGCGAAAGGAACGCATGTCACACGATCACGCCGCGCACACCGGCCCGGGATACGCCTCTCCCGAGGAGGCCCGTCAGCAGCCGCCGGAGCAGTTCATCTACGTCGCCGGCCTCTACGAGGGGACCGGGATCGACAAGCCCGACTTCATCGCGGTGATCGACGTCGACCCGGAGTCCCCGCACCGCGGGGAGGTGATCGGTCGCGTCGACATGCCCAACCTCGGTGATGAGCTGCACCACTTCGGCTGGAACGCGTGCTCGTCGGCATGCCACTCGAGCCTCGAGCGCGACACGCTGATCGTCCCGGGGTTCCGCTCCAGCCGGATCCACATGATCGACGTCTCCGACCCCACCAAGCCGCGAATCAAGTCCGTGATAGAGGGCGCGGAGGTCGCCGAGACACTCAACCTGAGCGCGCCCCACACCGTGCACTGCATGCCCGGTGAGATCGTCACGATCTCGATGCTCGGCGACGCCGACGGCAACACCCCGGGTGGATTCGCGATGCTCGACGCGCGGGACTTCTCGATCGCCGGACGCTGGGAGCAGGAGGCGCCGGGGGCGCTGGAGTTCAACTACGACTTCTGGTACCAGCCGCGCCAGAACGCGCTCGTCTCCAGCGAGTGGGGTGCCCCGAACACGTTCAAGGACG
This sequence comes from Solirubrobacteraceae bacterium, assembly GCA_035503035.1. GTDB lineage: Bacteria > Actinomycetota > Thermoleophilia > Solirubrobacterales > Solirubrobacteraceae > Palsa-465. Next base: position 44,904 of record DATJTS010000051.1, read on the forward strand.
GCTTCAACCCGGCCGACGTCGGCGCCGGCAGGTACGGGCGCAAGCTGCACTTCTGGGATCTGGAGCAGCGCCGCCGCGTCCAGACGCTCGACCTCGGGGACGACGGCTGGATCCCGCTGGAGTTGCGCTGGCAGCACGATCCGGACTCGCTTCAGGGCTTCGTCGGCGTCACCCTTTCGAGCACGGTGAAGCGGTTCTTCAACGACAACGGCTCGTGGGACGCCCAGACCGTGATCGACGTCGAGAACGAGCCGCTGGAGGGATGGCCGCTCGAGGGCGGGGTGCCGGGCCTGATCACCGACATCGTCCTCTCGCTCGACGACCGTGACCTGTTCTTCTCCAACTGGCTCCACGGCGACCTGCGCCACTACGACGTGTCGGATCCGACTCACCCGCAGCTGAAGTCACAGGTGTGGATGGGAGGCCTTCTGGGACGCGACGGCGGTCACCCAAGGTCCGACGGCCCTCTCACCGGAGGCCCGCAGATGCTGCAGAACTCGCTCGACGGAGAGCGGGTGTACGTCTCCAACTCGCTGTACTCGACCTGGGACAACCAGTTCTATCCCGATCTGCAGGGCTGGATCACGAAGCTCGACCGCCAGGCGGACGGGAGCTACGCGCTCGACGAGGACTTCTTCGTCGACTTCGGCGCCCAGACCGACGGCGCACGGCCGCACGAGATCCGCCTGCCCGGCGGAGACTGCACGACGGAGATCTTCCAGTGAGCGGATGAGCGTCTCGGGGTTCTTCACCGAGTGGGAGCTCGACGGAACGGTCGGGCTGATCTTCACGCTGCTCACCGCAGCGGTCGGCGTCGCCTACCTGGTCGCGACCGAGGTCGGCCGGCGCCGTGACCGGCGATCGCGCCGCTGGCCGCGCGCCCGCACCGCGTCGTTCCTCGGCGGCCTTGCGCTGCTGCTGTTCGCGATCGACTCTGGCGTGGGCGCGCAGGCGGACACCCGCCTGTCCGCCCACATGGTCGAGCACATGCTCATCTGGCTCGCGGCGGCCCCGCTGCTGGTCGCCGGCGCGCCGCTGCGCCTGGCGTTCTTCGCGCTCGCCTCGCGTGGACGGCGCCGGCTGGCGGGCGTGCTCCGCTCCCGGCCGGTCGAGGCGATCACCGGTCCGGTCTGGTCGACCGCGATCTTCAGCGTGGTGATCCTGGTCACCCATCTGCCCGTGGTCTATGACCTCACCCTCCGCAACGACCTCGTCCACGTCTGCGAGCACGCCCTCTATCTGCTCGCCGCGTGCCTGGTGTGGGCCCCACTGATCGGCGCCGACCCGCTGCCCCACCGGCCCGGGCCGGCGGTCCGAGCGACCTGCGTCATCGCCTGCATGGTGCCGATGGGGCTGGTCTCGATCTGGCTGCTGCTCGCGCAGGCGCCCGTGTACTCGCCGTACGGTCAGGTTCTGGGCGCGGCCGCCGCCGTGCACGACCAGCGCGTGGCGGGATTGATCATGCTCGTCGCCGGCCTCCCCGCATTCGTGACCGCGCTCGCGGCGCGGCTCGGTGCCTGGCCCAGCACCCGCGAGCGCTTCGCCCCCGAGGAGCTCGCCGTCCGCATCTGATTTGCGTCACGTCGCGGACTGCGAGCGGGTGTCCTACCGGTTTCGCGGCGTCAACCCGGACGGTCCGTTCGTCATCGAGCAGCAGGCCCACTACACCGAGAGCGACGGCCGGATCACCTGGATGCGCGTGCTCTGCTCCGGGTTCCGCCCGGTGTGACCGCCGTCGCCCTTCCGCGCGCATGACTTGTCCCGCGGCGACGCGTCAACATGAAGGGCGTGCCCAGAGAGACGACCGCAATCCGCGCCAGCTACGTCGCCTTTGCGGGCATCGGCGTCATCAACGCGACCTGGGCGTCGCGGATCCCGCAGGTCAAGGCCCAGCTCGGCCTCAGCTCCTCGGGCCTCGGCCTGGTCCTGCTGGCGACCGCCGCCGGCTCGCTGGTCTCGCTGCCGGCTGCCGGCCCGCTGGTCGTGCGGTTGGGCTCGGAGCGCACGCTGCGCTGGGTCTCGCTGCTCAGCGCGTCTGGCGTCGTCGTGGCCGCGTTCGGATCCCGGACGTCGGTCGCTGCGGTCGTCGTCGGCCTGTTCATGATCGGGTTGGCCGCGGGAATCTGGGACGTGGCGGTCAACGTGCAGGGCGCGCGGGTCGAACAGCAGGTCGGACGCCCGCTGATGTCGCGGTTTCATGCCTGGTACGGGGTCGGCACTGTGATGGGAGCTGTGGTCGGCGTGGCGATGGTCGCGGCGCGCATCTCGGTGACCGTGGACCTGCTGGTGCTCGCGTGCGTCCTGCCCGCCGCGATCTGGCCGGCCTGCCGTCGCTTTCTCTCCGACAGCGATCACCTCGAGCCCCACGAGCACGAGGCGGCGCGCTCGCACAACCCCTGGCGCGAGCGGCGCACGTTGCTGATCGGGCTCATCCTGCTGGCGTTCGCGCTGACCGAGGGCAGTGGCAACGACTGGATCAGCGTGTCGATGATCCAGGGACACCACGTTGCGCCGGTGCTCGGGACAGTCGCCTACGGCCTGTTCCTGGCGATGATGACCGTGAGCCGCTGGAACGGGCCGCACCTTCTCGAACGGATCGGCCGGGTGCGCACGCTGCGGCTGCTGGTCCTGATCGCGGTCGCCGGCCTGCTCGTGTTCATCTTCACCCCGTGGGTGCCACTCGCCTATCTGGGCGTCGCGTTGTGGGGGGTCGGCGCCTCGTTGGGCTTCCCCGTCGGCATGAGCGCCGGCGCCGACGAGCCGGCACTCGCGGCGCCTCGGGTGGGGGTGATCGCGTCGATCGGGTATGTGGCTTTCCTCGGCGGCCCGCCGCTGATCGGCTTGGTTGCCTCCTCGCTCGGTCTGCCGCACGCTCTCGCACTCGTGATCGTCCCGCTGCTCCCCGCCGCGGTGATCGCGACCGTCGCGGCGCCGCTCGTGCGGTCGACGGGCGTCGAGGGACAGGACGCACCGACTAGGCCCGCGTTCGGCGCGGCCGACCGCTGAGCAGCGGCGTCGGTCAGCGCCGTAGGCGCCTGGACAGGCGATCGCGCGTCGAGATGCGCGGAGGCCGGGCGCGGGCGAGCTCGCCGATCGTCGGCTCCCGTTCGCGGTCGAACAGGCTCGCCAGCGCGATGAACACCTGCGCGGTGGTGAGCGCGTCGCCATCAGCGTGGTGGGGGCGGTGGACCGGCAGCCCCAGCGCTCGCGCGAGGAAATCGAGCGAGGGCGACTCCGGACACGCGATTCCTCGCCGCGCGAGCACCGCGCCTCCGAGCGCCATCGTGTCGATCACCGGCCCCTCGAGGCTGCGGCCGTGCTCGGCGAGCGCCTCGCCGAGGAAGCGGGTCTCGATCCACGCGCAATGGGCGACGAGCACCGAGCCCGCGAGCGCCGCCGCGATGAGCTCGATCCGTTCACCGAGCGTCGGTTCTTCGCGGAGGTCGCTCTCCCGCAGCCCGTGGATGCGGATTCCCTCCGCGGGCGGCGGGTGGCGCGGGCGCACCAGCGTGCTCACCAGCTCGGCGGGCCGGACCCGCCCCTCGCGGACCGGGATCGCCGCAAACGAGATGACCTCGTCGACTCGCGGATCCAGGCCGGTCGTCTCGAGGTCGACGACGACGAGCTGTGCCGCGCGCCATCCGACCCGCTCAACGCCGACGATCATCGGACCCGCAGCCCGTCAGTCATCCGTCGCTGGACCCCGGCGACCAACCGGAACGCGTCCTTCATGTAGCTGCGGGTGAGGGCCGAGAGCTCGGTGGGGTCAACCGAGTCCTTGGGTGCGCGACCCTCGCGCAACAACGACAGGTGATGGGAGACCCGCAGGTCGCTGAACAGCTCGTGCGCCTCGATGAGCAGCCGCGCGTCGGCGTCGCTGAGCACGCCCGCTGCAGCCCCGGCGCGCAGCCGCGCCGGGGTCGAGAGCAACCCCGCGCCCGCCGCAAAGCCCGCGTAGCGGCCGAGGTCGACGATCGGCTGCAACCCGTCGCGCTTGAGGTCGACGTGACGGCGTGACCCCGACGGATCGAGCACCCGGCTGCGCACAAACCCGGTCGGGAGCCGATGGCTGAGCGCGAGCCGGCGCAGCCAACGCTCGAGCTCCAGGCGAGCCGACGGATTGGTCATCTCTGCGAGGATCGCCTCGCTCCACGCCGGTCCGGGTCCGACGGGGCGGCCGTCGAGCAGCGCCGAGAGCACGATCGGCACCTTGTCGGCGGACGGGTCGGCCGCCCAGCGCCGGACCGCTTGACGCCAGCTTTCGATCGACCGCGCGAACAGCTGCGAGCTCGCGGTGGCCCCGTGCGGGTCGGGCTCCACCCCGGGCGTTCCGAGCGCCTCCACCGTGTGGCGCGCGATGTCGCGCAGCGACTGCTCCTCATCGGCGGTCACGTCCGCGGGCCAGGTGACCGCCGAGTCGAGGTCGGAGCCGGGAGCGAGCTCGCGCCGCCCGTGGCTACCGAGCGCGATCCACATCGGCGCCGGCGTGTCCGCGGAGATCAGCTCGAGCAGCCGGGTGATCAGCGCGTCGGCGATCGCCGAGTGCACCCTGCTCATCTGCAGCGCCGACGTCTCGGCGTCGTGCAACGCGATGAGCACCGTCGGGAGCCGGGCCGCCACCGCGGTGACCTCCGCCGGGGTGCCGGCGGCCGCGATCTCACGCCGCAGCGTGAACGGCGTGCGCGTCTCAGTGGCGAGCAGGTCCACGTCGCGGAGCACCCCGATCACCTCGCCGCCCGACCGAACGACCGGGATGTGGCGCACGCCCCGTTCGATCATCGTCAGCGCCGCGTCGCCCACCGTCACCTCAGGGTCCGCGGTGAGTGCCGGCGCGCTCATCACCTCCCTCACCGGCACGTCGAACGAGCGCCCGGCCGCGATGACCCGCGCCCGCAGGTCATGGTCGGTGACGATCCCGTACCCCTCAGCGAGACGGACCACCGCGCACGAGACATCGGCGTCGACCATCCGGCGCGCGGTCTCGCCGACCGGCGTCTCTGGGTCACAGACGATGCAGCGCCGATCGACCATCGTCGCGACGTGCCGAGTGGCCATCCGGGCGGCGACTGCCGGCGAGCCCGCGCTGCGCAGGCCCTCACGGTGGCGGATCTCGCGCGCGAGGTAACGGACCACCGCCGGTCGTGTGAGCAGCGGGATGATCGCGTCGGCCTCGATTCGGTACACGAGCGTGTCCTCTCCTGCCCGCGCAGCGAACTCGGTCGGTAGCCCGGTGAGCATCGACGGATGACCGAACAGCTCCCCCTCGCCGAGGCCGTCGAGGATCTGGGTCCCGTCGAGCAACTCGACGGCGCCGCGCCGGATCATGCGCACGTGCTCGCGGGCGGACGCCCCCTGGTCGAAGATGACCGTCCCGGCGGGGAAGAACTCCACCTCGGTGCGCTGCGCGATCGCATCGAGCCCTGGCTCGTCCAGGTCGCGGAACGGTTCGTGGCGGCTCAGGAACTCGGCGATGTCATGCACGCGGTCAGGAGAGCGAGAACGCCTCGCGGAAGTAGTCGCCCAGGAACAGCCCGTGCGGATCGAGCTCGGCGCGGATCGCCAGGAAGCGATCGAGCTCGGGATAGACGGCACGGAAACCGGCGGGGTCCATGTAGCCCATCTTGCCCCAGTGCGGCCGGGGATGGAAAGGCCGCAGCGTCTCGTCGACGGCGCGCAGGAAGCGATCCCAGTCGTGTCGCTTGAGCCCGGAGACCGACAGCGAGCAGGTGTCGTGGCCGTGGTGGGGGGAGATGAACGCCGGCTCGCCCTTGGTCCAGCGGACCTGGATCGGCGAGATCGCCTCGGGAAAGCCGTGCTGCATGAGCGCCCGCATCGCCAGGAACGCGTCGCGCCCACAGCGGACGTCGACCATGTACTCGAGCTCGATCCAGCTCGCCTCGTCGTCGGCGGTGTCGGGGTAGATGAGATGCGCGGGGCCCGTGCGGCCCCCGACCGGCCCCTCGACTGGCGCGGTTCGATCGACCTCCGAGGTGACCGGGAGCTCGTCAAGCATCTTCACGTAGCAGTGGTCGGCCGGAAAGGGCGGCAGCTCGTAGAGCGATGCCGAGTCGTTGGTGGGCGCCCAGAACAGCGAGTAATGGCGGTAGGAGCCGGGCGCGTCGTCCCACACGTCGAGGACCTCTTTGAGCGGCAGGATCCGGTTGGACTCGCGAAGCCGATAGGCGTGCGTCGCCTCCATCGTCACCCGCGTGATCACCCCGAGCAGCCCCACAGACACCTGCGCCGCGTGCAACAGATCGGGCTGGCTCTCGTCGATGTCGATCAGCTCACCCGTTCCGGTGAGCAGGCGCACGCCGGTGACGGTCGAGGACAGCGTCCCCCATTGAGGACCGGAGCCGTGAGTGCCGGTGCTGATGGCGCCCACGAAGGTCTGCACGTCGACGTCGCCCATGTTCTTCATCGCCAGCCCGGCGTCCCAGAGCTCGGCGCCGAGCTGCTTGAGGGTGGTGCCGGCAAGCACGTCGGCGCGCGCGGTCCGCGGATCGGTCGACCGGACGCCGCTGACGCCGCGCATATCCAGCAGCAGCCCGTTCGTCTCCACGACCGGGCTGAACGAGTGCGCGCTGCCCGCCATGCCGATCGGTCGGCGCTCGAGGATCGCCCCGCGCGCTGTGTCGATCAGCTCCTCCTCGCTCGTGGGCCGCGCGATCTGCTCGGGGCGGAAGGACTGGTTGTCGGCCCAGTTGACCCACATCGGTCGTTCGGCGATGGTCATCGGATCAGCCCACCTCGCTGCGCGTCTCGCCCGGCGGCGGCCACTGCGCGGCCGCGCCGCGCCAGGTGTCGGCGAGACCGAACCCCCGACCGAGCGGATCCTGCGGGTCGCGCCCGATCTGATGGGTGCCGGTGATCCAGCCGCGGCCACTGATCGATGGGCGGATCGCGGTGCGGCCGCCGACGCTGGTCAGCCCCTCGATGCGGCCGATGAACAGCGTCGAGATGATGCTCTCGTGGACGAAGTCCTCAGCTTCGGCGAGTTCGCCACGGGCGTGCATGATCGCCATCCGGGCGCTCGTGCCGGTCCCGCACGGTGAGCGGTCGAGCCGCCCGGGGTTGATCACGGTGGCGTTCCGTCCGTCGCCGCCCGCCCGCGGCGGTCCCGTGATCGTCGTGAATGTCACAGTGCGGAGGTCGGGCCGCTCAGGGTGGCTCACCGGGTACTGCTCGGCCACCGCGGCGGTGATCCGCTGCCCGATCTCGGAGATCCGGTCGGCCTGCTCGTGGACGAGTTCGACGCCCAGCGCAGAGCCGTCGAGGACAGCGAAGAACGCGCCACCGAACGCGACGTCGACGAGGATCTCGCCGAGCCCGGCGACCCGGACCGGGACGTCGAGGTCGGCCACGAACGCAGGCACGTTCTCGAACTGGACTCGCTCGCACCGGCCGCCGGCGCAGGCGGCGCGCACCGGCACCAGACCCGCCGGGGTCTCCAGCGTGAACACGGTCTCGGGCTCGGCCATGCCGACCATCCCGGTCTCCAGCAGCACCGTCGCCGCGCAGATCACATTGGAGCCGGACATCGCGGGATAGTCCGTGCTCTCCATGATCACGATCCCCACCTCGGCCGCGGGCTCCGAGGGCGGGTAGACGAGGACCGCGTGCAGGCACAGCTGGCCGCGCGGCTCGCCGAGCAGGTAGCGGCGCAGCGAGTCGTCGGCGATCAGCTCAAGGCGGCGCTCGGCCATCGTCGCCGGCCGAGCTGTCGGCAGCCCGCCGACGATGACGCGGGTGAGTTCGCCCTCGGCATGGGCGTCGACGGCGTGCAGGACGTCGGTGAGCTGCATCGTTTACCCCCCGATCGCTCGTTTCGCGCGCTCCAGCGAGCCGAGCGGATCGTCGCCGACCGCCTGCAGGACGATCGTGTCCGCTCCGGCGTCGTGCAGCGATTGCAGCTGACGCGCGCACTGCTCCGGGGTGCCGACGGCCGCCACCCTCGGGAGATGTTCGACGGTGAGCTCGTCGGCCGTGGGCAGCTCCGCCAGCTCGTAGAGCCGTGGATAGAGGTTCCAGGCACGCCATCGCATGACGCTCTGGATCAGGGCCGCCCGTGCGACGGTCTCGTCCTCGGCGATGCTCAGCCAGCAGTAGATCGTCACCGAGGCGCCACCGCCGAGTGCCTCGCGCGCCCAACGGACGCCCGCGGTGCCGGTCCCCTCGGGCATCAGAAAGCCCATGCCGAGCTCGCCGGCAACGCCGAGCGCCCGGGAGCCGGTGCTGCCGATCAGGAACTCGGGTGGGTGTGAGGGCGGGTGGTCGAGGCGAACGCCGTCCAGGTGGACCTCGCCGTCACGGCTGATGACCTCGCCACGGGTCAACCGCGCCACGCTGTCGGCGACCTCGCGCAGGAAGCTGATCCGGTTGCGCGGCCGCGCGCCGATCTGACGCATCCACGACTCGACCCCGTGACCGAACGCGACGCGCACCCGCCCGGGATACAGCGTGGCCAGTGTGCCGAGCTCCATCGCGGCGAGCGCCGGCGAGCGCAGCCCCACCGGCAGCAGGCCGACGCCGACCGTCGCGCGCTCCATCCGCCCCAGCGCGACGGTCGCCGCCGAGATCCCTCCATGCGCAAAGCAGTCCTCGGCCAGCCACAGCTCGTCGTACCCGAGCGTGTCGACCCGCTCGGCAAACGCAGGCAGCCGCTCGACGGGGTGGGCCGGGACGAACATCGCGCCGAGCTTCATGGCGCGAACGTAGCGAAGACGCGGCAGCGCAGCTCAGAGCAGCTCGGAGATCATCGCCGCCACCCGCTCGGCGCCGCCCGGCGCGATCGGCTCATAGCTGACCTCCCGGTCGATCTCCTCGGCGATCGCCTGCGCGATCTGGTCCGGTCCGGAGGACGCGAAGTCCATGTATCGCCCGGCGCCGTACCGGGCGAGCCGGTGACGGACGTGGATGTTCTGCTCGAAGTGATGCCCGAGCGGGAACGCGATGAACGGGCGCCCGTTGAGGGTGAGCTCCATCGTCGTCGACAGGCCACCCTGGACGATCGCGAGGTCGCACGCGGCGAGGTGGCGGTAGAGGTCGTCGCGGAAGGCGTGCACCTCGACGCCGTCGACCGCCGGCAGCGACGCCGGGTCGATCCGCGGGCCGGTCACGACGACCACTCGCAGCCCGGAGACGCGCTCACGGGCCTCTGGAACGCTCTCCAGAACCCTCCGGAGTAGAGCCTCCCCGACCCCGGAGCCGCCGACGGTGACCAGGCACACTCGCTCGTCGGGCCTGTAGCCGAGCTGCTCGCGCAGCGCCGGCCGCTGCTCGGCCGGGATCGGATCGAACCCGTTCACGTAGCCTGAGAAGGAGAAGTGCGATTCGGTCCATTCCCGGATCGAGGGCAGCCCCGGCCCGAAGCTCTCGTCCACGACGTCCTCGGGATCGCCGATGAAGATCGAGCGGTCGCGCACCCGTGGGAACCGCGCGAGCTGCTCGATCATGTCCGCGTTGCAGTCCGCGGTGAGCATCGCCTCCCGCTCGCCGCCGTCCGCCATCGGCAACCAGCCGACGAAGTCGCTGAGCCAGACGTAGGCGGCGGTCTTCAGCTCCGGGTTGTCGTGCAGGAACATGTCGACCTCCCACGCCTCGTCGCCGATCCACAGGTCGTACTGCTCAGCGGCGACAAGCTCGTGGAAGACCATGAAGTTCGACACCATGATCTCGTCCATCCGCCGCAGCGTCTCGAACACATGCAGGTCGTGGCCGGCCGACTCTGACTCGATGTGGGACGACTCGCTGGCCAGCCGCCCGCTCTCCGGATGGATGCGCTCGCCTCGCGCCTGCAGCACCCTCGTCACCGGGTCCTGGGCGAGCCAGTCGATCTGGAGGTCAGGGTGGATCGCCCGCAGCGCGTCGGCGATCGCGACGTCACGCCGGGCGTGGCCGAGGCCGATCGGCGAGGAGATGAACAGCGCGCGAGGCTGTCGCACTCCGGCGCGGGTCCAGTCCCGTCTCGGCGTCCGGATGCCGAGGAACTCGCCGAGCAACAGGTTGAGCTTCACCGGGTCGCGCGCCTGAGGCAGGTGGCCGCAGCCGTGCAGGGTGAGGAGCTCGCCGCCGGTCGCCCGTGCGAGCGCCGCGCCCTGGGCATGCGGGCGGACGCGGTCGTCGTCGCCGTGGAGGACGAGCACCGGGCAGCGGACGCGCGCGCAGGTCTCCTCGAACGACTCCTCGCGCGCAACGTGCAGCCCGCGGACGGTGTCGGTGAGTGTTTCGGGCGTCGTCTCGAGTCCCCAGCGGACGCCGTCCTCAGCCTCCTTGGTGCAGTGAGGCTCCGACAGGCACTCGGCGAAGAAGAACTCCAGGAATCCGGGGTAGTCACGCCGCCAGTAATCGGCGGTGTACTTCGCCCAGCCCGCGCCGTCGCCCGCGCTCTGTTCAAAGGCCCAGCGCTCGCGCTCGGGATGGCCGGGTGCGAGCGGCACCGCCGGCCCGATGTAGGCGATCCGCTCGACCCGGTGCGGGGCGTCGGCGGCGAGGATCGTGCCCCACAGCGCCCCGCAGGACAGTGCGACCAGCGCGGCGGAGTCGGTGTCGGTCGCGTCGAGCACCGCGAGCGCATCCGCCGCGAACTCGGTCGTCGCGTACGCCTCGGCGCCGGTTGGACGGTCCGACCGTCCGTTCCCCCGCCCATCGAAGGTCACCACTCGGCGGTGGCGGGCCAGGTACGGGATCTGAAGCTTCCAGAACCGGGAGTGGACGATCGACCAGGTTGGCAGCAGCAGGACCGTCTGCTCACCCTCGCCGTAGACCTCGTAGTGGACCCGCACCCCATCGCGTTCGACGAACCCCTCGGTGTGCGGGTACAGCGCACGCGTCTGCTCCGGCCGCCGGACGCCCGTCGCTGTCCCCGGGCGCTCGGACGCCACGGCGGCCGGAGCGGTCGTCACGGCCGGGCCTCGAACACGAGGTTGAACGGGGTTTCCGCGGCGCGGCGGAAACGGGTGAACCCACCGGTCCGGACGACGTCGCGGATCCGCGCCTCGCCCGCCTGGGCCCCCAGCGCGAGTCCAACGTCCTGCGAGAGCGACGCCGGCGTGCACAGCAGCGTCGAGAACGCGTAGTACGCACGGCCGACCGGGTTGAAGTTGTCCTCGGTCCGGTCGCCCGCGTTCGGCTCGACGATCATCCACGTGCCATCGGCGCTCAGCGTGGAGAGCACATGGCGCGAGGCGCCGACGGGATCGCCCATATCGTGCAGGCAGTCGAACATCGTCACCAGGTCGTAGCTTCCACCACTGTACGCCGCGGCGGGCGCCACTTCGAACCTCACCCGGTCGGCGACGCCGGCGTCCTGTGCCCGAGCGCGAGCGGTCTCGATCGAGCCCTCGTGATAGTCGGAGCCGACAAACGTCGAGTGCGGGAACGCCTGGGCCATGAGGATCGTCGAGGAGCCGTGCCCGCAGCCGACGTCGGCGACGAGCGCTCCCCGCTCGAGCTTCTCGACCACCCCGTCGAGTGCGGGCAGCCACTCGGCGACAAGGTTCGCGTTGTAGCCGGGCCGGAAGAACCGCTCGCATCCCTCGTGGACGTCGTGCACGTGCTCGTGCCAGCCGAAGCCGTTGCCGGTGCGCGCCTTCTCCACGATCGTCGGCGAGTCGATCACCGAACCGAGCGCGATCTGGAAGAACCCGGGCAGATACGCCGGGCTGTTCGCGTCGGTGAAGGCCACCGCCTGCTCGGGCTCCAGGCGATAGCGACTGGTGTCCGGGTCATACTGCAGGTAGCCGCCGGCCGCCTGGGCATTGCACCACTCACGCACGTAGCGCTCAGCGGTGCCCGTCCGCTCGGCCAGCTCGGCCGATGAGAGTGGCCCGTCCGCGGCGAGCGCCCGGTAGAGACCGAGCTTGTCGCCCATCACGACGAGCGCGGCGTTGAGCGTCGCCCCCACTTCGTCGACGGCACGGAATACGAACTGCATCAGCTTGTCGCCGTCCACCTCGGTGGTGGGCGGTTGCTCGACGGTGCTCATGAAAACCCCCTGTGGTCGTTGTGGCGGGCACCGTATGGAGCGGCCCCGCGGCTCGCCTCAGGGCCCCACCTAGTCGTGGTGCCAGGGGGATGGAAGAATCGCTTCATGCTGCTGGGGCGCGACCACGAGCGGCGTCGTGTGCATGGCGCCCTGGAGCGTGCCCGTGACGGCGCGAGCGACGTGCTGGCCGTCGTCGGCGAGCCGGGGATCGGGAAGACCTCCCTGCTGGAGGATGCGGCCGCCAACGCCGACGGGATGCGCGTGCTGCAGGCGCGGGGCATCGAGTCAGAGGCGCGGATCCCATTCGCCTCCCTGTTCGAGCTGCTACGCCCCGCGCTCGGGGAGCTCGGCCGGATCCCAGCGCCGCAGGCGCGTGCGCTCGAGGGAGCGCTCGCCCTGCGCGCGACCGAGGCGCAGGAGCGCTTCGCGGTCGGCGCGGCGACACTCAGCCTGCTCGCGGCCCATGCAGAACAAGGTCCGGTGCTCGTGCTGGTCGACGACGCGCATTGGCTCGACGGCTCCAGTGCCCAGGCGCTGCTGTTCGCGATCCGGCGGCTGATCGCCGACCCGATCGCGGTCCTCCTCGGGGTCCGTCAGGATGAGCCGTCGCTGCTCGACGGGGCCGATCTGGAGACGCTCAGGCTCGGCGGCCTCAGCTCCGAGGACGCCGAGGCGCTGTTGCCGGGGCTCGCGCCAGAGACCACACGCCGGCTGCACGGTGCGACTGGGGGCAACCCGCTGGCGCTTCTCGAGCTCGCCGGCGAGCCGGACACGCTCGCGCCCGAGGGCGCTCCGGTGCTCGTCTCGGCGCGGATCTCCGGTGCGTTCGCGCGTCGCGCCGGCTCGCTCACGGGGCCTCAGCGGCGGATGCTGCTGCTCGCCGCGGCCAGCGACAGCGGAGATCTCGCGCTGCTGGAGCGAGCCGCGTCGCGGCTGGGCATCGAGTCGGCCGCGCTCGTTGCGGCCGAGCAGGCCGGCGTGATCTCCCTGGCCACGGGCACGGTCGAGTTCCGCCACCCACTCGCCCGTTCAGCGGTGTACGCCGCCGCCGGGGCGCAGGAGCGGCGCGACGTGCACCGCGCGCTCGCCGGCGCGCTGCCCGACCGCGACGTCGATCGTCGCGCTTGGCACCTGGCGACCGCGGCCTCGGGGATCGACGACGGGGCCGCGGCAGCGCTCGAGCAGGCGGGTGAGCGTGCTCGCGGTCGCAGCGCGTACGCGCCTGCGTCCGTCGCGTTCGAGCGCGCCGCCCGGCTTGCCTCCGACGCTTCGAAGCGCGGTCGCCTGCTGCGCCTGGCGGCGGAGTCCAGCTGGCACGCCGGACTCGGGGACCGCGCGCTCTCCCTGCTGGAAGAGGCCCGTGCTGTGACCGACGACGAGGCCGCGCTGCTCGACCTCGACGAGCTGGTCGGCCGGATCACCATCCGGCGAGGTCCGGTGATGCGTGGCCACGAGATTCTCGCCGCCGTCGCCGAGAAGGTCGATCCGGTGCGCGCGGTGGAGCTCCGTGCCGAGGCGGCGACCGCGTGCTTCTACGCCGGCGAGCCGGCCGAGGGGGTGTCGCTCGCCGAGCGCGCCTGGCGCGAACAGCCCGAGCATGCGTCGCGACGGACACGGTTTCTGGCCTCCGCTGCGGTCGGCATGGCCTGGGTCGTCGGCGGCGACGCCGCGGCCGGAGAGCGGGAGGTCGGGACCGCGGTCCAACTCGCCGAGGAATCCAAGGAGCTGCGCGAGGACCTGCAGCTGCTTCCCTGGCTCGCCGCGCTTCCGCTCTTCCTACGTGACGCCACCGTCGGACGGGAGCTCGGGGTGGACGCGCTGGATGGTGTCCGCGAGCGGGCGGCGATTGGGGCGCTCCCGTTCGTGCTCAATCTCGTCGCGATCGACCGCGCGACGACTGACCGCTGGGATCTGGCCGGCATGACCTACCGCGAGGCGATCGGCCTGGCCCGGGAGAGCGATCAGCTCACCGACCTCGTGTTCGCGCTGTCGGGCCTCGCGCGTCTGCTCGCCCGCCGCGGTGCGGAGGACGAGTGCCGAGCGCTCGGCGCCGAGGCACTCGTGCTGTGCCGGCGGCTCGGGGCCCGGCTCCACGAGGTGTGGGTGTACGAGGCGTTCGCGATGCTCGAGCTCGGAGCGGGGGCGGCCGGTCGCGCGCTTGAGGAACTGGAACGCCAGCGACACGTGCTGCAGGAGTGTGGACTCACCGACCCCGACATCTCGCCGCTGCCGGAGCTCGTCGACGCGCTGTTGCGCCTCGGCCGTCGCGAGGAGGCCGAGCAGTGCGCCGCCGAGTTCAGCGCGATCGCGGCCACGCGCGGATCCTGGTCGCTTGCGCGCGCCGTCCGCGCTGAGGGTCTCGTCGCGCAGGAGACGGGTGACGCGGCGGAGCGCTTCGAGCGTGCGCTCGAGCATCACGTGAAGACTCCCGACGTGTTCGAGACCGCGCGCACCCGGCTCGTCTACGGAGAACGTCTGCGTCGCGCGGGGAGCCGGGTGCGCGCTCGGGAGCAGCTGCGAGCGGCCGCGGATGCCTTCGAGCGGCTCGGCGCCCGGCCGTGGGCCGACCGCGCCCGCGCTGAGCTGGAGGCGACGGGGGAGACGGTGCGTCGCGGCGACCCGAGCACCCGTGACGAGCTGACGCCGCAGGAGCTCCAGATCGCGCTGCTGCTCGCGGAGGGACGGACGACCCGCGAGGCGGCAGCGGCGCTGTTCCTCAGCCCGAAGACGATCGAGTACCACCTGCGCCACGTCTATCTGAAGCTCGACATCCATTCGCGGGACGAGCTCCGGCTGGCCGTCGGGTGACGCGTCGGTCGCGGGTGTCATCCTCTCGCCATGGCCGACTCCCCTCACCTGTGCGCCGAGGATCTCGGCCCCGATCCGATCGAGCAGTTCCACGCCTGGTTCGCCGCCGCCCACGATGCGGGGATCGAGCATCCGGAGGCCGCCGCCGTCGCCAGCGCGACGCCCGAGGGTCGACCGTCGTGCCGGATGGTGCTCGTCAAGGCCGTCGACGAGCGCGGATTCGTGTTCTTCACCAACTACCAGAGCCGCAAGGGGGAGGAGCTGATCGCCAACCCGTACGCGGCGCTGCTGTTCCATTGGGAGGCGCAGGAGCGACAGGTCCGCGTCGAGGGTCCGGTGGCGCAGACCTCACGAGACCGTTCGATCCTCTATGCGCGGACGCGCTCGCGCCAGAGCCAGCTGAGCGCCCTCGCCTCGGCGCAGAGCCGCCCCGTCGAGTCGCGCGAGGTGCTGGAGGCGCGCGTCGCTGAGCTCGACGCGGCCTATCCCGAGGGCACGCTGCCGGTCTCCGAGCACTGGGGCGGGTTCCGGATCCAGCCGGAGCGGATGGAGTTCTGGCAGGGCGGGGTCGCGCGGCTGCACGACCGCTTCGTCTACGCGCGCGCCGGCGACGGTTGGGCGATCACTCGCCTGCAGCCGTAGGCCGCAGCAGGTGAATCACGTACGGGGAGTGGATGAGGAAGGCGCCGGGATCCTCATTGGCGGGCCGCAGGACCGATAGCTGCGCGCTGCGCAGTTCCTCGTCGGCGCCCGCCGCAATGACGGCCGGCGCCACCGCGAGCGCCATCGGATGATTGCGGCTGCGCTCGACGTAGGCCTCGGGCGAGACGTCTCTGACCCGGAGGGTGTGCGCCGCCGAGGAGGCGAGCGCCAGACCCGCCTCGGCGGCGACCGGGCCCAGCACGGCGGGGTCGTGCCAGGCAAATCGGCCCGGCGGCGGCGCGCCGGTGATGCGAGACACGATCCGTCCGACGGCGCCGAGCATCGCGTCGATCGGTCCAGCGGGTATCCATGCGCTGAGGGCCGCGCGTCCACCGGGCCGAAGCACCCGCCTGACCTCGCGCAGCGCACCTGCCGGGTCAGACGCGAAGATGATGCCGAACACCGAGATGACGGAGTCGGCGCTCGCATCCTCGGCGGGGAGTGTCAGCAGGTCGCCTTCGCGCACGTCGAGCGTCAGGGACTGCTTGGCTGCGCGGTCCTTCGCGATCGCCAGCAGCCGAGGCGCGCCGTCGATTGCGGTGACCTCGGCTCCACGCCGCGCGGCCGCGAGCGCCGCGTTCCCGGTGCCCGCCGCGAGGTCGATCACCTCGTCGCCGCGCGCGATGGCGGCGACCTCGACGACCACCTCGCCCACCGGTTCGATCTCCGGTCCCGTCGTCTCCTCGTAGCTGCCCGCGTCCCAGTCGACCATCGCGCCGATCCTCGCAGATCCGGGGCACGCGATGACCTCACACAACCGGCCGGCCGATCGTCTGATTGACATGCCTTCTGGTGTCAGGGCTTCCCGCGCGCGCATTCCGCCGTTCGCGACGGTGCTCGAGGAGCACGGCCGGGTGCTCCTGCGCTTCTGCATCTCCCAGGCGGGGCCGGACCGCGGAGACGATGTCTTTCAGGAGACGATGATCTCCGCGCTGCGGGCCTACGACACGCTGAAGGATCCGGGCGCGGTGCGCGCGTGGCTGTTCTCGATCGCGGCCCGCAAGGCGATCGACAGCCACCGGGCCGCCGCCCGCGCGCCGGTTCCGGTCGAGGATGTCGAGATCGGCACCGGTGGCGACCCCGCTCTGGAGGTGGGCGGCGAGATCTGGAAGGACGTGGCGCGGCTGCCCGAGAAGCAGCGCCAGGCCGTCGGGCTGCGTTTCATCGCCGATCTCTCCCACCAGGAGATCGCTGCGGTCATGGGGACCAGCGAGGCGGCGGCGCGGCGCAACGTGTTCGAGGGCGTGCGCCGCCTGCGCGAGGATCTCACGGACGCGGTCCGTTGACCGTCCCAGCAGCATGAACCCGAATGATCCCGACATCTCCGCCATCGAGGCGCGCCTGGCGGCCGGGCGCGAGCTCGACGTCGAGCCGTCCTGGCGCCGGCTCACCGAGGCGATCGCCGAGCGCGCCGCGGCCGAGGACCTCCTCGACGTCGCCGTCGAGCGCCATGACTCGCCGCTCGGGCCGCTGATGCTCGCGGCCACCCGCGAGGGCGTCGTCCGACTCGGCTTCCCCGAGGAGGAGGATGGCTTCCTCGACGAGCTCGCGCGCCTCATCTCCGGCCGCGTGCTGCGCGCGCCGCGTCCCAGCCTCACCGACGCCCGTCACCAACTTGACGAGTACTTCGAGCGGGGTCGCACCCGGTTCGACGTCCCGCTCGACTGGCGGCTCACCCGTGGCTTCCGCCGCGAGGTGCTCAACGTCACGAGCGCGATTCCGTACGGCAAGACGCTGTCCTACGCCGAGGTCGCTGCCTCGGCCGGGAGCCCCCGCGCGTGGCGCGCGGCTGGGACCGCCCTGGCCACCAACCCGCTGCCGATCCTCGTGCCCTGCCACCGCGTGCTGCGCGGCACCGGCAAGATCGGCCCCTACCGCGGCGGCACCGAGGTCAAGCGCCGGCTGCTGTCGCTGGAGGCCGGCTCCGGCGCGGAGCCTCAGGGCGCGTAGCGGCGGTGCAGCATGAGGGCGTTGCCCTCGCTGTCGCTGAAGAACGCCATCTTGCACACGCCGGTGTCGTGCTCGCCGGCGAAGCTGACGCCCCGCTCCTCCAGCTCTCGCTTGGCCTCCGGGACGTCGGGCACCCGCAGCGCGACCGGGGCCACGTTGGGACGGAACTCCGCCCCGAGCGTGGTCGGGTCGACGAGGTAGAGCGACACGTTGCCGCTCTCGATCTCGGGCCACCCCGCCTCCCAGTTCGGGCTGTGCATCCGAAGCACGTCCCGGTAGAACCCGCGCGCGCGGTCCATGTTCTGGACGGGGATCGAGACGAAGTCGGTGCGCTCGATGGCGGCGTTGGTCACGGGGGAGCCTTTCTCGGGGGTGTCATCGGATTCTGGCAGTGCGGGAGGTTCGCGAGGTAGCGCGCCCGGCGTCGGCCGTCAAGCAGCGCCCGCAGTTGCTTGGCGTCCGTGTTTCGGTGGTGGCGCTGCTGTGACTGCCGTCGCCGTGCGTGCTACTGGGCGATGAGGTCGGGGCGGGCGGGACCGTATCTGTGCACGACCTCGCGCCAGAGGGGGACTCTGGGTCGGCGCGGGTCGGCGAGGCGCCGCGGGGAGGGCCGGGGTGGGCCAGCGGGTGCGCGGGGAGGCCACAATCGCCCACGCGTCCCCCGGCCGAACCGCCCCACGGGCGCTTTCGGTATCCCAGACGCCACTTCTGCCCACGACGGTCCGGGGCCGACGGACGCGCGGGACGTTTCGGCATCCCACACGCCCTTTCCGCCCAACGCGGCCCCGCGGCACGGACGCGCGGGCGAAAACGGCGCCCCGGTGCGCTACCTCGCGAACGCCCAAGCAAGCGCAGACCGGTCCGCAAACCGACCAACCACGGCCCGATCCCCAGCCACCTCCGCCGACCGGGTACAGATGAGGGATGTCTTCCGGCGATCCAGTCGACGACGAGCTGCCACCCAAGGCCGCCCCGAGCTCCGGCCGCGCCCCCACCCGCGGCCGCGTCGCTCGCACCGCTCGGCTCGGCCGGGTCGCGGTCGGCGGCGCCGGCCGCTGGGCCGGGCAGCGGCTGGACACCAGGGGCACGGACGAGGAGCGCCGCCGCCGCCGGGGTGACCGGGTCGTCGCCACCATCGACGCGCTCGTCGATCAGCTCGCGGTGATGCGGGGCGCCGCGATGAAGGCGGGGCAGGTTCTGAGCACGATCGAGTTCCCCGGTCTCGATCCCGACCAGAACGCCCATCTGCAGGAGCGACTGGCCTCGCTGCGCGACAACGTTCCCGCCGTCGGGTGGCGCCAGATGCGCAAGGTGCTCGAGCAGGAGTGGGGCCAGGCGCCCGAGAAGGCGCTCGCTCACATCGACTCGGAGCCCGCCGCGGCCGCCTCGATCGGTCAGGTGTATCGCGCGCGTAACTCGGAGGGGCGTCAGTTGGCGGTCAAGGTCCAGTACCCCGGCGTTGCCGAGTCGGTGGAGTCCGACATGCGCAACCTGCGTCTGCTCACTCCGCTGCTGCGCCAGCTGATGCCCGGGCTGGAGGTCCGCGATGTGCTCGCCGAGTTGCGTGAGCGCACCGTCGAGGAGTGTGATTACGAGCTCGAGGCCGCCAACCACCGTCGGGTTGCGCGCTTCTGGCGCGACCACCCCGCCGTGCTCGTGCCGGGGGTCGACTCAGAGCTCAGCCATCGCCGGGTGCTCGTCACCGAGTGGGTCGACGGGATCGGGTTCGACGCGGTCCGGGCTGAGCCCGACGCCGTGCGCGACCGCTACGTCGAGATCGTCTACCGCTTCTTCTACGAGACCGCGAACCATCTCGGGCTCGCGCTCGGCGATCCCCACCCTGGCAACTATCTGCTCTGCCCCGATGGCCGGGTCGGCTTCTTCGACTTCGGGATGATGCGCCATCTACCGGCCGGGTACGTCCGTCGCGAGGGCGTCATCGCCCGCGCCGTGCGGGAGAGCGATGAGCCGGCCGTGATCGCCGGCATGCACGACCTCGGTTACCTGCCGGGCGACGTCTCCGACTGGGACGGCGCGCTCCTGCTCGCCTACATGCGCCAGGTGTCGTGGTGGTTGCAGGCCGACGACGCGCTGAGGCTCGGGCCCGATGATCTGTGGCGCGGCACCAACGAGCTGCGCGACGCCGGAGTCGCCGCCGACCACATCGCGCAACTGCGGCGGATGACCGTCCCGGCCGAGGCGTTGCTGCTGCGCCGCATGGAGGGCCTGCTGTTCCAGACCGCCGCGCTCGCCCGGGCCTGCGCGCCGTGGGGCCGGCTGCTGGAGGAGCTGATAGAGGGCGCAGCGCCCGCCACCGCGCTCGGCGGTGAGCACCGCGACTGGCTCGCCCGGCGCTGACAGATGCCGCCTGTCGGGCGGGCGTTCAGCCGCGTCCGGCGGCGAGCACCGTCTCGCGATGGTCGCGCATCGTCT
The DNA here is from genome assembly GCA_035503035.1 of Solirubrobacteraceae bacterium. Classification (GTDB taxonomy): domain Bacteria; phylum Actinomycetota; class Thermoleophilia; order Solirubrobacterales; family Solirubrobacteraceae; genus Palsa-465. The sequence continues at coordinate 64,783 of DATJTS010000051.1, forward strand.
CCATGCCGTCGCGTCCGGGCTGGCGACCGAACCCGCAGTACATCGCCACGCCGAAGTCGTCGAGGTAGCGCGACGCGGTCGCGTGGCGGCGGCGCAGCCCCTCGATGCCGTCGGCCGGCAGCACGATGCCGAGAAACACGCGCGCGCCTTCCGGCTCCAGATCGGCCAGCGGCCGGAAGAACCGGCGGTCCTCGCTGCGCAGCACGCGCGGCCCGGCGAGGTGCAGCCAGTCGACGGTCCGCCCGGAGTTCGCGACCGCGAAGTTCGCCATCTGCACGAGTACCGACATGTCGTGCGGCTCGTACATCGGCCACTCCGGGAAGGTGCCGTAACACAGGTGGTAGCCGACCAGCGTGTCCTCGGGGATCAGCCGCGTCAGCCGCGTCACCGGCCCGGCGAACCGCTCCCAGGCGCCCTCGTCGGTCCACGCGAGCACGCGCTCGATGTCCTGTGTCTCATATGCGCAGTCCCACTGGATCGCGAGCTCAGCGGGCGGGATCGCCTCCGCCAACCGGCCCAGCTCCCGCGCAACCAGGTCCTCGTAGGCCCGCGCGGCGATCGGGTAGTCACGGCCGAAGTCGGCTTTGAACGCGTTCATCGCGCTCGCCGGGAACGGCAGCCCGATCTGGAAGCGCAGCCCGTCGGCGATCACACCTTCCGCGCGCAGCGCGCGAAACACCTCGTAGGAGGCGATCGCCTCGTCGATCCTCGGCCAGCTGTCGAAGCGGATCTGCTGGACGCCGCCGCGAAGCCCGAACACCGGCGTCTCGTACACGTGGCGGGGGATCCCGGTCGGCGAGGCGGTGTCCTGGACGACGACGACATCGGGGTTCGGTCGTGTCAGCTGCTCGCGCTCGTACCCGACCCACGCGCCGCGAGGACCGGTCTCACCGTCGGGCAACGCGAACACCAGGTCACCGAACAGCTCGGCCGCCGCGCGCAGCGCTCCCTCGGTCGTCTCGGCGGGCAGGCTGCCGACGAGCAGCAGGTCGCTGTGCGCGCGTGAGGCCATCATCGTCTCCTTGTGTGCGGGGCGGGGAGGCGGGTTCGCATCCCCGGGCCGAGCTCAGAGCTCGATCAGACGATGATTCTCCATATCCGCGACGAGCACGTCGAAATCGTCGTCCGCCACCGCCGACATGCAGGCGGCGCCGGCATCGGCGGAGGCCTGCTCCGACTCCCAGACGCCGAGGCCGTAGAGGTCGCCGGACTCCTCGTTGCGGAACGTCGCGCACAGGACGCACCCCGGCTGCGCACGGGCGGCGGTGGCGAACCGCTGCATCGAGTCCGCGGTGCCGGCGTCCTGGCCGGGGTTCGGCTTCATCACTGACAGGCTCACGTACATGCCCTCTCCTTGGTCTGTTCGTCGATCGACTCCCGGTACCAGCCGAGCAGCTCGCGCCAGCCCGCGGCGTACCCGACCTCGCATCCCACGTCGCTGGTGATCTGGGCGAAGCCGCGGTGCCGCAGCGTCACCCGTGTCCCGCCGTCCTCCGGGGCGAACGTGATCGCCACCTCGGTGACCTCGCCGGGTGTCCAGTTGCCCTGGCGCCAGGTGAAAGCGAGCCGGCCCGGCGGGTCCCACACGGTGATGAACCCGAGCGGGTGCTCCTCATCGCCGCTCAGCTGCAGGAACCGTCCGCCGACGTGGCCCTCGAATCGGTGACCGGTCACCTCCAGGCCGCCGTAGCGCTCCCCGCGGCGCCACCAGCGGTCGACCTCGTCGGTGAACAGCGTGAACGCGCGGGCCGGCTCGGCCGCGACGAGCACCGTCGCCTGGACCTCGTTCATGCCCGGTCCCGCACGTAGCCGGCGAACGCGTCGAGCTGGTCCTGCCAGAAGCCGTGCAGCCACCGCTCGACGTCCTGCAGCGGTCGCGGGTCGACGCTGTACAGACGCACCCGACCGTCACCGCGATCGCCGGAGACCGACACCAACCCGGCCTCGCGCAGCGCCCGCAGGTGACGCGAGACCGCTGGTTGGCTGACCGCAAACTCCTCCGCCAGCGTCGTCGCCGGCATCGGTCGCGCGGCGAGCAGGTCGAGCATGCGCCGGCGCGTCGGGTCGGCGATCGCGTCAAAGACATCCATAACGCAGACGTTATACATCTCTCCGCGCCGACGGGCAAGTGGTCACTTTCCGTACGGGGCGTACGGAAGGTGACCAGACCGCCCCGGGACGGTGAGGGGCAGGCTCCGCCGCAGGGACACCCCGGGGCGGCGAGGACGCCTCGGGTCGCGTTGCCGTTTCGAGGGTCGGCCTCGGGTCGGCCTGTGGTCACTTTGCGCGAGGGCTACAGGCAAAGTGACCACACCAGCGCCCCTGGTGACAGACCACCCCCCGCCGCAGGGCTACAGACCACCCCCCGCCGCAGGGCGACAGACCAGCCATGGCCGCCGGCCGACACCCCACCGCGCTCGGTCAACGGCGCGGGTCGACGTGGAACTTCGGCCCCGGCGCACAGCCCGCGGGCCGCGTCCCATCCAGCAGCGCCCCCACGTCGCCGAGCCCGACCACCCCCGCGACGATCGGCCGCGGGTCGACCGCCCCCGCCGCGTAGAGCGCGATCGTCTCCTCCAGGCCCGGCGAGGCCGACAGAACCCCGACCGCCGTGATGTCACCGAGCACGAGTGAGCGGGTGTCGATCTCGCTCGGCGTCACCGCCAGCCCGATGCAGACCACCCGCCCTCCGGGCTGCACCAGGTCGACGGCGAGCGCCGGCAGTGACGGGGCGCCCGAGCAGTCGACCACCGCGTCGAACGCCAGCGAGCGCGGCGGCTCGTCCGAGCCCCAGCAGTCATCGAACCCGAGCGACCGCGCGAACTCCAGCGACGAGGGCACCGATCCGAGCAGGTGGACCTCGACACCGAAGCTGCGCAGGAACATCGCGACCAGCAGGCCGACCGTCCCCGGGCCGAGCACCAGGGCGATATCGCCGGCTCCGCACCCGGCCGCCCGCGCCGCCCGCAGCGCGCCACCGCCCGGCTCGACCAGCGCCCCGAGCGCCCAGTCCATGTCGTCGGGCAGTGCGTGCAACGAGCGCGCGGGCACCGCAAGCGCCTCGGCGAGCGCGCCATCACGGCCCCCGCGGATCCCCACCTCCTGACGAGTGGAGCAGGTGTGCTGCACGCCGCGGCGGCAGCGGCGGCACTCACCGCAGCCGAGCATCGTGTCACCCATCACCCGCCGTCCGAGCCACGCCGGCTCGACGCCCTCGCCGACGTCGGTCACCGTGCCGGCCCACTCGTGGCCGGGACGCAGCGGATATCGGGAGTGCCCCTGGTGCAGGTAGGGCATCTCACCGGTGAAGAGCTCGACGTCGGTTCCGCACACGCCGGCGCGCTCGACGCTCACCACGACCTCACCCGAGGCTGGCTCGGGACGCGGTACGTCCTTCACCGCGAACTCCCGCGGCCCCGTGAGCACGAACGCGCGCATGGCTCGCAGTCTCTCATCCGCGTAGGATCGGGGCCGATGACACTCCGCAGCTCAGCCTGGTATGAGGGCGACGACCGCAACGCGTACATCCATCGCGCGTGGATGCGGCGCGGCGCGCCTGACGACGCCTTCGCCGGCCGCCCGCAGATCGTCATCGCGAACACCGCGTCGCAGCTGACGCCGTGCAACTCCCACCTCGGCGAGGTCGCCGACGCGGTCGGGCGAGGCGTGCACGAGGCAGCGGGAGTCGCGCTGGAGATGCCGGTCGTCTCGCTCGGCGAGACCCAGGTCAAGCCGACCGCGATGCTGTGGCGCAACATGGCCGCGATGGCCGCGGAGGAGCTGCTGCGCGCCAATCCGGTCGACGGCACGGTGCTGCTCGGCGGCTGCGACAAGACGATCCCCTCGCTGCTGATGGCCGCCGCCTCGGTCGACCTGCCTGCCGTCGTCGTCCCCGGCGGCCCGATGCTCACCGGCACCTTCCGGGGGACGCCGCTCGGCTGCGGCACCGACGTGTGGCGGCTCTCGGAGGAGGTCCGCGCGGGCACGCTGTCCGAGCAGGACTTCATGCGCTCGGAGACGGCGATGATCCGCAGTCGCGGTCACTGCAACACGATGGGAACCGCATCGACGATGGCGATCGTCGCCGAGGCGCTCGGGATGGTCCTGCCAGGCACGGCCGGGATTCCCGCGCCGGACAGCCGGCTGCTCCAGGCCGCCCACCAGGCGGGGCGGCTGGTGGTCGAGCTCGTCGAGTCCGACCGCCGCCCGAGCGCGATCCTCACCAAGGGCGCGTTTCAGAACGCGATCGTCACCCTCGCCGCCGTCGGCGGATCGACCAACGCGGTTCTCCACCTGCTCGCGCTCGCCGGCCGCGTCGGGGTCGAGTTGACACTCGACGACTTCGACCGCCTCGGCTCACACGTGCCGCTGCTCGTCGACCTCCAGCCGTCCGGCCGCTTTCTCATGGAGGACTTCCACCGCGCGGGCGGACTCACCGCCGTGCTGCGCGAGATCTCCGACCTGCTCGATCCCGACGCGATCACCGTCACCGGCAAGCCACTGGTCGAGCATCTTGGCGAGGCCCCGATCTGGGACGCCGAGGTGATCCGCACCCGCGACGAGCCGCTCGTCGAGCAGGCGGGGATCGCGATCCTGCGCGGCAGCCTCGCCCCCGATGGCGCCGTGATCAAGCCCTCGGCGGCCTCACCGCATCTGCTCAGCCACACCGGCCCGGCGGTCGTGTTCGACTCGATCGAGGACTTCCACGCCCGCATCGACGACCCGGACTTGCCGGTCACCGAGGACTCGGTGCTGGTGCTCCGCGGCTGCGGCCCGCGCGGCTACCCGGGGATGCCGGAGGTGGCGAACATGCCGCTCCCGCGCAAGCTGCTCGAGCAGGGTGTACGCGACATGGTGCGCGTCTGCGACGGGCGCATGAGCGGCACCGCCTACGGGACCGTCGTGCTCCACGTCGCGCCCGAAGCCGCCGCCGGCGGCCCGCTCGCGCTGGTCCGAGACGGCGACCCGATCGTGCTCGACGTCGCTGCGCGCCGGATCGACCTCGACGTCCCGCAGTCCGAGCTCGCCGGTCGCACGCCGAGCCGCGAGGGTTTCGCCAGTCCGGTTCGCGGCTGGCAGCGGCTCTACATCGATCACGTCCAGCAGGCCGACACCGGCGCCGACCTCGACTTCCTCGTCGGCGCCAGCGGCTCGGAGGTCACCCGTGAGTCGCACTGACACGCAGACCGCCGATCGGCCGTGGCCCGCCCAGGTCCCGGACGCCTCTCCGCGCAGCGCCGTGATCACCGGCGGCGCCAGCGGCCTCGGTGCCGCCGCCGCCCGCCGGCTCCGCGCCGACGGCGTCTCGGTGACGACTCTCGACCTCACCCCCGGCGCGGACATCACCGCCGACGTGACCGACATGACGGCGCTCGAGCGGATCGCCGACGAGCTCGGCGAGGTCGACATCCTCGTCAACTCGGCGGGGATCGTCGGCCCCGGCGTTCCACTGCTCGACACCACCCCGGAGCAGTGGCGCGAGGTGCTCGAGGTGAATGTGCTCGGTACGGTCAACGCGATCCGCGCGTTCACCCCGGGGATGGTCGAGCGGGGGTGGGGGAGAGTGGTGAACCTCGCCTCGATGGCGGGGAAGGACGGCAACCCGAACCTGTCGATCTACTCGGCCTCCAAGGCGGCGGTGATCGGGCTCACCAAATCGATCGGCAAGGAGCTCGCGCTGTCCGGCGTGATCGTCAACGCGATCGCCCCGGCGGTGATCGACACCCCGATGAACGCCGAGACGGAGCCCTCGGTGCTCGCGCACATCACGAGCCTGATCCCGATGCAGCGCGTGGGCCGTCCCGAGGAGGTCGCGGAGCTGATCGCGTTTCTCGCCTCGGATCGGGTGTCGTTCTCCACCGGCGCTGTCTACGACCTCAGCGGCGGGCGCGCCACCTATTGACCCCCGCACCCGCCTCGATCCGCATCCACCGGCGGGTGGAGTGGATGGACACCGACGCTGCCGGGATCTACCACTGGACGACGATCGGCCGCTTTGCCGAGGCGGCGGAGGCCGCCCTGTTCCGCGCGCTCGACATTCCCGAGGCGACGCTCGTGCACACCCCGCGGGTCAGCATGCAGCTCCAGTTTCGCCGGCCGCTGCGCTTCGGCGACGAGGCGTGGACCGAGCTGACCGTCGCTGCAGTGGGTCGCAGTTCGCTCCGGTACGCCCTGCGAGTCACCGACCTGCACGACACTCCGGTCGCCGAGGGTGAGATCGTGTGCTGCCTGATCGACGCCGAGCGCGGCGGATCGCGTCCCTGGCCCGACGACATGCGGTCGGCGTTCCAGACGCGAGGGCGTGTCAGTGTGCGGTAGCCGGTGATGCATTCACCGGTCCGGCGACGAACCGGACCCGGTGATCCGCTACGGTCGTCACTTATGGCGACGATCGACGAACAGAGGCACAGCGGAGGGCAGGGCGTCGATGGCGGTGGCGAGAGCGCACCCCGCGCCGACGATCAGATCGATCGGGCGCTGCTCACGGTCGCCGGGGTCGTCGTCCTGGGGGCGATCATGTCGATCCTCGACACGACGGTCGTCAACGTCGCGATCAAGACGCTGGCCGCGAGCTTCCACACCACGCTGCCCACGATCCAGTGGGTGGCGACCGGCTACACGCTCGCGCTCGCGACCGTGATCCCGCTCAGCGGCTGGATCGCCGATCGGTTCGGGACCAAGCGCCTCTACATGTCCTCGATCGCGCTGTTCATCATCGGCTCCGCCCTGTCGGGCATCTCCGGCTCGGCGACTGAGATCATCGTCTTCCGCGTGCTCCAGGGGCTCGGCGGCGGCATGATCATGCCCGCCGGCATGACGATCCTCACCAAGGCCGCCGGACCCAACCGGATCGGCCGGGTGATGGCGATCCTCGGCGTCCCGATGATGGTCGCGCCGATCCTCGGCCCGGTGCTCGGCGGCTGGCTCGTCTCCGATGTCTCGTGGCGCTGGATCTTCTTCATCAACGCGCCCGTCGGTGTGATCGCGCTGATCGCGTCCTACCTGGTGCTGAAGCCCGATGTCGGCGAGCCCGGCGAGCGGCTGGACTTCGTCGACCTGCTGCTCGCCTCGCCCGGCCTGGCGCTGCTCATCTACGGCCTGGCCGAGTCCAACCCGGGCGGCTTCGGGCAAGGCAAGGTGCTGATCCCGATGGCGGTCGGCCTGCTGCTGTTGGCGACCTTCGTCTGGCACGCGCTGCGCTCCAAGCAGCCGCTGATCGACCTGCGCCTGTTCAAGGACCGGGTGTTCACCACCTCATCGATCACGCTGGCGCTCATGGTGATCAGCGTGTTCGGCACCTTCCTGCTGCTGCCCTACTACCTGCAGCTGGTCCGCTTCCAGTCGGCGCTCGACGCCGGCCTGCTGATGATTCCCCAGGGCGTCGGCTCGATGCTGATGATGCCGGTGGCGGGGATCCTCTCCGACAAGACCGGCTCCGGCAAGATCTCGCCGTTCGGCCTGGTGATCATCGCCGCCTCGGTCCTGTGGCTGACCGGCATCGGCGCCTACACCCCGTTCTGGCAGCTTGAGATCGCGCTGTTCTTCAACGGCCTCGGCATGGGGCTGACGATGATGCCGATCTTCACCGGCGCGATCCAGACGATCAAGTCCGCGCAGGCAGCCCGCGCCTCGGCACTGCTGAACATCATCCAGCAGGCCGGCGCCTCGATCGGCACCGCGGTGCTGAGCGTGATCCTGGCCACCGCGATCGTCTCCCAGTTGCACGTCCATGGCACGTTCAACGCGGGCGCGACGATCCCGCCCTCGCAGCGCCCCCACGTCGCACCGCACCTGGCGGCGGCGTTCGGCCACACCTTCTGGTGGGCGCTCGCGCTGATCATCGTCGCGTTCGTCGCGAGCCTCTTCCTGCCCAAGCGCCGGCCCGCGCAGGCCGACGACGCACCCCCGGTAATGATGTAACACCGCGCCCACGGGACGGGTCATCGGTTGACCTGCTCCGGGCGATGGTCAAGAATGATCTTGACCGGGGGCCGAACGGGCTCCATGAGAGGCTTGGCGGCCCGCGCGAGTTCGATGGTGATGATGGAGAACCACTCCTTCGACGACGAGGCGAAGTGGAACCTGCTCGCGCTCACCCTGCGCAACGCCAAGGCCAACCACGTCATGGATTTCCTCAACCCCGACGACCCGGCGCTGCACGATCCGCCGGTGCTCGCCGCGCCGCCCCGGCCGCCGGGGTTGTAGAGCTCCCCCGAGCGACATGCACCAGCTCGCCGTCCTCCGCCGCGCGCTCGCCGGCTGGCGGGTGCGGCGAGCCGAGGCGGCGTTCCTGGGGTTCGGGATCAGCGAGTACGGCGTGTGGGTGGTCGTGCTCGTGTTCGCCTTCCGGCGAGGCGGAACGACCACGGCGGCGGCCATCTCGGCGGTCCAGCTGCTCCCCGCGTCGGCCGTGGCGCCGCTGGCGGCGCGGCTGATCGACAGTCGTGGCGCGGCGGCGACGCTGTGGATCGGCTATCTGATCCAGGCCGCGTCGGTCGGTCTTGCCGCCGGGCTGATGCTGTCCCGGGCCCCGTCGCCGGTCGTCTACGTGGCGGCGGTGGTGGCGGCCTGTGCGGTGACGCTCACCCGCCCGGCTCACTCGGCGCTGCTGCCCGCGCTCGTCGACACGCCGGCCCAGCTCACCGCCGTCAACGTGGTGACCGGCTGGGTGGAGAACGTGACGCTGCTGGTGGGACCGGCGCTGGCGAGCGTCGCGCTGGGGATCGCCTCCGCGGGGTGGGCGCTGGTCCTCTTCGGGTGCGTGGTGGCCGGCTCGGCGCTGATCGTCGCCCCGCTGCGTCACGTCGAGACCGTGGGCGAGGACGAGGACGAGGATGAGGAGGAGGCAGGTTCTCTGCGAGCGGCTCTCGGCAACGCGCCGGGTGCGCTCCCCGCGCTCGCGATGCTCACCGCCGAGTACGCCGCGCTCGGTGCGCAGGACGTGCTCGAGGTGGTGCTCGCCGCGCTCGTCCTCGGCCTCGGCGCCGGCGGCGCGGGCTATCTCGGCGCCGCCTTCGGCGTGGGTGGGCTGCTCGGCGCCGCGCTGGCGCTGACGCTGGTTGGCCGGCACCGCCTGGCGCGCCCGCTGCTGCTCGCGGGGGCGGCGTGGGGTGGCGCCTTCATCGTGCTGGGTGCCTGGCCTGCCCAGGGTGTTGCCCTCGCGCTGCTGGCCATCGCGGGCGCCGGTCGCACAGTCGTGGACGTCGGCGGTCGCACGATCCTGCACCGCACCGTCCCGCGGCGATCCCACGGGCGCGTGTTCGGCGCGTTGGAGGGGGTGGAGACGTTCGGGCTGGGGGTGGGATCGCTCGCGATGGCGCTGGTCGTTGCGCTTGCCGGTGCCCGTGGAGCGGTCGCCATCGTCGGTGGGCTGCTCGTCGTCGTCCCGCTGGTGACCACACCCATCCTGCAGCGCATCGAGCGCGCCGCGCCCCCGCTCGACGACGAGATCGCAGTGCTGAAGCAGGTGCCGCTGTTCGCGATGCTGAGTGCTCACGTGCTGGAGGACCTGGCGCGGGCGCTTGAACGGCTCGACCTTCCCGCCGGCGAGGTCGTCACTCGCGAACAGGAGCCCGGCTCGCGGTACTTCGTGGTCGCGGCGGGCGAGCTCGAGGTGTCGGTGGAAGGCGCCCACGTCCGTGAGCTCGGGCCCGGAGACGGGTTCGGCGAGATCGCGCTCCTGCGTGACGGCGTCCGCACCGCCACGGTCATCGCCGGCTCGGACGTGACTCTGTACGCGCTTGCGCGGCCGCCCTTCCTGGAGGCCGTCACCGGCTCGCGCCAGGCCGAGCGGGCCGCGCGTGACCGCATGGCCGAGTTGGCTCCGCTGGGCGGGTAAGGTCTGCGGTCGTGGGAGGCGGCGATTCCTCGATGTACGACGCGATCGTCGTCGGTGGCGGGCACAACGGCCTGGTGGCAGCGGCGCTGCTGGCTCGCGCGGGCCAGGAGGTGCTGGTGCTCGAGCGCGGCGAGGCGGTCGGTGGGGCCACGGTCTCGATCGCGCCGTTCGCCGGCCATGACGCACGCCTCTCGCGCTACTCCTACCTGGTCAGCCTGTTCCCGCAGCCGCTGCTCGACGAGCTCGGGGTCGGGCTCGAACTGCGCGTCAGGCGCGTCTCGTCCTACACGCCGTGGGGCGACGCCGGGATCCTGATCAGCGACGACGCGGCGGCGAGCGCGGCGTCGGTCCGGCGAACGCTCGGCTCAGACGACGCGGTGGCGGAGCTCGCCGCGTTCGGTGCGCTCACCGGCCGGCTGGCCGTCCGCACGTTCGGGTCACTCACCGAGCCGCTGCGCTCACGCGAGGCGTTCGCGGCGCTCGTCGACGACGACGCCACGTGGCATGGCGTGTTCGAGGCGCCTCTGGCGCAGCTGCTCGAGCAGTCGTTCGGCGATGACCTGGTGCGCGGGATCGTCGCCACCGACGCTCTGATTGGCACCTTCGCCGCGCTCGACGACGCGCGCCTGCTGCAGAACCGCTGCTTCCTCTACCACGTGATCGGCCGCGGCACCGGTCGCTGGGACGTCCCGGTCGGCGGGATGGGGGCGCTCAGCGGGGAGCTCGCGCGGGTCGCGGTCGAGGCGGGCGCGCAGCTCCGCACCGGCGCGACGGTGCGCGCGATGGACAGCGACGGCACCACCGCCGAGGTCCGCACCGCCGACGGGAGCGCACACCGTGCCCGCCACGTCCTCGCCGCCCTGTCCCCCGCCATCCTCGACGAGCTCGCGCCCGGCGTTCTCGTTCCCCGCTCCGACGACGCGCCGCCCGAGGGCGCGCAGCTGAAGCTCAATCTGCTGCTGGCGCGGCTACCACGGTTGCGCGACTCGGAGGTTCGTCCCCAAGATGCCTTCGCCGGCACGTTCCACGTCAACGAATCCGCCGCGCAGCTCGGCACCGCGTTCGCGGAGGCGGCGAGCGGACAGATCCCGGAGCTACCGCCGTGCGAGGCCTACTGCCACTCGCTCACCGACCCGACGATCCTCGGTCCGGAGCTGCGTGCCGCCGGTGCCCAGACGCTGACCGTGTTCGGGCTCCACATGCCGGCGCGGCTGTTCGCCGCCGACCCCGCAGCGGCCAAGCGCGAGGCGGTCGAGAACACGCTCCGCTCGATCAACTCGGTGCTCGCCGAGCCGATCGAGGAATGCCTGCTCACCGACGCCCACGGCGAACCGTGTCTGGAGGCCCGCACGCCGGTCGAGCTGGAGGACGAGCTCGCGATGCCGGGTGGGCACATCTTTCACCGTGACCTGTCGTGGCCGTTCGCCGAGGCCGACCACGAGATCGGCGGCTGGGGTGTCGAGACCGCCGTTGCCAACGTGTGGCTTGCCGGAGCGGGAGCACGGCGTGGCGGTGGGGTCAGCGGCGTTCCCGGGTCAGGCGCCGCCCGCGCGGTGCTCGCCGCCGATTCCGGCCGGGTACGCGCCGGCTGACCGCGAGCATCACCGGCGGGTGCCGCTGCGCGAGCCCCACTGCGGCCGCGGAAGGCCGAGATGGTCGCGCAGGGTGCGTCCCTCGTAGCGCTCGCGGACCAGGCCGCGGCTGCGGAGCTCGGGCATGACGCCACCCACGAACTCCTCGAACATGCCCGGGAAATACGCCGGCTGGATGTTGAACCCGTCCGCGGCGCCGGTCACGAACCACTCCTCCATGAGCTCGGCCACCCGTCGATAGGAGCCGACGATCTGCAGGCCCGCGCGCGAGCCGGCGGCACGGTAGGCCAGCTGGCGCAAGCTGAGCTGCTCGCGTTCGGCGATCTCGATCCACCGGTCGAACCCTCCGCTTCGCTCGTCCGCCGGTTTCGCCGAGCGCGGCAGCGGCCGGTCGAGCGGGTAGCCGTCGAGGTCCGGATAGCCCATCTTCGCCGACAGCATGCTCAACGCGACCGCGGGGTGCAGCAGGCTCTGGAGCTCCTCGAACCGCTCCTGGGCCTCGGCGTCGGTGCGGCCGGTGACGACCGCCAGGCCGGGCATCAGCTTGATCTCGTCGGGCGGTCGGCCATGAGCGCTCGCGCGCTCCCGCATTTCGCTACGCAACTCCCGCGCGCGATCGACCAGCAGCAGCGTCGTGAACATGACCTCGGCGTACTTGGCCGCGAACGACCTGCCGGCCTCGGATTGCCCGGCCTGTACGAGCACCGGATACCCCTGGGGCATGCGCGGGACGTTCAGCGGGCCCCGGACCCGCACGTGCTCCCCGGCGTGGTCGAGCGCATGCAGCTTGTCGAGGTCGGAGAAGATCCCGGTCGCCTTGTCCCGCAGGAAGGCATCGTCCTCCCAGCTGTCCCACAGTCCCAGGCAGGCGCGGACGACCTCCTCGCCGCGGCGGTAGCGCTCGTCGTGGTCCAGGCGGTCATCGATCCCGAAGTTCGGCGCCTCACTCCGCTCGGAGGTCACCATGTTCCACCCCGATCGCCCGCCGCTGATGAAATCCAGCGAGGCGAACTTCCGGGCGATCTGGAACGGATAGTTGTAACTCAGCGAAGCCGTACAGGTCAGTCCGATCCGATCGGTCACCGCCGCCAGAGCGGACAGCAGGGTGAACGGCTCGAAGTTCGCGATGTACTGAGCGACCCGCCGCCGCGTCTCCGGATCGGTCTCTCGCACCCCCTGGTTGTCGGCGAGGAACAGCATGTCGAAGCAGTGCTGCTCGGCGAGCTCCGCCACCCGGCGGTAGTGGCCGAAGTTGACCCCGGCATCCGCGTCGGCGTCGGGGTGCCGCCAGGACGCCTGGTGATGACCCGTCGGGTTGATGAACAGGCCGAGCCGCATCGTCCGCGCCGCGGTCATCGGAGAGCAGCTCGTTCGCCGGACGATCGCGCAGCTCTCATCCGCACATGCTAAGCACCGCTGCAGGAACCTCTGCACTCTGGGCAACCGGCAGCAGCGCCTTTCGGCCTCCCTTATGATGGGCGGTCGAGAGGAAGTAGGCCGGCGGGCCCGAACGTGCAAGGGGATGAGGGAGAAGTGACAAAAGCAGTCGAAGAGCGCGAACAGGTCATCGTCAGGTTCGCGGGCGACTCAGGTGACGGAATGCAGCTCGCGGGGAGTCGGTTCACGGACGCCACGGCGGTCCTCGGCAACGACCTGGCGACGATGCCGAGCTTCCCCGCGGAGATCCGGGCTCCGGCGGGCACGCTCGCCGGCGTCTCCGCGTTCCAGATCCACTTCGCCTCGCGCGACATTCTCACTCCGGGCGACGCGCCCAACGTGCTGGTGGCGATGAACCCGGCGGCGCTGAAGGCCAACCTCGAGGGACTGCCGCGCGGAGCGACGATCATCGTCAACGAGGACGCCTTCTCCAAGCGCAATCTGGAGAAGGCCGGCTACACCGCGAACCCGCTCGAGGACGGCTCGCTCAGCGAGTACCGCGTTCACCGGATCCCGATGACGACGCTGACCACCCGGGCGGTGGAGGGCATAGAGGACGCATCGACGCGTGACGCCGGCCGTGCCAAGAACCTGTTCGCGCTCGGCGTGCTCTCCTGGCTCTACGGCCGGCCCGTCGACGTCACGCTCGACTGGCTGCAGGCGAAATTCGGCAAGCGCCCCGCGGCGCTCAAGGCGAATCTGGCGGCGTTCAATGCCGGCTGGTCATTTGGCGAGACGACTGAGTTGCTCGAGGTCCAGTACCGGGTCAACCCCGCGACCGACGTTCCGCCCGGCATCTACCGCAACGTCAACGGGACGCAGTCGCTGGCGATGGGATTGATCGCGGCCAGCGCCAAGAGCGGCTTGCCGCTTGTGCTCGCCAGCTATCCGATCACGCCTGCCTCCGAGATCCTGCACGAGCTCTCCAAGCACACGGAGCTCGGGATCTCGACGGTGCAGGCCGAGGACGAGATCGCCGCCGCCGGGATGGCGCTGGGCGCCGCGTTCGGTGGCCGCCTGGGCGTCACCGCGACGAGCGGCCCGGGCATGGATCTGAAGGCCGAGACGATCGGGCTGGCGGTGATGCTGGAGTTGCCGATGATCATCATCGACGTCCAGCGCGCCGGACCCTCGACCGGGATGCCGACCAAGACCGAGCAGGCCGATCTCCTGATGGCGCTGTACGGCCGCCACGGCGAGTCGCCACTGCCGGTGATCGCCCCGAGCACGCCGGGCGGCTGCTTCGCGGCGGCCTTCGATGCGGTCTCCATCGCGGTCCGGTATCGCACTCCGGTGATCCTGCTCTCCGACGGCTTCCTGGCCAACTCCTCGGAGCCGTGGCTGATCCCCGATGTGGGGTCGCTGCCCGCGATCGATCCGGGGTTCGCCACCAGCGTCGACCCCGATGAGCCGTTCCTCCCCTACAGTCGCGACGCCAAGCTCGCGCGGCCGTGGGCGATCCCCGGCACGCCAGGGCTGGCGCATCGGATCGGCGGCATCGAGAAGGCCGACGGGACTGGCAACATCTCCTACGACGGTCACAACCACGAGCGGATGACCGAGCTGCGGGCGGCGAAGATCGCCGGGATCGCCGACGAGATCCCGGCGTTGACGGTCGACGCCGACCCGGACGCGACGCTGCTGGTCCTCGGCTGGGGATCGAGCGAAGGGGCGATCCGGGCAGGGGTGAGGCGGGCGCGGCTCGACGGGCTGAGCGTCGCGCGCGCACACCTGCGGAACCTCAACCCGTGGCCGTCGAATCTCGGTGATGTCCTGCGGTCATTCGACCGGGTGCTGGTTCCGGAGATGAACACCGGACAGCTGTCCCAGCTGCTGCGTGCGAAGTTCCTCGTCGACGTCGAGTCCTTCACCAAGGTCCAGGGGCAGCCGCTGCTCGCCGCCGAGATCAGAGAGCAGATCGAGGAGAGGGCGAGTCGATGAGCGCCACCGGAACACGCGACGGGAACGGCGGCGAGCTGGTCCTGACCAAGGCGGACTTCCAGTCCGACCAGGAGACGCGCTGGTGTCCGGGCTGCGGCGACTACGCGATCCTCTCCGCGGTCCAGCAGTTCATGCCCGAGATCGGGATCCCCCCGGAGCGGATCGTGTTCATCACCGGGATCGGCTGCGCGGGCCGCTTCGCCTACTACATGGACACCTACGGAATGCACAGCATCCACGGTCGCGCCCCGGCGATCGCGACCGGGCTGGCCACTGCGCGTGACGACCTCTCGATCTGGGTGATCACCGGCGACGGCGACTCGCTGTCGATCGGCGGCAATCACCTCATCCACGCACTGAGGCGCAATATCCCGGTCAACATCCTGCTCTTCAACAACCAGATTTACGGTCTGACAAAAGGGCAGGCTTCGCCGACCTCCGAGCTTGGAAAGATCACGAAGTCAACACCGTTCGGGGTCTCTGACCATCCCTTCAACCCGCTCGCGCTCGCACTGGGCGCCGAGGCCACATTCGTCGCCAGAACGCTCGACCGCGACCGCCGGCACATGACCGAGGTGCTCCGAGCCGCCGCGCAGCACGACGGAACTTCACTCGTCGAGATCTATCAGAACTGCCCTGTCTTCAACGACGGCGCATTCTTCGCGCTCACGGAGAAGGAGACGAAAGACGCAAATCAG
>DATJTS010000052.1:0-2102 GCA_035503035.1 Solirubrobacteraceae bacterium
GACCTCCGCTACGCGGACAAGGGCGACGCCGGGGCGGGCTCGATCGGGGCCGACACCCGGGTCGCGGCGCTCGCCGATCTGCTCGGCATCGCCCGCTGGGTAGCCGCCCGCTGACGCCAACCCACCACCCACCCACCCACCACCGCGTGGTTGGGGCAACCAGCCGCCTATTACCGGCTCGTTGCCACATCCATCACCAGGCGAAGGCGCGGACCGTTCGAGCTAAGAGCCTTGAAGCCTTTGACTTTAGGGCTCGTCGCCGTCCCCGGAGTCGCCCCGGCGGCGCAGGTAGCGCTCGAACTCGCGGGCGATCGCGTCGCCGGACGCCTCCGGCAGGTCGGTCGCGTCCTTGGCCTCCTCGAGCGTGCGCACGTACTCGGCCACGTCGGAGTCCTGCTGCGCGAGCTCGTCCACGCCGCGCTCCCACGCCCTGGCCTCCTCCGGCAGCTCGCCGAGCGGGAGCGACACGTCGAGGACGTCCTCGACCGAGCGCAGCAGCGCCAGCGTCACCTTCGGCGACGGGGCCTGCGCGACGTAGTGCGGCGCCGACGCCCACAGCGAGACGGTGGGGATGTCGGCCGCCCCGCACGAGTACTGGAGCACGCCGACGATCCCGGACGAGCCCTTGTAGTCGTTCGGCTCCGAGCCCACCCCGCGCAGCAGCTGCGGGTCCGAGCTGCTGACCTGGACCGGGACCGGCCGGGTGTGGGGCGAGTCGGCCAGCAGCGCGCCGACCAGGATCAGCATCTCGACCCCGAGCTCGGTCAGCCCGCCGATGAGCTCGTTGGTGAAGCCGCGCCAGCGCATGTTCGGCTCGACCCCGTGCACGAGCACGATGTCGCGGGACAGCCCGGTGGATGACGCCCGGGCGAGCGACAGCCGCGTGGTCGGCCACACCAGCCGCTCGGTCTTGCCCGCGACCACGTCGATGACGGGCCGGTTGACCTGGAAGTCATAGAAGTCATCAGGGTCGATCTCGGCGATCGGGGTCGAGTCCCACGCGATGCCGAGGTGGGCGACCATTCCGCTGGCCGCCTCGGCCGCGTCGTTCCACCCCTCGAACGCGGCGATCGCCACCGGGTTGACGAGCGGTCCTTCGACGTCGCTGAACTTGATGACTTCACCTCCGCAAGAGCCGCGAGCCCTCGCCCGCGACTACAGCCTACGTCGCCACGGACCGGTGGCGTGCTACCTGTGGCACGCACAGTTTTACTCGTCTATTATTGTGCTCTCATAATAAACCGCCTGGAGTCTGGACACTCATGAGCAGTCTTGTGGTTGAAGAGGCGACCGAGCGGGCCGCGGCCCTGCGCGCCGCCCTCGCGTCCCGGATCGTCATCTCCGATGGCGCGATGGGCACGATGATCCAGGCGAGCGACGCCACGCTGGACGACTTCGAGGGCCACGAGGGCTGCAACGAGGTCCTCAACGCGACCCGGCCGGACATCATCGTCGACATTCACCGGGCCTACCTGGCGGCCGGGGCCGACTGCGTGACAACCAACACGTTTGGCACCAACCTAGCGAACCTCGGCGAGTACGGCATCGCCGAGCGGATCGGCGAGCTGGCGGAGGCGGGCGCGCGGGTCGCGCGGCAGGCGACCGACGAGTTCACCGCCGCCGACGGCCGGCCGCGCTGGGTGATCGGCTCGATGGGCCCGGGCACCAAGCTGCCCACGCTCGGCCACATCACGTTCGCCGAGCTCCGCGACTCCTACTACGAGAACGCGGCCGGCCTGCTCCGGGGCGGCGCCGACGCGCTGATCGTCGAGACCTGCCCCGACCTGCTGCAGGCGAAGGCGGCGATCATCGGGGCCAAGCGCGCGGTCGCGGCGCTGGCGCCGGACGCGCTCGTGATCGCCTCGATCACCATCGAGACGACCGGCACGATGCTGCTCGGGACCGAGATCGGCGCCGCCCTGACCGCGCTCGAGCCGCTCGGCATCGACATGATCGGCCTCAACTGCGCGACCGGCCCGGGCGAGATGAGCGAGCACCTGCGCTACCTGGCCCAGAACTCGCCGATCCCGATCATCTGCCAGCCCAACGCGGGCCTGCCCGAGCTGACCTCGGACGGCGCCTACTACCCGCTCTCGCCGTCC
>DATJTS010000053.1:0-15224 GCA_035503035.1 Solirubrobacteraceae bacterium
TCCGGCCGCCCTCAGCGTTCTCGATGACCGTCGGCTCGCCACCCTCGAGCACCGCCATACAGGAGTTGGTCGTGCCGAGGTCGATTCCGATCGTCTTTCCCATGTTCGTTGTCTGCCTTTGGTGGGGGTTGAAAATCTGCGCCTGAGCGTAGCAGATCTCAGTCTCGACGTGTCAGATCTTGGGACGGTTTCGACATAGATGCGAGACTGGTCTGATGTCGCACATCGCGGTGTCGGGACTCGCCTACGCCCACCCCGGCGGCGACCTCCTGTTCTCGGACGTCTCGTTCCGGGTCGCGCCGGGCCGCCACGCCGGCCTGGTGGGCACCAACGGGGTCGGTAAATCGACGCTGCTGCGGATCCTCGCCGGTGAGCTGGAGGCGGCCGAGGGCGAGGCGGTGCACGGCGGGCGGCTGCTGCTGATGCGCCAGGACGTCGGCCTGGAGACTCGAACCCCACCCATCCCGACGGTCCGGGGGCTCCTCACCGGGCTCGCCCCGCACGCGTTGCGCAACGCCGGGGAGCGCGTGGCGGAGTCCGAGCGGCGACTGGCCGACGGCGACATGGACGCGGGGATGGCGCTCGGCGAGGCGATCGGCGACTGGTCGGCGCTCGGCGGCTACGAGCTGGAAGCCCAGTGGGACAGCTCCTGCCGGCGGATCGTGCGTGCCGGGTTCGCCGAGCTGGCCGATCGGCCCGCCGCCACGCTGTCGGGCGGCGAGCGCAAGCAGCTCGTGCTCGACGTCCTGCTCGGCTCCGACGCCGACGTGCTGCTGCT
Organism: Solirubrobacteraceae bacterium; assembly: GCA_035503035.1. Classification (GTDB taxonomy): domain Bacteria; phylum Actinomycetota; class Thermoleophilia; order Solirubrobacterales; family Solirubrobacteraceae; genus Palsa-465. The sequence continues at coordinate 779 of DATJTS010000053.1, forward strand.
CGATGAGCCCGACAACTTCCTGGACGTGCCGGCCAAGCTCTCGCTCGAGCGGCGGATCCGGCAATCCTCGAAGACGGTGCTGATGATCTCCCACGACCGCGCGGTCCTCGCCGGCGCCGTCGACTCGATCGTCACGCTCGAGGGGCACGGAGCGTGGATCCACGGCGAGAGCTACGCGACCTATCCGGAGGCGCGCCGCGCCCGTCAGGAGCGGATGGGCGACGCGGTGAAACGCTGGCACGAGGAGGAGAAGCGGCTGCGCGAGCAGGTCCGGATCTGGAAGGAGCGTGCGAAGTACTCGGACGTGCTGGCCCCGCGCGCGAACGCGATGGAGACACGCTGGAAGCGGTTCGTCGACCTCGGGCCGCCACCCGCACCGGTCGTCGACCAGGCGATCACGGTGCGGATCCGGGGCGGCGACTCGGCCCGGATCGTCCTGCGCCTGCACCGCCATGGGATTGCCGGGGCCGGGGCGAGCGACTGGCTGGTGCGCCCGTTCTCGGACGAGATCCACTTCGGTGAGCGGGTCGGCGTGATCGGGCCCAACGGCGGTGGCAAGACGGCACTCATGCGCGAGCTCGCGGGCGCGCGCGAGGACGGACACGAGTTGCGGCTCGGCCCGCGCGTCTCGACGGGCTTCTTCACCCAGCTGCAGACCCGCACGGACTGGCAGGGCCGACCGGTGCTCGAGATCGTGCTCGACCATGTCAACGGAGTCCAGGCGGCGATGGGCGCGCTGGCTCGCTACGGCCTGGCGGATGCGTCGCGCCGCCCCTACGACGTGCTCTCCGGCGGGGAGAAGGCGCGGTTGGAGGTCCTCGTGCTCGAGCTCGAGGGCCACAACCTGCTGCTGCTCGACGAGCCGACCGACAACCTCGATATCGACTCCTCCGAGGCGCTCGAGGCCGCGCTCGAGGGGTTCACCGGGACGGTCGTCGCGGTGTCACACGACCGCGCGTTCCTGCAGGCGCTCGACCGCTTCCTGATGGTCCTGCATGACGGCACCGTGCTCGCCTTCCCGACCTATGAGCCTGCGCTCGAGGCGCTGCTCGAGCCCGAGCGGGCGACCGAGGTGCGGCTTGCCAAGCCGCTCAGCGCCCGCGCGGCGGCGGGTCGGCGATGATCGCCGCGCTCCTGAGCTCCGCGGCGCTCGCGGTCTCGCTCGGCGCAGCGCCCGCGGCGTCCCCCGCGCTGCCGATCCTCGGCTTCCAGTCCGACGGGTCGCCGACCTCGCTGATCGCCCAGGACGCGGCCGGGCTCGGCTCGGTCGGCGTCGACGGCGTCGACCTCACCGGCAAGCCCGGGGCGGTGTCGGCGCCCGTGGCGCGCGACCGCGCCCAGCTGGCGGCCGCCCACGCCGCAGGACTGCCGGCGGTGCTGCTGGTCGGCAACTGGTCGGACAGGATCAACGACTTCTCCGAGCCGCTCGCCTACCGGACGCTGCGCTCGCCGGCGGCGATCGGAAAGCTCGCGGCCTCCCTCAGCGGCGAGGTGACGTCGGAGGGCTGGGACGGCATCTCGGTCGACCTGGAATCGCTTCACGCGCGCGACGCGGCCGGGCTGGTGACGCTGCTGGCGGACCTGCGCAGCGATCTCGGGCCGAGCGCATCGCTGACGATGTGCGTGTCGAACCTCACCTCGGCCAGGTCGTATCCCGCCAACGGGTACGACCTCGCCGGGATCGCCGCCTCGGTCAGCCAGGTCGTGCTGATGGCCTACGACCAGCACGGTCCGTGGGAGAAGACGCCCGGTCCAGTCGGCGCGACCCGCTGGGTGACGCGTGGGCTGCGCGCGCTCGAGACCTCGGTGCCGGCGGCGCAGGTCGACCTCGGCGTCGCGGGGTACGGCTACGTCTGGGGGCCGGGCGAGCGCCACCAGCTCTCCGACACGGGCGCCCGGGCTCTCGTCGCCAGGCAGGGCGGGCACGCCCGCTGGGTCGCCGCAGTCGGCGAGTGGACGGCGAAGCTGCGCAATGGCGGCGTCGTGTGGTGGTCCGACGCGCGGACCCTGGCGCTACGCGAGGCGCTCGCCGCGCGGTTCGAGGTCCATGGCCTGGCGGTCTGGTCGCTCGGGCTCTCTGACCCGATCCGCTGAGCCGCGCCGGCGGGTCCGGACCGTGGCGATCACAACGCCGATCAGGCAGATCGCGCCGCCGATGCCTGCGGTCACCGTCGGCAGCTGGTCGAGCAGAATCCAGGACATGAGCACGGCAATCGCGGGCACGGCGAGCGTCGTCGATCCCAGCGTGCCTGCGGTGGTGCGCGAGAGTGCGAACGCCCACAGCAGGAATCCGAGCGCCATGGGGAACGCGCCGAGATAGACGGCGAGCAGGATGTCCCCCGTGCGCGCGTGCGCGAGCTCGTGCACCGTCTGCGGTGCAAACGGCATCATCGCGATCGCCGCGACCGAGCAGCCGAGCCAGGTCGCCTGCGTCGCTCCCACCGACCGCAGCGCGAACTTCTGGCTGAGCACGCCGATCGTGTACAGGACGGCCGCGACCAGAGCGAGCACGACGCCGGTCCCGGTGCCGCCGTGTGCGCCCTCACCCACCGAAATGACGACCACTCCTGCGAACGCGACCGCGAGACCCGCGAGCAACGGTCGCGGAAACCCCTCGTGCAGGAGCCACCCGGCCGCGACCGCGATGAGGATCGGGGCGACGTTGACGAGCATCGCCGTGGTACCCGGATCGAGATGGCGCTCGGCGGCATTGAGCGCGAGGTTGTAGCCACCGAACCAGGCGAGGCCGTAGAGCACGACGAGCCCGAGATCGCGTCCGCGTGGAAGCGACCCGCGTGAACGCGACGCGGCGACGCCAAGCAGCACCGCGCCGACCACGAGCCGGATCAGCGCGAGCGGGCCGGGAGTGAACGAGTGCGCGGCCGAGCGGATCGCGATGAACGCCGACGCCCAGAGGACGAGCACGATCACGACCGCCGCGGGGACGAGCCACGGCGACGTGTGCGCGCGTTCTGTCGACGGCCTGGGGGCCGGTGGCGCGCTCGGGAGGCTGCTCGCAGTCACGGGTGCCACGGTAGCTCCGGGACGGTTCGACGGACCCCGAACTGTCGGCGAGCCATTGGATTTCGTCGGTCGCGTGTGCGCGCGCCGGGCGGGGCGGGCGGGACTCTGGGCGTGTTGTCTGGCGTCACGGCTTTGAGACGCTCCGAGTGCCGCGCACGTGAGATCCCGACCGGCGAGTCCGGGCGAGGGCTACACCACGTCGACGCCGACCCTGGGGCACATGCGCGCCAGGGCGCAGTCGTCACAGGCGGGCCGGCGCGCGTGGCAGGTGCGGCGGCCGTGGCGGAGCAGGTTGAGGTGGAGCTCGAGCTCGGCGCCGCGCGGGGTGAGGGCGAGCATCTCGTCGTGCATCTCCTCGAACCCCGCGCCCGGGCGGAAGAGGCCGAGGCGGGTGCCGACGCGCGAGACGTGGGTGTCGACCGGCACGTCGCGCATGCCGAGCGCAAAGAGGAGCACGCAGGCGGCGGTCTTGCGGCCGACGCCCGGCAGGTCGCACAGATACTCCTGAGCCTGAGGGACCGTCATCGCTGCCAGGTCAGGCAGCTCCACCGCGCCGGAGGGCGAGATCGCGGCGAGGATGTCGCGGATCCGTGCCGACTTGATCTTTGAGATGCCGCCGGGCCGGATCGCCTCCTCGACCGCCTCGACCGGAGCGTCTCGGACGTCCTCCCAGCTCTCGAATCGGTCACGCAGCCGGAAGTAGGCGACGTCACGGTTGCGGTCGTTCGTCGATTGCGAGAGCACGGTGAGGATGAGCTCGGCGAGCGGGTCGCCGTGCGGCGTCGCTCCGGGGATCCCGTAGACGAGACGCAGCCGTTCACGGATCGCGCGCACGCGTCGCGCGGGCGGGCGTGTCCAGGCCTCGCGCGTCGATCGGGTGCTCACCCGCCGGACGTTATGCGAACAGTTCCGCGACCTGCGCGTTGGGCAGGCCGGGGCTCAGATGCCCGTTGATTCCGACCGTCGTCTCGGCGGCGACGAGCGCGCTCACCACCGCCTCCTCGGTCGCCTGCACGACCGCCTCGTAGAACGGGTCGATCAGCCCCCAGGGGATGAAGCGCAGCGCGTCGTACTCCGGCGCGCCGCGGTCCAGGCGGCTGGTCAGGGCGCCATCGTTGGCGGTCGAGAAGGCGAGGAAGATGTCGCCTGAGAAATGCGAGCCGCTGGTACCGGTGCGGGCCAGGCCGAGCGGCACCCGGCGCGCGAGCGCCTTGCACTGCCCGGGCAGCAGCGGCGCGTCGGTAGCGACGATCCCGATCACGCTTCCGGAGCCCGGCGGAGCGAACCAGTCGGTCTCCTCCTGCGGGTTCTCGACCGCGAGCGACCGACCGACCGGTTGGCCGGCGATGGTCAGCTCACGGCGGGAGCCGAAGTTCGCCTGCACGAACACCGCGACGGTGTAGGCGTCGTCACCGAAGCCGACGCGTCGCGACGACGTGCCCGATCCGCCTTTGAACGCGTAACAGGTCATGCCGGTCCCGCCACCCACCGCGCCCTGCGCGACCGGACCGCTGCGCGCCGACTCGATCGCCGCCACCGCATGGTCGGCGGTGACGTGGGCGCCGTTGATGTCGTTCAGATACCCGTCCCAGGTCTCGGCCACGACGGGCAGCATCCACTGCCGGGCGACGTTCGGATGGCGCTCCACCAGCCACGCCACCGCGCCGGCGTGACAGGGCCCGACCGAGTGCGTGTTGGTGATGAGGATCGGCATCGCGAGCGCGCCGCTCTCCTCGATCCAGGTGGTGCCGGTCATCTCGCCATTGCCATTGAGTGAGTACCAGCCGGCCGCGCACGCGCGACCGGCGCCCTCGCGGCCGCGCGGCAGCACCGCCGTGACCCCGGTCCTGACCGGCCCTTCGCCGACCCGCAGCGGACCGTCGCCGTGCACGAGCGTCGTGTAGCCGACCTCGACACCGGGCACGTCGGTGACGGCGTTGAAGGGCCCGGGGGTCCCGTCGAACGGGATCCCCAGATCGCGCGGGCGGGCATGGGTCACGGTCAGGTTCACACGATCTCCTCGTCGGCGGGGTCGGGCAGGGTCCAGCGGGTCTCGGGGTGCGGGCGGATCACGAACCAGTAATACGGGAAACCGGCCAGGAAGATCCCCAGGGTGACCACCACCGGGACCCAGTCGGCCTTCACGCTCTCGTATGTGACCACGATCATCGCGATCGCGAGCAGGACCGGGACCAGCGGACCGCCGCCCATCCGGTAGCGCGCGTGGGCGGTCCTGCCCTTGCGCCGTCCAGCGAGCGCACCCAGCGCGATCAGCATGTAGGTGACCAGCAGGCTGGAGTCGGTGACGATCAGCATCACGTTGAACGGAACCAGCCACAGCAGCAGCGCCCCGGCGACGCCGACGACGAGCGTGGCCACGATCGGCGTCTTCAGCGTCGGGTGGACGGAGCCGAGCGGCCGGTTGATCACGTCCGGCCACGAGCAGTCACGGGCCGAGGAGTAGAGCAGCCGCCCGATCTGCAGCACGATCGCCAGCACCGCGTTGATGATCGCGATCGCGATGGCGACCGAGACGATGTCGGCGAGCACGGTCCCGCCGCGGGCCTGCATGAAGTAGCCCATCGGGTCCGAGGAATGGACCAGTGCGGTGACGCTCGGCGCGCCGAGCAGCACGGCGATCAGCGGCAGCAGCTCGGCGACCACCGTGATCAGCAGCGACCACATGATCGCGCGGCCGATCGTCGAGGTCGCCTGCTTGGTCTCCTCGGCGTAGTAGACGGCGGTGCCGTAGCCGTTGTAGGCGAACAGCGCCGTCGCGCAGTAGGAGACGACGAGCCCCGCCGAGGCGGCCTTGAGCAGACCATGGCCGGCGGGCATCCGTGCGGTCCAGAGCGTCGAGGCCGGGTTGTGCAGATGCATGACCCCGAGCACGACCAGGACGACGAGCGCGGCGAGCTCGATCACCAGAAACACGGCGGTGATCCAGGCGTTGGCGCGGATCTGCACGCAGGCGACGACCGAGGTGAGCAGGATGACGAGGATTCCCACCCAGCTGCCGCTGAGTCCGCCGACGACGGCCCCGAGGTAGAGCGGGGCGCCGGAGGCGATCACGCCGAGGATGAACACGCCGCTCACCAGCGTGACCAGGAACAGGGCAAACCCCCAGGAGCGGCCGAGTGTCCGAGCGACCAGGGCGTATTCGCCGCCGGTGATCGGAAAGGCGCTGGAGAGCTCGGCGTAGCAGAGCCCGACGGTGATGCCGACGAGCGCAGCGACCACGAAAGCGAGCGCGGACGCGCCCCCGATCCCGGTGATGGCGGCCGGGATGATGATGAACACGCTCGAGGCCGGGGTGACCGACGAGAGCGTGATCAGGATGTTCTCGCGGAAGGTAAGCGACCGCGACAGGTCCTGCGCGTACTTGGCCGCCACCGCGGGCGGCGGCTCCATCCCGGGTCCCTTCGCGCCCGCCGTGACGGCGGCCGCCGTGAGGTCCTCGGTCAGCTCCTCCTGCATGACTCTCCCTCCTCCGGCGGCGGCTCACTCGCCGCCGCTCCGGTATTCTTTAACGCTCAAGTCAAGCAATTGATGCTCCGCACGTCAAGCAGTTACGGGGCCCGTGTGCGATTTATTGATTTTGAACTCAGTCTAGGCGACGACCGGTAGCCTCCTGTGGCATGGCGCGCCCCCGCAACCAGACCGCGAGACGGACGCAGCTCGTCGACTCGACGATGAAGGCGATCCGCGAGCGCGGGATAGCGAGCCTGCGGATCCGCGACGTCGCCGAGGTGGCGGGCGTCGCCACCGGCACCGTCCACTACTACTTCGACGACCTCGACAAGCTGCTGCACGAGGTCCATTCGCTCGCCGCCGACCGCTTCTACGACGACCGCCTGGCCGCGATCGCGGACGTCCGCGACGCCCGTGAGAAGCTCGGAATCACGCTCCGCACCGGCCTGCCGCGCTCGGCTGAGGACGAGATCGTGATCGCGCTCTACGAGATCGGCGTCTACAAGCGCGGCGATCCGGTCCACGGGCTCCTCTCCAGCGGGCTTTACGACCGCCAGGTGGCGCTCTACTTCGGGATCCTCGAGCTCGGTCAGAGCCAAGGGCACTTCCGTGACGACCTCGAGCCGGCGCTCGACGTCGCCCGCAACCTGGTTGCGCTGGAGGACGCGTACGGGCTGCACGTGATCGACGGCAACCGCTCGCTGCCGCTCGAGCGGTGCGCGGCACTGATCGAGAGCTACGCCCGCACCGCCACGGGCTGCTCGACGATCAGGACCCGGCCGGCTCCCTGAGCAGCCGGCGGCTCGGCCCCGGACTCCGGTTATCCTCGCGCGGCCCGTGCGACGTGAGCTCAAGCTCGCCGGACCGACGATCGTGGCGGCGGCGCTCGCCGCCACCTATGTGATCGTCTCGCCGCCGAGCCTCGACCTGGCCGCGGCGCTGTTCCGCGCGTGGCTGTTCCACCGCGAGCCGTGGGGGATCTGGAACAACGCCTGGTACTCCGGGCACACCACCCCCGGCTACAGCCTCCTGTTCCCGGCGGCGTCGGCCGCACTCACGCCGCAGCTGGCCGGCGCGCTGGCGGCGGCGGCGACGGCGGCGCCGTTCACCGCGCTCGCCTGGCGACACCGCAGCGCGGCGGCGCTGCCGGGCTCGCTGCTGTTCGGTGCGTTCACCGCTGTCGACCTGTTCACCGGACGCCTGCCGTTCGCGTTCGGCCTGCTGCCCGCGACGGCCGCGGTGCTGTCACTCGATCTGGGGTGGTGGCCGCTCGCCTGCCTGCTCGCCGCCGTCTCCGCGCTCTGCAGCCCGGTGGCGGCACTGTTCGCCGCGATCGTCGCGGTCGGGTATGCGGCCGGCGGCGTGCTCGAGCGACCGCCTCGCCCCGATCGGACACGTCGACTCCGGCTCAGGGCCGCCACGCCGGGGGCCGCCGTCGCCGCGGCGGCGCTCCTGCCGGTTCTGGCGCTCGCGGTCGCGTTCCCGGAGGGCGGCACCGAGCCGTTCGAGCTGGGGACGCTGCTGCCGGTGCTCGCCGTCGCGGTGATCGGGCTGGCGCTCACCGAGCCCACCGACACCACGCTGCGCGCGTGCCTGGCCGTGTACGCGCTCGCGCTCATCCTCAGCTATCTGATCCCGAGCGCGGTCGGCTCCAACATCGCGCGCATGGGCACGCTGCTCGCCGCGCCGGTGGCGACGATCGTCTTCTGGGAGCGGCGGCCGCGGATTTTGGCGGCGGCGATCCTGCCGCTGCTGTACATCGGGGTCCAGGCGCCGGTCCAGAACGTCGTCGTCTCCAGCGGGCAGCCGTCGACCTCGGCCGCGTTCTACCGACCGCTGCTGCGGTTCCTGGAGAGCCGGGGCGGTCCGCCGTTCCGGATCGAGATCCCGTTCACCGCGCTGCACTGGGAGGCCTATCGAGTGGCGACGCGGATCCCGATCGCGCGGGGCTGGGAACGCCAGCTCGACATCGGAGACAACCCGATCTTCTACCGCCACGGAGCGCTCACCGCCGCGACCTACCGCACGTGGCTGCACGCCAACGCGATCCGCTACGTCGCGCTGCCGGCCACGAAGCTCGACAGCTCGGCGCAGGCGGAGGCCGCGGTCATCCGCGCTCGCCCGCCCTACCTGCGCCCGGTGGCGCGGGTCGGCGCCTGGCGCGTGTACGCGGTGCGGGACCCGACGCCGCTCGCTCAGGGCCCGGCAACGCTGACCGCGCTCGGCCCCGACTGGCTGACGCTGCGTGCACAGCACCCGGGCACCGTGCTGCTGCACCTGCACTACTCGCCCTACTGGGCGTTGACGCGTGGCGCCGGGTGTGTGGAGCCAGCCGGGGCAGACACGCAGCTGGTGCTGCGCAGCGCGGGCGCGGCGAGGCTGGCGATCCGATTCTCCCTGCGGCGGATCGACGCCCGCTCGCCACGCTGTACGCGCTGACTCCTGGCACGAAATCGACGATGGTTGGCGCTCCTGCCACTGGTCAACTGGGCCCTCCCGCGCCACGATTCCGTCCATGACCACCACTCCGCGCACCCAGGTTCTGTTCTTCGACGGCGTCGACGACCTCGATCCGGTCGGCCCGCTGGAGATCCTCACCGCGGCCGGCTTGCCGGTGAGCCCGGTCCGCCCCGTCGATCACCCGACGACGGTCCATACCGCGCATGGGCTGACGCTCGAGCTCGACGCGGTGCTCGACGACACCGCCGAGCTCGTGATCGTTCCCGGCGGCGGCTGGCTGGACGCCGGGCCGGGCGTGCGCGATCAGACCACCGGCGCGCTCCCGGCCCAGCTGGCGGCGATGCACGCCCGCGGCACGGTGATCGCGTCGGTCTGCACCGGTGCGATGCTGCTGGCGGCGGCCGGTTTGCTCGACCGCCGACCGGCGGTGACCAACCGGGGCGCGTTCGACGAGCTCGCTGCCGCGGGCGCGATCGTGGAGCGGGAGGCCCGAGTCGTCGACACCGGCGATGTGGTCACCAGCGGCGGGCCGGCCGCCGGGCTCGACCTGGGCGTCCATCTCGTCGGCCGCTTCCTCGGGCCGGACGCGGGCCGGGCGGCGGCCGCGCGCCTGGAGCACGAGCCGGTCGGACCGGTCCTGACGACGGCGACCCACACACGAGACGCGCATGAGAGCACCGTGAAAAACTCGTGAACGCGGACTAGATTGAGGCCGTGCTCCAGCTGCGGCGAGTCGGCGCCCACGTGCTGCCCAAGGGCTGGGTCGACGCACTGCGCCAGGTGGGGCTGTTCGTCGGGGCGTACGTGCTCTACCAGATCGTCCGCGGGTTGGTGAACGCCGACGACGCCCCCGGGCGGGCGTCGTGGAACGCGACGAAGATCATCAACTTCGAGCGCGGTCTGCACATCTTCGTCGAACCGCAGATCCAGCAGTGGGCGCTGGGGTTCCACCGGCTGATGGAGTTCGCGAGCTGGTTCTACGTCAACGGCAACTATGCGATCACGGGCGGAGCGCTGTTGTGGATCTACCTGCGCCGCAACGACTCCTTCTACTGCGTGCGCAACATGTTCATGATCGCGATGGTGCTCGCGCTGGTTGGGTATGCGCTCTATCCAACGGCGCCGCCGCGGCTGATGCCGCAATGGGGGTTCACCGACGTCGTCCAGCTCTACACCGGGGTCACCGCCGAGCATGGCGCCCCGGCGGCGTTCCTCAACCTGTACGCCGCGGTGCCCTCGATGCATGTCTGCTTCGCCTTGATGACCGGGGCGACGATGGTGCGGCTCTCCTCCAATCTGCTCGCCCGCATCGCGTGGGCGCTCTACACGCCGGTGGTGGTGCTCGTGGTGATCGCGACCGGCAACCACTACCTCACCGACTGCGTGCTCGGGATGGCGACCGCAGGCCTGTCAGCGCTGCTCGCGGGTCAGCTGCTGGCCCGTGCGCGTCCGGACGCCTGGTCGTTCGGCCGGCGCACCGTCGCCCGGATCCCCGAGCTCAGCTCATCGGCGACCGGCTGACCCCGGCCACCGATCCCCCGCCCGAGCGTCTACCCTGTCGAGGTCGATGGTGCCGGAACCGAGTTCCCGCGTGCGCAGCCCCCGCGCCCGCCGCCCCCGCCAGCGCTCCGCCGAGCGCAACGGAAGGCCGACCACCCAGGAGCTGATGCAACAGCGTCTGATCGACTCGCGGCTGACCCCGAACGCGATCTCGCTCACCGGTTTCGTGCTCAACCTCGCCGCGGCGGTGCTCCTGTTCAAGCACTGGTTCTTCCTCTCGGGCCTGGCCTTCATCATCGGCTCGATCATGGACACGCTCGACGGCCGCTACTCGCGGATGTCGGGGAAGGGCACGCCGTTCGGCGCGTTCCTGGACTCGACGCTCGATCGCCTGGAGGAAGGGATCGTGCTCACAGCCGCGGGGGCGTACTTCGCCTCCCTGCACGACCAGGTCGCGGTGGCGGCGGTCGTCCTGGCGGTGCTCGCCTCGCTGATGGTCTCCTACACGCGCGCCCGCGCCGAGGCACTCGGCGTGCAATGCAAGGTCGGCCTGGCGACCCGGCCCGTACGCGTCGTGATCCTGTCGGCGGGGCTGGTCTTCGCCCGGGGTGCGAGTCTCGGGCACTTCTACCTGCTCGCGCCCGCCGTGTACGTGCTCGCAGTGCTCAGCCTGTTCACGGTCGCCCAGCGGATCTGGCACGTCCGCAAGGAGTTGACCGCACCGCAGCAGACCGGCTGAGCCCGTCCGGCATCGTCCATTCGTCCAGTTCGGGGCCCGGACGGTCAAGAATCGGACCTGCGCGGTCTACGATCGCACCTCCACCACGTGGGCACGAACGCCCGGACAAGGGGTTATGGAATGGGACGACCACGAGCGCGCCGCCTCCGCGGTGTGGGAGCCCTGGCCGCCACCGCTCTCGGGGCACTCGCCTCGGCCGCGCCGGCGCTCGCCACGACGACCACACAGACGATCTCCTCGACGGGGCCGCTGACGAGCATCATCCTCGGCAACGATCTCGACTGCCAGGTGCAGTACGCGGGCTGGAGCGGCGGGGCGTTCTACCCCACCGGATCGCTCGGCGCCTCGCCGGCAACCGGCGACTGCGGCACGTTCGTGTCGATCGGCCCGATGATCTACGGACCGGACTTCTCAGAGAACTACGCCTCCGGTACGAGCATCTGGCTCTCGACCGAGGACAACTACACCGCCTACACCCCCGGCGCGCAGTCGGGCGTGACCGGCTCCGGCACGGCGGGCGACCCCTTTGCGGTGACGAGCAGCGCGACCGCCGGGGCGAGCGGGATCGTGGTCAGTGAGAGCGACCGCTACGTCCGCGGGGCGACCGGCTACACGACGACGATCACGCTGACGAACACGACCGGCGCGCCGGTGAACGGACTCCTCTATCGCGCGGTCGACTGCTACGTGAGCGGATCCGACGACGGATATGGAGCGGTCGGGACCGGCGGCGTGATCGCCTGCACGAGCAGCGCCAACGACACCTCGGGCGGGGCGGCCGAAGTGCTCGAGCCCGTGACCGGCGGCAGCCACTACCTGGAGGGCTTCTACAACGACCTGTGGTTCGACATCGACGGTCAGACCGACCTGCCCGACACCTGCGACTGCGCGATCACCGAGGACAACTCGATGGGGCTGGACTGGGACTTCAACCTGGCCGCGGACAGCAGCGCCCAGTACGCGGTGCACATGAACTTCGTGACTCCCGGCAACGGCGCTTCGATCCCCGGTGCGGGCTCGTCCCCGGGAACGGGCTCGAGCTCGGGGACGAGCGGGAGCGGCGGTGGCAGCTCGAGCGGCCAGGGGAACGAGACCTCTCGCCACCGGGTGCGCCTCAGCCTGCGCCAGCTGGCCTCCCACCATCGCAGCCGCGCCGCGATCTCGCTTCCGCGCGGGTTCCGCGGCGAGCGCGTCCTGGCCGCCCTGCACGGCACTGGTGCCCGCTCGGCCACCGGTACCGTCGACTACAGCCTCTACAGCGGCCGTCGGTGCACCGCGGCCCGCCGCGTGATGAAGGGCCACCGCCGGACGATCCGACACGGCCGGGTCCCCGCATCGGCCAGGGTCACCCGGGCGCTGGCGCCGGGCCGGTACACCTGGCAGGTCGTCTACAGCGGCAACCGGACGCTTCAGCGCGCCAAGAGCATCTGTGGCCCGGCCAGGCTCACCATCCTGAAGTGAGTCCGGGGGGCTGACGCGCCCCCCGGCGGTACCGTTTCGCGGGTGTCCCCCGCCCCCGCTCGTTCCCTCGGTCGCGGCGCCCGGGCGCGCATCCTCGGGGCCGCCCGCGAACTGTTCGCCGACCCTGGCATCAACGCCACCGGGATCGCTGACATCGTCGAGCGCGCGCGGGTGTCACGCCGCACGCTGTACCAGCATTTCGCCTCCAAGGACGACCTGATCGTCGCCTATCTGCGCGAGCTCGCCGCCGACCCGGAGACGATGCCCCAGCGGCTGCTCGAGCGGGATGACCTCACCGCTCGGGCGCGGCTGCTCGAGATGTTCGGCGCGCTCGGCGACGGCCCGCGGCCGCTGCGCGGGGATCCGTTCCTGGCCGCCGCGGTCGAGCTCGCGGACCCGGACCATCCCGGGCGCCGTGTGATCGCGCGCCGGCAGGGGCAGCTCGGCGAGCTGCTCGGCGAGGTGTGCCGTGAGGCCGGCGCGGGGCAGGCGGAGGTGCTCGGCCGCCGCCTGCTCGTGCTCTATGCAGGGGGCGCGGCCGCGGTGCTCGCGGCCGACGATCCACGTCCGGCGGCCGAGGCCACCGCGATCGCGCGCATCCTGCTCGAGGCCGCGATCGACTGAGGCGTCCGGGAGCGGTAGACCGATCGGTTTCCTCGCCGCGCTCGCCGTCCGGGCGACGGGTGTCGAAGTACACCGCTTGGTGTGCATCTCGGTGTAACCGATCTTCGGCAACGGGATAGATTCCGGCGAACGCCTGCTGCGACCGTCGCGCAGGCGCTGTCACCCGAAAGGAACTTCGTGAGCACCTCCACCAACGGATCCTCGCGCCACCAGTACGACAAGGTCCGCGTCGCGATCATCGGCGTCGGCAACTGCGCGAGCTCCTTCGTCCAGGGCGTCCACTACTACCGGAACGCCGACCCGGCCGAGCAGGTCCCGGGCCTCATGCACGTCGACCTCGGCGGCTACCACGTCCGTGACATCGAGTTCTCGGCGGCGTTCGATATCGACGTCGACAAGGTCGGCAAGGACCTGTCGGAGGCGATCTTCGCGGGCCAGAACAACACGCTCAAGTTCGATACCGAGGTCCCGCACCTGGACGTGCCGGTGATGCGCGGCATGACCCACGATGGCCTCGGCAAGTACCTCTCCCAGAAGATCACCAAGGCGCCCGGCGAGACCGCCGACATCGTCGAGGTGCTCAAGGAGACCCGCACCGACGTGGTCGTCTCCTACCTGCCGGTCGGCTCCGAGCAGGCGACCAAGTGGTACGTCGAGCAGATCATCGAGGCCGGCTGCGGCTTCGTGAACTGCATCCCGGTCTTCATCGCGCGTGAGGACTACTGGAACAAGCGCTTCAAGAAGGCCGGGCTGCCGGTCGTCGGCGACGACATCAAGTCCCAGGTCGGCGCGACGATCGTCCACCGCCAGCTCGCCCGCCTGTTCCACGACCGCGGCGTCAAGCTGCTGCGCACCAGCCAGCTGAACGTCGGCGGCAACATGGACTTCTTCAACATGCTCGAGCGCGAGCGCCTGGAGTCCAAGAAGATCTCCAAGACCAACGCGGTCACGTCGATCGTGGGTCACGAGCTCCCGCCCGAGGACGTCCACGTCGGGCCGTCGGACTACGTGCCGTGGCTGACCGATCGCAAGTGGGCCCACATCCGCCTGGAGGGCCAGGCGTTCGGCGACGTGCCGCTCACCGCCGAGCTCAAGCTCGAGGTGTGGGACTCGCCGAACTCCGCCGGCATCGTCACCGACGCGGTGCGCTGCTGCAAGCTCGCCATG
>DATJTS010000054.1:0-25476 GCA_035503035.1 Solirubrobacteraceae bacterium
GCCGAAGTCGTCCTGCACGGGGACGTAAGTCTGCGCAGTCGCGCCCTGGATCGTCGCGCATCCCTCCGACGAGCACCGCTGCCATTGATAGGCATAGGAGGTTGGCGCAACGGTCCAGGTCCCCGGCGAGACGCTGAGCGTGTCGCCGACGTCGGGCGTCCCGCTGACCTGCGGACGACCAGTGTTCGTCGGTGTTGTGAGGACGACGGCGCCTGTCGGCGCGGTCCAAGCGAACCCAGCAGGCGACCCATTCGCTGGGGTCGCTGTCTCCTGAACTCGGATGGTGGAGCCGCCATCGGCGATGGTGAGCACATATGGGCTCCCGACGGCCGGCTGCTCCGAGGACTGCTGGCAATTGTTGCCGCTCGAATCGCAGTCGTACCAGACGTCCGTGAAGGGCGCTCCCCACTGCGCTGGCGAGACCGAGATCGTCTCGCCCTCGGTCAGCCCAGTCGCGCTTACGGTAGGTCCTGCCTGGACCGGTCCGACCGGATCTGAGGAGCCGTCCTCACCGCCCAGCGCGCTGAGCTCAACTGCGCAGATCTCGGTCCCAACGTCGCTGGACGAAGGCACGTATGACGTCGTCCCGGTCGCCAGGTATGTGCCGTTGACCGGATTCCCGTTCCCGTCGCACGTCTCCCAGTCGATGGAGTCGCCCGTGACACCCGGGGTCGCCGTCAGCTCAGCGCCGGCAATAGGCGGAGTCCAGCCCGAGATCGTCGGCGGCATGAGCCCCGTCGAGGCGCCCGCGGGTCCAGCGGAAGCCGCACAAAAGAGCGCAAAGAGCGCGATTGTTGCGGGAAACCCGAGTCTCTTCATCCGTACTAAGTCCTACCATTTATTGACAACCTTTGGAGATCTCGGGAAAGGGGATCACCGAGATGCACCAGATGCGGTGCCAGGAACGGTGGCGTGGCTGAATCGCGCGTGAGCATGCGCCCCCAGCGCTATACGTCGCCGACCACGCTGCGACTCGGGACGCCGGTTTTCGACTACGACTTGGGCCGGCAGACGTATCGGCTGCGAGTGGTCGAGGAGCCCATCGGACCTGCGCTCCGAACCGATCGGCGCCTCACCGCAGGCGGCGACCGGCGGATGGGACGCAGACGCACCGACGCGGCCGCGCCGGCGAGCAGCCTGTTCGATCCGCCGAGCGAGCGTCGCCAGCTGGCGGTCATCGGAGGGGTCACACTTCTCGCCGTGCTGATCGGGTTCGGCGTGACGCTGATTCCGAACAACAGCCCGACCCGGGCGGTGGCCGACTCCACCAAGGCCATCTCCGCTTCGCAGCGGCACCACACCTCGCGTGCGGGCGGCGCGTCGGGGACGCGCACCACCCAGTCCTCTGGCGCCACCTCGACCCATCGCTCTCACTCCGCGCGCTCGGCGACCCATCACGCGACTCGCCCGCACCGCGGCGCGGCCACCGCACGACAGAACCACACCTCCGTGGTTCACCACTCGCGGGCACACGCGAATCGAGCCCTCGCACGCACGCACTCGACCGCCACCACCGCACCGACCACGACCGCGACCACGCCGGTGACGACAACGACGACCCCGGTGCAGACGACGCCCGCGCCGACCCGCACCACCCCCACGCAGACCCGCACGTCGCCGTCTCGCACAGGCTCCTCGGGTGCGAGCGGGACGACCGGGACGAGCGGGACCAGCGGCGCCGGCGTGAGCTCGTCGGGCAGATCTGGAGGGAGCGGGACGGTCAGCGGAGGCGGCTGAGCAGGCCGGCCGCGCCCGCTGCCCGGCGGTCAGGCGGTGTTGCTCTCCGCGACCGCGTCCTGGTTGCCCTGGATGTCGAGCCGTGCGACCGCCAGGTACATGACGAGAACCAGGACGATCAGCGAGATCACCAGCGCCGTGGGACCGTCGCCGAACCCGAGGCCGGTGATGCGGCGTCCCTTGCTGATCCAGTCGGCAAAGGACGCACCGAGCGGCCGGGTCACGACGTAGGACATCCAGAAGGCGGCGATGCTGTTCAGACCGAACCGCCACCGGGCGAGACCCGGCAGCAGGAAGATGACCAAGAACAGGATGCCGGACGGGAAGTAGCCGAGCCCCAGCGATGTGGCGGTGAAGTCACCGAGCGCGGTGCCGAGCGCGAACGTCGCGAAGACGGTGGCCCAGTAGAACGCCTCGCGGCGCTGCGTGTGGACGCTGTGGATGGAGAGGGTTCTCTCGCTGCGGTACCAGCTCCAGAAGATCGCCGCGAGCACGAGGGCCCACAGGAGGCTGGTCCCCGCGTACGGGATGTGGACATCGAGGTGCAGGAAGTCCGAGATGCCGGTGCCTGCGATGGCGATCGCGTAGGCGAGGAACCAGTAGGCGACAGCCCGGTAGCGGCGGGTCGTGAACTGGAGCACGAGCCCGATCAGGAACAGGACGACCTCGACGCCGCCGCCTCCGAAGTTGCCGTAGCGCTTCAGGAAGTCGGAGGTCGCCTCCCCGCCGGCGGTGGTGAGGATCTTGACCACCCAGAAGAGCACGATGATCTCCGGCACCTTCGCGTCCGTGGGCACGGGCAGGAAGCGCCCGAGCAATGGGATGCGGTCGGAGGAGCGGTGCGATTCGGAGCTCACGTCTCGACGATCCCAACCGCGCCTGAGATGAACATGAGCCGCGCTAAATCGCACCGGTTCAGTTGCCATTGTCCCGGCCGACCGTCCACAATCCGGGGATGCTCCATTCTCAACTCCCCTGGTATCTGGCCGGCCCGGCCCTCGGCCTGTGCGTGGTCGCCTGCCGGCTGCTGCTCAACGGTCGGCTCGGCGTCACGGGCGGTTACTCCGAGATCATCGGCCGGATCGCCCGTGGCAGCCTGCGGTTCGACTGGCGAGGCTGGATGCTCGTCGGGATCGTGCTCGGCGGCACCACATTCGCGCTGATTGCGGGTGGCCCCGACTTCCACGGCTACGGCTGGCTGACCGCCACCTTCACCGGCTCCCAGCGAGTGCTCGTGGCGCCGATCCTGATCGTGGCCGGCGTCCTCATCGGCTTCGGGGCCAAGCTGGCGGGCGGCTGCACGTCGGGTAACGGGCTGAGCGGCAACGCGATGCTCTCTCGTGCGAGCCTGGCGGCGACGGCGACGTTCTTCGGGACCGCGATCGTGGTGAGCTTTCTCACGCGGGCGCTCACGTGAGCCGCCGGCTGGCCGGACTCGGGATCGGCCTCGCGTTCGGGGTCGTGCTCTCCTGGAGCGGGATGACAAGCCCGGTGGTGATCCGTGGCGCGCTGCTGTTCCATCACGCCTACCTGTTCCTGTTCTTCGGCTCCGCGGTGCTCACCGCAACGGCCGGCTGCTGCCTGCTGCGCCGCCTCGGCGCCCACGCGCTCGTCGGTGGCGAGCCGATCGGCTGGGATCCCCAGCCGCCCGCACGCCGGCACATCGCCGGGTCGGTCGTCTTCGGCATCGGCTGGGGGATCGCCGACGCCTGCCCCGGCCCGATCGCCACGCAGCTCGGACAGGGAGCATGGTGGGGGCTGTGGACCCTCGCGGGCGTCGTGATCGGCGTCGCCGTCTTCATGTGGGGTGGGCTCGGGGAGACCGAGCCGGCCCGTGAGCCGCGCGCCGCAGCGGCGGTCAGCGGTAGCAGGCGTTCGCCGGACCGTCGTTCGCGGACAGCGCCGGCTGGCCCATGAGACGGCCGAAGTCCTGGGTCCACGTACCCAATTCCGTGGACGCCCGCGGGATGCGCCGCGCCGACACGCCGGTGCCGACCTCGCGGTAGGCGGGGTCGAGGATGTTGGCGCAGTGGCCCGGGCTGTTCATCCACGCACGCACCACCGATGACGGGGTCTCGTACCCGGTGGCGATGTTCTCGCCAACCGTCGTCCAGTCAAAGCCGGTGGCACTGATGCGGTCCATGAAGGCGGCGCCATGGGTGAACTCGTCGGAGTCGACCATCGAGTCGGTCCAGCCCTGCGCCGAGCGGTCCAGCTTGGTGCTGGGCGCGAGCCTGGGGAGGCCGTGCTCCGTGCGCTGCTCGTTGATCAGGCAGAGAACCGCGGCGCGCATCTGATCCGGCTGAGCCTGGGTGATCTCGACATGGGCGTCGGGGCAGACCGGCGGACCGTCGTCGGCCAGGGCGGCGGGAGTGGCCGCCATGAGCCCGGCGAGGGCGGTCAGGACAGCGACCGCGGCGACGCGGCCACGGCGCGCCGGGGTGAGACAGCGGAGTCGAGTGGTGGCAGCAACCTTGCGCACTCCCTCCCGTTGGTCGGCAGCGCCACCCGACCACTTGAGCGCTTGTCCGCACGATTACGACAAATGTCCACCCCTGGCGAGAGGAAAATCCGTAACGACTACGGAGCTGGGGCGCCCGTCGCGGCAGTTGCCTGGGCCCAGCTGAGTGCTCCGAGATACCCCGCCGCGAGCTCGTGGCGCTCCGCGGCGTCCAGATGCGGCGCGCCGGCTGCGATCTCCCGGGTGAGCGCGTCGGCGTCCTCCGGTCGATCCGGCGTGCCGAGCACGAGCACCCCCCAGGCCTTGCCTCCTTCACCGAAGCGCCGGGCGGCCTCGAGGTCACGGACCAGGGCGGTGCGGCCCGGGAACCACGGGGTCGCAGGCGGCGGCGCAACGCCCTCGTCGCGCGCCTGCACCATGAGCACCAGACGACTGGTCATCAGCAGGCAGTCGGCGGTGTGCGCTTCCTCGAAACGCCACCAGGCGTCGGCGAACGGAGCGCTTCGCCGCAGCAGGTCGTGCGCGCGATCCTGGGCCCGCGCGCGGGCGCCGGGCGGGTCGTCGTCCAGCAGCGCGCGGTGGAGGCGCACGGTCTCGGCACTCGCGCTCTCCTGCTCGGACCGGCTCAAGGTGTGGGGATGGTCGATGAACCAGCCCAGCAGCCCCCGCGGCGGCGACGCCGGATATTCGAACGCACCGCGCCGGCCGGTCTCGGTGTGCACCGCGATCGGAGCCTCCAGCCACCCCGGGTGCTCCGCCAGCTCGCCGAAGCGGGCCGGACCGTTCGGCGCCGCGCACAGCAACGGGCCGAGCCATGAGCCGCCGGCGCCATCGCGGGCGAGGAGCGCGTCGAAGAAGCGCTCGACGCGCGGCGGCGGGCTGTCGAGCGGGTCCGGGCCCATCGCCTGACCATATCCCGGCGGGATCGACCCGCACCCTGTGTTAGCGTGCCGCGATCCTCTCGCGGCGCCCCATCTACCGTCGTCTGCCGGGCGCGGTCGCCGCGTTCACGCTTGGCCTCGCCCTCTGGACCGCGGGCGGCTCGGCCCACTCGCGGCGCACGACGATCGCACCTGCTGCCGTGATGCTCCGGGGAGAGCATCGGATCGGCGCGCTGGCGCGCGGTGCTCGAGTGAGCGGCACCGTGGTGCTCCGACCGCGCGCGGAGGACGCGCTGAAGCGGTTCATCGCGACGGTCACCGACTCCCGGTCCAAGCGGTTCGGCGACTACCTGGGGCGTGGCCGCTTCGCCGCGAGCTTCGGGCCGAGCTCAGCCACCCGAGCCTCGGTGATCGCCGCGCTGCGCGCCGGCGGCCTACGGGTTGGCAGGGCGTCCGCGGACGGTCTGCTGATCCCGTTCACCGGGCGCGCCGATGCGGTGCAGCGGACGTTCGCCACCACGCTCGACAGCGTGCGGCTGCCCAACGGTCGCACCGCCCACGCGACGGGCGCGCCGGTGTCGCTCCCGAGCAACGTCGCCGGCGAGGTCGTCGCGGTGCTCGGTCTCGACGACACCGTCCTCCCCCATCGAATCGGGTCATCACCGACGATCCCCGGCGCGGCTCCTGGCCGGCACACGCTCACCGCCGACCAGAGCGCCGTCACTGGCGCCGCCGCTGCCACCGCTCCGGTCGCCTGCCCCGAGGCCACGGCGACGGCGATCCATGACAACGGCCTCACCGACACCCAACTTGCCGATGCCTACGGCGCGGGCCAGCTCTACCAGCAGGGTGACGACGGCAGCGGCCAGCGGATCGCGGTCTACGAGCTCGAGCCCTTCCTGCGCGCCGACCTCGCACATTTCGACGCGTGCTATTTCGGGACCGCCCAGGCGGCGAGCATGCTGCGCCGCCTGCACGTCCACGAGGTCGGGGGTGGGCAGCCGGATGGCACCGGCACGGGCGAGGCCAACCTCGACGTCGAGGACCTCTCCGCGCTTGCTCCGGGGGCCGCGATCGACGTCTATGTCGCCCCGCAACCCGACGCGCTCCAGGAGTACGCCGCGATCATCGACTCCGACCGCGACCGGGTCATCACCACGAGCTGGGGCGAGTGCGAGCAGGCGGCACAGGTCGGGGACCGAGGGCTGCAGCAGGCGGAGAACCTTCTGTTCGAGCAGGCCGCCGCCCAGGGCCAGACAGTGGTAGCGGCGGCCGGGGACTCCGGGTCCGATGACTGTGCGGGCGGAGCGACGCCCTCGCCCGGTGCGAACCCGCTCTCGGTCGACGATCCGGCGAGCCAGCCCTACGTGGTCGGTGTCGGCGGCACCGCGATCGACGACACCGGCGCGACGGGATCGTCGGGCCCTCCGCTCGAACACGCCTGGAACGACGGCACGGCGTATGGGGCGGGCGGCGGCGGCATCTCGAACTCGTGGACGATGCCCGCCTGGCAGCGGACCGCGCGCGTCCCGGGGATCGCGCTGCCGGGCTCGGGCGTGTACCGGGACGCGGACAGGTTGGAGGCCGAGACCGGCTTTGCGGGCGGGTTCTGCGACAGCGCCACTCACGCCGAAGGCCCCTGCCGCCTGGTTCCCGACGTGTCCGCCCAGGCCGACGAGTTCACGGGCGGGATCACCGTCTACAGCCGTGCCTACCGCTCTCCACACGACCCGTCGGGGTGGACGACGACGGGCGGGACCTCGTCAGCGGCCCCGATCTGGGCGGCGTCCCTCACGCTCATCAACGCGTCCGCAGCCTGCTCGCAGAGCACCCGCACCCGCGACGGCGTGGGCTTCGCCGCGCCGCTGCTGTACGCGGTCGCCTCCGATCCGGCGGCCTATGCAGCGTCGTTCACCGATGTACGGACGGGCAACAACGACGTCTACGGGCTGGAGAACGGCCGGGTGTTCCAGGCCGGCCGGGGCTACGACCTGGCCACCGGACTCGGCAGCCCGCAGCTCGCCGGAGCCGACCAGGCGCCCGGCCTGGCGAGCTACCTGTGCGCGGCCGCTGCCGCGAGCTCCGCGCCGAGCGTCCGCTCGCTCACGCCGGCCGAGGGGTCCGCGCGTGGCGATGGGCGGTTGGTCGTCCACGGCAGCGGCTTCACCGCCGCGGGCCGCTCCCAGGTCGCCTCGGTGCAGGTGGGCACACGCCGGATCGGGGCCGGTGCGATCCAGGTGCGCGGTGCCCATACGCTGTCGCTGCGCCTGCCCTCCGCCGCGGCCGCGACGCCGCCGAAGACGAGCGGGGCCGAGCGCGGATACGGGTCTGTGGAGGTGATCGTCACATTGCGCAACGGTGAATCGAGCGCCGGCGGCCCACGCGCTCTGTTCCGCTATGTCGCCCGCCGCGGGCACGCGACGCTCCCGACCGTGGGCATGCTGGCCCCCTACGGCGGCCCCGCTCGCGGCGGGGGTGCGGTCACGATCCTGGGCAGCGGCTTCCACGACGTCACCGCGGTCACGTTCGGCGGGGTGCCGGCGACGGGCGTGCGCGTCGATGGCGAGGACCGGATCACCGCGCTCCCACCGGCGCGCGGCAGCCGAACCCTCTGCTCGCCCCTCCCCCATCGTGGTGTCTACCGCCACGAGAACGAGCACAACGACGTCTGCCAGGTCCAGGTCCGCGTTCACGAGCACGGCCGGGTGAGCGCCGCGGCGACGATCCGCGCGCCGCTCGAAGGACCGCAGCTGAAGGACGCGTTCGGCGACCTGCGCGCCTACCGCGGCTGCCACTGTGAGACCGCACCGGCCTCCGATGAGTACGACTACCTCCCGCGTCCGCGGATCGCATCGGTCACGATCGGCGGTGGCGGCGCAGAGGCCAGCGAGCACGGGGGCACGCTCGCGGTCATCCGCGGCGCCGGGCTCAACTCGCTCGACCTGGAGTGGGCGGACATCGGCAACCCGCACAGCTTCACCTCCGAGCGCACCAGCTACCTCTACGCCACGGGCACCGAGTTGGTGCTGCGCGTGCCGGCCCGCCCGGTCACCGCCGACCGGCTCGTCGTCCGGTTCAGCGTCCGCTCGCTGAGCGGGCAGTCGAATGCGCGGCCGCTCACCTACGCGGGAGTCCCCGTGGTCACCAGCGTGGTCAACACCAGGAACGCACGCAACCTGAACGGCCTCTACGGCGGGCCGGACACGGGTCAGACCCCGCTCGCGATCCACGGCCGCGGGATGAGCGGGCAGGTGATCGGCTTGGAATTCGTCGGTCGGGGCACGCGTTCGTTCTCGTTCGGGACCCAGTACCGGGCGCGTCCGCGCGGCGACCGGCTGCTCGACGCGGACACGGTGGCCGAGAACCCGGGCGTCGTCGCCGTCGAGCCGTGCACGGTCACCGGCTGCGCAACCGCCGGAGCGCACAACCAGTTCTGGCTCTACCCGCAGGGAACGCCGCAGGTGAGCGCCGTGACCCCGGATTCCGGCCCGGCCGCCGGCGGCACCGTGACCGAGATCTCCGGTGCGAACCTCAGCTGCCCGCTGTCGGTGCAGTTCGGCGGCGCCACGGCCCCCTCGGTGACGAGCGTCAAGACGATCCTCGGCTGCGGGTCGGCCCAGTCGCTGGCCGCGACCGCACCTCCCGGGATCGCCGGACAGACCGTTCCGGTGACCGTGCAGACGGCGGAGAGCTTCTACACCGGCTCAGCCCCCCAGAGCGTCGCCTCGTTCACCTACCGCTGAGCGGCGATGGTTGCGCGGCGGCCGCGGCGGAAAGCGTCGTCGGAGGGGCGCTCGTCGCCTGCCGCGTGATCTCGATCAAAAGGACGGAACACCATGGCCACCACTCTCGTCTCGCAGTCCGGCACGTTCGAACTCGGCGGCGACCGCCTGATCAACCGCCTGGGCTACGGCGCGATGCAACTGACCGGCGAGGGCGTCTGGGGGCCGCCCGCCGATCCGCAGGAGGCCGTCCGCGTCCTGCGGCGCGCGGTCGAGCAGGGCGTGAACTTCATCGACACGGCCGACTCGTACGGCCCGACGGTGGCCGAGGAGTTGATCCGCGAGGCACTCCATCCGTACTCCGATGAGCTGGTGATCGCCACCAAGGCCGGGCTCGTCCGTCCCGGTCCCGGAGACTGGCAGCCGGTCGGCCGCCCCGAGTACCTGCGCCAGCAGTGCGAGCTGTCGCTGCGACGCCTCGGCCTCGAACAGATCGACCTGTTCCAGCTGCACCGGATCGACCCTGCCGTCCCGGTGGCCGAGTCGCTCGGCGCGCTCGTCGACCTCCAGCAGGAAGGCAAGGTCCGCCACATCGGCCTCTCCGAGGTCTCGGTCGACGAGCTGCTCGAGGCACAGAAGACCGCGACCATCGCCTCCGTGCAGAATCTCTACAACCTCGCCGATCGATCGGCTGAGACGCTGCTCGACCACTGCAGCGAGCACGCGATCGGGTTCATCCCGTGGTTCCCGCTCGCCACCGGCAAGCTCGCACGCGAGGGCGGACCGCTGGAGGAGATCTCAGGCGAGGTGGGCGCGACGCCGTCGCAGCTGGCGCTCGCCTGGCTGCTGCGCCGCTCGCCCGTGATGCTCCCGATCCCGGGTACCTCGAGCGTCTCGCACCTGGAGGACAACCTCGCGGCCGCGATGATCGAGCTCACCGACGACCAGTTCGACCGGCTCGCCGAGGCCGCCGGCTGACCGGCCGAACCGCAGTCCCGGAGGCGCTGGGCATCAAACGCAGGCAGGGCCGTCGTTTGATGCCCAGCAGCGCAGCGAGGCGTGCTTACTTCACCGGGTCGGGAACGATCCGGATGTAGGGCTTGGGGGTCTCCCAGCCGTCGGGCCAGATCTCCTTCGCCGCGTCGTTGGAGACCGAGCCCGCGATGATCACGTCGTCGCCGCGATTCCACTGGGCGGGGGTGGCCACCTTGTGCTCGGCGGTGAGCTTGAGCGAGTCGACGACGCGCAGCACCTCGTCGAAGTTGCGGCCGGTCGTCATCGGATAGACCAGGATCAGCTTGATCTTCTTGTCCGGGCCGATCACGAACACGTTGCGGACCGTCTGGTTGTCGGCCGGGGTGCGGTCGCCGGGCTCGCCGCTGACGTCGGCGGGCAGCATCTCGTAGGCCTTGGCGACCGAGAAGTCGCCATCGGAGATGATCGGGTAGTTGACCTCGGCACCCTGGGTCTCGGCGATGTCCTTGCTCCAACCCTCGTTGGCGTCGACCGGGTCGACCGAGAGCGCGATGATCTTCACGCCGCGCTTGTCGAACTCCGGCTTGATCGAGGCCATGTAGCCGAGCTCGGTGGTGCACACCGGCGTGTAGCTCTTGGGGTGCGAGAAGAGCACGGCCCACGAGTCGCCGAGCCACTCGTGGAAATGGATGTGACCCTCGGTCGTATCGGCCTCGAAGTCTGGGGCGGTCGCCCCGATCTGCAGCGTCATCGCGTGTCTCCTCGTGTTGTCGACAAAGTCAGTGGACATTGTGCCCGAACGCCGCCTCACCCGCGCGCCGAGGTCCGCTGCCAAGCATAGGAAAGACGTGAATCTGTCAGGGGATTCCTGGGTTTCCGCGCGGCCGGCCGCGCGACCGCTCAGACCCTCGAGCGGAAGAGCCCGCCGCGCCGCGACCGGCGCACGCCCCAGAGGATGAGCATCGAGAACACCACGGAGACGACCAGGCCCGGGGCGCCGTGGCCCCAGAGCGCCAGCGAGATGAGACCGGCGACGAAGTTCCCGGCGAGCCCGAGTCCGATCGTCGCCGGGATCGACATCGGGTCAGGGCCCGGCATGAGCAGGCGGGCGAGCGCGCCCACGACCAGCCCGAGCAGGGCGAGAACGATGATGTAGAGCAGGATTCCCATAGTGCTCGGGTGGTTCCACCGCGCGGACGCGTGCAAACGAAGGGATTGCGAAGGAGCGGGCTGCTAAGCTAATGCTTGCCAGCAAGCAACTATCTTGGATCCGCACGATGCCTTCGACCGTCACCCTCCTGGACACTGAGTCCGCAACCCGCCTGCGAGTGGTCATCGGTCGCCTGTCGCGCCAGCTGCGCGCGACGCCGTCGGGTCTCGACGCCGCCCTCACCCCCACCCGGATCTCGCTGATGCTGTCGATCGACCGCACCGGGCCGGTCAGGCTGGGGGAGCTCGCCGAGAGCGAGGGAATCAACCCGACGATGCTCTCGCGCTCGGTGACCCAGCTCGTCGACGCGGGACTGGTCACCCGGACCTCGGACAGCGCCGACCGCAGGGCGGCCTGGGTGGACGCCACCGACGCCGGCCGCGCGCTCGCCGAACGGATGCGCCAGGAGCGGACCGACGCGGTCAACGCCGCGTTGTCCGGGCTCTCGGCGGTCGACCGGCGCACGCTCGAGCAGGCGATCCCCGCTCTGGAGGCCCTCGCCGTCGAGCTCAGGGACCGGCGCGCATGACGCGCGTCATGCGCGCGGGACGAACGACCTTCGCGGCTCTCTCGGTCCCCAACTACCGCCGCTACTACTACGGGCAGGCGATCTCGCTGGCCGGGACCTGGATGCAGATGACGGCCCAGTCCTGGCTCGTCTACAGCCTCAGCCACTCCGCGACCGTGCTCGGCGTGATCGTGGCGGTGCAGACGCTTCCGGTCCTGGTGCTGGGCCCCTACGGCGGCGTCGTGGCCGACCGGGTCGACAAGCGCAAGCTCACGATCGCGCTGCAGAGCGCGATGGGCGTTCAGGCCCTGGCCCTCGGCCTGCTCACGGTCACCGGGGTGGTCCACGTGTGGGAGATCGGGGTGCTGGCGGCGGTGCTCGGCGTCAACAACGCGTTTGAGAACCCGGCGCGCCAGTCCTTCATGATGGAGCTCGTCGGCGCCGAGCACCTGCGCAACGCGGTCAGCCTGAACTCGGTGCTCGTCAACGTCGCCCGCTCCATCGGCCCCGCGATCGGCGGCGTGCTGATAGAGACGGTCGGCACCGGGGAGTGCTTCCTGATCAACGCGGCCAGCTTCATCGCGGTCGTCTACTCGCTGACGAGCATGGACACGAGCGCGATCTCCGCGACCGCGCCGGCCCGCCGGGCGCGCGGCCAGTTGCGGGAGGGGCTGCGCTACGTCCGCGGCACGCCGGGACTGTTCGTGCCACTGGCGATGATGGCGCTCGCGGGATGCCTGACCTACGAGTTCCAGGTCTCGCTGCCGGTGATGGCCAAGAGCGGCTTGCACGGCAACGCCGCGGCGTTCGGGTTCATGACCGCGTCGATGGGTATCGGCGCCGTCGTCGGCGGCCTGTTCGTCGCCGCCCGCGGCCGCACCGGGCTGCGGCCGCTGGTGCTGGCGGCCTCGGTGTTCACGGTGGGGATGACCTTTGCCACGCTCGCACCGAGCCTCGCGCTGGAACTGGTCGCGCTGGCGCTGGTCGGCGTCGCCAACATCTCGTTCATGGCCACCGGCAACTCAACGCTGCAGCTCACCGCCGATCCGGAGATGCGCGGTCGCGTGATGTCGCTCTGGTTCGTCGCCTTCCAGGGCTCGACCCCGATCGGTGGGCCGATCGTCGGCGCCGCGATGGGTGCGTTCGGGGCGCGTGCCGGTCTCGGGCTCGGTGCGGTGACGATCGGGATCGTCGCGCTGGGCGGGCTGATCGCCGCGCGACGGATCCGGGCGGGCTCCGAACCGCAGGCCGCCGGTCGACCCGTCGTCGCCTAGCCCGACCCGTCGTCGCCTCGGCCCAGGCGAGGGCGCAGGCGGAGAGGGCTCGCGCGCCCCGCTACTCTCCGCCGACCATGACTGCCCCGACCTTCGATCTCCAGAGCCACTCCGTCCACTCCGACGGTGCGCTCGCGCCCGCCGACGTCGTCGCCGCCGCCGCGGCTGCGGGAGTGGAGCTGCTCGCGCTGTCCGACCACGACACGAGCGCGGGGGTGCTGGAGGCCCGTGACGCGGCACGCGCGGCCGGCATCGGCCTGGTCGATGCCACCGAGATCACGACGATGCACAACGGCCAGCAGGATCTCCACATCCTCGGCTACCTGATCGATCCAGAGCACCCGGGCCTCGTCGCCGCGCTCCAGCACTCACGCGGAGACCGTGAGCGGCGCGCCGAGAAGATGGCGATCCGGCTGCGCGAACTCGGCTACGCCCTGGATGACGAGCAGCTTTCGGCACGCACCGCACAGGGCAAGACGATCGGGCGCCCGCACCTCGCCCAGGCCGCAACCTCCCACCCGGCCAACCAGGATCGACTGCGCGACGAGGGGTTGCTCGAGCCGACCAAGTTCCTCGTCGAATACCTGATCGACGGCAAGGCGGCGTTCGTGGACCGTGAGGCGCCGTCAGTCGACGAGGCCGTGCAGCTGATCCACGACGCGGGCGGGGTTGCCGTCTGGGCCCACCCCTTCTGGGACATCCCGGAGATCGAAGACGTCCGGGCGACGCTTGAGACCTTCCGTGGATACGGGATCGACGGCGTCGAGGCCTTCTACCCCTCGTTCACCGAGGAGCAGGTCCGCTTCCTGGTGCAGGAGTGCGCCGACCGCGGCCTGCTGACCACCGGATCCTCGGACTTCCATGGACCCGAGCACCACACGTTCGCGCAGTTCCGGGCGTTCGACCTGTACGGGCTCGAGCCGAACCTCGGCCCGATCGGCGACCGCCGCTAAGCGGCGATCGCGCGCTCGTTGAGGTGCGCGCCGACCTTGCGCTTCACCCGCTGCAGCGCGTTGTCGACCGTCTTGCAGTCGCAGCCCAGACGGCGGCCGACCTCCTCGTAGGAGTGGCCGTCCAGGTAGAGCCCGAGTACGCGCGACTCGAGCTCTGAGAGCGCGGTCGAGATGCAGGCGACGAGCGCCCGCAGCTCCTCAGAGGAGATCACCTGGTTGACCGGGTCGTGCACGGTCGAGCCGGGAAGCACCTCGTCGAGCGTCGGCTCGTTGTCGCCGGTGCCGCCGGCGGGCGAGCTGGAGAACGAGACGTACTGGTTCAGCGGCGTGTGCTTGTTGCGGGTGGCCGTCTTCACCGCGGTGATGATCTGCCGGGTGATGCAGAGCTCGGCGAAGTTGCGGAAGCTCGACTCGCGGTCGGTCCGGTAGTCGCGCACCGCCTTGTAGAGGCCGACGAGCCCCTCCTGGATGAGATCGTCCGCGTCGCCGCCGGCGAGGAAGTACGACGAGGCCTTCAGGCGCACGAATCCGTAGTAACGACGGACGATCTGGTCGTAGGCCTCGGGATGGCCCTGTTTCGCGAGAGCGATCAGATAGCCGTCCTCAACCTTAGGTTGAGACTGAGAATATGACGAGAGTCGAGCCACGGACGAACCTTTCCCGTCGCTGCATGCGCAGCGACCTTCGGATGAAGTCGTGGCGCGTTACCTCCCCTGGCGCCGCACCAAATACGTATTCCCCAGATCCGGGCGCTGGACGGCCCGACCTCCGGAACACCCAAGCCCTCAAGCTCGAGTTGATCCTTATTTCAGCGGCAGATTGACATAGCACTGCCCGCCTGTCAAGGGAGCACGCGGTGTTATGCACACGCCGTTGCAGGCGGGCGTGCGGAACACCACTGATGCAAGGATTCGCCCACGGCGGAGCGGGTCCTTCCGAAGAATCCGCTCAGAGCGGCCGAAGCTCGGGTCCCGAAGGTCCGTCGCGGACCTCGAAACCGAAGGCGCGCAGCTCGTCGCGCAGGCGGTCGGCCTCGGCCCAGTCACGGGCGCCGCGGGCCTGCTCTCGTGCGGCCACCAGCGCCAGCGCCTGGGCGGGGACGTCGAACTGCTCGGCTTCGAGCAGGCCCCGCAGCGCGAGGATGTCGAGCATCTCGGCAAGGTCGGCGCGACCGACCGTGCCGGCGGCCTCGCCGTTGGCCTGGCGGATCCAGTCGGCGATCACCGCGAGCGCCTGCGGCGTGGAGAAGTCCGCGGCAAGCGCATCGAAGAACCGGCCGCGCAGAGGCGGCGACCAGGGCGGGCTCTCACCGGAGCTGAGCCGCCTGCCTGCCTCGCGAATGCGATCGCAGAACGCCGCCGCCTCGGCGATCCGCGTCTCGTCGTACTCCATCGGCTGACGCCAATGCCCCTGCGCGAAGTACATCAACAGTGTCTCGGGTCCATGGCGCTCGAGCGCCTCGGCCAGCCCGAACGTGTTGCCGATCGATTTCGACATCTTCTCGGCGTCCATCCGGATCATCCCGACGTGCACCCAGAGCCGCGCGAGCGGTTGCCCGGTCGCCCCACGCGTCTGCGCGAGCTCGTTCTCGTGATGGGGAAAGACGAGGTCCGACCCGCCCCCGTGGATCTCGAAGTCGACCCCCAGCGCCTCCTCCGCCATCGCGGAGCATTCGATGTGCCAGCCCGGTCTGCCGGGACCCCAGGGCGAGGCCCAGCTCGTGTCCTCGCCGGGCTTGCGCGCCTTCCAGAGCGCGAAGTCGACGGGGTCGCGCTTGAGATGGAGACCCTCGCCTCCCTCCCCCTGGTCCAGCTGGTCGAGCTGGCGGTGGGAGAGCTCGCCGTAGGACTCATCGGAGCGCACCGAGAAGTACACGTCACCCTCGGCCACGTACGCGTGACCGGTGTCGATCAGCCGCTCGATCAGCGCGATGATCCCGCCGACGCTCTCGGACGCGAGCGGCTCGGCGTCGGGCCGGCCGAGCCCCAGCCGGTCGGTGTCGGCGACGTAGTGCGCGGTCATCTGCTCCGCGAGGTCGTCGCTACGCATCCCCGCGGACGCCGCGGCCGCGTAGATCTTGTCGTTGATGTCGGTGATGTTGGAGACGAGCTGCACCTCGTAGCCCTCGTGGCGCAGGAATCGAGCCAGCCACGAGAACACGATGAAGTGCCGGGCGTTGCCGACGTGCACGCGGCCGTACACGGTCGGGCCGCAGGTGTAGATCCGTACCCGGCCGGGCCGGGCCGGCTCGAGCGGCCGGATCGCGCCCGAGAGCGTGTCATGCAACGTGACGGTGCGCATCGGACGTGGAACCCTACGACACGCGGCCACACGGGCCGCCGCGGCTCAGCCGAACTTCCGCGGCCGGCTCCCCCGTGGCGGGAACAGGTAGAGCGCCAGCCGCTGGGTCGCGCGAGCTCCGGCGCTGTCGTGGGCGACGACGACGATCGCCAGCTTGAGCGGCTGCTGGGGGGAGATCAGCTTCTGCGTCACGGCGGCTAGTCGCAGCAGCACCGTCCGGGAGTGCGCGGCGGTGACGCTGAAGGTCCCCTTGCCGAGGCTGAGCAGATGCTTGCCCTTGCGCCCCGGGACGCTCACCTTCCCGGCGGTGAGGACGGCGATCGTACCCGCGCAGGTGCTGTCGCCGGCCGGGCAGGAGAGCTTGGCCGACAACTCGGCGTTGTGCGCCATGCTGCGGAGCTTCGGCGAGACCGAGAACCGGGGCGCCGCGTGCGAGCTCGGTACCGGGGTGCTGGTCGTGGGGGCCGGAGCCGGCGCGGGTGGCGGCGGCGCCACGTTCACCTGCGTGGTCGCGGTCTGCGTGCGGCCGACCTGATCGATCGCGGTGAGGGTCACGGTGTAGGTACCGGCACTGGGGAACGTCCAGATCTCCGAGGGGCCGGAGGTG
This sequence comes from Solirubrobacteraceae bacterium, assembly GCA_035503035.1. Lineage (GTDB taxonomy): Bacteria > Actinomycetota > Thermoleophilia > Solirubrobacterales > Solirubrobacteraceae > Palsa-465. The sequence goes on from DATJTS010000054.1 coordinate 16,630, forward strand.
TCATCCGAGGTCCCGTTGCCGAAGTCCCAGTGGTAGTCGACGATGCTGTCGGGAGCATCGACGGTCGTCCCGGCGGCGCTCAATGTGGTCGGCTCGCCCGCGACCGCGCCTGCGGCGGCGCTCACATCGGCGACGATGGGTCCGGGGGCGACGACGTCGATCGGACGGCTCACCGTCGTGGTCCCGAAGTCGCTCTGCAGCTGGAGCGTCGCGGTCGATTGCCCGGGGGTGGCGAACACGAAGGTCTGGGTCGGGTTCGCCCGGTCGTACACCGGGTTGGTCGGATCGGGTTCGAAGGTGCTGGGCTGCGGTTGGGCGCCCGCCGCGCCCGGCGCGTCCCAGGAGTAGGTCCACGGCACCCCGCCCTGCAGATCGATCGGGCTCGCGTCGAACTGGATCGTCGCGCCTGCAGTCACCTCAACGGTGCCGGTGCCACTGTCGGGAGTGGCGCTCGGGTTCGACTCATCGGTCGCCGAGAAGCTGCCGGAGGGCTGCGGGCACGCGACGCCCGGGCTCGTTCCGCTTCCGGCGCCGGGTTGGAACTCCATCAGGATGTCGCCGACGCCCGCCCCGCTCACCGGATGCGCGGGGGAGATCATGCCACCGGTCACCGCGTCGAGATCGGGCTGGGTGAGCGCGTACACGGTCCCGTTGGGGCCGGCCGCGAGCGCGATCGTCGACGCGGGCACCGTCTGGGTGTCACCGTAGGCCCCGCTCCGGATGCTGCAGGCCCCGCTCCCGGCGTTCCCGATCATCGCGACCGGCGTCCCCGACGCGCATGGACCGGAGGTCCCACAGCCGGTGAAGACGCGCACGCCGTAGTTCGCGGTGGCTCCGCCGAGAGTGGGGTTGGGAACCGTCCACGCCGGCTCAGCGACCGGATCGCCGTTCTGGTCGAGGTTCGTGTCGGTGCCGGCAAGGTCGTCGGCGACGTATCCGGCGTACAGCCCGGCCGCGCTACCGGCGAGGGCGACCACACTCGGCGCGAGCGTCCCGCCATCGTCGGTGCCGCCGGCGGGCGCGGCGGAGCTGCCGGTGGCATACGCTCCGTCACCGGTGTCCTGCTCGGCGGCATCGGTCGCGGCGATCTCCGAGTTGACGTCTGGATACGACGGCGTGACGTCGTTCACGTTCCAGCCCGGTGGATAGTTGTAGGTCGGCGATGCCTCCGGGGAGGGAAGGACCGGCGTCGTCGTTGACAGGTCGGCGCTCACCGTCGCCATGATCGGCTCGAGGTCGGCGCCGCTCGGCCCCACCGGAGCGGCGAGCTGATACTCCTGAGGCCCGAGCGTCACGTTGAGCGTGCCGTCGGGGTTCGAGCTCAGCGCGTAGAGAACGTCGCCGCTTCCGCCGTTGTTGTCTCCGTTGCGCAGCACCGACGTCTGGTCGATCCCCCAGCCCGGGGCGCTGTCCTTGCCCGCGATCGGAGCCGATTTCGCGATCGCGTTGGCGGCGTTCTCTGACTTCGTCCAGGTGCGCGCCACCGTCTGACCGCTGAACAGCTTGATGATCGGTTCGGTCCTGGGGATCTGGGTGGACGCCGGGTTGCTGAGGTACTCGCTTCCGCCCAGAGCGAGCTGGGCGCCGGTTCCGGTGCCGGCGAACGCGATCGAATCGCCGTCGATGTCCCCTTGGAGCCCGGGGTCATTCTTCTTCACAAGAGTCGTCGACGGAACCACCGGGTCCCCCAGGCTGGCCGCCGGCGTCGCCGGGCACGTGCCGGCCGCGCCTCCCTCCAGCGAGGTCGGCCACTCGTCGACCTGATAGGCGATCGAGTAGTTGCTCGGCGCGCCCTTGAAGTCGGGCATCTCGTTCACGAGGACGTCGACCCGATTCTCCGGCCCGTCGACCGCGAGCGAGACCGCATGCTGGTCAGGCGCGGATGGAGTCGAGGCGAGCGTGAAGGTCGTACAGGCGAGGACGGTCTCACTGCCGGTGTCCTCACCTTGTGCGGTGCTCGGCGCGATCGCGATCTTCTGAAGCCGGTACTCCAGGGAGACGGTGTCGGTGTCGTCAGTCGTGATCAGGCCGTTGAGCGCCTGCGGGTTGACGAGGTCCAGGACGTAGATGTCCTCCCCGCCAGGGCTGGAGGAGTCAGGAGCGATCGTCATCCCCACCGGGTCGACGAAGTCGCCTTCGGTGAGGTCTGTGGTCGAGTTCTGCAGCAGGTAATCAGCGCCCGTGTCGAGCGATCCGACCGCCGCCACCTGGCCATATGGGAGCACCGAGGAGTCTGCGGCGCGCGCATCGGAAGCGGCGGCCCCGCCGGCGATCAGCGCCGCCAGGGTGGCCACGGCCGCGAGCCGCCGGGCGCAGGTGCCCCTGCCCGCGTTCATGCCCCTGAAGCGCATGGGCGCCACGCTAGTGCAGTCCACCGTCAACACCAACACGTTCACCAGAGTTCAACATTCGTGATCGCCGCGTGAACAAAAGTGGCTTAAAAGAGTGTCCCCGGCCGCCATCGTGGCGACCGGGGACGCAGGGGTCCATCCCTGAGGAGGTGTGGCTAGTTGACGGCGATCTGGTTGGCCACCGTGCCCGCTGCGAACGTCCGGATGTTCGCCGGCAGCTTCGCGTAGTAGGTCGGGACGACCGACTGGCCATCCTTGGCGGAGCCGGTGGCGAGCAGCCAGGTGAGGTAGTCCTTCACCGTGTTCTTGACGCCCGTGGCCGTCTCGCCGGTGTAGTTGCCGTTGTAGAACGCGGCGACCGTCGAGTCGCTGGCGTAGCTGTGCCACGCCTCGTCGTAGGTCAGCGTGCACAGCGGGTACACCGTGGTGGACTTCATCTTCGGGTTGGCGACCGCCACAGCCGACCAGTCCGGGTCGGTCTTGCTGGTGGGCAGGGCGCCCGCGTACGTGGCGTAGCAGTTACCCTTGTTCGCGCTCGTGGCGGGCTCGGCCGCATCCACCGTCTTGGTGCCGGTGCCGTTGTTCTGCACCTCGACCCAGAACTCGGTCTTGCCGGACGCCCACTTGTTGAACGAGTTGTCCTCGTTCGCGTCGGCGGCGTTGACGTAGCCCATCGAGCCGGGGTTCGTCGCCACGGCGTTGGACAGACCGCCGGAGCCCTGGTTCGGGCCGGCGCCCGGGCCGCCGTTGTCGTTCTCGTCGATCGTCAGCCCGGTCGGCCACGCGCTCGCGCTCGTGCTGATCTGTGCGGTGGTGTAGTCGCCGCCCAGCGCCTGGCTGAGCTGGTAGAGGTACTGACGGAACGCGTACGTCGTGCCGGAGCTGTCGGAGCGTGCCTCGAGGGTGATCGAGCTGTTGCACGTGCCCTTCGGCTTGGCCTTCGCGTCGGTCAGCAGCGTCTGCCAGCTGATGTTGTTCTCCCACGCATTGAGGAGGTCCTTGTTGGTCACCTTCGGGTTGGCCGCGACCGTGCAGCCACTGGGGAGGTTGACGACGACCGCGACCGGCGCCTGCATGATCGGGACGACCTCGGCATCGGTGCCCGCGGCCGTGGCTGCGCTCGCCAGAGCGCTGGCGTTCGGAGCGGCGTCCATACCGCCGAACCCGTCGAGCCACTCCCCGTTCGAGGATTTGCTCGGGGTGATCGCGAACGGCGAGGCCGAGGCGAACTCCGCCTGGGCGGCGCCGCTGCCGGTGCCACTGCCCGGATAGGGGGTGGAGTTGTCGGCCTCGTAGTTGTAGAAGACCGACGGGGCGCTCGTGCAGTTCTTGAACGCGCCATCCGTGGCGGCAACCTGGGAGAAGGTGTTCTGCTGAGCGGGGGTCTGCAGTGTCGAGCCCGAACCGGTGATGTTCGAGCAGGCAACCGTCGTCGCAGCAAGCGCCTGGCCGGGCGCCACAGCGAGGCCGGCGGCCCCGAGTGACGTTCCTGCACAGAGCGCCGTGAGCGCCAGGCGGCGCACACGCGAGTGGTTCCTCATGTGAGGATGTCTCCTTTCTCCATCTCCTCAGATGGAGGCTTTGGTTGGTGAACCGCCGGCGCGACTCCGGCCTGCTTACCCCGTGTCGCGGCCCGCGTGGTGTCCGGCACCGGGCACACTAATCGCCCGGGCGCCCATTGGAAGGCCTGTTCACGCGGTGGTCACGCCCCTGTTCCATCGTGTTCACGGGTGTCCACGGCAACCAGCCGTGTGGCGTCAAACCGGTACCCGCGACCTTTGTGCGTGTGGATGTAGATCCAGCCCGGAGATGCCGCTTCGAGCTTGGCGCGCAGGCGACGGACGTAGACGTCGATCGTGCGGTCGCGCTCGAGCATCGTCCATCCCCACACATGCGAGAACACCTCGGCGCGGTTGACGATCCGCCCTCGCCTCACCGCGAGTTGCGTGAGCACTCCGAACTCCTTCACGGTGAGCCCGACGATCCGGCCGTCAACGGTGCACATCCTCGCCGCCACGTCGATACGGAGCTCGCCGACGTCGATCACCTCTGCGGCCGGCTCGGCCGACAGCCCCCGCCGATGTCGTGCCGCGGCTTCGAGCGTCGCCAGAAGCTCCTCCGATGCCACCGGCTTGGAGATCCAGTGGTCGACCCCGGCTCGCAACCCGGAGATCCGCCGCTCGAGCGTCGACTCCCACGCGCAGACCACGATCGGGAGCCCGGGAAGGAGCGCGGCGACGCTCGCAACCCACTGCTCGGGCGACACCGGCACCGCGGCGGGTTCCACGAGCACCACGTCCGGGCGCACGGTGGCGAGCATCGGCCGTGAGAGACCGGCCGGGAACTCTGCCCCGTCGACCCGGAACGGCCGCCATCCGCGACGCCGCATGAGCGCCGCCACCGCGTCGGCGAACGGCTCCTCACACTCCACGATCAGCACCCCCAGGCCGGTGCTCGCGCGCGTCATCGGCTCGACCGCAAGCGCCGTCACCGGCGCCCCCCTCCCGGCGGGGGCCGGCGCCATGTCCGGCTGCGGGCCTGCGACCCCGCCTGCGGCGCCCGGCCGGCCCACGCGAAGTCGTCGTCACGCCGGCCGCGTCGTCGCAGGCCGGCGGCACCGCTCGCCATCGCCAGCACGAGCAGCGGAATCGTCCAGGCGGGAAGCGGCAGCGGCCCGTCGGGGTCATGCGCGGCCATCGCGTCCACTCCCTGGGTCGCCGCGAGCTTCTCGCGCTCCTTCTGCGCGGCGGGGATGTTCTCGGCGACCGAGCTGTTGGACGGAACCTGCGAGGTGCCCGACGGCGGGATCGGTCGTCCTGCCGGCGCCGGTGGCGCCGGGGCGAGAGCCCGGACGGGGGGGACGGCCGCGGCGCCGTTCGGCACCGTGGGCAGCGGGTGCGGGTGGGGGGTCGCCGGCGCCGGTCGAGGGTGCGGAACCGGATGGTGGACCACGACCGGCGGCGGAACGCGGACCGGGATTCTCGGGTGATCGACCTTCTGCTGGATCTTCGGGGCCGAGGTCTTGATCGGTGGGATCGACACCCCCGTCTCCGCGCTCGAACTGCTGGACTCGGGCGCTGGCACCGTGCCGCACGGATATTCGACGCTGCCCGACTGGACCGTGACCGGCATCGAGTAGGTGAGGTCGCCCGCGGTGAGAGTGATCGTCGTCGTGCCGGCGTTGAACGCGCAGAACAGCCCGGAGCTCGCATCGGCAACCGGCAGCTGGTTGTTGCCCAGCTTGACGGCGAGCGGGTTGGAGGAGGAGTCGTCGTGCTCCACGAAATTGCCGATCGCAGGCTTGGAGGAGGTGAACGAGAACTGCTCCGGGATCTGGAAGGAGCAGTTGCGGCCCTGGCAGTCGTTCGGGATCGGGTCATACGGCTCGGGCCCGAGGAACGTCGGCGGCCCGCCCGCTGCGTTGGCCTGCCATTCGGTGCCCTCGAGCGGTCGCCGCGCGAGACCGTCGAAGAGCGCGACCTGGCTGCGGCGCAGCAGCGTGCCGTCGGTCGCGTCGATCGCGAGCTGCTGGATGTTGGGGATCGCGGCCGCGGTGACCGGCGCGATGTTGGAGGAGGCGTTCCGGTGCGCGGTCTGCACCGAGATCACCAGCATCGCGCTCGAACCCAGCGAGTCCGCGAGCGCGCCCGGAGGCTGCACGTAGCCGAGCGTCCCGCTGCCGAACGCGGGGATCGACACGCCGCCCGAGGTGATCGTCGTCTGGACGTTGGCGCTCGGATAGTCGAACAGGTACGCCGATGCACCGCCCTGAGCGAGCGCGGAGATCACCGCCTGCGGGTTGGCGGCCTGCTGGGGCCCGACCGTGTCGGGGTCGGGCAGCGCGAAGCCCAGCGAGTCGGCGCCCATCACGATCGCGGGTTCGTGCTGGCCCTTGGCGTCGGAGAGCTCGGTCTGGAGCCAAAGCAGCTGCCCCGGGTCGATCGTGTTGTCGTCGGAGGCGAAGTCGAGCACGATCACCAACACGTCGTTGCCCGAGGGGCCGGTCGAGTTGAAGGCGTAGTACCCCTCGCCGGTGGTACTCCCGAGAGTGCCGCCCTGTCCGGGGTCGTCCGCGCCGAGGTTGGAGAGGAAGGAGGTCAACCCGGTGCCGTCGCCGATCCCATCGACGTCGACCGACGGGGCGACGTGGACGGGCAGTGTGGACTGTGCCAAGAGTGCCTCCTCGCGGTTCAGCTCCGGGTCGAGGGTCGCGCTGCCGAACCCCGGGGTGCCGACGAACCGGCCACCGTCGTAGAGGACGCCGCGGACCCCGCTGATGCGCCCCGCCTCGGAGAGTGCGTTGGTCAGCGACAGGTCCGGGGCCAGCGACAGGCCGGCGTCGTCCGCGCACGCCGTCGCGCAGGCTGCGTCACCGGCGAGGACGAAGTTCGCCTCCGACGTGTTGGCGGACAGCTGCGCCGTGCCCTCACCGGCAGCGGTCGCCGTCCCCGCGCCGAAGCGCATGATCCCGGCGGTCTCGGACTGGGCCAGCGTGGTGGTGACCGAGGTCGCGGTCCCCGCGACGTCACCCGTCTGGCCGCCGACCGCCAGCCCCTCGGCGCCGTTCGGGCTGACGAGCAGCGCGAGCACCGGATCCGGTCTGACCGGCACGTCCGCCGCCAGTGACGAGGACGAGCCTCCGATTGGGTAGGTCATGTGCTCCAGGTCGGTCCAGCTGCCGCCGGACTGCTCGAGCAGGTAGCCGGTGTCGGGGAATGGGTCGGCCGGCTCGAAGGCGGGCGGGCCGCCGGCGGAGATGGTGGGGGGAACCTCGTCCTGCCAGACGGTCGGCACGATCCCGTCCGGCCTGCCGCCATTCATGCCGTTGGGGTCGAGGTTGCTGTTGACGTCGATCGAGACGATCGCCCCGACCTGGCCGCTGGGCTGCTGATAGGCGGCGACCGCGGAGATGTTCGCGGCCTCGGGCAGCGGCTCGGGTGAGAGCGCCCAACTGCCGCTCGAGACGCTGTCGGTCTCGATCACGCCGCCCGGACCGGCGGCGACTGCTCCCCCGCCGGGCAAGCCCGCCACCTTGGAGAGGACGGTGTCGGCCGGGTCGGCGGCGGACGAGCTGGGAACAGCATCCAGCACCTCGTTGGCGGCGTCGTCGGGAACCCACCCGGCGCCGGTGTTGATCGCCAGACCGCCGTCGAACTCCTCCTGGTTGACGCCGCCGGCATCGAAGCCGCGGTAGGTGGCGAGGGCGACGCCGCCCGCGAACGCGATCGAGGTGAAGTCGACGTTCTGCAGCGCCGCGGGGAGCGCCGCCTGCGTCCAGGTCTTGCCGAACTGGAGCATCGTCCCGTCCTTGCCGACGGCCCAGCCGATGTCGGGGTTGCCTGGCTCGAACGCGATTCCGGTGAGGTTCTCATCGAAGTTGAACGGCTTGGCCGGGTCCGGTTCCCACAGGCCGGTGTCGCCCTGCCACACCCACATCGCGCCGTTGTCACCGACCGCGTAGGCGCGGCGCGCCTCCGGCCAGGCGACGCCGCGCAGCGTCGGCGTCTGGGCCACCCCTGCCGAGTTCAGCAGCGACTGGGGCGTCCAGCCGGAGCCGGGGACGTACTGCGCGACCTCGCCGTTCACCCCGACCGCGATCGCTGCGCCGCTCGGCGATCCGGGGGTCGTGTTCGGGGCCGAGGCGACCGCCAGCAACGGCGATCCGAACGGAACCGAGTCGGAGGTGAGCGCGTCCGGGGTGGGATCGTTGGTGAACTCCTCCACCTGCGGCTCGCCCTCACCGTCGACCGCCTGCTCGACCTCGCCGCCGTCCGACACCCAACCCTCGGTCGGGCTGTCGAACGCCCCGCCCTGAACCTCGCTGCCGGACTCGAGGCTCCCCCCCGTCCCGGCCACCTGGGCGAAGTCACCCGAGCCGGCGAACTCCAACAGCGTGCCCTGGTCTCCACCGGTGATGATCCGTTCGCCGTCGTCCGAGCCTGACCCTGGCCAGGCGAAGGAGAGGTAGCCGGCCGTCGACGGGAACAAGCCGCCCAGAGAGCCGGTGCAGTACGGGCTGGCGGACTGCACCGAGCACCATGCGCCCTGGGAGCCGAGCTGTCCGGCGGACCCGGGCGTGAGGAACTCGCTGACGTCGATCGGAGTCGAGCCCGACCCGACCTGCGCACCGAAATCGACCCACAGTCCCTGGGAGGTGACGGTGAGCATCTGCGCTCCGTTGCCGTTCCCGCTCCCGCCCCCTTGGGTACCGCTCAGCGGGGACACGGTCACCTGAGAGCCGTTGCCGGACAGGAAGTTGTCGTTGACCGTCTGCGGCATCCACCCATCACCGGTCGGTGACGACGCGTCGCTCACCCGCTCGTACACGGTCAGTGCGGTCGCGCCGTTCGTCGTCACCGTGGCGAGCATCCAGCAGTTGGACGGCGAGTCGGTGGCCTGCGTGGTGTCCGGACCGCAGGCGAGCGCCAGCGGCGAGAACGTCGATCCCGCGACCAGGTTCTCGACCGGCTCGCGTGCCCAGCTACCGCCATTCGCG
>DATJTS010000055.1:0-43988 GCA_035503035.1 Solirubrobacteraceae bacterium
GGCCAGCTCGGCGATGTGATGAAGGAGTCCGCGCAGATCGCCCTCTCCTACGTCAAGGGCCACGCCGCGGAGCTCGGGATCGATCCGGCCGGATTTGAGGACCGCGCGTTCCACGTGCACGTGCCCGCGGGCGCGATCCCCAAGGACGGTCCGAGTGCCGGCGTGACGATGGTGACCGCGCTCACCTCGCTCCTCACCGGCCGGCCGGTCACTCACACGGTCGGCATGACCGGCGAGGTCACGCTCCAGGGCCGGGTCCTGCCGATCGGCGGGCTCAAGCAGAAGGTGCTCGCCGCACACGCGGCCGGGCTCACCGACGTGGTGGTCCCTGAGCGCAACCGCGGCGACCTCGACGATGTCCCGAAGGACGTCCGCGACGCGATGACGTTCCATTTCGCGATGACGATCGACGAGGTGCTCGCAGCCGCGCTGGAGGGCGCACCGGCCTCCCCCGCCGCCGCTTGACCTGCCCGCGGGACGGCGCTGCGCATCGCGTGCTCCAACCCGTCACACCGCGGACGGGAGCTTGTGACAAGCCCCCGTCCGCGGTGCAGTAGGTTGGCCCCATGAGCACGATCACCGCCTCCCAAGAGCAGTCCGTCGTCGACCGCGTCCCCAAGCAGCTGTTCATCGCCGGCGAGTGGCGTGACGGTGCGCTGGGCACGTTCGATGTCGAAGATCCCTCGACCGCCGAGCCGCTGTGTGCGGTCGCCGACGCTTCCCCCGACGACGCCCGGTCGGCGCTCGATGCCGCGGTCGATGCAGGCCCCGCGTTCGCGGCGATGGCACCGCGCGAGCGCGGTGAGATCCTCCGCCGCGCGTTCGAGCTGATCATCAAGCGCAGTGACGAGCTCGCGCTGCTGATGACGCTCGAGATGGGCAAGTCGGTGGCGGAGTCCAAGGCGGAGATCACCTACGCGGCGGAGTTCTTCCGCTGGTTCTCCGAGGAGGCGGTCCGGATCGACGGGCGCTTCACCACGGCGGCCAACGGCTCGGGCCGGATCCTGACCATGAAGCAGCCGGTGGGGCCGTGCCTGATGATCACCCCGTGGAACTTCCCGATGGCGATGGGCACCCGGAAGATCGGGCCGGCGGTCGCCGCCGGCTGCACGATGGTGGTCAAGCCGGCCGGGCAGACACCGCTGTCGATGCTGGCGCTCGCCCAGATCCTTGAGGAGGCCGGCCTTCCGGGCGGGGTGCTCAACGTGTTCACGGCGTCCTCCTCCTCGAAGACGACCGGTCCGCTGATCGCGGATCCGCGGCTGCGGAAGATGTCGTTCACCGGGTCGACCGAGGTCGGCAGGACGCTGATGGGTCAGGCATCCGAGACGCTGCTGCGGCTCTCGATGGAGCTCGGCGGCAACGCGCCGTTCCTCGTCTTCGACGACGCCGACGTCGATGCGGCGGTCCAGGGCGCGATGCTGGCCAAGATGCGCAACGTCGGCGAGGCCTGCACGGCGGCCAACCGCTTCCACGTCTCGGGCAAGGTCGCCGACGAGTTCACCAGCAAGCTGGCCGAGAAGATGAAGGCGCTGAAGGTCGGACGCGGGGTCGAGGACGGCGTCGATGTCGGGCCGTTGATCGACGACACGCAACGCTCCAAGGTCTCAGAGCTCGTCCAGGACGCGATCGGCAAGGGCGCAACCGCCGTGGTCGGCGGCCAGGCCCGGGACGGCGCGGGCTACTTCTTCGAGCCGACGGTGCTCGCCGACGTCCCTGACAGTGCCGAGCTGCGCCAGGAGGAGATCTTCGGGCCGGTCGCCCCGGTGTTCGGGTTCTCCGAGGAGCAGGAGGCGGTCGCGGCCGCCAACGACACCGAATACGGACTGGTCGCCTACGTGTTCACCCGCGATCTGAAGCGCGCGATCCGGGTCTGCGAGGGGTTGCAGACCGGCATGATCGGGCTGAACCAGGGCGTCGTCTCCAACGCCCAGGCACCGTTCGGAGGCGTCAAGCAGTCCGGTTTCGGCCGCGAGGGCGGCTACGAGGGCATCGAGGAATACCTCGACACAAAGTACGTCGCGATCAACGTCTAGGCGCTCGCCGCTCCCGTCGCCCCCGCCGTCTGGGCGGTGGGCGGCGGACGGTTGATACGATTGCGCGGCTTCGGCGGCACGCGGGAGGGCGAAGCCGAATCGGGGCAAGACATTCACCAGGAAGGAGCCTGCTGTGCCTCACCCTGCTTCGCGCGCGCTGCGACGCCGCGTGTTCATCACTGCCGCCGCGATGGTCTGCGGCGGTCTGACCGCCGCACCCGCGCTCGCCTCATCGGGCGCAAGCCCGACCAGCGTCCCTCAGGGAGTCAACCCGACGATCATCAAGGGCGCTGCCAAGACCGGTGCCACCGCGACGGGCACGAAGATGCAGGTCTCGTTCATCCTCAAGGCGCAGAATCTGAGCGCGCTCGAGTCCAAGGTCCAGTCCGGCTGGACCGGGCCGTATCTGACGACCGCGCAGTTCGCCGCCCAATACGGCCAGACGCCGCAGGTGGTCAGCGAGCTCGAGAGCTACCTGTCCGGATACGGGATCACCTCGACCGCCGATGCGGACAATCTTGACGTGAGAGCCCGCGGCACCGCAGGCCAGTTCGAGAAAGCACTGTCGGTGCTCGAGAGCAACTATCAGATTCCGGCGCACGGCAAGCAGCGCGCCCAGACGGTGTACGCCTCGGCCAGCAATCCTCAGGTCCCGTCCGGCCTGGCGTCGGACATCCTGTCGATTCTCGGCCTGACCAACTACGCGCCGTTCGACAGCCAGGCGATCGCGGCCAAGCGGACGGCCGGAAACGCGCCGTCCGGCCTCAGCGACATCCCGCCCAGCGAGCGCACGCCGGCGGACTTCGAGTCCGAGTACGGGCTGACGAACCTCGAGGCGGCCGGTGATACCGGTCAGGGACAGACGATCGGGATCGTCACGCTGGCAAGCCTCAACCCGGCCGTGCCATCGAAGTTCTGGTCGGTGCTCGGGGTCAAGTCCGCGGCCTCCCGGATCACGCTCGACAACATCGACGGCGGCGCCGGCCCTGTCAGCGTGAAGAGGGGCTCGGATGAGACGACGCTCGACGTGGAGCAGTCCGGAGCGATCGCCCAGGGGGCGCACATCGACGTCTATCAGGCGCCGAACACCGACCCTGGCTTCGCCGATGCGTTCTTCGCGGCCGCGTCGGACAACATCGCGGGGTCGGTCTCGACGAGCTGGGGCGAGTCCGAGACCTACATCGCCGCCGCGGTCGCAGCCGGCAAGGAGACGCCGACGTACGCCGAGACATTCGACGAGGCCTTCCTCGAGCTGGCGGCCCAGGGGCAGAGCAACTTCGTCGCCACCGGCGACGAGGGCGCCTACCAGGACGCGGACGACCTCGGCACGACGGCGCTGGCGGTCGGCAACCCGGCCGACAGCCCATACGCCACGGCCGCCGGCGGCACCACGAATCCCGGTACGCAGACCTATCCGGTGACCAACGCCGCCGGCAAGGAGACCGCACAGGATCAGGTCGACATCCCCGAGCAGCTCACCTGGGGCTGGGCGTACCTGTGGCCGATGTACAAGGCGTTCGGCGCACCGAGCGAGCAGGCTGCCGCGACCTCCGCCAGCTTCGAGGGTGGCAGCGACGGCGGCTACAGCACGATCGAGCCGCGTCCGAGCTACCAGGACGGGGTCAGCGGAGTCGGCACGTTCAGCGACTACGAGTACCTCACCCCGATCGACCCGACCACCGTCAACGGGCTCACCGAACCGACGGCGTTCTCGTTCACGCCGGTCCCGTCGCTCGGCTCAGGCACCGCCTCCAGCGGCCGCGCGATCCCGGACCTGTCGTTCGACGGCGATCCGGAGACCGGCTACGCGCTCTACGACCCACAGTTCAAGGGGCTCTACGGGGCGACCGTCGTGGAGTTCGGCGGCACGAGCTTCGTCGCGCCGCAGCTGAACGCGGTGAGCGCGGTCTACCAGAGCGCGCTCGGGCATCGGGTCGGCTTCTGGAATCCGGTGATCTACAGCGCGGCCCAGTCGGCCGGGTCACCGTTCACGCCGATCGACATCGACCAGCAGTTCCAGGGGTCGGAGTACCTGTCGACGACTGACGCCAAGACCGGCATCACCAGCGCGCTCCCGGGCGCGTTCTCCAGCGACAACCTGTACTACACCGGCACGCCCGGGACCGACTACAACCCGGGCAGCGGACTCGGTTACGCCAACCTCGGCGCGTTGGAGAACGACTTCGCGTCGCAGTGAGCAGGTCGATCGACCCTCCGGCCTCACCCGGCCGGGGGTCGATCTGGTGCGTGGGAGGCCGGCCCCGCCCGCCGGCGCCGGCCCCCCGTGCCGCACCCTCAGTAGATGAACGCCACTCCTGGCAGACGGCCGTCGGCCGCCGTCAGGCGCCGGTGCGTGACCCGCCACAGCACCGGGGCGTGCATCTCGGAGATGAGAAAGGAACCATCGGGATAGACCCGCTGGACGAAGGCGATGTGACCTGAGGAGCCGGCTCCAAGCACCCCGGGCTGGAAGACGATGAGGGCGTGGGCGCGGGGCGCGTTGCCGGTGGGGATCCCCGCCAGCCGCGCGTTTGCTGGCCAGAACCGGGCATCCCAGTCCCCCATGTTCTCGGGCTGACCGGAGGCGATCTCATGCGCGACGATCGCCTCGACGCCCTGACGCACGATGTCCGGACGGCGCTCCTGCGCCCACATCGTGCACTGCCCGTTGTGGAACAGTGAGATGACGGCAGGACCGTCGACATGCCAGAACCGCTGGGCGTTGGGCTGCCAGGAGAACTCCACGGTCTGCGCCGAGGCGAGACCGGTGCTCGCGGCGAGCATGGCCGAAGCGGCGAACAGCGTGGTGAGAGTTGACCTGAGCATCCGTGCCATGTCCCTCCCCCTGTCGGCGCGGGATGCGGGGAGGCCGCAGCTCCGTGCCCCGAATCTGGACGCTCGTTGGACCGCCCCGCTCGGACGGGCGTCCAGTGCGGGCGCACGCAAAAGAGGGGCGGGCCGTGCGGCCCGCCCCTCTCAGGACGACTCGGTGATGAGCGCCGGGGCTACTTGCCCGCGAGCGCGTTCACGAAGCCGGGCGCCGGGGACCCGAGGCCGGTCATGTTGTCGTAACCGGGTGATGTCTCCAGCGAGACCGGCGCCGAGGTGCACTTCTCCTTGCCCTTGGCGTTGGTCGTGCAGAACGACTCCGAGCCCTGATAGTCGACCACGCGGGCCGAGTACCTGATGCCATCAGCCGCGTCGACCCCGTCGATGTAGTCGGCACGGATGATGTCCGTCGGGCTCGCCGGCGAGACGATGTCGTTGAGCGCGGTCGAGTTGCCCGAGAGCGAATACAGCCGCGGGTTCAGGAACCCGAGCGACGCGCCGGCGGTCTCATCAGCGCGAGCGATGATCCCGGCCAGCAGCGGCGAGGCGACGCTCGTGCCACCGATTCGGTACTGGTCGTAGTAGACCCCGTTCGGGAACGTCTGCGTCTCTCCTTCCAGCATGCCGGTCGTCGGGTCGGCGTCCAGCGCGACGTCCGGCAGGACGCGCATGGCGGTCGAGCCGCGCAGCTCCGACAGTGACGTCGGCACGACACCCGCCTGGTAGTACGGCTCGATGTAGTCGTAGCTCGTACCGCCACCTCCGCCGGACTGGTAGCCGATCGGCAGCCAGGTCCCGAGCTGCTTCTTCTTGCAGCCGCCAGCCGCCTCGTAGTCGCTGTTGCAGAACGGAGCGAGCCCGGTCGACCAGCCGTACTCGGCCAGCCGCTGGTTGGCCGATCCGACCTGCAGATCGGTACCGCCGACCGCCGTCGCCCACGGGCTGGAGGCCGGATAGTCCGGCGTGTCCACACCGAAGTCGATGTAGTCGTCGCCATCGTCACCACTGGAGAACATCACGCTCACGCCGGTGGCTGCGGCCATCTGCAGCACGCTGTCGAAGGCCGTCCGGACACTGGCCGGGTCGTAGAGATCACCGCCGGTGTCACCCCACGAGTTGGTGATCACGCTCGCGAGATGACCATCGATGATCGCCTGGTCGGTGTCGAACAGACTGTTGAAGCAGTTCTTCGCGCCGGCGTAGAGGATGTTCGCCCCTGGCGCCATCGTGTGCACGGCCTCCACGTCGAGCGTCTGCTCGCCGTACCAGCCGCTGGCCCCGCAGAAGGCGCCCCTGGTGAACTTCGTGGGCAGCAGCTCGGAGAACTGACTCGCCTGCAGGGGATTCGACGGATCGTTGATCGACGCGAACTCGTGCGCGTCGGAGAACAGCGTCGGCGACGCATACGCGTCGACGATTGCGACGGTCACGCCGGAGCCGTTGTCGGGACCTGTGATTCCGTAGGCCCCACGCAACTGTGCCGGCGTGTAACCGCAGGGCGAGTACGGAGCATCGGTCGGGTAGCCGCCCGGCAGCGGCGGGAAACTCGCCGCGATGATCTGCCCGTAGTACGCGCCGCACGGCTGCGGGTTGCGGAAGCCTGGGGGCTGCTTGGCGTTCGGCTTGGCCTTGGTGGTGGCGCCGGTGGTGGTGTTCGTGACCGCCGGTACCTGCGGGATGCCGCTGACCCCGGTGATCACGTCCGCCACCGAGGTCGGCACCGTCAGCGCCGTGTCGTTGACGATCTCCTTCTGGCCCTGCAGGCGGTGGAAGGTCAGTGTCGTCGAGAACGCCGACGCAATGCGCTTGGCGCTGCCACTCACGTTGATGGTCATCCTGTCGGCCGACACGCTGCCGACGTGAAGACCCTCGGAGCGCAGGTACTTCTCCACCAGGGCGACCGAGGCGGCCGACGGCGAGAACCGCGCCTCCCACTGCGCGGGGGTGAGGTACTGGCGATAGCTGGCGCTGCTCGGGTCAGAGACCGCCTTGGCGAGCGCCGCGGCGCCTGCTGGATTGCTGAGCGCGAGGTTCACCTGGAACGACACCTTGCTGCCGCCCGGGACCTTCCCGGCGGCCGGCGCGGCGACCGCGGCCGGAGCGGCGGTGCTGTTGAGCGTCGTGGATGGCGTCGCCGCGGCGGCGGTCGACACGAACACGAAACCGGCTGCAGCAGCTGCGCCTGCGGCCGCGAGCCTCCCTACGAAACGTTCCCTCATGGAACAGTTCCTCCTGTCGATATGACGTGGGCCGGTGGCCCGGCCCCCCAGATCGCTGCTGGCGGCATCCTATGGCGCCGGCCGGCCCGGGGCAAGCGCCCGGCGCGGGTCGGTTCGCCCGAGCCCCACAATGAAAACGACCGCAGCGGGGCGCGATTGGCCCGCACCGACTCCTCGGCGGACACACTACGCACGCACGTTCGCACAGCGCACACCGTGCATCGTCTGCGAGCATCGCGTCGTGCCCCGGATCGCGACGATCGGTGTCTACGGCTTCGACGGCGAGCGCTTCATCGAGGCGCTCGATCAGGCCGGGGTGACACTTGTGGTCGACGTGCGTCAACGACGCGGCGTGCGAGGCAGCCAGTACGCCTGGGCGAACGCTGGGCGGCTCACGCAACGTCTCGCCGACAGCCAGATCCGTTACCTCCATCACCCGGAGCTCGCGCCGACGACCGAGATGCGAGAGCTCCAGTACGCCGCCGACGACCGTGCCGGCGTCGGCAAGCGCTCGCGCGAGACGCTCGCCCCCGAATACGTCTCCGCGTACACCGCCGAGGTCCTGGACGTGGTCGGCGTCGATGACCTGCTCGCAGACCTGCCCGTCCACGGCCGGGCAGCGCTGCTCTGCGTGGAGGCGGCCGCGACCGCCTGCCATCGCTCGCTGATCGCCGCGCGGCTCGCCGACGCGCACGGGTTCGAGGTCGAGCATCTCGGCGCTCAGGATTGGACCCCACCCACCCCGCAGCCCCCGCCGATCTTCTGACACGCGCCCGAGGCGTACCCGGAACCACCACTCCGGGCTCCTATACTTTCTGAAGTATGACGGCACTTCGTGCGGACGGATCCAGATCGGGAAAAACATTCCGGCGACTCCTCGGCTTCCTGAGCCCTTACAAGCGGGGGACGATCGCGTCGTTCGTGCTCGCCGGAGGGGCCTTGATCGGAACAGTGCTGATCCCGTACCTCACGGGCGTGGCGATCAACGCCGTGCGCCGCGGCGATCGCCGTGAGCTGCTGGAGCTGTGCGGCGCGATCCTGCTCGCCGGCCTCGCGCGCCTGTGGTTCAGCGTGATGCGGCGGCTGGTCGCCGGGCGGGTCTCGCTCGCGGTCGAGGTCGACCTGCGCGAGGCGCTCTACGGGCAGTTGCAGAGGCTCGAGCTCGGCTTCTTTGACCGCACCCAGACCGGACAGCTCATGTCCCGCGCGACGGTCGACCTGCAGGCGGTGCGTTTCTTTCTGGGCTACGGGCTGCCACTGGTCACCCAGGCGCTGGTGACGATCCTCCTCGCGGCGGTCGCGATGTTCGTGCTGCAGCCCGAGTTGGCCGCCATCTCGCTCTCGCCGGTGCCGTTCGTGGTCCTGATCGCCTACCGCTACGGCCATCGCTCCCGGCCCGCCATGCAGGAGGCCCAGCAGCGGATCGCCGAGCTCACCGCCGATACCGAGGAGACCGTCTCCGGGATCCGGGTGATCAAGGCATTCGCTCAGGAAGAGCGCCAGTACGCGCGCTTCGGGGTCACCGTCCAGCGAGTTTTCGACCAGCAGCTGACCGCGACCCGCATCCAGGCGTTCTACAACCCGCTGATCACCTTCCTGCCGAACCTCGGACTGGCGGCGATCCTGCTGTTCGGAGGCCGCGAGGTGATTCACGGGCAGCTCAGTGTGGGCGCGTTCACCGCCTTCTACGCCTACCTGCTGATGCTGATCGCGCCGATGCAGCAGCTCGGATACCTGCTCGGCGCCTCGCAGCGCGCCACCGCGTCGGGCGCGCGCATCTTCGAGGTCCTGGACCGCGCCCCGCAGATCACCTCGCCCGACCGGCCCGCCGTCCTCTCCCCCGGCCCCGGGGCGGTGACGCTCTCCGGCGCCGGACTCACGTTCGAGGGCGCGACCCGGCCGGCGCTGACCGAGATCGATCTCGAGGTGCCCGGCGGGCAGACGATCGCGCTGGTCGGCGCGATGGGCTCGGGCAAATCGGCCCTCGTCTCGCTGCTGCCCAGGCTGTACGACGCGACCACCGGATCGGTCTCGATCGACGGAATCGACGTCCGTTCACTCGACGTGCACGACCTGCGGCACGAGATTGCGATCGTTGAGGACGACCCGTTCCTGTTCTCCGCCTCCGTCCACGACAACATCGCCTACGCCCGGCCGGGCGCGACACGCGAGGAGGTGCGCCACGCGGCCGCCGCCGCTCAGGCCGCGGGTTTCATCGAGCGACTGCCGAACGGGTACGACACGCGGATCGGCGAGCGCGGGCTCACGCTCTCCGGCGGCCAGCGCCAGCGCCTGGCGATCGCCCGTGCGATCCTCGCGCGGCCGCGCATTCTCATCCTCGACGACGCCACCTCCTCGGTCGATGCCTCGACCGAGCAGCAGATCAAGGACGCGCTCACCGAGGTGATGGCCGGGCGCACGACGTTCGTGATCGCCCACCGCCTCTCGACGATCGCGCTGGCCGAGCGAATCGTCGTACTGGAGGACGGGCGGGTGACCGCTGACGGCAGCCACGAGGAGCTGCTCGAGCTCTCCGAGCTCTACCGCGAGATCGTCGCCGGCGGCCCGCTGCAGCTCCAGGACGACGAGCTGGAGGTGTCGCGATGAGCTCTCACCCCGTTCGGGGCGGGGGCCTGCGCGGTTCGCGAGCGGAGCTGCGCCGGCGGCTGGCCGAGACCAGCGGCGGCGCCCGCAAGCTGCGGGGACTGGCCGAGATCCTCGCGCCGTACCGGTGGCGCGTCCTGGCGATGTTCATCTCGCTCGTGGCCGCCACCGCCGCAGCGCTCGCGCCCGCACCGCTGGCGAAGGTGGCGATCGACAAGGGGATCGAGCGCCACGACACCGGCGTCCTGTCCGTCGTCGTCGCGATCTTCCTCGTATCCGCGGTCGTCTACGGGGTCTGCACCTACCTGCAGACCTACCTGGTCGGCTGGGTCGGGCAACGCGCGCTCCAGGATCTCCGGCTGCGGCTCTTCGACCATCTCCAGCGCCTGTCGATCGGCTTCTACTCGCGCAACATCGCGGGGGTCATCATCAGCCGCATGACCAACGACGTCGAAGCGCTCGACCAGCTCGTCGAGGACGGCCTGGCGACGTTGATCGAGTCTGGGCTCACCCTGCTCGGGGTAATCGGGATCCTGCTCTGGCTCGACCTGCACCTCGCGCTGCTCACGTTCATCGCATTGCCCTTCCTGCTCGCAGGCGCGGTCGCGTTCCGGATCGCCTCGGCGGGTGCCTACCGCCTGACGCGAGAGAAGATCGCGGCGATCACCGGCTACCTCGGCGAGACGCTCTCGGGGATCCGCACGGTGCGTGCCTTCGGCCGCGAGCAGCGCCACGTCGACGAGTTCGCGGCCCTCAATGATGAGAACCGGGTGGCCAACATGCGGACCGTCCATCTCAACGCCGCGTACTTTCCCTCGGTCGAACTGATCTCGGCGCTCGTGACCGTCGAGATCCTCGTCATCGGAGGCATCGAGGTGATCAACGGCCACACGTCGACCGGCGTCGTCTTCGGGTTCATCGCCGCGCTGAACAACTTCTTCAGCCCGATCCAGTCCCTCTCCCAGCTCTACACGACCTACCAGTCCGGGATGGCTGCCCTGGACAAGATCTTCGGCCTGCTCGACGAGCAGCCCGAACTGGTCGACGCCCCCGACGCCCCGGCGTTGGGGCCGATCCACGGCCGGCTGCAGTTCGATCAGGTCTCCTTCCGGTACGGGGCGGCCGACGATGACCGCTGGGCGCTTCGCGACATCGATCTGGTGATCGAGCCCGGACAGACGATCGCGCTCGTCGGCGAGACCGGCGCCGGCAAGTCGACGTTCGCCAAGCTCGTCTCGCGGTTCTACGACCCGACGGAGGGTGCGGTATCGGTCGACGGCCACGACCTCCGGACTGTCACCGCCCACTCGCTGCGCTCGCAGATGGGGATCGTCCCACAGGAGGGTTTCCTGTTCAGCGGCAGCGTCCGGGACAACCTCGCGTTCGGTCGTCCGGACGCGACCGATGAGGAGATCCGCGAGGCGGCACGAGCGATCGGCGCCGACGACTTCATCAGTGCCCTGCAGGACGGCTACGACACCCAGATTGGCGAGCGTGGGATCCAGCTCTCCGCGGGGCAGCGCCAGCTGGTCGCCTTCGCCCGCGCGCTGGTGGCCGACCCGCGCATCCTGGTGCTCGACGAGGCCACCGCCAACGTCGACATCCACACCGAGGGCCTGATCGAGCAGGGGCTGCGGCGGCTGATCGCCGGACGCACCGCGATCGTGATCGCGCACCGCCTCTCGACGATCCGCGGCGCCGCCCGGATCCTGGTCATGGAGCACGGCCGGATCGTGGAGCAGGGCTCCCACGAGGAGTTGTTGCGAGCCGAGGGCCGGTACTGGCAGCTGTACAGCGACTGGGAGCGTCAGCGAGCCGCATGAGCGGCGTGTGGGCCTAATCTTGGGGCGATGACGATCACCGTCACCGCCCTGCGCACGACGCCGATCAAGGCGCTGCGGATCCGCGCCGTCGATTCGATCGAGCTCGGACCGAGCGGGGCCAGTGGCGACCGGGCGTTCTACCTCATCGACGAGGACGGCGCGATGGTCAACGGCAAGCGGCTCGGAGCTCTGCAGACAGTCACCGCCGAGTACGACCCGGCCGACGGCGTGCTCGCTCTCTGCTTTGCCGAGGGCGAGCGCGCGCAGGCGCCAGTGCGGCTTGGGCCGGAGATCGACACGACGTTCTTCGGGTTCGAGCGCCGAGCGCGCCTGCTCGACGGTCCATGGGCGCAGGCGCTCTCCCGCCACGTCGGACGGGAACTGCGCCTCGTCGCCGACGGCTCCGCGGTGGACCGCGGCGCGGAGGGGGCGATCTCGCTCATTTCACGCGGCTCGTTGGAGCGTCTCGCCCAGGCCGCGGCGCCGGGGAGGGAGCTCAGCCCCACCCACCCCGAGCCCGTCGACGCCCGCCGGTTTCGCATGCTGATCGAGATCGACGGTGTCGAGCCGCACGGCGAGGACCGCTGGCTCGGGCGCGAGCTCGAGGTCGGAGCGGCGCGCCTGCGGATCCACGGCAACGTCGGGCGCTGTGTGACGACCACCCGCGGTCCCGAGTCAGGTGATGTCGACCTGCCGACGTTGCAGATGCTGGCGACCTACCGCTTGCACATGCAGACCACCGAGCCGCTGCCGTTCGGGATCCACGGCGAGGTCCTCGTCGGCGGCACGGTCCGGGTCGGCGACGAGCTTGTAGTCGACCCGCCTGCGCGCGCATGAGCGAGCGCGTCTCGGTCGCGATCGAGGGCCACGTGGCGACCGTGACCCTCACCCGCCCCGACAAGCACAACGCTCTCGACGTCGCGATGTTCGACGCGATCCTGGAGACGGCGGCCCGGCTGCGTGAGGAGCCGGGTGTGCGCGCGGTCGTGCTGCACGGCGAGGGCCCGAGCTTCTGCTCGGGGCTCGACGTCGTCTCGATCATGCAATCGGACCCCGCCCACCCTGGCGTCTCGGCGCTCACTGACCGTGTGCGCGGCGAGGTTCCCAACTGGTTCCAGCGCGCGTCACATGACTGGCTGACGTTGCCGATGCCCGTGATCGCGGCGCTGCACGGGTCCGTGCTCGGCGGCGGCCTGCAGATCGCGCTGGGGGCCGACATCCGTATCGCGGCGCCCGACGCGAAGCTGTCGGTCATGGAGATCAAGTGGGGCCTGATCCCCGACATGGGCATCACCCGCACCCTCCCCCGGCTCGTCTCGATCGACGTCGCCAAGGAGCTGACCTACACCGGGCGTACCGTGAGCGGCCAGGAGGCAGCCACGCTGGGGCTGGTCACGCGTGTCAGCGAGGAGCCGCTGGCCGCGGCGCTCGACCTGGCGGGACAGATCGCCGCCCGCTCACCGGATGCCGTCCGCCGCGCCAAGCGGCTCTACGAGAGCGCGTGGACGGACGAAACCGGCCGGACGCTCGCACTCGAGGCCGAGCTGCAGCTGGAGCTGATCGGCTCACCGAACCAGCTGGCGGCCGTCACCGCGGGGTTCTCGAAGGAACCCGCGCAGTTCACCGACCCCTGCTGAGGACTCGATGCGGACGGCGCCTTCAGTCGCCGGCGGAGAAGCTGGGGAACAGGGACTCGAACCCCAAATTCGACATCCAGAGTGTCGCGTGTTGCCGATTACACCATTCCCCAGGGCTGTGGTGCGGCGTTTCAGTATAGAGAGTCGGCGCGGCCCCCCGTTCACTTGAGCAGGTGGGGGGCACCGGTGCGGCGGTGGATCGTGACCGGGATCCCATGCAGCGGCCGGATCGTGACCGTCGGGTCAAGAACAATCGGAGCTCCGGGGATGACGTCGAAGCGAAAGCGCTGAGCGATCATCGCGGCGAGGATGGTGGCGTTCATCATCGCGAACCCATGGCCGACGCAGATCCGCCGCCCGCCGCTGAACGGCAGATAGGCGAACCGCGGGCGCTGCTTGGGGGCCTCGCCGAGAAAGCGCCTCGGGTCGAAGCCCGCGGGGTTCTCCCAGACCGCCGGGTCGCGGTGGGTCGACCAGATCGAGACGAAGATCAGCGTGCCGGCCGGGATCCGATAGCCGCCGACGACGTCGTCCTCGATGGCGACCCGCTGCACGTGCCAGACGGGCGGGTAGAGCCGCATCGCCTCCTCAAAGCAGGCCCGCGTCCACGGCAGCGACTCGGTGTCCTCGCCGGTCGGCACCCGGCCGCCCAGAACCACGTCGACCTCCGCCTCCATCCGCTCCCGCTCGGCCGGGTGCTGGGACAGCAGGTAGTACATCCAGGCCAGCCCGTGTGCGGTCGTCTCGTGGCCCGCCGCGGTGAAGGTCAGCAGCTCGTCAAGCACCTGTCGGCGGTCCATCCGCTCGCCGGTCTCCTCGTCGCTGGCCTCCATCAGCAGGCGCAGCAGGTCGTTGGAGTCGCCGTGCCCGTTGCGCAGCCGCTCGTCGACGATCTCGGCGCTGATCGTCTGCAGCACCTCGGCCGAGCTCATCGCGCTCCGGTAGCGGCGGTGCTGGGTGAGCATCGCGGCGCGCATGATCGTCATGTGCGGCAGGTACTGGGTCGCGGTGACGCTCGCCGAGCGCCCGATCGCCCCCACCTGGTGCAGCGCATTCCCGAGCGCCGCACCGAATTCGCTGGCGCGGTCGGTGAAGTCGTGGCCGACCAGCGCGCGGCCGACCGTGTCCAGACCGACATGCAGGATCTCCTCGGCCAGCTCGAGCGGATGTCCGTCAGGCCACTGCTGCTCCCACGCATCGAGCGCCGTCGCCGCCGCCTGCGCCATGTGGTCGGCGAACACCCCGAGGTGGCGCTTGGCGAACATCGGCTGCACGAGCTTTCGCTGGCGCTGCCACAGCTCGCCCGAGCTCGTCACCAGGCCATTGCCGAGCACCGGCGCGAGCAGCTCGTACTGATTGGACTTGCGGTAGTTGTCCTGGTTGGCGAGCAGGACGTGGCGCACGGCCTCCGGGCCGCGAACGACAACCAGGTTCTGCAGCCGGGCACGGAGCATCGTCACGTCGCCGTAGCGGTGCCCCATCCGGTCCAGGAAGTCGAGTGGGCCCTCCTGCTCGGCGAGCAGCCGCAGCCAGCGGGCAGTCGATCGCGGGTCGGGTCCCGGAGGCAGCGGCGCGTCGCCCTGGCCGCCGTGGGCCGTCGGCGCTGCGGATGCCGGGGGCGCGTGCCGCGCGTCGGTGACGGTCATCGAGCTCATCTCCCTTGATCGATGGGGCCACCGTACCTCCGCGCGGCGCGCGGTTCTGTGCGGTACGTCAACGTTCCAGCGGCCCGTCGCACATCTGCGGTCGCCCGGAGCGACCGCAGATGCCCCGCTCAGCCGAGCTGCTCCAGATCACTGGAGAGGTCCCCGAGCTCCGCTACGCGGTCTCCGAGGTCGGTGGAGCCGGCGATCAGCCGCACGGCGACCTGCAGGTCGTCGGAGCGCCCGACGGTGAGCGCGCCCTGCATCACCCCGCCCTGCAGATAGAAGATCGTGAACGAGCCCTCCTGAAGTGATCCGCGGACGATCTCGCGGTCCCAGTCCTCGGCCGGGCCGACGTACTCGATCGCCGCCCAGTCCGCGAGGTCGGAGAAGAAGTAGGGCACGGCGTCATGCGGCACGTCCTGCCCGAGCATGTTGCGCGCGACCGTTCGGCCCTGGCTGAAGGCGACGTCCCAGTGCTCGAGCCGCTGGCGGCGCCCACCGTTGACCACCGACACGTACTCGGCCACGTCGCCGGCCGCGTAGACGCCGTCGGCGGCGGTCCGCAGACCCGCGTCGACCAGGACGCCGCCCTTGCGGCCAACCTCCAGACCTGCCTTGCGAGCCAGCGAGACGTCCGGGTTGACCCCGACGCCGACGATCACCGCGTCCGCCTCCAGCCGCGCCCCCGAGCGGGTGATGACGTGCGTCACCTTGCCGTCCGCGCCCTCGAACCCCTCGAGCTCGTCGGATGCGGAGAACGTGATGCCGTGGGCGCCGAGCGTTTCGGCGAAGAACCGGCCGGCGTCGGACCCGAACCCGCGTGAGAGCGGCAGCGCCTCCTGCATCACCAGCGTGCAGGTGCTGCCCAGCGTGGTCAGCGAGGCGGCGACCTCGCAGGCGATGTAGGAGCCGCCGATCAGCACGACCCGCTTGCCGCTGGCGTCCTGTCGGATCGCGTCGCTGTTCCCGAACGTCCGCAGGTAGTGAATTCCGGTCAGCTCCGCGCCCGGCGCCGGCAGCCTGCGCACGTTGGCCCCGGTCGCGATCAGCGCCTGGCCGAAGCGCAGCACATCGCGGTTGGACAGCGTCGCCGTCCGGGCGCCCAGGTCCAACGCGGTCACGGTGACGCCGGTCAGCGTCTCGATGTCGTTGTCCGCGTACCAGCCGGCGTCCTCCAGCAAGACGTCGGAGCGCTCCTGGGAGCCCTGCAGATACTCCTTCGAGAGCGGCGGCCGGTCGTAAGGCAGATCGGGCTCACGACCGACGAGCGTGATCGTCCCGTCAGCGCCGCCGCGACGCAGGTGGCGGGCGCAGTTCCCGGAGGCGATCCCGCCGCCGATGAGCAGATGGTCGACGTCTCGCTGTGACATGCGGCTCACCTACCCGCGCGGTCGCGGGCCCCAACCAGTGCCGCGGCCGGTCTTGCGAGACGCTAGCGCCGGACCGATGGCTCGGCCTCGACGGGCGCGAAGCGCGGGGTGATCTCGTTCTCGAGCCCGGGGTTCAGGATCAGCAGCACCTGATCGCCCGCGCGGATGACCGACTCGCCCTTGGGCACGAAGCCCGCGCCGTCACGCAGCACCGAGATGATCAGCGATCCGTCGGGGAGCGGGACGTCGCGGACCATCGAGCCGGCCGCGGATGAGCCCTCGCCCACCTCGATCTCGATGATCTCGAGCTGCTCCTCCTCGAGCGCGAGCAGCTGGACGAGGCCGTACTCGGGTACCTCATGCTCGATCAGCCGGAGGATCAGGTCGGTCGCAGAGACCGCGGGCTGGATGTCGAGCATCTTGAAGTGGGCGAGGTTGCGCGGGTTGTTCACCCTGGCGACGATCCGATCGCAGCCGTACTTCTCCTTGGCGACCTGGCAGATGAGGATGTTGTCCTCGTCGTCCCCGGTGACCGCGATCACGAGATCGGCCCGCTGGATGCCCGCGCGCTCGAGCACCCACATCTCGGTGGCGTCGCCGTACTGCACGGCGTGCTCGAGCTCCTCCTCGACGATCCGGTAGCGGCGGTGATCGGACTCGATCAGCGTCACCTCCTGGTCACGCGCGATCAGCTCGCGGGAGAGGTTCCAGCCGACCTTGCCGGCGCCGACGATGATGACGTACATGTGCTCTGGGCCCCTTTCAGTCCGCCAGGACGACCTGTTCGGCCATGTCGATCGCCTTCTGTGTCGGGCAGATCGTGATCAGCCCCTGCTCCGCATACCAGGCGGCGCGCGCCGGATCGGCGACGCGGACCACGATCTTCGGCACATCGAAGCGGCGCTGGGCGATCTGCGAGATCACGAGGTTGGTGTTGTCTCCGCTCGTCGCCGCCATGAACACGTCCGCGTTCTCGATGCCGGCCGCGATCAGCCCGTCGATCTCCAGCGCGGTGCTCACCGTGAAGCGACCGCCGGCATCCTCCCAGGTGGTCGACTGATCCTTGTCGAGGCGCTCGTGGGAGAGCGGATCGGAGTCGAGCACCGACACGGTGTGGCCGGCCTCGAGCGCCCGGCGGGCGACGGCTGAGCCGACGCGTCCGGCTCCGACGATGAGGATGAACATGCGCGGCAGCTTAGAGGCTGCTCCGGTTAGCGGTGTCGACGATTCGTATCTGCGCTGACTCAGCTCGGCGCCGGACCTCGCAGCAGCGACTTGACGATCTTGCCGAGATACGGGCGAGCGAGTGCGGTGCCGAGCGCCCGGCGGCGAGCCACGTGTGTGTGCGGCCAGCGCACGATCGTCGCCGCGATCAGGTTGACCCCTTCGGTCGTCATCACCTGATGCTGGGCCGGGAACCAGTACGCGTCCACCCCCAGGTGAAGAATCAACTGGGGAGCCGGGGTGAACCGCTTGGCGCCGAAGATCTGCGCCTGCTCCTCCGCTTGGCGCTCCAGCACCGCGTACGCCTCCGGCGCGCCGCTCACGGACACCGACGCCACCACCCTCCCTGCGCTGAACACACACTCCGCCGCGCCCGAACGAGCCACCGTCCGCCGCTCCTTGACGACCGATGGCGAGACGCCGACGTGCGTGGCAAACGCCGCCCGCCCAGCGCTGGTACAGACGTTCGTCGCGGCGGTCGCTCGCTTCCCGGGCTTCCAGGGCGCGCTGTGGTGAACCGGCTTTGGCCGAGGTTTCGAGCTCCCCCCGCACCCAGAACAGCCGAGTGCCAGCAGCACGCTGATCACGCCCAGAGCCGCAAGGGAGGGTCGGGCAACGCCGCGGAGATGCTTGCGAACGCACCGGCGTTTAGACCACGCCGATACCCCAACGAGCGGCATCTCCCGGGGCGTTGCTCGACCCTCCCCCACCGGCAGCTACCTCAGGTGATCAGCGGAATGATGAGCAGTGCAACGATGTTCGCCACCTTGATCATCGGGTTGATCGCCGGCCCGGCCGTGTCCTTGTAGGGGTCACCCACAGTATCGCCGGTGACCGCGGCGGCGTGCGCCTCCGAGCCCTTGCCGCCGAACGCACCGTCCTCGATCAGCTTCTTGGCGTTGTCCCAGGCCCCGCCGCCGGCGGTCATCGAGATCGCCATGAACACGCCGACGACGATCACGCCGATGAGCAGGCCACCGAGCGCCTCGATGCTGATGACGCCGACGATCACGGGGAACACGATCGGGATCAGCGCCGGCAGGATCATCTCCCGCTGTGCGGCCTTGGTCACGATCGAGACGCACTGGCCGTACTCCGGCTGCTCGGAGCCGTCCATGATCCCGGGCTTCTCCCGGAACTGGCGGCGCACCTCCTCGACGACGGCTTGACCGGCCCGGCCGACCGACTCCATCGAGAGCGCGGCGAACAGGTAGACCATGAGCCCGCCGAGCAGCAGCCCGATGAGCACCGGCGGATCGCCGATGTCGAACGACACGTGCTTTCCGTGCTGCACGAGCTCCTGCTCGAACGCGTTGAAGAGGACCAGCGCGGCGAGCGCGGCGGAGCCGATCGCGTAGCCCTTGGTGACGGCCTTCGTGGTGTTGCCGACCGCATCCAGCGGATCGGTGACGTTGCGCACGTCCTCGGGCAGGTCGGCCATCTCCGCGATGCCGCCGGCGTTGTCGGTGATCGGGCCGAACGCGTCGAGCGCGACGATCAGACCGGTGAGCGACAGCTGGGCCATCACCGCGACGCCGATCCCGTAGATGCCATGACCATCCCCGCCGGCAAGCTTCCAGGAGCCGAAGATCCCGAGCGCGATCACGATCGCGGGGATCGCGGTCGCCTGATAGCCCTGGGCGAGTCCCTGGATGATGTTCGTCGCGTGGCCGGTCTGGGAGGCGGCCGCGGTCGACCTCACCGGCGCGAAGCGGGTCGAGGTGTAGTAATCGGTGATCACGAACAGGCAGGCGGTGATGACCAGGCCGATCAGCGCGCACAGGTAGTAGTGCCACCACGGCACCGCGGCGCCGCCGCTTGTGTAGACGAGCCCGTGCATCATCCAACGGGTCACCGGGATGAACACGATCGCCGCCAGGCCGCCGGAGAGGACGAGGCCCTGGTAGAGAGCGCGCTCGACGTTGCCGGTGCGGGTGCGCACCGCGAAGGTGCCGATGATCGAGGCGATGATCGAGATCCCGCCGAGCACCACCGGATACAGCGCGAGACGGGTGTGCTCGTGGAAGGAGAGGACGCCGAGCAGCATGACCGCCACGGCGGTGACGGCGTAGGTCTCGAACAGGTCGGCGGCCATGCCGGCGCAGTCGCCGACGTTGTCGCCGACGTTGTCGGCGATCACCGCGGGATTACGGGGATCGTCCTCCGGGATCCCGGCCTCGATCTTGCCGACGATGTCGGCGCCGACGTCCGCGCCCTTGGTGAAGATGCCGCCGCCGAGGCGGGCGAAGACGGAGATCAGCGAGCCGCCGAACGACAGCCCGATCAGCGCGTCGACCGCCTCGCGCGTGGGCTCGCCGAGGATCCAGGTGAGCAGGCCGTAGTAACCCGCGACGCCCGCCAGCGCCAGCCCGACGACGAGCAGGCCCGTGACGGCGCCGCCGCGGAAGGCGACCGACAGCGCCTTGCTCACACCGCCGCGTGCCGCCTCGGCGACGCGCGCGTTGGCGCGCACCGAGACGTTCATCCCGACGAAGCCGGCCGAGGCCGACAACGCGGCGCCGATCAGGAACCCGACTGCCACCCGGATGTTCTGCAGTGGGATCAGGATGATGAAGACGACCACGCCGACCGCGGCGATGATCGTGTACTGGCGGGTCAGGTACGCCGAGGCGCCCTCCTGGACGGCGGCGGAGATCGACTGCATCCGCTCGTTGCCCGGCGATAGCGCGAGCAGCGCGCGTGATGTGACGATCCCATAGCCGATGGCGCACAACGCGCACACCAGTGCGATCACGTCACCGTGGTGCGACAGAAAACTGGTCACAGATGTCCTCTCCCAAGGAATGGCAACGACCGCGCCGCGTCGGCGCGGTCGATCATGGAATTCTGGTTCAGCCGCCCTTCCTCAGGCGACCCGTCTCACAAGGCGGCCGGAGTGTATCGGGAGTGGGCGGACGCCAGCACTACGGCACCGGCGAGGCGGGGTCCGCTCAGCGCTGACCGGGAATCCAAAGACGGCCGCTTCGTTCGGCGGGACCCGGCTGCCCCGGGGTTGCGCCCGGTTCTTCTTCTGGACCCGGCTGCGTGGCTCCCGGCTCGCCGGCGACGCCGGGTGGCGAGCTGCCGGGCACCGGCTCGCCCGGACCGCCGGCCGCCGACCCTCCGGGCTCGGTGTTGCCCGCGGGACTCGCCCCACCGGCCGCCGGAGCGGCCGCCTCCGAGCCCCCGATCCGGACGTACGCCATCTGCATCTGCGACAGCGCCTGGCGGATCGCGGCCGTCTGCTCGGCGCCCACTCCGTCTTCGACGAGCGGCAGCAACGCGCGCACCCCTTCGATCGCCACCCGGACCTGAGCCGGATCACGCTCGTCCTCGGTCCCGGGCTGCAGACCCGTCCGGCGCATTCCGAGGTTGATCAGCGTGACGAGCTGCTCGAGCAGGATCTGCTCGACCCGGATCTGCTTGATCTCCGCCTCATAGGCGGCGCGCAGTTCCTCCTCGGACGGCTGGCCGGTGGCGCTCATGCGATCTCCTCCTCCTACGGGGCCGTGTCAGCGTCCGCGCAGGGCGGACGCCCGGTCGGGGATCCCACGAGAGTACGTCTCGCGGGTGTCGGCCTGGACCCGAGCGTAGACCTCGTGAGGTCCGAGCCCCTCCTCGATCAGCTGGCGCTGGCGCTGGGCGCCGTTGAGCGACGGCAGCGCGACATCGATCGACAGCTCCTCGCGCATCGGCGCGGTCCACGCGAGCAGGCGCTCGCCCGCGGCGGCCGCCGGATACAGCTCACCCCCCTCCAGGTCGATGAGCGTGCCGTCGAGGCCGAAGCGGATCGCGCGCCACATGTTCTCCTCGATCAGGCGTCCTGCGGTCAGCTGCGCGGGGACGCCCTCGTCGTGGTCACGGGCGGCCTGGGCGACGCAGGCCGTGATCAGGGCCGCCAGCGCGTCGGACTCCTCGGCCGTCGCCTGCGCGTCGCAGATCCGCACCTCGACGGTTCCGAACGACAGGTGGGGACGGATCGACCACCACACCTGGGTGTACTCGACGATCGACTCGGTGCGGTACAGCCAGGCGATGTAGTCCGAGAACGAGCCCCAGTCGCCGAACGGGTCGGGCACGCCACAGCGCGGGAAGCTCTTGGTGAACGTCTGGGTGCGCGCGCTGTGCAGCCCCGAGTTGCGCCCGTCGAGGAACGGGGAGTTGGCGGAGATCGCGAGCAGCACCGGCAGGACCGGCCGCAACCGGTCACAGACCGCGATCGCTCGATCGGGCCCGCGGATGCCGACGTGGACGTGAAGCGCGAACGTGTTGTTGCGCCAAGCGACGTACTGCAGGCCCTGCTCGACCCGGCGGTAGTGCTCGGTCTGGATGACCGTCTGCCGGCGGTAGTCGGAGAAGGCGTGGGTGCCGGTCGAACCGAGCTCGGCGCAGTGATTGGCCGCATGGGTGAAGAGACGGCGCCGGATGTCCTGCTGCGCCGCGCGCGCGGCCGCGAGGTCCTCGCCCCGCCCCGAGCGGATCTCGATCTCCGAAGCGATCAGCTCGCCCGAGATCGCCTCGGAGAGCTCCGGGTCGGCGAGTGCTGCGGCGTCGCGGAGCTCTTCGAACCTCCCGACCATCTCGAGGCTGTCGGGGTCGAGGATCGCGAACTCCTCCTCGATACCGACGGTGAAATCGACCGATGACTCGAACACCGATCGGGCGGTGTCGAGATCGCGCTCCACGGTCAGGAGCGAGGGGCCTGGGAGCGGAGTGTCCAAACCGTCAGGTGAGATAGAAGTACAGCGCGTACAGCAGGTCGACCGCAGGGCTCGAGGTGTGAACCGTCACCTCCGGCGGCACCTGAAGCAGCGCGTCGGAGTAGTTGAAGAGGATCTTGACCTTGGCCGCGACGAGCTCATCCGCCAGCGCCTGTGCGGCGGACGACGGAACCGCGAGCACCGCCACGACGATGTCCTGGTCCTCGACCACGGCCGCCAGCTCATCGTTGCTGCGAACGGTGAGCGAGCCGATCTGGTCCCCGACCCGCGCGGGGTCCACGTCGAAGATCGACACCACGCGGAAACCATGGTCGGCGAAGATGTCGGAAGTCGCGATCGCGGTGCCAAGATGGCCCGCTCCGAACAGCGCGATGTTGTGCTGGCCGGCGGTCCGCAGGATCTTGCGGATCTGGCTGACCAGCGATTCGACGTTGTAGCCGACACCGCGCTTGCCGAACTTGCCGAAGCCGGAGAGGTCCCGGCGGATCTGGGTCGAGTTGACGTGCGTGTAGTCGGCAAGCTCCTGAGAGGAGATCGTCTCCTTGCCGATCTTGCGAGCCTGCGTGAGCACCTGCAGGTAGCGCGACAGGCGCGCGGCAACGCCCAACGACAGCTTCTCTCCCGGTTTTTCGAGGCCTGGGACGACGGGCTCTGAGCCGCGGCGCACGGTGGTGCTCATGATCGACAGGTGACTCTAGTCGCCCGGAGGGTGCTCCTGGGAGCGTTCCGCCCGCCGCGCCGCCAGCGCGGCGGAGAAGCGGGGCTCATCGACGAACAGCTCGAAGGACTCCACGCCGTCGATGCAGATCACGGGGATCCGCTCCAGGTAGGTGCGCAGCAGCTGGTCGGACTCGTCGATGTTGCGCTCGGTCAAGGCGAACGGGTGCACCGCGGCGACGCGCCGAATGACCGCGCGAGCCTCGTCGCAGAGGTGGCACCCCGGCCGGCTGTAGAGGACGACCGTGGGCGCGTCGCTCATCACCGGGCTCCCGCGCCGAGCGCTCGCTCGCCGGAGGCGAACACGTCGAGCGCGAGGTAGTCCGGATAGGGGATCGCCTCCACGTAGCGTGCTGCCGAGGCGATCATCGCGGCGTTGTCGGTGCACAGTGCAATCGGCGGAACCTGGAGGGTCGCGCCGAGCCTGGTGAGCCGCTCGCGCAGCGGGCCGTTGGCGGCGACGCCACCGCCGATCGCCAGCCGCTGAAGCCCGGTCTGCTCGAGCGCGCGCTCGGCACGGGTGGCGAGCGCCTCCACGATCGCCCGCTGATATCCCGCTGCGAGATCGGCGCGCCGGCGCTCGGTCTCCTCGGGGCCGAGGTCACGTACCGCGTAGAGCAGCGAAGTCTTGAGCCCGGCGAACGAGAAGTCGAGCCCGGCCACGCGCGCGCCGGTGGGGAACGTGAACGCCTCGGGGTCCCCGTCAGCGGCCAGGCGCTGCAGCGCCGGCCCGCCCGGGTAGCCCAGGCCGAGCAGGCGCGCACCCTTGTCGAATGCCTCGCCGGCTGCGTCGTCGAGCGTCTGACCGAGCACCTCGTACCGGGGACCGCGATCACGCACGTGCGCGAGGAAGGTGTGTCCGCCGCTGGCGATCAGCGAGACGAACGGAGGCTCGAAAATCGGATCCTCACCCACTCTCAGGAAGCTCGCGGCGACGTGGCCGTGGAGGTGATCGACCGGCGCGAGCGGCAGGCCGGCCGCGGCCGCGGTGGCCTTGGCGCTGGCCACGCCGACCAGCAGCGCCCCGACCAGGCCCGGTCCCTGGGTGACCGCGACCAGTTCGCAGTCTTCGAGCGTCGCCTCGGCGCGGCGCAGCGCGTCGGCGACGGCGTCGTCGATCAGCGTGAGATGGTGGCGGGAGGCGATCTCCGGTACGACACCGCCGTAGCGGTCGTGGATCCCCTGGGAGGAGATCACGTTCGAGCGGATCTCCCCCTCGGCGGTGATGACCGCCGCGCAGGTGTCGTCGCAACTGGTTTCCAGCGCAAGGATCATGCCGGGGGAAAACTCGGGTTCGTGGCCGGCGAGCGACCCGGGTCGGTGTCCATCGCGACCGTCTCGGCGGTCCGCCACATGATGAGGGCGTCCTCGCCGTTGTCGCGGTAGTAGCGCGGCCGCTTGCCGGCGGTGCGAAAGTGCAGCCGCTCGTAGAGCCGGATCGCCGCGGCGTTCGACTCGCGGACCTCGAGCGTGTAGGGCTCCTGTGGGCCGGCCCGCTCGATCATCTCGGTGAGCATCCCCCACCCCACCCCGGCCTGGCGGTGGACGGGATCGACCGCGACGTTCATCAGGTGCCAGATCGTGTCGTAGCGCGCGCAGATGAGGTAGCCGAGCAGCGGCCCGTCCTCGGGATGGGTGGGGCCCGTTTGCACCGCAGCCAGGCAGACGCTCGTCTGCTTCGAGAGCTCAAGCACGAACATCGCGAGCGACCACGGGGTGGTGAACGCACGGCGTTCGATCGCGATCACCTGCGGGAGGTCGGCGTAGGCCAGGCGCCGCACGCTGAACGGGGGACGGCTCATCAGGTCCGCAACCGATCCCGCGCGGGCTTGGCGTCGGGCTCGCGCAGGTATTCGGGAACCACCGCGTCTGGCGCGCCTGGGTGTGCGGTGAGCGCGAGGCGGCAGATGTGAGCTGCGCTCACCCGGTGCAGCGGCGAGCCCGCGTCCGGCGCGCGCGCTCCGGCGCGCGCGACCGCCTCGGGGTACGCGAGCACGCCGTCGCCGACCGCCAGCCACCGCCCGCCCGTCGCGGCGAGCAGGTCGGCCAGCGCCGCGGGCGCAAGCGCTCGGGGCGCAAGCAGCGGCTCGACGCCCGCCACCGCCACCTCACCCGGATCCCAGCCGGCGACGAAGACCTCTCCCCGCCGCGCGTCGAGCACCGCCAGCAGCCGCTCCTCGCCGCGCCCGGACCCGGCTGCGCCCGCGGCGAGCGCCTGCAGCGTGGAGACGCCTGCGATCGGGATCGAGCGCGCTGCAGCGAGCGCACGCGCCGTCGCGATCCCGATGCGGATCCCGGTGAACGTGCCGGGGCCCGTCCCGACTCCGATCAGGCCGAGCGCCGACCAATCGGTCCTCCCATCGGCGAGCGCCTCGACGGCGAGCGGGAGAAGGCGAGTGGTGTGCCGTGGACGCTCTCCGGCGGGCGGGTCGTCACGTCGCTCGTGCACGGTGTGAGCCTGGGTGTCCAGGAGCGCCACAGTGGTCGCGCGGGTTGCCGTGTCCAGGCCGAGAACCCTCATGCGATCATCACGGTCCGCCGGTCGCCTCCACCGTGCTCGAGCAGCACGCGCGCGACCGGCTTGGCGAGCGCCGCGAGCGACTCCTGCTCCTGGCGCGGCCACTCGACGAAGGCGACCGTCTCCGGGCCCAGATAGTCGGCGAGCAGCTCCGGGTCCTCGTCCTCGAGCGTCGCCAGGCGGTAGAGATCGACGTGCGCGACCGTGCGGCCGGCCGCGGCTGGGTAACGCTGACCGATCGTGAAGGTCGGACTGGTCACCGGAACCGTGACCCCAAGTGCCCGGGCGGCGCCTCGCACGAACGTCGTCTTGCCGGCGCCGAGCTCGCCCTCGACCAGCACCAACTCGCCGTCGTGCAACGACGCCGCGAGGCGAGCGCCGAGCGCCTCTGTCTGGGCGGCGCCATCGGTGTGGAAACGACCCTCCATCCGGAGGACTTTATGGAGGCGCGATCAGAACGCGGTCAGAACAGCCCGAGCTGCTCAGACGCGACCTCGATGGCCTCGTCGGTCTCAGGCTCAACCTCAGGCTGAGACTGAGGGCTGTCGGGCTGCTCGTCCGCCAGGTGGGGTTGCGGCAGCGGTGGCGCGGCAAGCAGCGCGGGAATCCGCGCGAAGTCGTCTCGCAGCGTCTGCAGGGATGAGGGGGTGTAGAGCGCGGCGGCGGGGTGGAACAGCGGCAGCAGGCGGATCGCTCGGGCGCCGATCGTCTGCACCTCGTCCTGTCCGTGCAGCCGTGAGATCCCGGTGGGGTCGCCGCGCAGCAGCTTGGTGGAGAAGTTGCCGAGCGTGCAGATCACCTTGGGCTCGATCAGTTCGACCTGGGCGCGCAGGAACGGGTGGCAGGACTCGATCTCCTCTGGGTGCGGGTCGCGGTTGCCGGGCGGCCGGCACTTGACGACGTTGGCGATGAAGACCGAAGCGCGGTCCAGCCCGATCTCCTCGAGCAGGGTGTCGAGCAGCTTGCCCGCCCGGCCCACGAATGGGACTCCCTGCTTGTCCTCGTTCGCGCCCGGGCCCTCGCCGATGAACATCAGGTCGGCGTCCGCGTTACCGGCTCCGAACACGACCGTCGTTCGCGTCTGGTGCAGCGGGCAGGCGGTGCAGCCGAGCGCGCGCCCGTAGACCTCCTTCAGCTGCTCACGGCGTTCAGTGGCACTTCTCACACCAGGGCTCAGGGTATGCTTGGTGTGCGAGCCGCGACCGCCTGAAGCGGGGCGGACTCCGCAAACAGCAGGATTTCTTCTCTCCCCCACACACCGACCGGTATCTCAGATGCGGGAACTGGAACGGCGCCTTTCGCCCTCCTCCGCGCCCCCACCCGTGGGGGCGGATCCATGCTGATCGCGCGCACGGCACCTGAGCTGCGCGAGTCGCTGGCGCCGTTCCGGCGTGGCGGGCAGCGGATCGGCCTGGTTCCGACGATGGGCGCCCTGCACGACGGGCACCTCTCGCTCCTGCGACGGGCGCGTCTGCACTGCGACGTCGTGGTGATGTCGCTGTTCGTCAACCCCACCCAGTTCGACCAGGCCTCGGATCTCCGGGCCTACCCACGCGACGAGGACCGCGACCTGGAGCTTGCCCGACAGGCCGGGACCGATGTCGTGTTCGCGCCCGCTCCGGAGGCCGTCTATCCCGAGGGCTTCGTGACCACGGTCTCGGTCGCCGGGCCGTCGACTGGCCTGGAGAGCGCCCACCGCGGACCGGGGCACTTCGATGGCGTGGCCACCGTCGTCGCCAAGCTGCTCAACATGGTCGGGCCCGCGGTCGCCTACTTCGGGGAGAAGGACGCTCAGCAGCTCGCCGTGGTCCGCCGGCTGGTCGCCGACCTCGACATCCCGTGCATGATCCAGGCCTGCCCGACGATCCGTGAGCCCGACGGCCTGGCGATGTCGAGCCGCAACGCGCTGCTGTCGCCGGAGAGTCGCACCCGAGCCGGCGCGCTCTATCGGGCCCTGGAGAGCGTGCGCGCGTCGGTTGTCGGCGGGGAGCACGATCCCGATGCCGCCACCGTCGAAGGCCGCGCGATCCTCGAGGAGTCCGGGGCTGAGCTGGAGTACCTCACGATCGTCGACCCCCGGACGATGACCCCCATCGACGAGCTTGATCGTGACGCGCTCGCCGTGGTTGCCGCTCGCGTCGGCGGCGTGCGCCTGATCGACAACCTGACCGTTCCCCCGTCCCACCCACCGACCGACCATCTGGCCGCGACCCCGATCGGGGCGCGGACCGCATAGAGGAGCCAGTCAACGATGTCCGCCACCCCCCGCATCCCCGTTCCCGAGAGCCTCGACCGGCCGCTGCCGATGACGTTGCCGCGGCTGGCGGAGAAGAAGCGGCTCGGAGAGCCGATCGTGATGGTGACCGCCTATGACTTTCCGTCGGCACAGGTCGCCGAGCAGGCCGGCGTCGACGTGGTGCTCGTCGGCGACTCCGGCGCGATGACCGTGCTCGGCTACCCGTCGACCGTCCCGGTCTCGCTCGACGAGATGATCATGCTCGCGGTGGCCGCACGCCGCGGCCTCTCCACCCCATTGCTGGTCGCCGACCTGCCGTTCGGCTCATACGAGCAGAGCGACGCTCAGGCGATCGCCGCCGCGCAACGCTTCGTCAAGGAGGCGGGCGTCGACGCGGTCAAGCTCGAGCGCGGAGGCACCAGCATCGAGCGGGCGCGAGCGATCGTGCAGTCGGGCATCCCGGTGATGGGCCATCTCGGCCTCACGCCGCAGACCGCGACCGCGCTTGGTGGGTATCGCGCCCAGGGGCGCACCGCGCAGGCGGCGATCGAGCTCGCGCGCGATGCCGAACTGCTCGAGCGGGCCGGGTGCTTCTCGCTGGTGCTGGAGGCGATTCCGGCAGCGGTCACCGAGACGTTGATGGAGCGCCTGGCGATCCCGGTGATCGGCATCGGCGCCGGCGACGCGACCGACGGCCAGGTCCTCGTCTTCCACGATCTGCTCGGCATCTACGACGGGCACGTGGCGCGGTTCGCCAAGCGCTTCGCCGACGTCCGAGCCCACATGGTCGCCGGTGTCGCGCAGTACGCCGACGAGGTGCGTCGCCACGTCTTCCCCGCTCCTGAGCACTTCTACTCGATCGACGACGCGGAGCTCGAGACCTTCCGAGAGGTTTTGGCCGCAGAAGATTAGGATTCCGGGGCGAATGGCACGTTTCGCCAGCGACCTCGCCCCGGACGATCGCATCTACTTCGAGCTGTTCGAGGAGGCCGGGCGCAACATGACCCGGGCCGCCGGGATGCTCCACGAGCTCCTCGCCGGCTGGCCGGACAACGCGCAGCTGGCCGGCGAGATCCTCGACCTCGAGCACGAGGGCGACCGGATCACCCACGACATCATCGACCGCATGAACCACACTGCGGTGACGCCGATCGAGCGCGCCGACATCCTCGCGCTCGCCTCCGCGATCGACGACGTGGTCGATTACGTCGAGGAGGTCGCCGACTACCTCGGCCTCTACAAGATCGAGGCGCCGATGGAGCAGTCGATCCGGCTCGCCCGGGTGCTCGCCGACGCGACCGAGCAGATCTCCCGGGCGCTCGGCGAGCTGCGGGGGACGACGGACATCACGCGCCGCACCGTCGAGGTCAACCGGCTGGAGAACGAGGGCGATCGCATCACCCGCGAGGCCGTCGCCTCGCTGTTCGACGGCGGCATCGACCCGATGGTTGTGATCCGCTGGAAGGATCTGTTCGAGCGCCTCGAGGCCGGCGTCGACGCCACCGAGACCGCGGCCAACATCATCGAGGGCATCGTCATCAAGCACTCCTGAGCTGGCCGCTGGCGGCGGCCGCCGGAGCGCCTCGGTCGAGATCGGCACGCTCAGGGAGCAGTTTTCTCGACCGCCCGGCCGGCGCCCACTCGAACCTCCCGGAAATCCGTAAAAAACCACATTCTGCGCGTGCGGGCCGCGGCGGGTGGTACGCTCGCGTACTGCGGCCGACATCCACGCGCCGGTTTCCGGCGCATAGCGATCGTCACTTGCGGGTAGTACCCGCGCGTACCAGACAGGGAGAAGACAGTATGTGGCAAGGAATGCGTGGGCGCGCCCTCACGGGCATCGTCGTTCTCGCGGGGTTGGTGGGGTTCGTGCCGGCGGCATCTGCGTCGGTGACCGCGAGCATGAGCGTCACCTCGTCCACGCCGGTGGCCGCGGGCACCACGGGAACCCTCGGCCTCGACCTGAAGTTCAGCCCCTCCTCGGGCGATGCGCCGGATCAGGTCACGCTCAATCTGCCGCCCGGCGTGCTGGCGAATGCGTCGATCGACAATGGTCAGTGCCTGAAGGCGGCGACGACCACTTCGGCGTGCCAGATCGGTTCTGGAACGGTCACCGCTGACGCGCTCGGCACCCCGCTGCCCACCCCTGTCGACTTCTATCTCGTTCCCCCGCCCGCCGCCGGCGATCTCGCCGGGCTGGAGGTCACGACGACCCAGGGCGACCAGGTCGGCGTCACGAACGCGATCGTCATCCGCCCCTCGGGCGATCCGAACGGCGTCGGCGTGACGCTCGATCTCACGCTCCCCAACTCGCTCTACGGCGTCCCGGTCGCGGTCACCGACATCAACTCCTCGTTCACCGGTGTTCGCTTTCCCGCGACGTGCCCGGCGACCCCGGCCAACGTGACGATGAGCGTGAACTCCTACAACGCCCCGGGAACGGCGACGACCGCGTCGACGCCGCTGCCGGTGAGCGGCTGCGGCGCGCTGCCCTTCAACCCGCAGTACTCGCTGAGCGCGGTCAAGGACGCCAACGACAAGACCGTCAAGATCACGACCACGATCACCCAGACGGCGTCTGAGTCGCCCGACGGGACCGTCTCGCTCACCTTCCCGCGGGCGAGCATGGCGGGCGCACTCACCGGCCTGGACAACCTCTGCCAGTCGGTGTCGAGCGGCACCTGCAAGCCGGTCGGCAGCGTGACCGCGTCCTCGCCGGACTACCCGACGGCGCTGACCGGCAGCGCGTACCTCACCGGCACGCTCAAGGGCCTGTCGCTCACGATCGTCTTCCCTGCCCCATTCCCGCTCACCCTCGTGGGCGCTGTCGACCTGACCACGAACACGACCGTGTTCAGCAACCTGCCCGACATCCCGCTCACGAACCTCACCGTGGCGCTGAACGGCGGGCCCGACGGCCTATTCGACACGAACTGCGGAACGCCGACGAACACGTCGACCTCGAAGCTCACCGACCAGAACGGCGACAAGGTCGCGACCCCCTCCGCCCGGTTCACGATCCAGGGATGCCCGTCGTCCTCGTCGAGCGGCGGGTCCGGCTCCTCCTCGGGCTCGAGCAGCGCAACCCGGGTCTCCTCCACACACGTATCCGGCCTGGCCAAGCGCCGGCCATCGCTGCGCTTCACCGTCCACGCGGCCAAGCGCACGAAGCTCAGCCGCGTGACCGTCGAGCTGCCGAAGGGGCTGTCGTTCGCCGGCCACACCGTGCACAAGGTCCGCCGGATCCGCGGCGGTCTCAGCGTGAAGGGAGCGAAGCTGAAGTCGGCGAGGATCGTGAAGGGCCATCTCGTGCTCACGCTGCGCCGGCCGGCCGCGTCGGCGACGGTGACGATCTCCTCGAAGGGGCTGCGCGAGTCCGCGGCGCTGCACCGCGAGGCGGTCAAGAAGAAGCTGAAGAGCCTCCGGTTGACCGTGATCGCTCGCAGCTCTTCGGGCAAGAGTCGCACGCTCCATGTGACCATCAAGCACCTTGGGCTCTGATCGCATGAAAGGACCGCAGATGCGTCTCAGGCACCAGCTTCTCGCCACGGTCGTGGTGGCGGTGGCCGCTGCGATCGCCGCTCCCGCCGCGATGGCAAGTGCGACCGCCTCGATGTCGCTCGACCAGAGCGCCGGCACGAGTGCGGGCGGCTCGCACAACCTCGGCCTGAATCTGAGCTTCTCGGACTCGGGCAGCGACTCCCCCAAGGACCTGACCATCAACCTCCCGCCGGGCCTGCTCGCCAACGCGGCGATCGACAACGGCGCCTGCCTGACCACGACGCCATCCTCCAATCCGCCCTCGGCCTGCGAGGTGGGATCCGGAACCGTCACCGCGCAGCCGGACGTCTCGCTGCTCGGGATCGGCGTTCCCGCGCCGATCCCGATCTCGGTCTCCTTCTATCTGGTGAAGCCCCCGGCCGCAGGCGACCTGGCGGGTCTGGAGGTCACCGGGCTCGGTCAGCAGATCGGCTCGACCGGCGACGTGCTGGTCCGCCCCAGCGGCAGCTCCGATGGGGTCGGAGCGACGATCAAGCTCACCTTGCCGGACTCCCTGCCCGCGGCGAGCCTGCCGGCACCGATCTCGACGCTGGTGAACGGGTTGGTGGGGATCTCGATCACGAAGATCGCCAGCACCTTCGACAGCCTGCGCTATCCGACGACATGCCCGTCCACGCCGGCCGACCTGACCGCGACGGTCGACAGCTACGACGTGTCGACGCTTCAGAACCTGAGCCAGCCGCTCTCGGTCACCGGCTGCGGGTCGCTCGCCTACAACCCGTCGTTCTCGGTGTCCGCCAAGAAGGACAGCGCCGACAAGGGCGTCGCGTTGACCACGAACGTCACCGAGACCGCGGCGATGGCTCCGAGCCAGTCGGTCGCACTGAGCTTCCCCACCGCGGTGCTCGGGCCGAACCTCGCCTCTCTGGCGAACTTCTGCGCGACCTACTCCAGCAGCTGTCCGCAGGTCGGATCGGTGACCGCCCAGTCGTCGCTGTATCCGACCGCGCTCACCGGAAAGGCGTACTTCACGGGGAGTCCGGCGGGGCCGATGCTCACCCTGGTCTTCCCCGCGCCGTTCCCGCTCACCCTCACGGGCGCCATCAACCTGCTCACCAACAGCGCGACGTTCAGTGGGCTGCCGGACATCCCGCTGACCAGCCTTGCGGTGACGCTCAACGGTGGCAGCAAGGCGCTGTTCGATACCGATTGCGCGACGCCGTCGGGGACCGCGACCGCCAAGCTCGTCGATCAGAACGGTGATCAGACCCGCAACGTCTCGGCGCATTTCGGCGTCGTCGGCTGTCCGGGCGTCAGCTCCGGCGGCGGCGGTGGTTCGGGCTCGAATCCGGGGTCGACGACGAACGGGTCGAGCGCGAGCAGCGCCGGGTCGACGGCGACCGCCTCGGGCACCCAGCTGTCGGGCCGTGAGGTGAGCGGTCTGGCGTCGGGCAAGCCGTCGCTCACCTTCCGGGTCAGCGCGGCCAAGAAGCGGCCGAAGATCCGGCGGATGACGGTCACGCTCCCGGCGGGCCTGAGCTTCCGAAGCCATCGCGCCCACCACCGGCGGCTGGTCTGGGGTGTCACCGTCAAGGGAGCGAAGCTGCGCTCCGCGGTGCTGTCCGGCGGTCGCCTCGTGCTCACGCTCCGCAAGACGGCGCGGCACGCGACGGTGACGCTTGGACCGAAGAGCCTGCGGGAGACCAAGGCGCTTCGGGCCAAGGCGCGGGCGAACAAGCTCAAGCGGTTGCGGCTGCATGTCGCGGTGCTGAACGCCCGCGAACAGACGCGGTCGCTCACCGTCACGATCACCAAGTCGCACTTGTCGTAGCTGGGTGGCCGGGGCGGGGCGCCCCGGCCCGGTTGCCCCGCTCCCCTGACGCGTCGCGTCTGTGATCGACGGTGCGGACGCGAGGGCATCGGACCGGGGCACCCCGCCCCTCTCACGGGTCGGCCGTGTGCGGGCCGATCCACACCGGCTCACTCTCACGGGCGAGCGACCCGGCTCGGTGCGACCCGAGGTGGCAGACGGCCGGGAGCCGGTGCGCCCTGGGTCCCTGCGAACCGGACGGGCAGGTGCGACCCGGGGTCGGTGCGAGTGTCGGGTGGGGGCGACCGGGGATGCGCACTCCGAGCGCCTCAAGGGGCGATGCACCCCTTCGTGCGCTCGGAGTGCTCGCCGGCGGGCGGTTCGGGGCGCGAGGCGCGAGATCGTGGGCCTGAGAGGGCACATTTCTCGCGACGGCGCCCGGGCCCGGGGCACTCTGGGAAGGTGGAGACGCGTGGGGCGGCTCGAGGTTCCCAGAGTGGTCGGGGCGGGCGGTGACGCGACGCGGCCCGGATGGGCCTGGACGTCGGGGAGAGGCGGGGTCAGTCGTAGGTGATGGTGCGGATCACCCGGGCGGGGGCGCCGACGGCCACCGAGAACGGGGGGATGTCGCCGGTGACGACGGAGCCCGCGCCGATCACGGAGCGCTCGCCGACCGTGACGCCGCTGGTGACGACGACGTTGGCGCCACACCACACGTTGTCGCCGATCCGGGTGGGGCCTCGGGTGGTGAAGCCCTGCCAGGTGATCGGTCGATCGGGGTCGTCGAAACGGTGGTCGGCGTCGGTGATGAAGCAGCCGTTGGCGAACATGCAGTGGTCGCCGATCTCGACCAGCTCCATCGCGGCGACCATCACCCCGAGGTTGAGGAACGTCCCCGAGCCGATGTGGACTCGGGCCTGCCCGGGCGCGGTGATCCACACCCCGGGTTCGAACAGGGTGTCACGGCCGACCCGTAGACGGTCCTCATGCAGCGCCTCGAGCAGGTTGCCGTGGATCGGCCAGCGCGCGAACGCGCCGCGGCGCATCAGCTCGTAATGGATCCGCGCGCGATTCCAGGGCAGGGTGTTGCGCTCGTACCACCGCCACTTCTGCAGCCAGAGCCTCAGCTCGGCGATCCCGGGCCGGCCGGCTCCGGGAGCTGACGCGGACATCAGCGCTTGGTGGTCGCCTTCGCGCGGGAGCGGGATCCATTCCGTGCCGGCGCACCGTTCGTCGAAGAGCCGCTCGGAGAGCCACTCGTCGAGGAGCCGTTCGTGGAGGCGCCGTTTCTGGACGCC
This sequence comes from Solirubrobacteraceae bacterium, assembly GCA_035503035.1. Classification (GTDB taxonomy): domain Bacteria; phylum Actinomycetota; class Thermoleophilia; order Solirubrobacterales; family Solirubrobacteraceae; genus Palsa-465. The sequence continues at coordinate 34,190 of DATJTS010000055.1, forward strand.
GATCCGCTGCGCCGGCGCGACTTGGCCGAGCTCTTGCCGGCCGCCGGGAGCAGTTGGGCGAGGAAGTGCCCAGTGTGCGAGCCCGCGACCTTCGCCACCTGCTCGGGCGTGCCGGTCGCGATCACCTGACCCCCCTCGTCACCGCCCTCGGGACCGAGGTCGATCAACCGGTCGGAGACCTTGATCACATCGAGGTTGTGCTCGATCACGACGACCGAGTTGCCCGCCTGGACGAGCGTGTCGAGCACCTCGAGCAGCCGCTGGATATCGGCGAAATGCAGGCCGGTGGTCGGCTCATCGAGGATGTACATCGTTCGCCCGGTCGCCACCTTGGACAGCTCGGCCGCCAGCTTGACGCGCTGGGCCTCGCCGCCCGACAGAGTGGTCGCCGGCTGGCCGAGACGCATGTAGCCGAGGCCGACGTCGACCAGCGCCTGCACGCGCCGGCGGATCTTGGGGATATGCGCGAAGAACTCGAGTGCCTCCTCAATCGGCATCTCCAGCACGTCGGCGATCGTCTTGCCCTTGAAGCGCACCTCGAGCGTCTCGCGGTTGTAGCGCTTGCCGTGGCACTGCTCGCACGGCACGTACACGTCGGGCAGGAAGTGCATCTCGATCTTGATCTGACCGTCGCCGCGGCAGACCTCGCAGCGCCCGCCCTTGACGTTGAACGAGAACCGACCGGGCTTGTAACCGCGGGCGCGCGCCTCCTGGGTCTTGGAGAACAGCTCGCGGATCTGGTCGAACAGACCGATGTACGTCGCCGGGTTGGAGCGCGGCGTGCGCCCGATCGGCGATTGGTCGACGTTGATGATCTTGTCGAGCTGATCGAGTCCGGTGACCTTCTTGTGTGCGCCGGCGCGCACGCGCGTGCGGTGCAGCGCGTTGGAGACCGACTTGAGCAGGACCTCGTTGACGAGGGTCGACTTCCCGGACCCCGAGACGCCACAGACGCTGCAGAGCACCCCGAGCGGGACCTTGACGTCGACCGACTGCAGGTTGTTCTCAGTCGCGCCCTTGATCTCGATGTAGCCGGTGGGCGTTCTCCGCGTCGCCGGAACCTCGATCCGTCGGGTCCCGGCGAGGAACTGACCGGTCGGCGAGCTCTCCACGCGCGCGACCTCGTCCGCCGTGCCCTCGGCCACGATGCGGCCGCCGTATTCGCCCGCCGCCGGGCCGATGTCGACGATGTGGTCGGCCGCGCGCATCGTGCCCTCGTCGTGCTCCACCACGAGCACCGTGTTGCCCAGATTGCGCAGCCGCTCGAGCGTCGCGATCAGCTTCTCGTTGTCCCGCTGATGCAGTCCGATCGACGGCTCGTCGAGGATGTAGAGCACTCCGACGAGCGAGGAGCCGATCTGGGTCGCCAGCCGGATCCGCTGCGCCTCACCGCCGGACAGCGTCGCCGACGCGCGGTCCATCGACAGGTAGCCGATGCCGACGTTCTCCAGGAACTGCAGCCGTTCCTCGATCTCGCGCAGCACCAGCCGCGCGATCCGGCGATCGTGCTCGGAGAACTCCCGGTCCTGGATCCACTCGAGCGCCCGGCGCGCCGACAGGTGGCAGAACTCGTGGATCGCAGTGCCGTCGATCAGCACCGCCCGCGACTCGGGCCGGAGCCGCGCGCCCTTGCAGTCGGGACACGGGCGCAGCGTCATGTACTCCTCGATCTTCTCCCGCGAGACGTCGGAGTCGGTCTCCCGGTAGCGGCGCTCGAGGCTGCGCACGATCCCCTCGAACTGAGTGGAGTACGAGCGCCGGCGCCCGAACCGGTTGCGATAGGAGACCTGGATGCGCTCCCCGTTGGTCCCGTAGAGGAAGAACTCCTGGGCGTCGGGGGCCAGGTCCTCCCAGGCGGTGTCGAGGTCGACGTCGTAGCGCTCGGAGATCGCCTGCGTGAGCTGGTCGTAGTAGCTGGAGGCGCTCGCCGCCCAGGGCGCAATGGCGCCCTCCCCGATCGACAGCGACGGATCGGGCACGACGAGGTCAGGATCGATCTCCATCTGGGAGCCCAGGCCGGTGCAGCGCGGGCAGGCGCCGTGCGGGGCATTGAACGAGAAGATCCGCGGCTCAAGCTCGACCAGCGAGGGTCCGTGGACCGGGCAGGCGAACTTCTCGGAGAAGGTGAGGATTTTCGGCTTCTCGGAGGTCTCCTCGCCCTGACGCGGAACCAGCTCGATCTCGACCAGGCCGTCGGCGAGCGCCACCGCCGTCTCGATCGAGTCGGCGAGGCGCTTGCGGAGGTCGTGCTTCATCACCAGCCGGTCGACGACGACCGAGATGTCGTGCTTGAACTTCTTGTCGAGCACGATCTCCTCGTCGAGCCGTCGCAGCTCGCCGTTGACCTTGACCCGCCCGAACCCCTCGGCGCGCAGCTCCTCGAATTGACGGGCGTACTCGCCCTTGCGGCCGCGCACGATCGGAGCGAGCACCATGAAACGCGTGCCCTCCTCGAGCTCCATCACCTGGTCGATGATCTGCTCCGCGGATTGGCCCGCGATCGGACGCCCGCAGATGTGGCAATGGGGGTGGCCGATCCGCGCCCACAGCAGCCGCAGGTAGTCGTAGATCTCGGTGACCGTGCCGACCGTCGAGCGCGGGTTGCGCGAGGTCGTCTTCTGGTCGATCGAGATCGCCGGCGAGAGCCCCTCGATCGAGTCGACGTCGGGCTTGTCCATCTGACCGAGGAACTGCCTCGCGTATGCCGACAACGACTCGACGTAGCGACGCTGGCCCTCTGCGTAGATCGTGTCGAACGCCAGCGACGACTTGCCGGACCCCGACAACCCGGTGATGACGGTCAGCGAGTCGCGAGGAATCGTGACGTCGATGTCCTTGAGATTGTGCTCGCGGGCACCTGAGACGACGATCTGGTCCACGCATGCTGAGTCTACCAAAGGCGAACACGTGTTCGAGGTTGAAGACGGACCGATTCACGTATCTTGTTCGCTATGAGCGAGGACAGCGTGCGCCCGGGCGGGTCCTCACCACGCCAGCCGGAGCTGAGAGCCTCCGATGCCGATCGTGAGCAGCTCGCCGAGGAGCTGCGCGCGCACGCGGTCGCGGGCCGCATCGACACCGACGAGCTGGAGGAGCGGCTCCAGAGCGCCTACGCGGCGCGCACCCTCGGCGAGCTCGACGAGCTGCGCCGCGACCTGCCGGCGACGCCCGAGCAGCTGGCGCTCTCCATCCGCGAGCGGCGCTCGCAGCTGGTACGACGCACCATCCAGGAGACCGGCGGGTCGACCGGCCTGTTCGCGGTCTGCACCGCGATCTGGATCTTCAGCGGCGCAAGCGGGTTCTTCTGGCCGATATTCGTGGTGATTGGCGTGATCGGGTTGCTCGTGCGCAACCTCTGGGATCTGTACGGCCCGGCGGCCGACCTCGACGCCGCGGAGGCGCGCCTGGAGCGCAAGCGCCACCAGGACCGGGACGAGAGGGACAGCCACGCGGGGCATCGAGAGCGCCAGCTGGACCGCCACGCGGAGCATCGCGCGCGCCAGGCGGAGCGGCGCGCGGAGCGATACGAGCGTCGCATAGAGCGGCGCGACCGTCGCGACCGGTGACGGCGCGCGGCTAGTTCCCAGCGCTCGCGTAGACCTCGTCGAGCAGCTGCTCGGGATCCGCGACCGAGAAGTTCTCGGCCAGGAAGCGGGCGGCCTGCTCGCGCGGCGTGCCGTCGAGCGCCATGTTGAGCGCGATCAGGCGCACACCGGCGGCGTCCTGCTCAGCCACGGGGGCGTCGGGCGCGGGCGAAGCGGGTGCGTCGGGCGCGGGCGCGCGCGGTACCTCGGCCTGGGGCGTCGCGGGTGCCTCGGCCTTGGGGGTCGCGGGTGCGTCGGCGACCCTGGGCGCGGCGGCTGCCTTGGGCGCGGCGGCTGCCTTGGGCGCGGCGGTCGCCTTGGGCGCCGACCGCTCCGGGGCTCCGCTCCCGCCTCGCAGCGACGCGATCAACGTCCCAAGCTCCGCGTGGAGGGCCTCGAGCCGCCGGACCGCCGCCTCAATCGACTGCGACGCCCGGCCGGCGTCTGCGCGGGCGTGCTCGCGGATGTCGTCCGCCTCGTCCTGCGCCTCGCGCCGGATCTCCTCGGCGCTCGCCTCCGCAGCCTCGATGATCGCCTGGACCCGCTGAGAGGCCGAGGCGGCGAGCGAAGGATGGGCGGGCCCGCCCGTCTCGCCGCTCATCGCCCCGTCGCCACGACCTGGTCGAGCTGACGCTTGAGGTCACGGATCTCGTCTCGCAGCTTGGCCGCATACTCGAAGCGCAGCTCCTCGGCCGCGGCCAGCATCTCCTCCTCCAGCTCGACGATCGCCTTCTCGATCTCGGCCGGCTCCATCGTGCTCGCAGCGCGCTGGCGCCGGCGCCGTGACTTCGGCACCTTGGAGTCGGACATGAGGAACTCGGCGATGTCGGAGATCCCCTTGACGATCGTCTCCGGCGTGATGTCGTGCTCGCGGTTGTAGGCGAGCTGGATCGCGCGACGGCGGTCGGTCTCGGAGATCGCGGTCTCCATCGCCGCGGTCTGCTTGTCGGCGTACATGAGCACCTTGCCGTCGACGTTGCGCGCCGCCCGGCCGATCGTCTGGATCAGCGAGGTCGCGCCGCGCAGGAAGCCCTCCTTGTCCGCGTCGAGGATCGCGACCAGCGAGACCTCCGGCAGGTCGAGCCCCTCGCGCAGCAGGTTCACGCCGACGAGGACGTCGTACTCGCCCAGGCGCAGCTCGCGGATGATCTGGATGCGCTCGAGCGTGTCGACCTCTGAATGCAGGTACCGGACCTTGAAGCCCATCTCCAGCAGGTAGTCGGTGAGGTCCTCCGACATCTTCTTGGTGAGCGTCGTCACCAAGGTTCGCTCGTCGCGGTCGACCCGGGCGCGGATCTCGTTCATCAGATCGTCGATCTGGTTGCGGGTCTCGCGGACCTCCACGTCGGGATCGATGATCCCCGTCGGGCGCACGATCTGCTCGACGATCCGGGGTGAATGCGTCCGCTCGTACTCGCCAGGGGTGGCGGACACGAACACCATCTGCGGTGTGATCGAGAGGAACTCGGCAAAGGTCTGCGGCCGGTTGTCCATCGCGCTCGGGAGGCGGAAGCCGAAGTCGACGAGCGTCTGCTTGCGGGAGCGGTCCCCCTCGAACATGCCGCCGATCTGCGGCACGGTCTGGTGGGACTCGTCGATGAAGCAGACGAAGTCCTCCGGGAAGTAGTCGAGCAGGCAGTAGGGACGGTCGCCCGGATTGCGGCCGTCGAGGATCCGCGAGTAATTCTCGATTCCGCTGCAGAAGCCGAGCTCGCGCAGCATCTCCATGTCGTATTGGGTGCGCTGGCGCAGGCGATGGGACTCGAGCAGCTTGCCCTGGGACTCGAGCTCCGTGCAGCGGGCGTTCAGCTCGGCACCGATCGCGGCCACCGCGTCCTCGATCATCCCCTCCCGCACGTTGTAGTGGGAGGCCGGCCAGATCGCGACGTGCTCGATGTCGTCCTCGATCAGCTCGCCGGTCACCGGGTCGAAGTGCTGGAGGTGCTCGACCTCATCGCCGAACAGGACGATCCGGTAGGCGGTCTCGGCGTAGGCGGGCCAGATCTCGAGCGTCTCACCGCGCACGCGGAAGGTGCCGCGGGCCAGAGCGGTGTCGTTGCGCGTGTACTGGATCGAGACGAGCTTGCGCAGCAGCCGCTCGCGGTCGATCATCTCGCCCTTGTTCAGGGTCTGCAGGTTCTCGTCGTACACCTCCGGCGAGCCGAGCCCGTAGATGCAGGAGACGGACGCCACGATGATCACGTCGCGCCGCGCGAACAGCGCCGCGGTCGCCGCGTGGCGCAGCCGGTCGACCTCCTGGTTGATCGCCGAGTCCTTCTCGATGTAGAGATCCTTGGACGGGACGTACGCCTCGGGCTGGTAGTAGTCGTAGTAGGAGACGAAGTACTCGACCGCGTTGTTCGGGAAGAACGTCCGGAACTCGTTGCAGAGCTGAGCGGCGAGCGTCTTGTTGTGTGCGATCACCAACGATGGCCGCTGGATCTCGGCGATCGTCGCCGCCATCGTCATCGTCTTGCCGGTGCCGGTCGCGCCGAGCAGCGTCTGGAACCGCTCGCCCTCGGCGACGCCCCGGGCCAGCGACGCGATCGCGGCCGGCTGATCGGCGGTCGGCGAGAAGGCGCTGTCGAGCTCGAATTGGGGCATCGCGGATCCTTAACGGAGGCTAGCGGTCGGCCCGGCGAAGATCGACGCCGATGCGTCAGTTCTCACCCCCCCATCTCGCGGCGCTCGCCGCGCTCGTGCTGGCCTGCCCGGCCTGCATCCTGTTCGCCCGCCGGCACCCCGGAACGCCCACCACGATCCTGTGCCGAGGGCTCGCGGCGCTCATCATCGCCGCCTGGGCGGGCGAGTACCTCGCCGACGTCCTGACCCATATCTGGACCGTCCGGTACGACCTACCGCTGCAGCTCACCGACGCGATCTCGGTGACCACCGCGTTCGCGCTCTGGACCCGCCGCCAGCTGCTCGCCGAGCTCGTCTACATGTGGGCGTTGTCGGCCTCCCTGCAGGCGACGCTCACTCCCGACCTGGCGTGGAACTTCCCGAGCGTCTTCTACTTCACGTTCTTCATCTACCACGAGGTGGCGATCATCGCCGGCCTGATGCTCGTCTTCGGCCTGCGTCTGTATCCGAGACCGGGCGCGTGGTGGCGGACGTTTGCCGCGACGTGTGCCTTTGCGGTCTGCGCGGGAACCGCCGACGCCCTGATCCGCGGCGCGGACTACATGTTCCTGGCCGCCAAGCCGACCTATGGGTCGCTGTTGAATGTGCTCGGGCCGTGGCCCTGGTACCTGGTGTCGGTCGCCGCCGTCGCGGTGGCGATGCTGCTCCTGCTGCAGGCGATCGCCGGCGCGGTGCAGCGGCGCGACCGGCCCCCGCCGGGCGCCGCCGGCGAGATTCAGCCGCCGAGCTGGCGCGCGTAGGTTCGCGCGTAGCGCTTCTCTGCGCCGAGCACCTTGGCCACGTACGCGCGGGTCTCCGGGAACGGGATCTGCGCGATGGTGAGCGTATGCCCGTGCGACCGGGCCGCCGACTCCCAGCGGTCGACGTTCGTCTCGCCGCCGTTGTAGGCGGCGAGCGCCAGCACCTTGGAGCCGTGATACTCGGTGAGCAGCTCGCGCAGGTAGTAGGTCCCGTACGCGATGTTCGTCGCGGGATGCTGGAGGTCGGCGACCGAGAACGATGTCGCTCCCGAGCGGTGCGCCAGGTCAAGTGCCGTCTGCGGCTCCACCTGCATGAGCCCCTCGGCACCCGTGGGCGAGGTCCGCGGGTCGAACTTCGTCTCGGCGTAGATGACGGCGGCGATCAACGCAGGCGGAACGTGCTTCTCGGCCGCCTGCCGGCGGATCGTCGAGGCGTACCGGAGCGGCAGTCCGAACTCGGTGACGACCGCGCGCTTGGCGAGCGGCATCACCAGGACGACGATGAGGGCGATCGCACCGAGCACGATCGCCACTCCGAGCCGGCGGCGAGCCCGCCGGACACGGGCCGCTCGCCGGGCGTTCGGCGATCGCGCGGCACCCGTTCGACGACCTCGCGCGTCCGCCGCCCCGCGCCCAACTGCGGGGCTGCCGCGGCGAGCGCCGCGCGTGGCGGTCGAAGAACTCATCGGCAGAGTCTGTCAAGAACGGCCGACAGCTTGGCTTCAAGCTCGGCCTCGGTTCCATCATTAACCACGGTGCAGGTCGCACGTTGCGCCTTTTCGTCCTGTGAAAGCTGGCGCGCGGTCCGCTCGGCGAGCGCGCGATGCCCGCGCGCGCCTGCCCGCGCGATGCGGACCGACTCATCGGCCACGACGGCGACCGTCGCGTCGTAGCCGCGATCCAGCCCGGCCTCGAACAACAGCGGGGTCTCCACGACGAGCGCGCGCGGCGGCGGCTGCACGTGCTGCTGCTGCTCTCGCCACGCCACCACGGCCTCCCCGACGCGTGGCCACAGCAGCTGTTCCAGCCAGTGCCGATCCTCCTCGGTGGCGAACGCCCGAGCGGCAAGCGCCGCCCGGTCGACGACACCGTCCGGCGCGACCTCCCTGCCGAAACGCTCGACCACGACTGCCCGGACCGCGTCGGTCTCGTACAGCGAGTGCACGACCGCATCCGTCGAGAGCGTCGCCGCGCCCAGCCGCTGCAGCGCGGCGAGCGCGGTGGACTTGCCGGCGCCGATACCGCCGGTCAGCCCGATGAACGGGATACAGGCGGCGCCGGCGTCAGGCGTCGGTCGGACTGCTCTCGTCGCCGGCCGGCTCGTCGGCCTCGTCACTCGCCTCAGCGGGAGCGCTCTCCTCCGCGGCAGCCTCCGCCTCTGCCTCTGCAGCAGGCGCCTCCTCCGCGGCGGCCTCCGCCTCTGCAGCAGGCGCCTCCTCCGCGGCGGGCTCCGCCTCCGCGGCGGCCTCCGCCTCGGTGGCGGCCTCCGCCTCGGTGGCGTTCTCCTCGTCCGCGGCGGGCCCGTCCGCGGCTGGCGCCTCGACGATGCCCTGCGGCTCCTCCGAGGTGGACTCCGCCTCGGCCGGCTCCTGAGGCTCGGGCGTCACGTCGGCCAGTTCGGCGTCGCCAGTGACGATCTCGTCGGAGAAGACCTCTTCGGAGAGACCGAGCTCGGGCATGTCGTCGGTCGGGGCACCGCCCTCCTCGCCGCCGATCACCGGCTCGATCGGGCGGACCGGCAGGATCTGGCCCTCGACCCGCTTGATCGACAGGGACAGGCGCCGGCGTTCGGAGTCGATCTCCAGGATCTTCACGCGCACCGGGTCGCCCGGCTGGATGATCTCCCGCGGGTTCTCTACGTGGTGCTGCGCGAGCTCGGAGATGTGCACGAGGCCCTCGACACCGTCGAGGATCTCCACGAACGCGCCGAAGGTGACCACCTTCGTGACCGTGCCCTCGAGCTCATCGCCGATGTTGTAGGTATCGACGACCCGCTGCCACGGATCCTCCTGGGTCTGCTTGAGACCGAGCGAGATCCGCTGGCGCTGGCGATCGATGTCCAGCACCTTGACCGAGACCGTGTCGCCGATCGACAGGATCTCGGAGGGGTGGTTGACGTGCGACCACGACAGCTCGGAGATGTGGATCAGACCGTCGATGCCGTCGAGATCGACGAACGCGCCGAAGTCGACGATGTTCGAGATCGTGCCCTCGACCACCTGGCCGGGCTGCAGCCGGTCCAGGATCCGCTCGCGGTCCTCCTTGCGCTGCTCCTCCAGCACCGCGCGGCGCGAGAGCACCACGTTGTTGCGGCTGCGGTTGAGCTCGATGACCTTGCACTCGATCGACTGGCCCATGTACTCGTCGAGGTTCGGCACGCGCCGGATGTCGACCAGCGAGGCGGGCAGGAAGCCACGCACCCCGAGGTCGATGATCAGCCCGCCCTTGACGACCTCGATCACCGCTCCCTCGACCGGCTCACCCGACTCGGCGGCGGCCTCGATGCGGCGCCACGCCTTCTCGAAGCGAGCGCGCTTCTTGGAGAGGATGAGGCGGCCGTCCTGGTCCTCCTTGGTGAGAACGAGCGCATCGACCTCCTCACCGAGCTGGACCTCGTCGGAGGGATCGACCGACTTGCGGATCGACAGCTCCCCGGAGGGGATGACGCCCTCGGACTTGTAGCCGATGTCAACGAGGACTTCGTCGTTGTCGATCCGGACGACGTGGCCGGTCACGACGTCACCCTCGGTGAAGGGGTGCAGCGTCGCGTCGTAATTGGGGACGATCTTCCCGTCGATCTCGAGCAGCAGGCCGCCGGAGCCTTCCACGACC
>DATJTS010000056.1:0-69133 GCA_035503035.1 Solirubrobacteraceae bacterium
ACGAGCTTGAACGTCGCCGGGCGCGCCACCGCGATCTGACGCAGCCCGGTGGCGAAGCGCCGGCAGGCGGTCCGCCAGTCCGAGCCCAGGTCGACCTCGTCAAGCGGGCGGAGCAGCCGATCGGCGAGCCCCGCGAGCAGATCCTCACGACCTGAGAAGTGGTGGTAGATCGCCATCCCCTCCACTCCGAGCGAACTGCCGAGTTTGCGCATGCTCAGGGCGTCCGGCCCGTCCCGCTCGATCAGCGCAATCGCTCCCTCCAGAATCGCCTCGCGGTTCAGAGGCGCAGGGCGCTCGTGAGCTGTGTCGGATCTGGCCACCGAGAATCACCTTACACCGTAAAGCTTACGGTGTAAGGTGATGCGCGCTGACGGGGCTGCCCTCGGTGCGCGCGCCGCACCTTGGTGGCGAGCACGAGCTCCGCCGGATACGGATACAGAGCCTTGCGGATGAGCGCGTTGGCGCGCCCGGCGCCGTAGAACTGCGCGGTGTCGATGTGGTCGACGCCGAGCGCCGCCGCACGGCGCAGCATCTCGATCCCGAGCTCATCGGCGATCGGCGGCGCGCCGTATCACATAAACGGAGGCATCATCCGCTTACTGGGCTTACAGGGGCGGAACCTGCGCGTCGACCTGAGGGCCCTTATAGAGGTTGCTCTGGTACCAGCAGCCGGTGCTGAAGAAGAACTGGATGCTGTCGCTGCGAACGCCGTCGTAGCTCCCGTACATCGTCACATGGCCGGGGGTCCCGACCGGGCACTTGGGGTCCGTGCTGGCGACGACCTTGACGTTGACCTTGATGATGTTGCCCGCATAACCCCACATCCGCCCATAGTGCGTGTGGTAGACGATGTGGCGCTGCAGCTGCACCGCGATCGCACGCGTCCCGGCGCCGGGCTGGGAGACGTATTGGCAGATCCGACCCGAGATCGTGCTCGCGTCCAGGTCGATGTTCCCCCAGCCGTGCGAGTAGCCATGCCGGTGACCGGACAGCGACTGCGTGGCGTGGAAGCCCCACGGCGGAATACCGCTGCCCGGCGGGATCCCGCTGCCGGAGTAGTGCGAGCAGTACGGCTGAGAGCTTGCCGCTGCCGTTCCGGACCCCACGCCCGCCACACCCGCCACCGCAGCCACGAGCGCGCTCACCACGATCCATCGCCGACGAAACACTGCTGATGTCATCCGGTCCTCTCGTTCTGCTCGACGTGCCCGCTGGCGCTGATCACTCACGCAGCCCAGACCAATCTACTCACAGGATGTGTGCGAGCACAAGGGCGCCGATCAGCAGCAGCACGAGCGCGGTGAACGCGTTGCCCCAGCGCTCCAGCCACGCCCCCTTGATCTGATAGCCGCCACGGGCCGCGGCAACCGTGAGCGTGGCGATCGTCCCGATCGTCACCGTGGCGAACACGATGACCGACCCGACCGCGGCGCCAACTCCGGAGGCGCAGGCGGCGAGGAACACCGGCAAGATCGTCAGGTCGGGCGAAGCGGCCGCGCCGAACGGGACCATGATTGCGGCCAGGCCACCGAACCGTGAGGACGAGCCCGCGTGGTCGTGGTGATGGTGGTGGTCAGCGTGCTCCAGGCGACCCCCGTGGTCGTGGGTGTGCCCGTCCGGCCCGTGGTGGTGTCCGTGTCCGGTCAACTCGATCACCGCGAACGCGATGCCGGTGAGGATCAGGATCAGGCCGACCACGGTGTCCTGGGCGCTCTGCACCGCGTGGCGGAACTGCAGGCCGACGAGCACGATGATCGTCCCGAGCACGACCGACACCAGCACGTGGGCGACACCGGCCAGCAGCGAGACGCGCGCGACGCGACGCAGCGGGTAGCGCTGGGTTCGGCCTACGACCGCGAGTGGCATCCAGTGGTCGGGCAGGATCGCGTGACCCAGGCCGACGCCGGCAGCGGCGAGCAGCAGCGCCGGAGCGCCGAGGCTCACGCGACCACGGCCTCGCCGACAGGCGGCGCGGGGAGCCCGAGACGCACATGGTCGATGTGCGCGAGCGCCTCCGCGAGCAGAACCTGGACGTGCTCGTCGTGCAGTGCGTAGATCACCTGCCGACCACGGCGCTCGCCGACGACGAGTCCGAGATGGCGCAGCACGCGCAGCTGCTGGGAGACGGCGGACTGCTCCATGTCGACCGCGGCAGTGATCTCCCCGACCGAGCACGGCCGCATCGCGAGCGCGCCCAGGATTCTCACCCGGCTCGGTGTCGCGAGCGCGTGCATCGTGCCAGCGACCACGTGCGCGGTCTCCCTTCCCAGCAGCTGACCGAGGTCAGGTTCGGTGCCGTGACTCATGCACATATCATTGCATGAACGGCTGTTCATGAACATGGCCGCGACGGCGATATGCGCCGGTGACGTTGTGCCCGTCCGCGCGCGCGTGATGCCTAGGCTGGAGGGCATGATTGCCCGCTACCGTGCCGTCCTCGCGATTCCGGGCAGTCTCCGGCTCTACGTGACCGGAGTGTTCGCGCGGCTGCCTCAGGGCATGTCGGGGCTGGCGACGCTGTTGCTCGTGCGGGAGGCGACTCGCTCCTACGCGCTGGCCGGTCTCGCGGTCGGCATCCAGGCGGTCGCCATCGCCCTGGTGGGGCCGCTGCAGGGGCGGCTGGTCGACCGCCATGGCCGCGCCCGCGTGCTCGTGCCGTGGGCGGTGTCCCAGACCGCGCTGTTCGTCGCGCTGGTGCTGTTCGCGCACGAGCATGCGCCGGGGTTCTCACTGGTCCTGATCTCGGCTGCGATCGGAGCCGCACTGCCGGCGATCGCTCCCGCGGTCCGCGCGTTGCTGCGGGCGGTGATCGTCGAGGACGCCGCGCAGGAGGCGGCATACGCGCTGGAGTCGGTCATCCAGGAGCTGATCTGGATCACCGGGCCGCTGATCGTCGGGGTGATCATCGCCGTCGGCTCCGCCTCGATCGCGTTGCTCGTCTGCGCGGCGCTGTCGCTGACCGGGACGGTGTTGTTCGTCGGCATGCCCGCCTCCCGGGCGCGGCCGCCCGTACCTGCGACGTCGACCTCTGGAGGCCTGCGTGCGCTCCCGGAGCTTCGTGCCCTGCTGCTGCCGATCGGCCTGATGGGCTTTGCGATCGGCTCGACGGAGGTCGGACTTCCCTCGCTCGCGCTGCACGCAGGGTCTCGCGCATCGACAGGCCTGCTGCTGGCGATGTGGAGCCTCGGATCGATGATCGGCGGACTGCTGCACGGGTCGCGCGAGTGGAGCGTCGGCCTGTCGGAGCGCTACCAACGCCTGCTCGCGGGAGCGGTCCTGTGTGCCGGCCCGCTGGTGTTCGCGCACACGATCCAGTTCGGTCTCGTCGGCGCCCTGCTCACCGGGCTGACCATCGCGCCCGTCTTCTCCTGCCAGTACGCGCTCGTCGGCCGGGTCGTTCCTGACGGCGCCGAGACCGAGGCGTTCACATGGATGTCCTCCGCACTGGTCGGCGGCATCGCCGGCGGGTCGGCACTGGGCGGCGCGCTGATCGGCGCTGGTGGCGTGAGCGCTCCGTTCATCGTCAGCTGCGGCGCGCTCGCGGTCGCCGCACTGACCTCGGTCCGGGCACGCAAGATCACGATGGTCGCGTGAGCGATTCCCCTCCCCTCCCCCGCTCACCCGCGGTCCCCGACTCGCTCGACGAGGTCGCGCTCGAGACACTCGATGCGGAGACCGTTCTCGAGCAGGTGCAGCTCGGCGACAGCGACCTGTCAGGAGCCCACGCCCCGGGCGTCGCGATCCGCGAGGCCGAGCTTCACGCCACCGGCCTGGCCGGCGGCGAGCTCGAAGGGCTCGAGCTGACCGACGTCGAGCTGCGCGGCTGCGACCTGGCCAACCTGCGCGCAGGGCCGCACGGCGGATGGATCCGGGTCCGGGCAACCAACTGCCGGATGACCGGCCTGACGTTCACCGACGGCGTCCTGCGCGACGTCACACTCCACGGCTGCCGCGTCGACCTCGCCTCGTTCGGCGGTTCGCGGCTGCAGCGCGTCACCTTCGACGACTGCGATCTCTCACAGACGGACTTCCTGGAGGCCGAACTGGACGGCGTGCGCTTCAGCGGCTGCCAGATGACCGCGACCGACCTGCGGGGTGCGAAGCTGCATCGCTGCGAGCTGCGCTCCAATCGTCTGGAGGGGCTGCTCGGCATCGACCGGCTGCGCGGGGCTGCCATGCCGTGGCCCGACATCGTTTCGGGCGCTGGCCTGTGGGCGCGCGCGCTCGGCATCTCGGCGCTCGACGACGAGGAGAAATGAGGCCCCAGTCGGGAGGGGTCGAGCACTAGACTCAACCCCATGCCCAAGCAGCAGCGTGTCGTGCGGATGGAGCAGAAGGGTCAGCTCGCCGCCATGCAGCAGATGGAGAGCAAGAGCGACGAGGAGCTCGAGGCCGAGACGCGGTACAAGTCGGCTGCTCAGGCGATCCTCGGCGCCCGCGCGGCGGAGCGGTACGACGCAAAGAAGGCGCGGGCTCACTTCCAGCGTGCGATCGCGGCCGCTCGTCCGCAGGAGCGGATGCAGATCCGGCGCATGGCCGACGCGTCGCTGGCGCTCGCCGAGCGGCGGCCGGAGGATCTGCGCAAGGCGACCGAAAGGCTCGGCGTTGAGGGTCCGACCAACCGCCAGCTGTGGGGCCTGCGGATCATGGGTGTCGTCGCGCCGCCATCGAGCGCCGGCATCCTCGCACGCCTGCGGGGCATCCTGATCGTCCTCGTGGCGCTCGCGGCCGTGCTGTTCGCCGGCTTCGGGATCGTCTCGGGCATCGCGGCCGCGGCCGGCGGCCTGTCGCTCGACCTTCGGATCTTCTGGGGCGTCTTGCTGGTGATCGTCGTCTTCGTCGTGCTGATCGTGCTCGGAAGACGGCGGCAGAAACGTGCGCAGGCCGAGCGCTCCGAGCGCCTGGCGGCGCGCACGCGCTGACCGCGCCGGTGTGCGGCCGCTACAGCCTCGCCGCGCCTGACCCCTCGCAGGTCCGCGCGCGCTTCCCGGTCGGCGAGTCGGTCGAGATCCGCCGCCGGTTCAACGTGGCGCCGACCGACGACGTTCTGACGGTGACGACCGACCGCGAGGGCAATCCACGCGGCGAGCTGCTGCGATGGGGCCTGGTCCCCGGCTGGGCGGACTCGCCGAAGATCGGCTCGCGGATGATCAATGCCCGGGTGGAGAGCGTCGCGGAGAAGTCCGCGTTCCGGACTGCCTTCCAGCGCTACCGCTGCCTGATCATCGCGGACGGGTTCTACGAGTGGCAGCGTGCGGCAGATGGTCCGAAGCGGCCGTTCCACATCACGCGGGACGACGGCCTTCCGTTCGCGTTCGCGGGGCTGTGGTCGATCTGGCACGGCCCGCAGGAGGAGGTCGTGCGCTCGTGCACGATCATCACCCGCCCCGCCAACGACCGGATTGCCTCACTCCACGACCGGATGCCGGTGATCCTCGATCCGGCGCACGAGGCCGACTGGCTGGACACCTCGACCCCACCGGGCGCGCTGGAGGAGATCCTCGCCGGCCTGGCAACCGAACACACCGCGCTCACCGAAGTCGGGCTGGCGGTCAACGACGCGCGGCACGACGAGCCCGACTGCCTGGAGCCACCGGCTCCCGAACCGCAGACCTCGCTGTTCTGAGCGCGATCCGCGCCGCGGCGTCCTCAGGCGTCGGGCGAGGCGACCACGAGGCCCGAGGCCGTCGTCGTCCAGCTCCGAGGCGTCGCCCCGGGAACGTGGGTGCTCCGGGGCAGGGAGCCGGCACCGGGCTGGCGGGGGGTGTCGGCCAACCAGCGACCGAACGCATCGGCCGCCAGCGGCCGACTCAGGTGGTAGCCCTGGGCCAGGTCGCAGCCGAGCGCCGCCAGATGTTCCAGCGTCGCCGAGTCCTCGACGCCCTCGGCGATGATCCGTAGGCCGAGGTCGTGGCCCAGGTTGATCGTCGAGCGCACGATGATCAGGTCGCTCTCGTCCTCGAGCATGGGCGAGACGAACGAGCGGTCGATCTTCAGATCGTTGATCGGCAGTCGGCGCAGGTTCGCCAGTGAGGAGTAGCCGGTGCCGAAGTCGTCGACCGACAGCCGCACCCCGAGTTCGGAGAGGCGGCCGACCGTGCCCAGCGCGCGCTCGGGGTCGGTCATGATCATCGACTCTGTGATCTCCAGGTGCAGCGACGCGGGCGGCACCTGGTAGGTGCCGAGCAGCCGCGCGATCTCGCGCGGCAGGTCCCGGTCCAGCAGGTTGCGCACCGAGAGGTTGACTGCGATCGACATCTCGCGTCCCTCGCGGCGCCATTGCGCGCACTGGGCGATCGCGTGCTCCAGGACATGGCGTGTGAGCGGCCCGATCAGCCCGCTCTGCTCGACCGACTGCACGAATGCTCCCGGGGGGATCAACCCGTGCTCCGGGTGCTCCCAGCGGACGAGCCCCTCCGCGCCGCTCACCATCCGGTCCTCGAGGTCGAGGATCGGCTGGTAGTGGACGACGATCTCGTCGCGCGTGAGCGCGCGGCGGATGTCGGAGAGCACGCTCAGCCGCCGCTTGGTGTGCTGGTTCTGCTCGGCGGTGTAGAACTTCACGCCGGTCTGCGCCTCCTTGGCGGCATACATCGCGACGTCGGCGCACCGCAGCAGCGCGGTCGCGTCCTCGCCGTCGTCGGGGAAGCGCGAGACCCCGATCGACGCGCCGATCTCGATCGTGAGGTCGTCGATTGCGAACGGCTCGCCGGCGGTCTGCAGCAACCGCTCGGCGATCGGCGTGACGTCGGCGCGCGCGTCGCAGCCGCGCGGCAGCAGGATCCCGAACTCGTCACCGCCCAGCCGGGCGACGAGAATGCCCTCCCCGGCCGCCTCCACCAGCCGCGGCCCGAGGTCGCGCAGCAGCCGGTCGCCATAGGTGTGCCCGAGCGTGTCGTTGACCTCCTTGAAGCGATCGAGGTCCATGAGCAGCACGGAGAACTGCAGCCCCGGCTCCGGATCGGCGATCCGGTGCTCGATCCGCTGGTGGAACTGCTGGCGGTTGGCCAGGCCGGTGAGCTCGTCGGTGGTCGCCATCGTGTGCAGCTGCTCGTGACGGCGCTTGGAGGTGACCAGTTCTCCGAGCAGGTATTGCGTGATGGCGAGGAAGACGCCAAGCACGATCAAGCCGAGGAGATGCAACCGCACTGTGATGAAGACTCCCAACATCGCCAGCATCGCTGAGAACAGCTCGGCGGCGAGCACCGGGTGCATGATCGCAATCATCGTCTGGCCGAACGGTCGCCCGCTGATGAAGCGCACGCCGATGGAGATCGTCCCCACATTGAGTGCGAGGGCAAAGAGCGCGGTCGGGAACACGAGCAGCACGAACGCGAGCGTGCCCGGGCGCACATCGGCGGCCACCGTCACTGCCTGGAAGGCGATGCCGGTGAGCATCGGGAACCACATCGCACTCACCAGGTTCTGACGGAAACCGATGGCGGGCTCACGCGAGCGCAGCCAACTCACACAGATCAGGAGCAGGTCGATCGCCGCAGCGGGCGGCCCTCCGTACAGGACCGCGGCGAGCACGATCCCGACGGAACTTCCGGAGATGCCGACAGTGGTCACGTTCGAGTCCACCGACAGCCACTCGGTGCCGAGGGAATACAGCGCGATGACCAGCAGCGGCCAGAGCCGCCAATGCCCGAGCGCCGGAACCAGCACGGCCAGCGCCAGCCCAGCGGCGAGGGCCAGACACTGCAGAACGGTCAGCAGCGCATGGCGCGGGCGGAGCAAGTCGGTCTCCATGCCTGGGCCATCGGCGTCGTCAAGCCCGACCTGAACAGATGTCCATTATCCCTGGACGATTCATGCAGAGTGCGCCAGGCTCCGATTCGACGCTGTGTGGGGGAGTGCCGACGATCCCGTCGACCCTCCCCCACAAAGATCAGCCGTTGATCTTGACTTGCATTGGCGAGCTCCACTCTCGTCGATGAACGTCTATGCGAAGCAAGAGCGCCGGGTTGCCGCCCGGCGCTCGACTTCGCGCTCATTTGTACTCCAGAACCTTCCAGAAGTGAAATCTGGTTGGTGAATACCCTCAGATCGGGGGGGCGCTCCCGGTCGTGATAATCGGCCGTCGGCCCAGCCCAGCCTCCGAACGATCATGGCGCTCTCGACCTTCATCCGCTCCTACGAGCATGTGCTGCTCGATCTCGATGGCTGCGTGTGGGTCTCCGACGAGCTCACGCCCGGCGCCCGCGAGGCGCTCGCCGAGCTGCGGGCCGGTGGGCTGACGCTGAGCTTCGTCACCAACGACGTCGCGCACGCGCCCGAGGAGTACGTGCGCAAGCTGTGGTCGCTCGGCCTGCAGGCATCGCTGGAAGAAGTCGTCACCGTCGGCGCGGCGATCCAGTTCCTGCTCGCCAGCGACAACGGCGACGGCCAGGTGAGTCCCTCGGCATTCGTGATCGGCTCGCCGGCGATCCACCGGCATGTCGCGGACGCCGGCGTGCGGATTCTCAACGGCTCGGAGCATGAGACGGGCGCCGAGATGGTCGTCGTCGCCGCCCACGAGGGACTGTCGTACTCCGAGCTCCGAACCGCCACGCGTGCCCTGCTCTCCGGAGCCGAGCTGATCGCGGCCGGTCGCGACACGACATATCCGACCGCCGATGGGCCCTCCCCGGGCACGGGCATGCTCGTCACCGGCCTACAGGAGGCGACCGGCTGCACCGTCCGCAACGCGGGCAAGCCCGATCCACTCATCTTCCGCGCCGCGCTCGATCGGCTCGTACCCGGGCGCTCGGTGATGATCGGTGATCGGCTCGACTCCGACCTCGCGGGGGCGGCCGCCGCCGGACTGGACGGCGCGATCGTCCTCAGCGGCGTGACCACGCGCGCCGAGGCCGAGGCCGCGACCGATCCCGCGCCCGTCCGGATCGCCGCGACACTGCACGACCTCGTCATGAGGACCGGATGAGCGCTCCACTGCGCTTGATCGTCAACCCACTCGCGGGAGGCGGCCGCGCCGGACGGGCGCTCGAACCGGTCCGCTCGGAGCTGAACCGACTCGGGCTGGCTCATCGATTGGCCGAGACCCGAGATCTTTCGCATGCGCGCGCGCTCGCGCGCGAGGCGGCTGACGCCGGAGAGCTGGCGGTGGCGTTCGGCGGTGACGGGCTGATCGGCGCTGTCGCCGACGCGCTGCGGGGTACCGAGGGCGTGATGGCGGTGCTGCCCGGCGGCCGGGGCAATGACTTCGTGCGTGCGCTCGGGATCCCGCTCGACCCCGTCGATGCCTGCGCGGTGCTCGCCTCAGGACAGCCGCGCGCGCTCGACCTGGGTGAGGTTGGCGGCCGGGCGTTCATCGGGATCGCCTCCTGCGGCTTTGACTCCGACGCCAATCGCATCGCCAACCAAGCGCGCCTGATCCGGGGGAACCTCGTCTACGCCTACGGCGCGTTGCGGGCGCTCACGCATTGGCGGACCGCGACGTTCACGGTCGCCATCGACGGCGGACGGCCTCGGACCGTGAGCGGCTACACGGTCGCGGCGGCGAACTCCCGGTCCTACGGTGGAGGGATGCAGCTTGCGCCGGCCGCCGACCTCGATGACGGTCAGCTCGACGTGGTCATCATCCACGAGCTGCCCCGCGCCCGCTTTCTGATGCTGATGCCCACCGTGTTCACCGGTACCCACGTCAACCAACCGGTCGTCGAAGTGGTTCGCGCGCGGACGATCGAGATCGCCGCCTCCCGGCCGTTCCAGGTCTACGCCGACGGCGACCCGATCGCTGACTTGCCCGCGCGGATCTCCGTGCTGCCCGGCGCGATGCGCGTGGTCGTCCCCGCCGCAGCCCCCGAGCCCGCACCGTGGAGCGGCGCCACCTCGCCGGCCCAGACCGCAACGGACGCCCGGTGACGGCGCTCGACGTCAAGGTGGAGGCCGCCCGCGCGGCCGGACGGCTGGCCCGGTTTGCCGGCCGCGGCGGCGGGACCAGCCTCCCCGGCAAGTTGCTGATGCGCATGGAGCCGGACGCGATCTCGCGGCTCGCGGCCCGGCTACCGGGGGGAAGCATCGCCATCTCGGCGACGAACGGCAAGACGACCAGCGCCGCGATGACCGCGGCCATCCTTGAGCGCACCGGTCTGCGGCTCGTGCACAATCGCGCCGGCGCGAACATGGCCTCAGGTGTCGCTTCCACCCTGGCCGCGGCAGCCGGTCGTCGCGGGCGCATCGACGGCGAGCTCGGACTGTTCGAGGTCGACGAGTTCTGGCTGGATCAGGTGGTTCCGGCGCTCAGCCCGCGATCGCTGCTGCTCGGCAACCTGTTCCGGGACCAGCTCGACCGCTACGGGGAGCTCGAGACGATCGCCGATCGCTGGGCGGCGATGGTGACCGGGATGAACGGGAGCGCCCGGCTCGCGCTCAACGCCGACGATCCCCTGATCGCCGATCTCGGACGGGGCCGCTCCGGGACCGTCTACTTCGGCGTAGAGGATCGCTCGCTCGCGCTCGGCGAGATGCAGCATGCGGCCGACTCCAAGCACTGCCGACGGTGCGGGACCGCCTACGAGTACGAGGCCGTCTACCTCGGCCATCTGGGGATCTACCGCTGCCCGGGATGCGGCGCGGCCCGCCCTGAGCCGATCGTGAGCGCTGCGAACGTCCGCCTGTTCCGCACCGACGCCGCCTCATTCGAGCTGCGCACCCCCGCCGGGAGTGTCGAGGTCTCGCTGCCGCTCCCCGGGCTCTACAACGTCTACAACGCGCTCGGCGCGGCGGCGTTGTGCACGACCATCGGGATCGCGCCGCAGACGATTGCCGACGGTCTCGGAGCGGTGAGCGCCGCATTCGGGCGGGCCGAGCGAATCGTGATCGGCGAGCGGACCCTGTCCCTGCTGCTGATCAAGAATCCGGCGGGCGCCAACGAGGTGCTGCGCACCCTTCGCCTCGAGGAGGAGGAGCTCGACCTGCTCGGCGTGCTCAACGACCGCACGGCTGATGGTCGCGACATCTCCTGGGTATGGGACGCCGACTTCGAGCTGCTCGCCGGGCGCACACGGCGGGTGACCTGCGCCGGCACCCGCGCCGCCGAGCTCGCGCTTCGTCTCAAGTACGCGGGTATCGAGCCGGACCGTCTGCACGTCGTCACGGCGCTGCCCGCGGCGCTGGACGATGCGCTCACCAGCGCCGGCGGCGGACGTGTGTTCGCGCTGCCGACCTACACCGCGTTGCTGGAGCTGCGCGCGGAGCTCGCCCGTCGTGGTCACGTCGAAGAGTTCTGGTCCCGGGAGCCGGCGTGAGCTCCGTCGCCGACGTCATCTGGCACGACCTCGAGTGCGGCTCCTACCACGAGGACCTTGCCCTGTGGCGCGCGCTCGCGGCTCGCCACGGCGGTCCCGTGCTCGACATCGGCGCGGGGACCGGGCGCGTGTCGCTGGAGCTCGCGCGCGCGGGTCACGAGGTGATCGCGCTGGACCGAGACGCGACGTTGCTCGGGGCGCTTCAGGAGCGGGCGCGCGCGGCGGGCCTCACGGGGGTGCAGACGATCTGCGCCGACGCCTGCGAGTTCACGGTTCCCGCCGCTGTCCCGCTCTGCATCGTGCCGATGCAGACCATCCAGCTGCTCGACGGGGCCGGCCCCCGCAGCCGGTTCTTCGCCCAGGCGCGCACGGCCGTGCGGACCGGTGGAGTGCTCGCGCTCGCGATCGCCGATGCACTGGAGCCCTTCGAGGTGGCGAACGGCTCGCCGGAGCCGCTGCCCGATGTCGGCGAATTCGACGGGATCGTGTATTCGAGCCGGCCGCTGGCGGTGCGCCCCGACGGCGGCCATTTCGTGCTCGAGCGCCGTCGCGAGACCGTATCGGTTGCGGGCGAGCTGGCCGCGGAGACAGACCTTGTGAGGCTCCACGCGCTGGACGCGGACCTGCTCGAGGCGGAGGGCCGGGCCGCCGGGTTCGATCCCGCGCCCCGGGAGGCGGTGGCGACGACGCCCGACTATGTCGGCTCGACGGTGGTGATTCTCCGTGGCTGATCAGACACCGACCCTCCGGGTCTGCGCGCTCTATCCGGACCTGATGAACATCTACGCCGATCGCGGCAATCTGCTGCTGCTCGAGCGCCGCTGCACCTGGCGTGGGCTCGGGTTTGAGCTCTCGGCCGCGCGTCTCGGCGAGGAGCTCGACCCCGATTCGGCCGACCTCTTCTACATCGGCGGCGGGCAGGACCGCGATCAGTCTCTGTGCGCGCGTGATCTCGCCACGGTCAAGCGCGACGCCCTGCACGCGGCCGCATCGCGCGGGGCGGTGATCCTCGCGGTCTGTGGCGGCTACCAGCTGCTCGGTCACTCCTATCAGCTCGATGAGGAGACCCTGCCGGGGGTGGGCCTCGTCGACCTCGAGACCGTCCGTTCCGAAGGCCCGCGTCTGATCGGCAACGTCGCGATCGAAGTCGAGCTCGCGCCGGGGGAGCGCCGCGTCCTCGCGGGCTTTGAGAATCACGCGGGACGTACGGTGCTCGCGGGCGGCACGCTGCCACTCGGCCGGGTGCTGCGCGGGCACGGCAACAACGGGAGCGATGGCCACGAGGGAGTGCGGGCCGGATCGGTGATCGGGACCTATCTTCACGGGCCGCTGCTGCCGAAGAACGCCTGGTTCGGTGACTGGCTGATCCGCACCGCGCTCGGTCTCTCAGCCCTCGCGGCGCTTGAGGACCGGCTGGAGGATGCCGCTCACGCGGAGGCGCGACGTGCGGCCGGCGTCTGAGGGCCGCTGCGAGACCGCGGCGCCGCATATGATCGGCCAGTCGTTGATGGATCCTCTGCCCCACCCGTCTCGCCCGCGGCGCCCTGTCCCCGGGCTCGTGTCGCTGCTCGGCGCAGCCATCCTCGCCGTTGCGCTCGCCGGCTGCGGCGGCGGCTCCGCGCACACGGTGACCACGACGACGTCGCGCACCGTCACCTCCACCTCGACGAGCACCGCTGCGCAGACGACCACCACCACGACCACCGCCGCGTCGCTTCCCGGCACCGGAAGGCCGACGATCACCATCGGTGACAAGAACTACGCCGAGCAGTTCGTGCTCGGCCAGCTGTACCTGAAGGCGCTCCAGGCCCAGGGGTTCAAGGTCAACATCACGGAGAACATCGGCCCGACGAGCGTCGTGCTCGGATCGCTGAAGGACCACACGCTCGCGATGTACCCCGAGTACATCAACGTCGTCCTTGAGACGCTCGCACACGATCGCCGCTCGTTCAAGACACTCGCGGACGCGGTGACCTCGGGCCAACTGTGGGCCGCCCGCCATGGACTCGAGCTGCTCGCCCCGACGCCATTCAGCGACACGACCGGCGTCGCGGTCACCGACGCCTACGCGGCCGAGAACCACCTGCACACGCTGGCTGACCTTCTCAACGTCGCCACGACGCTCACGATCGGCGGCGCGGTGCAGTTCAAGACCAACCGCTCCGGTCTGCACGCGCTGCTCGAAGGCTACGGCGTCAAGCCGGCCATGTTCACCCCCTTGGCGGTCGGCGACGAGTACACGTCGCTGGACGCGAACACGGTCCAGGCCGCGTTCATCAACACGACCGATGGGGAGTTGGCCACCGGCGACTATCGGGTCCTCCAGGATCCGCAGAACGTCTTCGGCTACGGCAACGTCGTCCCGGTGGTCACCCAACAGGCGCTCGCTCAGGAGGGCCCGGCGTTTGCAGCGACGATCGAGCGGGTCGACCGCACCCTCACCCTGAACACGATGCGTCAGCTCAACAACGCCGTCAGCGTCGCCAACCTGCCTCCGGCAACGGTCGCGACGCAGTATCTGCAGACCCACGGCCTGCTCGGGCCGCTCACACCGTCGGACTACTGACGCGAACCGCTCAGGGCGCGGGCAGCGTGAGCGCGGTCGCCCCGACGCGCGCCCTGGCGAGCTGCGAGCGAGCATCCCAGGCCACCGACACGGCGACCGAGGAGAGGTGCGGGCCGCGCACGGTGAGCGTTCCGGCGGTGGCGCCGTCTGAAGGCCGGTACCTGCCCGTGCCGGTCACGGAGGAGTCGGTCGTGAAGCGGATCCCGCGCAACAGGTAACCGTCGTGTCCGGTGAACCTCCAGGTGCCGCCGTACAGACCGACGCCATGGTCGGGGAGAAACTCCTGAAAGCGGATCGTCGCGTCGGCCAGTGCTCCGGCGGCGACCGTCACCGCGCGGCGCTCGGCGAGGCTGAGCGCGGGACCGGAGACGATCGATGCCGGCCGGGCACCGGCGAGCGTGCGCGGATATGCCCCTGGCGTCTGCAGCGGCGGGATCCGCGCGGCGCAGCGGGTGCTCATCGTCTGCAGCGCCTTGGGATCGAGCACGAAGCGATCGATGATCGACCGCACGCAACGCGCGCCCGGATCCAGATACGTGTCGCCCTCAGAGGTGACGTGAACGGTGTTGTGGAGGTCGACGACGCGCACGTCACGTCCGAGTGTCGGTCCGAAGCGACGCGCGTCATGCAGCGGCGTGAGGTCGTCCAGGTCGCCGCCGACGATCAGCAGTGGCACCGACGAGGGGAGCCGCCGGCTGCCCACCGGAGCGACCATCGGCTGGGAGTGGACCGGCACCGGCCAGTCCAGGCACGCGTCGTAGGTCTCGGAGTAGCCGGACATCGTCACCCATTCGGCCGCGGTGAACGGGCGGAAGGCACCGGGAGGCGCAGTGGCGATCGATTGGGCGTACTGGGTCCGTCGCTGCGCCGGCGGCACATCCAGGCTGAATAACTGCGGGTAGTCGGTGCAGCTGACCGCCATGTAGTCGCCGTCGCCGAAGTCGAGTGGGTTGGCCACGCCGCCGTTGTAGTTGTCGTCGACGATCGAGCGCAGCATCGGCGTCGGGTTCCCGGCCAGCGCCGCCCGGACCGAGGCGTCGAACACGCGCCACGGGTAGGGATCGGAGCCGCCGTCCTGGAACAGGTTGACGAGCGCCGTCGGGGTGATCGCGGAACGGACGGGACCGTGGTTGGTGAGCACGGTGCCGGTGATCGGATGGTGCCGGACCCGGTCCAGCAACTGCGCCAGACGGCTGACCGGCGAGCCGTCGTGGCGGGAGTCGAGGCGGCAGGCGAGACTCCGTGCGCATACGCGGTTCATCGCCGCGCGTCCCGACAGGCCCGACGAGGCGTACCACGGGTCGAGGTCGTGGATGGCGTAGGTCGAGTCGAGGATCACCGCCCGCAGCTGGCCGGGGTAGCGGGCCATGAACGCCTGGCTGAACCAGGACCCGTACGAGTCCCCGTAGAGCGTCACCTTGCCGGTGTGCAGCCGGTCGAGCACAACGTGCAGGTCGGTGACCGCGTACTCAGTGGCGAACAGATCGGCAGCGTGGATCGGGGTCCCGTTCGCCGTGTGGTACTCGCGGTCGAGCTTGGTCGCGCAGTTGCCGACGAGCCGGTCGAACACCGGGCCGTAGGCAGGGCTCTTCTTGTGGTAGCGCTGCAACTGCCGGCAGCGGATGACCGCGGAGCGTCCGGTGCCGCGGTTGTCGACCATCAGCAGGTTGTGGTGGGCCATGGCGCCGCGGAAGGTCCCCAGGTACTCCGCGTAGCTGCCGCTGGAGGGGTAGCCCGGCCCCCCTTCGACGGCGACGATCGTCGGATCGTGCGGGTTGTGGTCCCGGGCGGGGACCTCGTCGATCTCGATCGGGATCTTCGGGGTCCCCTTCAGCCCGGGATCGAGCGGACGCTCGATGTGACCGCAGTACCCCGGGAAGCCGCCGGTGCAGGGGCGCAGGGTGACCGAGCCGACCCGCAGCGTCGCGGCCCTGTCGGCGTGAGCGATCGGGCCACTGACCTGGTGGGCGATCGGACCGGCCGCGGTGGCCGGACCCGATGCGACGCTCGTCATGCCTCCGGCCGTCAGGAGCGCGGTCACGGCAGCGGCGGCGAGGCGAAGGCGACAGTGAGTCATGGCGGAGCATCGTGCCAGATCGCCCGCACGGGGGTGTCTGGCTTTTCACCCGCTCCGGGTGAAAATCCAGACACCTGCGGCGCGGGGGCTCATCCCGGGTGGCTCTGGGTGGCGCCGGTCGGACGGCCGCAGCCGGCGCCCGCCGGGGTGTCCCGGCGTCCGGGCAGCCCGCGGCGTACGAACGAGTGCTGTCGAGTCTCTCGCAGCCTCGCGCCGAGCCACGCGTACGTCCTCACCGACCAGCGCCAACGGCCATCGACCGGTTGTGAGTTGAGCAGCACCATGGTGGTCGACACGACGCTCCGATGCCGGTTGCCGCACGTGAACCCCTCCTTGTAGACGCTGTCGCCGCCCGCCGACAGCAGCGGGCGCACGAGGACGAGCCGCCCGCGCGAGAACGTGACGATCCCGTACGTGTCCCCGCTGGAGATGTCGTCGAGGTGCAGCACGAGCTCGTCGCCCGGAACGCCGTTGAGGTTGCCGATGCGCGCGATGTACGGAAACGCGTCGGTGTAGCCGAGACGGAGTCGCGTGCTCTGGCCGGACGGACGGATGAGCTCGAGCGTGAAGCGTCGCCACAGGTAGCCGCCCGATGTCCGGCGGCCGAGACGCGCATAGAGCACGAGGAGATCGGTGTGATCGCCGCCGACGATATCCGCCCGCCGCACGCTCACGCAGCCAACCTCTCGCGGCAGATAACGGTTGCGCGGAGCGCGACGGCACAGCCCATTGTCAGGGCGCTGGGTGTGCGGAGCCCCGGGGAACTGCCCTCCGCCCGCGCGCGGCGGCGGCGTGCGCTGCGCGACGGATCCGGCTCCGCCGCCGGCGCCGCGCAGCGCGACCAGAAACCCGGCGCCGACCAGCAGCGCCACGACCGACACGGCGACGGCGAGCACCGCGCCCGGGAGCCGGCGCCGCCCGACCCGACGCACCCGCCCGCGCGCGGCGGCGCCCCCAGCGGGCGCGCGCGCCACCCGCATCAGCTCCTGCTCGACACTCGGCAACAGGCTCACCTCTCCCCTCCCATCGCGGCGCGCAGCTGCGCGAGACCGCGGCTGACGCGTTTGCGGACGACCTGCTCGGACAGTCCCAGTGATGCGGCGAGCTCGTCGTAGGGCCGCTCCTCGATCACCCGGCCGGTGACCGCGGCGCGCTGCTCCTCAGGGAGCGCCGCGACCAGCTCGAGCGCGGGCGTCTCCGTGGTGAGCGCGGCGATCGCCCGCAGCGACTCGTCGTCGATGACCGTCGGGCGCATGCCGAGCCTCACCCGTGCCTCATCCTCCACCCGCCCCCGGCGATAGCTGTCGACCAGTTTGTGCTGCGCGACCCCATAGAGCCAGGCCTGCTCGTTGGCGACGGGCTCAACACCGTCGCGGAAGGCAATCAGCGCCGCAGCGAAGACCTCGGAGGTGAGATCGGCGGCGAGCTCGGCGCGGCCGGTGCGACGCATCAGGAACGTCGCCACCGCGCGCTCGTGGCGGCGGTAGAACCCGGCGAACGCGTCGGCGTCGAAGTTCTCAGAGGAGCGGATGGCGCGCATCTCACCCTGTCAGTCGTACGGGCGCCTGCGATTGTGACCGTGCCCCGGCCGGTCAGGCGCCGCTCGAGCCGAAGCCGCCGGCGCCGCGGACGGATTCCTGAAGCTCGGCGACCTCGGTGACCTCGCCGAGACCGACCTCGACGAGCACCAGCTGCGCGATCCGGTCGCCCGCCGACCAGGTGAACGGCTCAGCGCGGTCGGTGTTGAGCAGGAGCACGCGCAGCTCCCCGCGGTAGCCCGCGTCGATCAGCCCGGGCGCGTTGACCAGCGCGATGCCGTGCCGCGCCGCAAGGCCGGAGCGCGCCAGCACGAGCCCCGCCTGCCCGTGGGGGATCTCGACCGCGATCCCGGTGCCCACGCTGGTCCGCTCGCCGGCCGCCAGCGTGCCGCCCTCCAGCGCGCACAGGTCCAGGCCCGCATCCCCGGGATGCGCGCGGGTCGGCAGCACGGCTCGCGGATCAAGCCGCTGCACCCGCAGCGGCGCCGGCGTCGCGGACACGGGCCTCACGCCTTCGAGGCAGCGCTCAGCCTGAACGGCGCGAACCGGGCGGCCACGCCCGCGGGCAGCCGTGCCGAGATCCGCACGCCGTCGGGGGTGTCCACACGTTCCAGGTCACCCGCGATCTCATGCAGTTCGGCGAGCCGGCCGCCCTCGCGATACGGGACGAGCAGCTCGACCGGGGCCAGCCTGCGGCGGAACTCGGTCTCGATCCGGGTCACGAGCTCGGGCAACCCCTCGCCGGTCCGTGCCGAGACGAGCATCGCCTCGGGGTGACGATGGGCGAGCTCGGTGCGCCGCTCGGCGTCGATCTGATCGGCCTTGGAGAGCACCAGCACACTCGCCGCGTCACCGGCATGGATCTCCTCCAGCACATCCTCGACCGCGCGGGTCATCGACTGCAGCTCCTCCTCGTCGGCGGAGGCGTCGGCGACGTGCAGGATGAGATCGGCGCGGATCGTCTCCTCGAGGGTCGCGCCGAACGCGTCGACCAGTTGGTGGGGCAGCTTGCGGATGAATCCGACCGTGTCGGTGATCAGGTAGTCGCGTCCGCCGGAGCGCATCACGCGCGTGGTCGGATCGAGCGTGTGGAACAGCCGGTCGCGCACCGGGACGTCGGCGCCGGTGAGCGCGTTGAGCAACGTGGACTTGCCGGCGTTCGTGTAGCCGGCGAGCGCGACCTGCGGGAGGTGCGCCCGCTCGCGCTCGGCCCGCATCACGCCACGGGTCGATCGGACGTGCGCCAGCCGCCGCTTGAGCGCGGAGATCCGATCGCGCGCCAGCCGCCGGTCGGTCTCTATCTGTGACTCGCCCGGACCGCGGGTGCCGATCCCACCGCCGAGGCGCTCGAGGTGGGTCCACAACCCGCGCATGCGCGCGAGGTTGTACTCCAGCTGCGCGAGTTCCACCTGGAGCTTGCCCTCTGCGGTGTGGGCGTGGTCGGCGAAGATGTCGAGGATCACCGCGGTGCGGTCGACGACGGGCATCTCCAGCGCTTTCTCCAGGTTGCGCTCCTGGCGTGGGGTCAGCTCGTCGTCGCAGGCCACGACGTTCGCATCCGCCGCCTTCAGCTCCGCCCTGAGCTCCTCGAGCTTGCCCGGGCCGAGGTACGAGTTCGGATGCGGCGCGTCCCGGTGCTGGATGGCGCGTCCGACGGCGGCCACGCCCGCGGTGCGCAGCAGCTCCTCGAGCTCGTCGAGCTGATCCTCCTCGCCGGCCGGCAGCGCGGCGATCATGAAGGCGCGCTGCCGGGCCCGGCCGGGTGGCCGGGCGTCTTGCGGACGGCGCGAGGGCCGGCTGCCGTTCGTGCTGATCTCAGACGGAGCCAAGCACACTTATGGTAGCTGGGCCCTCCCCGGGCCCGGCCTGTGCGCCCGTAGAATCCCGCCAGTGGACGGGGCCTCCGCCGCACCACCGGTCGGCACGATCGCGATGTTGTTCACCGACATCGCCTCCTCGACCGAGCTGGCGCGTGGGCTCGGACCGGCGTGGCAGGACGTCCTGGCCACCCATCATGCGATCGTGGGCGGCGCGATCGAGGCCGAGGGCGGTTGGATCGACGGCACCGAGGGTGATGCATTCTTCGCCACATTCGCCGACCCGGCGGCGGCGGGACGGGCGGCGACCGCCGCGCAGCGAGAGCTCGCCGCCCATCCATGGCCCGCGCAGGCGGGACCGCTCAACGTGCGGATGGGGCTGCACGTCGGCCACGTCGAGCGAGCGGCCACCGGCTACGTCGGCCTCGAGGTCCACCGGGCCGCCCGGATCGCAGCTGCCGCCCACGGCGGCCAGCTTCTCCTCTCCGACGTCGCGGCGCGGATGCTGTCCGGGACGGTCCTCAGCGAGTCGCTGGGTGCGCACCGGCTCAAGGACTTCCCTCAGCCCGAGACGCTGTTCTGCGCGGTGATCGACGGCCGCGGCGCGTCCGCGTATCCGCCGCCGCGAGCGGCGTCGAGCCGCCCGACCAACCTCCCGGCCGGAGTCCCGGCACTGGTCGGCCGCGATGGGGATCTCGCGCGCGTCAGGGAGGCGTTGGCCGGCGATCACGAACGGCTGGTGACGATCACCGGCCGTGGTGGCACCGGCAAGACGAGCCTTGCCCTCGCGGCCGCGACCGAGCTGCTCGAGGAGTTCCCCGGTGGGGTCTGGCTGACGGGTCTGGCGAACGTCACGCGTGCCGAGGACGTGCCGGGCGCCATCGCCTCGGCGGTCGGTGCCACGCACGAGACCGAAGGGACCTACGCCGCCGCGATTGCGGCACGGCTGCGGGAGCGCGGCCGGACGCTCCTCGTGCTGGACAACTGCGAGCACGTGCTCGCCGCGGTGCCGGAGCTCGCCGGCCTGCTGGAAGCGCTGCCGGACCTGCAGATCCTCGCCACCTCGCAGGCACCGCTGCGCCTCGGCAACGAGCTCGTGCTCGCCCTCGACACGCTCGGCGAGGATGACGCGCTGGCGCTGGTGGCCCGCATCGCCGCGCGGCGTGGCGCCCGGGTCTCGGTCAGCGGTCGTGGCGCCGAGCCGCTGCGCGAGCTCGTCCACATGCTCGACGGGCTCCCACTCGCGCTCGAGGTCGCCGCCGCCCGGCTGGCCCTGCTCTCCCCCGCCCAGCTGATCGAGCGCCTGCGCGCCTCGCCCGACGTGCTGCGGGACGATCGCTCCGACCGGCCCGCGCGTCAGCGGTCGCTGCGCGCGACCGTGGAGTGGAGCCTTGACCTGCTCGATCCCGGCGCGCGCACGCTGTTCGGACGGCTCGGGGCGTTCGCGGGGGCGGTCGAACTCGAAGAGCTCGAGATCGTGTGCGGCACCGACGGACTGGACGTCATCGGCGAGCTCTTCCGGCTACTGGACGTCGCGCTGGTGCAGCGCGTTGAGCACGGCGACGGCCGGATCCGGTTCGGGCTGCCCGAGGGCCTGCGGCGAATCGCCGCTGATGAGCTCGAACGTGCGGGTGACGGGTTGCGGTGGCGACGCGCTCACGCCGAACGCCAGCGCGACATCATCTGGCCGGTCCGGGTGCCGTCGGTCAGCCAGGATCAGTACGACCGGGCTGTGGCCGCCGTCGCCGAGCGCCGCCAGGCATTGCAGTGGTCCCGATCGCATGCTCCCGAGATCGCGCAGGCGATCGCCGGCGGACATGCGATCCTCGCCGCCGATCTCGGCCAGCTGCGCGAGGCGGTCGAGACCGTCGAGCCGCTGCTCGCCGACCCGCCCACGAGCACCGACGCCGTCATCACCGCGGGGATCGGGGCGGTGTGGGCGCTGCTGCTCGGACGCGCCGAGGAGGCGATGCCGCTTGCCGACCGCGCCGTCGCCGCCGCCGACGACCCCCGGACGCGGGCCGCGGCGCTGATGATGCGCAGTGTCGCGCTCACGTTCATCGGGAAGGCCACAGACGGCGTCCGGGACTGCGAGGAGGCGATCGAGCAGGGGCGGCTCGCCGGCGACGGCGACCTCGCCGCCGCGCACATCATGCATGCGCAGGCCCTGGTCGCCGCCGGAGAGTTCGACGCCGCCGCCCGGACACTCGAGAGCGGGGCCGAGCTCGCTCAGCACGCCGACCTGGCGCTCGGCTGGAGGCGGTTCACGGTCGCGGGTGACATCGCATGCGCCCAGGGCCGGCTCGCCGACGCACTCGAGCTCTACGCCGTCTCGCTGCAGGAGGCCGAGCGGCGACGCAACGAGAGCCAGGTCCTGTTCGACCTCGCCGGAGCCGCGGCGGCGCTCGCCGGACTCCGCGCCGACGAGGCGGCCCTCGAGGTCGAGGCGATGGCGCGCGGGCTCGCCGCAGAGCTTGGCGGCCCGGGGATCCAGGTCATCCACCTGCTCGACCGCTCGGAGATCGACCGCGCGCGGGAACGACTCGGGGCCGCCGGTGCAGCGGCGAGCGATCGCGGCCGGGCGACGCCCGCCGACGCGCGCGTCAACCGCGCCTGCGAGCTGGCGAGGATCGCCGTCGCCGCCGGGACGCCCTCGGTCAGTCCCGCAGGCGGCTGAGCCGATCGACGGCCTCGGTGAGCCGTTCCTCGGGGCAGGTCAGCGAGATCCGGAAGAACCCCTCGCCGCCCGGCCCGTAGGCGCCGCCGGGGGAGATCACGACCGCTGCCTCCTCGAGCACGTGCTCGCAGTACGCCGCGGCGTTCTCATACCCCTCCGGGATCGGCGCCCACACATAGATCGTGCCCTTGGGCCGGGTCACCTCGACACCGGCGGCAGCGAGCGCGTCGCACACGAGGTCGCGGCGGCGAGCGTAGACCTCGCTCATCGCGCGCACCGATGCGTCGACCTCGGGCTGGAGCGCCGCCGCGCCGGCCAGTTGGATCGCCTCGAACAGCCCCGAGTCGACGTTCGACTTCAGCCGCCAGAACTGGGCGATCGCCTCGGCGTTGCCCAGGATCGCGGCGCATCGCCACCCGGTCATGTTGTAGCCCTTGGACAGCGAGAAGACCTCGACGCCGACCTCCTTGGCGCCGGGCGTCGCCAGAAACGACGGGGCGACGTAGCCGTCGAACGTCGTCTCGGAGTAGGCGTTGTCGTGGACGACCAGGAAGTCGTGGGCCCGCGCCAGCTCGATCGCCCGCTCGAACAGCCCGTCCGGGACGACCGCGCCCGTCGGGTTGTTGGGGTAGTTGAGGAACATCAGCCGTGCGCGGTCGAGAACGTCGCCGGGGATCGCATCGAGGTCGGGCGCGAAGCCGCGCTCGGGCTCGAGCCTCATCAGGTACGACTCGGCCCCCGCCATCAGTGGGCCGCCGGTGTACACCGGATAGCCGGGATCTGAGGCGAGCGCGACGTCGCCGGGGTCCAGGAACGCGAGCGAGAGGTTGAAGATGCACTCCTTGGCGCCGATCGCGGGCATGACCTCGGTCGCCGGGTCGATCGCGACGCCGAAGCGACGGTCGTAGAAGGTCGCCAGCGCGTCGCGGAACTCCTGTCGGCCACGGTTGGTCGGATAGCGATGGGTTCCCGGGTCCGCGATCGCCTGCTGCGCCGCGGCCACCACCGGCGGATAGGTCGGCGTGTCGGGATCGCCGATCCCCAGCGAGATCACGTCGACGCCCGCCGCCTGCTTGTCGGCGATCTTGCGCTCGAGCTCGGCGAACAGGTACGGCGGGATCTGCTGCAGGCGCCTACTCGGTTGCATGGAGCTCCTCGACGAATTCATCGGACAGGCGCCCGGAGAACACCGGGACCGCCCAGCCGCTCAGCGTGACGTGCAGGTCCTCCCCCACCTCGACCACCAACTCGCCCCCGTCGAGCACCACGGTGACCGGGGAGTCGCCTCCCGCCAGGACGTGGGCGATGGCCGCGCCGCTCGCTCCCGTCCCCGAGGCACTCGTCTCGCCCACGCCCCGCTCGAAGATGCGCGCGCGGATTCGATCGCTCGCCGTCGGGACATACCAGGAGACGTTCGTCCGGTTGGGGAACAGCTCGTGGGACTCGATGCCCGGCCCGAGATGTGAGAGCTTCAGATCGGCGAGATCCGCCTCGCTCCCCATCCGGATGGAGCACTGCGGGTTGCCGATCACCACATGCTGGAAGGACCAGGTGTGCGCGTGGCCACCGTGATCATCGGTGAGCTCCCCGCGCCCGTCGGATGCGCCGCTCGGGTAGTCGGCGGTCTGGAGTCGGGCGCGGCCCAGGTCGACCGACGCGGTCGTCGGCGAGGTGATCGTCGGGCGAACCTCGCCGGCCTCGGTCTGGATCGAGAACTGATCCGCGCTCGCCCAGCCGCGGCGGCGCAGGTAGAGCACCGCCTCACGCGAGCCGTTGCCCGACATCTCGGCCTGCGAGCCATCGGGGTTGAAGATCCGCAGCCGCGCGACGAAACCCGGCTCGTCAGGAGCGGAAAGCACCAGGATCCCGTCGGCGAACACGCCGGTGTGGCCGGCGCAGATCGCACGGATCCGGGGGGGCGTCAACTCGAACGGCAGCGCATCCTGCTCCACGATCAGGTAGTCGTTACCGAGGGCGTGCCACTTTTCGAACTCCACGCGGCGGCAGTCTAGGCGTCCTCATGACCACGACCCCTCCGGCACCCCTCCGGGCGCTGCTGCGCTCCCCCGCCGCGCCTTTGCTGGTGCTCGCGCTGGTCTCGCTGCTCTCGCTGGGGGCGCGCACCTACCAGCTCGGCCAGCCCTGCACGGTGCCGTGCCGGACCGCGGACGACCACGCGCTCATCTTCGACGAGGCGTACTACGTCAACGCGGCGAGGGTGATCGCCCACATCCGCCCTCCCGCCGGCTCCCACTACGACGAGTCGCCGCTGGGGACCGACCCGAACGCCGAGCACCCCCAGGGCGCAAAGCTGCTCATGGCCGGGGCGATCGAGCTGTTCGGAGACGGGCCGTTCGCGTGGCGGATCGGATCGGTGATCTTCGGCTCGCTGGCGATCCTCGGCATGTACGCGCTCGCGCGCGCCGCCGGGGCCGGACGGTGGTCGGCGGTCTGCGCAGCCTCCCTGATGGCGGCCGACAACCTGATGATCGTCTCGGGCCGGATCGGGACGCTCGACGTCTATGCACTCGCGCCGATGCTGTTCGGCGCCGCGTTCTACTTACGCGGGCGGCTGGTGCCCGCGATCCTCCTGCTCGCGCTCGCCGACTGCATGAAGGAGGTCGCGCCCTACGCGCTGATCGTGCTGGGGCTGCTGGAGCTTGGGCGGGTGGTGCTCAGACGACGCGACAGCTCGCTGCCCGCGGCATGGCAGCTGCGCCCAGCGCTGCTGCGCTTCGTGCTCATCGTCGTGGGGAGCTTCGCGGGGTTCATCCTGGGCCTGTGGGTGATGGGGTTGATCGCCACCCCGTACGCCGACAGCGCTCACCAGCTCATCACCGGTGGCCCGTTCGATCACCTGTGGCACATCGTCACCTACGCCGAGGCGCTGACCGACCCGCACGGCGCCAGCGGCATCGCCTCCTACCCGTGGCAGTGGCTGTTCGACAAGGGGGCGATCACGTATGAGGGCGTGAGCGCCCCGTTCCCCGGCCAAGCCGCCGGGATCCTCCCGGTGTGCCAGTTCCTGGGAGAGATCAGCCCGCCGATCCTCGCGCTGACGATTCCCGGGCTCCTGCTCTGCCTGGTGCGCCTCGCCGGTTGGCCCGACCGGCTCGCCACACGCTCGGCGGACGAGGCCCAGTTGGCGCTGCTGGCGCTCGCCTGGTTCCTCGGGACCTGGGGCCCCTACCAGCTGCAGAGCGCGTTCGAGCACCGCATCAGCTACCTGTACTACATGCTCTCGGTCATGCCGGGGATCTACCTGGCGGTCACCCTGATGGCATCGGCGGTGTGGCGCACCCGTCGAGACTGGGCCCGGGCGCTGACCGGCACGTTCGGTGTCTCGGTCATCGTGTTCGCGGTGCTCATGTATCCGTTCGTCGCGGCGTTCTAGAAAGCCACCTCGCCGGAGGCCACCGTTCCCGCCGTCCGGCCCGGAGCCTCCTGGTGGGTCCAGTACAGGTTGGTGTGTGCGATCACCTGCTCCGGGGGCGGCGCGCCGTAGGCGCTGAGGTCCTCGGTCGTGTGGGCGTCTGAGACCAGTGTCGTGTCGTAGCCGCGCGCGAGCGCGCCATGCAGCGTGCAGCGGATGCACTGATCGGTCTGCGCTCCGGCGACGAGCAGACGTCCCACCCGAAGCTCGGCGAGCACCTGCTCGAGCGACGTCTCCTCGAACGCGTCGCCATAGGACTTCTCCACGAGCGGTTCGGGTTCGGCGCGCGCGAGTTCGTGGACGATCTGCCACGCGTCGCTGCCGCGCTGCAGTTGCTCGTCGTGGTGCTGCACCCAGACGACCGGGACCTCCTGCGTCCGGGCACGATCGACGAGCGTGGCGATGTTGGCGACGACCTCGTCGCGTCGTGGCGCGCCGTCGATCGCGCCGTGTTGGACGTCGACGACGAGCAGTGCGGTGTGCGGGCGGTCCGGGATGGTGGTCATGCCCGGCAGCCTCCCACCCGCCGCGCCGCTCGGCAACCTCGCGGACTGTCGCGCTGGTCTCATGGAGTGGCAGTCGCCGGCACGCCGTTGAGCGCGTCGACCGCCTGCATCAGCCCGCCGGTGCGGAAGAAGTTGACGGCGACGAGGTTCGGCAGGTGGTCGCGCTGACGCTCGCAGGCTCGCAGCCGGCGCAGCAGCGGCGTCCTGGCGTTGACCTTGGCCGCATTGGAGGCGAGCGGGACGGGGTCGGTTGAGACCCAGTTGTTGACGAGCAGCAGCGGCGCTCCGGACTTCGGACCGCGACCCGGGCGACAGCTGCGGTTCAGCTGTGCGGGATCGGTGAGCTGGGAGGCCTTGGAGAAGGCGTACGGCGTCTCCTCGAGAATCCGCTTGTACGCGAGGTGGTACCAGGGCGCCGCGCCTGCGTGGTGCTCGGCGAGGAACACGACGCGGCCGCCGGAGGCGATCATCTTGCCCAGCGTGGGCCAGCGCCCGGCGGCGGTGGGGCCGCGGTAGGCGAGCGCGCCCAGCCCGGATGCGTCGACCGCCTTGACGAACGCGCTCGGCGCCACGTAGTCCTCGTTGATGATCACGAGCACCTGCTGGGGATGGGCGACCAGGTAGTCGTCGATCTCGTCCAGCGCGGTGGCCAGCGGGGTGCCGCCGAGCTCGCAGAAGCCGTGGCAGAGGTACAGCCCCCGCGGCCCGCTGCCCTTGAAGCCGATCTTCTCACGGAGGCGCTCTGCGGACTGGCGCGCCTGAGCCGAGACGTCGCTGAGCGGCCCGCCCGCGTAGGGCCCGCTCAGCACGGTGCGCAGACGCCCGTCCTTCAGACGCTGCGCTTCGTAGGTGTCGATCAGCAACCCGCGAATCCCGGCCTGGAGCTGGCCGGGGATCCCGACCTCCTGCTCGGCGCCGTACCACCCGGGCAGCGGTGCCGACATCGCGTTGTGCGTGGCGGCCAGCGCGACCTCGGGCAGCGGTCGGTCGCACAGCCGGCGGCTGCCGTCGCAGGGCGCGGGAGCTGGGCCGCTCGCCTGCAGGGCGTGGGAGCCGACCAGCCCGCCGACGGCGCCGCCCAGGCAGATCGCGACCGCGACCACCGCGAGGGCGGTGCGGCGGGCGGGGATCCGCCCGGTCTCGAGGTCCGCGGCCCGCCGGGTGGTGGCACCGGTTTTCCGCGCCGGCATGCGCGGCCCGATCAGCTCGTGCATGAGCCCGAGCAGCGTCGTGGCGCCGCGATAGATGAGCGCGATGCCCAGCGCGGTGGCCAGGAGCGTCACCACGGCGCCCACGTCGAGCACGCAGAGCGCCCCCAGAGCGAGCAGCACGACCCCGCGCAGCGCGCGCTGCCAGCGACGGCGGGGTTCGCCGAGGATCAGCGCGGCGAGAGCCCGGATCCGTTCCTCGACGGCGGCCGGTCGCACGACCGAGGCCGCCGCCGCCGCGATCACCGCGCCGAGCGCGGCGACCACCCACGCCTCGGTGCGCAGGTCGCCGAAGAACGCCCGGTAGATCGCCTCGGCCGCGGCCCGGTCCTCGCCGGCGGCGACCGCGTGCCCGACGAGCACCGATCCGACCTGCCAGGCGACGACGAGCAGCAGCCCGGCAACGGCGACCGCAACGCCGAGCCCGCTCAGTGCCCGGCGGCGGTCCGTGGCGAGGAGCACTGAGCCGATCGCGGCGAGCAGGGCGATCGCTCCGAG
This sequence comes from Solirubrobacteraceae bacterium, assembly GCA_035503035.1. Taxonomy (GTDB): domain Bacteria; phylum Actinomycetota; class Thermoleophilia; order Solirubrobacterales; family Solirubrobacteraceae; genus Palsa-465. Next base: position 27,573 of record DATJTS010000056.1, read on the forward strand.
CACGATCGTCGTCACGCGTGCGCGCGCCGCGACCCGGACCAGCACCGCCCCCACGCCGGCGACGTGATGGCGGAACAACTCGACGCGGTCCTCGATCCGGAGCTTCTTGGCGAGCGAGGGGCGCACCAGGTCCAGACCCGAGGCCGCGAGCGTCCCGGCGTCGGCAACGGTGAGGGTGACCGTGTCCTGATCGCCGCTCACCGCGGCGCGGTGCAGATCCCGGACGCCCGCCCGGAACAGGTCTCCGAACGCGCGACTGCCCACGGCGGCCGCGACGGCACCCTGGACCAGCGGTCGGGCTGCCAGCAACTGGCCGGCATGCCGTATCACCAGATCGTCGGTGACGCGCCGGGCGACGACCGTCCGGACCGCCGGTGCCTGCAGCGCGCTCGTCGCACGGTCGGCGAATTGATCGGAGCTGGCGGCGATGTCGTGCACGTAGCCGGCCGCGAGTGCCAGCACGAGCGCGAGCCCCGCGAGCACCCCGAGCGGTCCGGACAGGCGCGATCGAACGGGTGGGCCGGGAGGCGCGGCTGTTGGAGCGGGTGCCCCGTCCGAGGTGGTCACGGGGCGATGCCCTCGTCGAGCCAGTGCTCGATCTCCGCGGCCACGTCATCCGGCTCGCGAGCGGTGACGTCGATCACGACGATTCCGGCGAGCTTGCGCATCCAGGTGAGCTGCCGGCGGGCGTAGTTGCGGGTGCGGCGCTTCATCGATTCGACGTCACCGGCGAGCAGGTCGTCGAACCCGAGCGCCTTGCGCGCGGTGCTGGACGCCCCGGCGTCGACAGCGCGTCGCACCTCCTCGGCGGCGCCGGCCGACACCATCGCGTCAACCCGCGCGTCGATCTGGGCGTAGAGCGCGGCACGGTCCATCACCAGCCCGGTGAGGAGCGTCGGTCGGCGCGTATCGGCGGTCCAGAGCTCCGACTCGGGCCGGCCGGGCCAGTCGCCGCGCGGCGGATGCAGCGCGCCGCTGTCGAGCAGCTCGAGCGCGCGGACGATGCGGCGACCGTCGGTGAAGGGCAGCGCGTCGGCCGCCCAGGGGGCGCGCTCGGCCAGCCGCGCGTGCAGCTCAGCGGGCCCGATCCGTTCCAGCTCAGCCACCCAGCGCTCACGGACACCCTCGGCGGGCGGTGGGAGCAGGCTCAGCTCGGTGAGGGCGGCGCGCAGGTAGAGGCCGGTACCGCCCACCACGATCGGCTGCCGTTCAGCGCCGATCAGGGCGTCGATCTCGGCGTGGGCGAGCTGCGCGTAGCGCCCGGCGCTGAACTCCTCGGAGAGCGGCACAAACGACAGCAGGCGGTGTTCGAGCTCGGCCCGGTCCGCCGGCGTGGCGGCGCCCGTGAGGATCTCCAGTCCGGCGTACACCTGGAGAGCGTCAGCCGAGACCGCGACCGGGTCCTCGCCACGGGCGCGCAGCCGGCGGGCGAGCGCGATGGCGACCGCGGTCTTCCCGACGCCAGTCGGCCCGAACAGAGCGATGACCTGCCGCGGCGCCACACCCGGAGTATCACCCGCCGCAACGGGGCATAGAGTCCTCGTACATGCCCTCCGCCCGCGTTCAACTCGATGGAGCGACCGCGCTCGTCACCGGCGCCAGCGGTGGACTGGGCCAGGCGATCGCGATCGCGCTCGCCGAACGCGGCGCCCAGCTGATCGTCAGTGGCCGCCGGGAGGCCGAGCTCCAGCTGCTCAGCGACGAGATCGGCGGCCGCGCCGTGGTGGCGGACCTCGCGGCCCGGCACGACGTCGACCAGCTGATCGCGGAGGCGGCTGATGCCGACGTCCTGGTCGCGAACGCCGGGGTGCCGGCCACCGGCCTGATCGCCGACCTCTCGCGAGCGGACATCGACCGGATGCTCGAGATCAACCTGCGCGTTCCGATCATCCTCGCCAAGGAGCTCGCCGCGGGCATGGCGGCGCGCGGCGGCGGTCACCTGGTGTTCATCTCCTCGCTGGCCGGCAAGGCCGCCTCGCCCGCCTCCTCGATGTACTCGGCGACGAAGTTCGGCCTGCGCGGGTTTGCGCTCGCACTGCGCCAGGACCTCGCGCGTCAGGGCGTCGGGGTGTCGGTGGTCACGCCGGGCTTCATCCGCGACGCCGGGATGCATCACGACAGCGGCGCGCGACTGCCTCCGGGCGCGGGGACGAAGACTCCCGCTGACGTCGCCGCCGCGGTGATCCGTGCGATCGAGGAGAACCGCGCCGAACTCGACGTGGCCCCGGCTCCGCTCCGCGTCGGGGCTGCGTTCGCCTCGCTTGCCCCCGGCCTCGCCGCACGGGCGGCCCGGCGGATGGGCTCCCATCGCGTGGCCAGCGAACACGTCAAGGCACGGTCCGAGCGCAACTGAGCGCGCCCTGACCGCGGGGACCGAGCGACTGAGGGCGCCCAGCGGCCCGGGGCTCGCGTGCCCACGCGACCGGGCGGAGCGCCCCGCTAACGGGTCTCGGCGGCCTGGTGCTCCCCGGTCACCGACGCGAGCGCGGACATGATCTCGTCGGCGAGCCGCGGCCCGTCGTCGGCCAGCTGCGGGGTGGCCTGCACGCGGATCACCACGTCGTCGCCGTCGACCTCCTCGAGCACGACGCCCTTGGAGCTCGTCGGGGTGCCGATCTCCTGATCGAGGATCGCCTGGACCTGGCTGGGCCGGACGCCGTGGCTGAGCCGGACCTTCACGTCGACCGAATCAGGCTCCTTGAGCGGCACGACGACCGCCGCGAGCACCACGTTGTTGGGGATCATCCATTTTTCCGGGCCCTGGGTGAGCGTCGTGTAGAGCAGGCCGAGCGAGCTCACCACGCCATCGATCTGCCCACCGGTCGCGCCGGCCTGGAGGCGCACTCGCTCGCCGACCCGGAACGGGCGGGCACTGAGGAGCACGATCCCGGCAAAGGCATTCCCCAGCGTCTGCTGCGCGGCAAGACCGACGACCACCGCCGTGAAGCCGCCGCCAACGGCGAGCGTCTTGATGCTCGTCCCGGCGACCGAGAGCAGCGCGAACAGGATGATGATCACCGTCACGATGCGCACGACGAAGCCCACCGTGCCCGCGGTCGCGGGGTCCATGCGGCGCAGGAACGTCGGCCCCGCGAGCTTGCCCAGGTCGCCGGCGAGCTTCCAACCCACGACGATCAGCGACAGGAGCGTCGCGATCAGCAGCACCGTCTGCCAGGCCGTGTGGTGCCTCAGGTGGCCGTAGTGGTGGTGGACGTAGGAGATGTGGCGCAGGATCTCCCAGTGATGGCTCCAGAAGACAAGGATCGCGACGAACAGCGGCAGCAGCAGCGCCGCCTCACGCCGAGCCCGCTTCACCACGCGCTCGTTGAAGCCCACCGATAGGCCGGCGGCCTCCCACGCGTCGCTGCGCGTCTCGAACATCCGGTCGAGGTTGAGGTCCTTAGGGGATTTGAACTGTCGTGGCATCGCCTCTCAGGGTTGCACGCGCTGTCGTCGGAAATAACCGTGGGCGTCGTCCGCTGACATCTTGGAGCACGCTAGGCGCGATTTTGGAGGGTTTCAACAGAGATCGAACAGCCGCTCCTGTCCGTCCGCGGCGGCGCTCGCCGGCGGCGGGGTGCGCAGTGGCGACTCGAGCTCCCTACCGCGTGCCCACTCCCCCTCCACGGGGCCCTGTGAGCGATCGAGCAGAGCTGCAAGCCTCCGGCGCTCGCCGGCCGGCGCGTACGCCCCGCGCCGGTATAGCTCACGATAGCGATCGACGAGCTCCGGCCGTTCGGCGCGCAGCCACTCCATGAACACCTGCCGCACCCCGCTGCGCAGGTGCAGCGCGATCCCGGTCACGTAGGAGGCGCCGGCCTCCGAGCACAGACGCAGGATCTCCCGTACCTGCTCGGGATCGTCGTTGATCCCCGGCATCAGCGGCGCCACCAGCACCCCGGTCCGGATCCCCGCGGCGGTGAGCTTGGCCACCGCTTCCAGCCGGGCCCGTGGGCTCGGCGTGTGCGGCTCGGTCGCCCGCCACGCCTGCTCGTCGATCGTCGGCACCGACAGCGCGGCGCTGAAGTCCGCCCGCCGATTCAGCTCCAGCATCAGATCCAGATCGCGCAGCAGCAGCGGGGACTTCGTGAGCACCGACCCCGGGTTGCGCGCATCGATCATCGCCTGCCAGATCCCCCGCATCAGCTTGTACCGGCCCTCCACCCACTGGTACGGGTCGGTGTTCGTCCCGAGCGCGATGTGCTCACCATTCCACGAGGGCCGCCGCAGTTCGACCCGCAGCCTCTCGGGCGCGTTGACCTTGACGACGATCTCGCGCTCGAAGTCTCGGCCGGCGTCGAGGTCGAGGTAGGTGTGCGTCGGGCGAGCGAAGCAGTTGTGGCTCACCACGCCGTCGGCGATGAAGTCCCCCGTCCCGGTTGTGATGTCGTACAGAGGGAAGTCTCGTCCGAGCGGCTCGATGGCAGTGACGCGCAGCCTTGCGGACGTCTTGACAATCTGTCCTTCGATAGACCTCTTTCGTGTGATCGCCGGGTCGGTGAGGTGGAAGAACCGCAGGTGCGCCGTCAACCCGCCGCGGATTCGGACGTGCTGGAGGCCATTCTCGTTCTTCGTCAGATCAATCCCGACATCGAAGCCCAGCAGTCGCGCACACCGCTGGACGTGGCCCAAGATTGCCGCGTCCGTGTTCGAGATGCGCAGTGCAAACGCGCTGCGGCAGCCCTCCGCATCGAAGATCCCTGCGAGGAATCCCCGAGACCAATCCAGAGTGGGGACGGTCGGCCAGTCGGTGAGTTCAGTGATACGTCTCAAGGCGTGTTCATTGGAGGCACCGATTGCCCTGAGCTCGCGCCGCGTCGCGGTGGCGGCCGAGAACAGCCGCTCAGTCGTTGGGACATCCCCAAGCGTGAGGAACAAGGCAGTCCGAGCGAGTGCCTCACCGTCGGCGAGCGCGAGACGGAACTGGTGATGCTTGACAAGGCGTCCCGATGCGCCCGGATATTTCCGAGATGAAAGGTGGCCGTCACCTCGCACCATCCCGGCCAGATAGCCCCGCCGGTACTCAGCGTTCTGCACAGGCTGCGGCGCGAAGCGGCCGGTGCCGACCAGCGAGTTCTGCACCGTCAAATGAGGCCGATCGCACTCACCCCGCGGGGTATTGAGTACGTGCTTCCATCCGCGGTTCGTGAGAAGCCTGTGGTCCGCGCTCAAGATCAGTTCGGTGCCGTCCTCGAGGAGGACCCGGTACGCCGGCTTGACTGAGATCCACTTATCAAGCACCGTCGTGGTCGTGTATCGGCGGTAGACGCCACCTCGCTCCGTGCCGTAGATCTGGTCGCCAACCTCGATCGCCTCAATTGGCTTGTGACGGCCGTCAGCCATAAGCACCGGGGTCCCTCCCCAAGCGCAATAGCGGCACGCGTGGGTGCACCCGCGAAACGGGTTGATCGTCCAGCGGAACGGCATCCGCGACGCCTCCGGGACGCGGTTGAGGATCGACTTGGCGCGGACCTCGTAGAAACGGGTCGGGACCGAGTCCGGGGCCTCGAAATGGCGCACCACGGCCTCGTCGCGATAGCCCGGCAGAGAGGTCTTCTCCTCGGCTTCAATCGTCTGCTGGCTCCAACGCACGAACGTATGTTCGCATGCGACGCGGACGGAACGCAAACGGCGTTGGCTGGGGCGGCGCGGGCGGTCCCCAGATCGGAGCCGGCTACTTCCCGGTGACCGGGTCCGCGCCGCCCGCGCGCTCGGCGTACAGCGCGAGGATCTCGTCCCGGGGGATGACCCCCACCCGGGCGGCCCAGGCCTCGTACGCGGCGGCGAGCTCGGCGACCCGATCGGGTCGCTCGGCGGCGAGATCGCGTTCCTCGGTGCGGCTCTCGGAGAGGTCGTAGAGCTCCCATGGGCCTTCATGCTCACGGACGAGCTTCTCGTCGCCGCGTCGCACCGAGCTGTTGCCGATGTGCTCCCAGTAGAGGGCCGGTTCAGGGCGTGCCGGCCCCTCCCCGCGCAGGATCGACAGCATTGACTCCCCCTCCAGGGGCAGGAGCTCCCGTCCGTCCGGCGCGGCGTAGGGCGTTCCGGTGATCTCGAGGATCGTGGGGACGAAGTCGGGCAGCTGGAACGGCGCAGTGAGGATCGTCCCGTCCTGCAGACCACCCTCCGGCCAATGGACGATGAGCGGGCACGCGATCCCACCCTCATGGACCCAGCGCTTGTACAGACGAAACGGTGTGTTCGAGAGATTCGCCCACGCCCGGCCGACGCTCGCGTAGGTGTCCTCCGGGCCGGGTTCGATGTCGGGTTGATTGCCGACCCGCATCGGCCGCCCGTCCCGAGTCTGCGCAGGAACCAGAGGCCGCCGCGCGGCGAAGCGGACGGGGTCGCCGAGCGGGAGCTCCTCCGCACAGGCGCCGTTGTCACTGAGGAAGACCAGAACGGTTCGCTCGAGCAGCTCCAAGCGCTCCAGCTCGGCGACGATCTGCCCGATGCCGCGATCCATCAGCTCGACCTGCGCCGCGTACACCTCCATCCGCCGGGTCCACCACGCGCGGTTCTCGACCTCCTGCCACGCGGGGACCTCCGGGTCTCGGGCGCTCAGCTGAGCATCGTCGTCGAGCAGACCCTCGCGCTTCTGCCGGGACAGCCGCCGCTCGCGCAGGATGTCCCAGCCCTCGTCGTAGCTCCCGCCGCAGCCGGCGATCTCGGCCTCGGGCGCGTGCAGCGGCCAGTGTGGCGCCGTGAAAGCCACGTAGGAGAAGAACGGGCGCGGTTCGCACGCGGCCGCGCGGATGAACGACGCCGCGTCGTCCGCGATCGCCTGCGTGTAGTAGTACGACGGATCCGAGGCATCGGCAGAGGCGTCCTCCTCCCCGCGATGCAGGGTCGGGGGCTGGAAGTAGCTGCCGGCGCCCGCCAGCGTCCCGTAGAAGTGCTCAAAGCCCCGCCGGGTCGGCCAGGCGGCGTTCGGCTCGGCCCAGTCGTGGCACAGGTGCCACTTGCCGGACATCCCGGTGGCGTAGCCGTCGGCGGCCAACACCTCGGCGAGCGTCGCGCAGCGATCGTTGAGCGACCCCGGATAGCCGCGCGGGCCGTCGTCGTCGGTGAGGATCCCGATACCGGTCTGGTGAGGGTGCAGCCCGGTGAGGAGCGAGGCGCGCGACGGACTGCAGCGCGCGGTATTGAAGAACTGGCTGAACCGCACCCCGTCACGCCCAAGGCGGTCCAGCGCGGGGGTGCGAATCTCCCCGCCGAAACAGCCGACATCGGAGTAGCCGAGATCGTCGGCGAGGATCAGGACGATGTTGGGACGCGCGTCGACCGGCGGATCTTACATCGAGTCGATCGGCATGGTCCGGTTGCGGCGGTTAGCCTCGGCGAGCGTGAGCCCCTGCTGTGCCCCCGGGCGCGGATGGCGATCCGACCACGTCGCGGCGTCGGAGGTTGTCGCACGCCCCGCCCCGGACCCGCTCGAGATCGCGCGTGGGATGGTGGCCATTCCCGCCGGGCCGTTCTGGATGGGCAGTGACGATCCCCAGGGTTTCCCGGCGGACGGGGAGGGCCCGATCCGCGAGGTCACGCTGTCTGCGTACCGGATCGACGCGCGCGCGGTGGCCAACGCCGACTTCGCATCCTTCGTGCAGAACACCGGTTACGTCACCGAGGCCGAGCAGTTCGGCTGGTCGTTCGTGTTCGAGCGCTTCGTCCGCGGCCCGGCGCGAGCGGCGGTTATCCCACGGCGGCTGCCGGACGCGCCCTGGTGGCTCGGTGTGGCCGGCGCCGACTGGCAGCACCCGGAGGGCCCGGGCTCGGACATCTCATCGCGGCCCGATCATCCGGTCGTCCACGTCTCATGGGCCGACGCTTCGGCCTATGCGGCGTGGGCCGGCAAGCGGCTGCCGACCGAGGCCGAGTGGGAGAAGGCGGCCCGCGGCGGGCTGAGCGGCAGGCGGATGCCGTGGGGCGATGAACTGCGTCCGCGCGGCGAGATCCGCGCGAACACCTGGCGCGGCCGGTTCCCGACCGTCCACGAGGACGGAGTGGACTTCCGCGGCACCATGCCCGTTGGGGCCCTGCCGCCCAACCGCTTCGGCCTCTACCACATGGCGGGCAACGTCTGGGAGTGGTGCGCGGACTGGTTCAGCCGCGATTGGCACGTCGAGTGCTCGCCGGCAACGCGGGTCGACCCGCAGGGCCCCCCGCGCGGCGCAGAGCGCGCGATGCGCGGCGGCTCCTACCTCTGCCACGCCTCCTACTGCAACCGTTACCGGGTGGCGGCCCGCACCTCCAACACCCCGGACGCGGGCAGCGGACACCTCGGCTTTCGCTGCGCGGTTGACGAGTCGGCGCTCGGCTGACTCGCTGAGCGACCCGCGCGGCCGTCAGACAACCGCGCGCGAGAGCAGTGACGCCTCGCCGGTGAGCGTCTGGCTGGTCGCGCCGGTGATCTGCACCTCGACGTACTCCCCCGGTCCACCGAGCCCCTCGAAATTCACGACCTTGTTGTGCCGCGAGCGACCGCGCAGCCGGGTGGGATCGGTCCGCGAGGGCCCTTCGACGAGCACCTCCATCGTGCGTCCGACGAACCGCTGGGCGCGCTCGCGCGCGCGGCGCTGGACGACCTCGACGAGGCGCTCCATGCGCTCCACCTTCACCTCGTGCGGCACCTGGTCCTCCATCTCGGCAGCCTCGGTTTCCCGCCGCGGTGAGTAGACGAAGGTGAACGCCCCGTCGTACCCGACCTGCTCGCAGACCTCGAGCGTCTGGGCGAAGTCCTGCTCGGTCTCGCCCGGGAAGCCGACGATGATGTCGGTGGTGAGCGCGCAGTCCGGCACGTGCTCGCGGATCAGCGCGACGCGGTCGAGATAGCGCTCCCGGGTGTAGGTCCGCCGCATGCGCTTGAGTACCGGGCTGGATCCAGACTGCAGCGGCAGGTGGATGTGCTCGCACAGCGAGGCGAGCTCGGCGTGGGCCAGGATCACGTCCTCGCGCATGTCCTTGGGATGGGGGCTGGTGTACCGGATCCGGCGTATCCCATCGATCCCGTCGAGCGCGCGCAGCAGCTCTGAGAACGTGATACGCGACTCGGGCGGCAGGTCGCGCCCGTAGGAGTTGACGTTCTGGCCCAGCAACGTGATCTCGCTCACCCCGTCGGCGGCGAGCGCCCGGACCTCCTGGACCAGCTCCTCGGCGGGCCGGCTGACCTCGCGGCCGCGGGTCGAGGGCACGATGCAATACGAGCACACCGAGTTGCAGCCGACCGAGACCTGGACCCAGCCCTGAAACTCCCGGGCCCGCTTGGCGGGCAGGTGGCCGGTGAACCCCTCGAACTCGAAGAACCCCTGGGCGGTGAGCGAGTCGCTGGTGAGGAACTCGGCGAGCCGGTGGACCTGGCCGGGGCCGAACGCGACATCGACGAACGGGAACTGGCGGAAGACCTCGTCCTTGACCGATTGCGCCCAACAGCCGCCGACACCGACGATCCGCTCCGGATGCTCGCGTTTGAGGCGCTTGGCCTCACCGAGGTGGGCGACGAACTTGCTGTCCGCTGCCTCCCGTATCGAGCACGTGTTGAACAGGATCAGATCCGCGCCCTGGCGGTCGGGCGACTCGCCGTAGCCGAGCGACTCGAGCATCCCCTTCATCCGCTCGGAGTCGTGCTCGTTCATCTGGCACCCGAAGGTGGTCAAGTGATACCTCTTGACGGACATCGAGAACGAGGCTATCCGAGCCCGATCAGCGGGCGTACTGGACCGCCCGAGACTCGCGGATCACCGTGACCTTGATCTGGCCGGGATATTCGAGCTCCTTCTCGATCTCGCGTGCGATCTCGTAGGACAGCGCGCTTGCCGCGTCGTCGTCGATCGCGCCTGGGGCGACCATCACACGGATCTCCCGCCCTGCCTGCATGGCGTAGACCTTCTCCACACCGGCGTGGCGCGTCGCGATCTGCTCGAGGTCCCGCAGCCGCTTGACGTATTGCTCGAGCGACTCGCCGCGGGCGCCGGGCCGAGCGCCCGACAGCGCGTCGGCGGCCTGAACGATGACCGCCTCGATCGTCTGGGGCTCGACCTCGTTGTGGTGGGCCTCCATCGCGTGGGCGACGGCCTCGTCCTCGCCGTAGCGACGGGCCAGCTCGCCGCCGACGAGCGCGTGCGGCCCCTCGATCTCGTGCGTGACCGCTTTGCCGATGTCGTGCAGCAGCGCCGCACGCCGCGCGGTCTTCGGGCTTGCGCCGAGCTCGTCGGCCATCATCGCGGCCAGGTGAGCGACCTCGATCGAGTGGGCGAGGACGTTCTGGCCGTAGCTCGTGCGGAAGCGCAGGCGCCCGAGCGTCTTGACCAACTCCGGGTGCAGGCTCTGCACGCCGGCGTCGAAGGCTCCCTGCTCGCCGAGCTCGACGATGTGGGCCTCGAGCTCTGACTTGGTCTGGTAGTAGGTCTCCTCGATCCGGGCGGGATGGATGCGCCCGTCCTGAAGCAGCTTCTCGAGCGTCAGCCGGGCGAGCTCCCGCCGCACCCCGTCAAAACCGGAGAGCACGACCGCGCCCGGGGTGTCGTCAATGATGAAGTCGACGCCGGTGATGTTCTCCAGCGCGCGGATGTTCCGGCCCTCGCGGCCGATGATGCGGCCCTTCATGTCGTCGGAGGACAGCTGGACGACCGAGACGGTGGTCTCCGCGGCGTGGCCCGCCGCGAGCCGCTGCATCACAACCGACAGGATGTTGCGCACCCGCCGTTCGGCCTCGCGCTTGGTCTCCTCCTCGATCTGGCGGATCCGGCGGGCGGAATCCTGCTTGGCCTGATCCTCGATCTCCTGGAGGAGCACCTGCTTGGCCCGCGCGCCCGACATGCCGGCGAGCTGCTCCAGGCGACGCTCAGCCTCGCCGCGCTGCCCGGCGAGCGACTCGCGCTCAAGCTCCAGCTCGGCCTCGGCGTTGGCGATCGCTCGTTCACGACGTTCGAGCAGTTCGCCGCGCTCGGCGAGCGCAGCCTGGAGGGCGCTGGCGGTGGCGGCGGCCGCAGATGGCTCGGAAGCCGGCGCGGGCGCTGACGGCGCGGCGGAACCGGCGGTCGCGGCGGAGGCGGCGTGTGCTCCGGGGCGGGTGCGTCCGTACACAACCGCGGCGAGGACGATGCCCAACGCGATCACGGCGGCCCCTACGATCACTTCCATTGTCGTTCCTCTCACGCGGCCGCCTCGGCGACCACGTCCCTTCAGTCATTTTGCGATGTGAGAGCGAACGACCGGTCCGTGCATCGCACGAACTGATCCGGCATCGGCGCCCGCCGCCAGAGAGACGGAAGCCGAACGCTGTGAGGCACCGCGAAGCGGCCCTCAGACCTCCAATTCAGGCCGCCGGTACGGCTCTTTGAGACTGGGCGCGAAGGATTTCAACGGTTTCTGGATCACTGGGTTTTTGCTGGAATTTCATGGGTCACGAGGACCGTCGTTCACTGCGCTCATCGTAGTACCGCGAGGGTGCCTCCGCAATGGTCGCAAGAGCTCGTTCGAGCCAGGTCAGGCAGCGCGCGCGTGCGCAGCCAGAGCGTCAACCGCCAGCTCGGACTCATATCCCTTGCGCAGCAGCATCGAGAGCGCCCGATCGCGGTCGCGCCGCTCGCGCGGCGGGTCCGGGAAACGCCTGCGCAGGAGCTCGACCGCTCGATCGAGCTCGGTCTGCGGATCCTCCCCGGCAGGATCCTCATCGGCGATCGCCCGCTCGACGAGATCGCGATCGACGCCCCGCTCGAGCAGGCCGCGACGGATCCGCTCGCTTCCCCACTGCTCGAGCGTGCGCTTGTCGGCGACGAACATCTCGGCGAACCGCCCATCGTCCACGAGTCGCTGGGTCACGAGTTCCTGGACGACACTCTCCACCGTGGTCTCGGACACGCCCTTGCGAGCGAGGTGTCCACGCACCTCCGCCGTGGTGCGCTCGCGCCGGTTGATGTGCGACAGCGCCCAGGCGAGCGCCTGGGTCTGTCGCTCCTCCTCGGTCTGCGGCGTGCGCTCTCCGGCACCCATCGTCCGTCAGGCGGCGCGTTCGGCCGCGGCCGTCAGGCCGCCGTCTCCACCGCGGCGAGCGCCGCGGTCTGCTCCTCGTCGTGGTCGATCTCCTTGACGAGATCGCGGTTGAGCCCGAGCGCGGCGTAGATCTTCTCCTGGATCTCGGCGGCCATCTCGGGATGCTCGTCGAGGAAGGCCTTGGCGTTGCCGCGCCCCTGGCCGAGCCGCTCGTCCCCGTAGGAGAAGAACGAACCGGACTTGGTGACGATGTTGTGCTCGATCCCGTAGTCGAGCAGGCAGCCCGAGGTCGAGATGCCCTTGCCGAACTCGATGTCGAACTCGGCCTGCTTGAACGGCGCGGCCACCTTGTTCTTGACGACCTTGACCCGCACGCGGTTGCCGACGGCCTCGGTGCCGTCCTTGAGCGTCTCGATGCGGCGGATGTCCAGGCGCTGGGAGGAGTAGAACTTCAGCGCCCGGCCGCCCGGCTGGGTCTCGGGCGAGCCGAACATGACGCCGACCTTCTCACGGATCTGGTTGGTGAACAGGCAGAGCGTCTGCGCCCGGTTGAGGTTGCCGGCGAGCTTGCGCATCGCCTGCGACATCATCCGCGCCTGCAGGCCGACGGTCTGGTCGCCCATCTGTCCCTCGAGTTCCGAGCGGGGTGTGAGCGCCGCCACGGAGTCGACCGCGACCAGGTCGACGGCGCCCGAGCGGATGAGCATGTCGACGATCTCCAGCGCCTGCTCGCCGTAGTCGGGCTGCGACACGAGCAGCTCGTCGATGTCGACCCCGATCTGCTGCGCGTAGAGCGGATCCATCGCGTGCTCGGCGTCGACGAACGCGCACACCCCACCGAGCTTCTGGGCCTCGGCGATGATGTGGTAGATGAGCGTCGTCTTGCCCGAGGACTCCGGGCCGAAGATCTCGACGATGCGACCGCGGGGCACGCCGCCGATACCGAGCGCGATGTCGAGCGAGAGCGCGCCGGTGGGGATCGCGTCGACGTTGACACGCGCGCCGGGGTCCCCCATCCGCATCACGGTGCCCTTGCCGAACTGGCGCTCGATCTGGGTCAGCGCGCCCTGGAGGGCGGCCTGCCGCTTGGCGTCGGCCTTGGGATCGGACGCGCCGACGTTTGCGCCTCTGTCGTTCACGCTCATTGTCTGGCTCCTGTGGTCATCGCGCGTTGGAACGGTCAAGGTAGGCGGAGGGTCGGACAGAACCGAGTCGAACGCCCGTTCCGTTCGCCGCCCGCTCGGGTCGCGCCCAAACCTAGGTCCTGCGCCTGTCACCGAACAAGACACGGATGTCGCATCTCTGTGCCGATCTGCGGTGCGAACGGCCTCCGGACGGCGGCCTGAGCCAGGTGTGGTCGGTTTCATTGAAGAGGGCAATGGAACCGACCACAGACGCGCGGACCGGCGCGGGGGCCGGCACCGGGTGGCCCCGGACAACCGGAACGCTTCCCCACCGCACCGCCGAGCCGTCAGAGAGGGGTCAGAGAGGGGTCAGAGAGCGACCCGGGCGAGCGCCTCGTAGCGCGACCGCGGCCATGAGCGCATCAGGGCGACCGCCGTCGCCGCAAACGGCTCGAGCCCCGGCGGCGCCGGCTCGGCCGCCGGGCGCGGGCCTGTCGGGCGCGGGCCTGTCGGGCGCGGACCTGTCGGGCGCGGACCTACCGGGCGCGGGCCTCCCCGGCTGCGACATCCCCGGCCGCGAGCGTCCCGTGAGATCCGCGCGACGGTCACGTGAGCCAGCCACCTCCGCCGCTCCGGCGCATACCAGCCACCGTCTGCCAGTCGCGCCGAGAGGCCCGCCTGCAGCGCGCCCGCGCGCCCGTCCCGATCGCGCAGCGAGACGGCGCACACATGGGGCCGGCGCGGCGGCAGCCAGCGGACCTCGTCGGGCTCGAACACGAGCGGAGACCACTCGTCTTCGCCACGAGCCACCTCGGAGGCGACCGCTGCCCAGATCGTGTCGATCGCGCTCAGCTCGACCTCACCGAGGAAGCACAGCGTCATGTGCAGCGCGCCGGAGTCGAGCAGCCGCGCTCCATCCACCTCGCCAATCGCCTCCGCCGCCCACTGCACGAGCGCCGAGCGCACCACCTCCGGGAGCTCGAGCGCGACGAACAGCCGCGCACCGCCACCCGGCCCGCCGCTCACACCGCGCGCTGGTCGGCTCGCAGCGCGTCACCCTCCGCGTCGGCATCGCCCAGCAGCAGCCGCCGCAGCAGATGCATCGCGACGGTCACCGAGCGGTCACGGACGTCGGCGCGGCTGCCGGGCATCTGCGGCGCGCGGGTGATGCGCCGCCCGTCGGCGCTCCACACCGAGATGCAGACGAGCCCGACGGGCTTCTCGAGGGTGCCGCCGCCCGGACCGGCGATCCCGGTGATCCCGACACCGACGCTCGCGCCCAGGCGGAGCGCGATCCCCGAGGCGAGCTCGCGCGCGACCGACACCGACACGGCGCCGTCGCGCTCGATCAGCTCGGCCGGCACTCCCGCAACGAGGGTCTTGGCCTCGTTGGAGTAGACGACCCCGCCGCCGAGGAAGTAGACGGAGGAGCCGGCCCGCTCGGTGAGGCGTGCGGCGAGCAACCCGGCGGTGCACGATTCGGCGACCGCCACCGTCGCGCCGGCGGACAGCAGCAGCTCGGCGACCTGGTCGTCGACCGTCGAGCCGTCCTCGGAGAACAGCATCCTCCCGTGCCGCGCCCGGATGAAGTCGAGCAGCGCGTCGTAGTCCGCCTCGGCCGCCGGCTCATAGCGAGTCGCGATCTCGATCTCGCCGCGCCGCAGGCAGGTGGTGATCTCCAGGCCGTCGAGATCGAGCCCGTCGGCCGCCGCCGCCTCGAGCGTCGCGGCGATCTCGGACTCGGGGATGCCGTAGAGCCGCACGATCCGCCGGCGATAGTGCGTCGCGCCCGTGATCGCGGCGCGGAACGGCTCGGTACCGATGGCGGCCTCCCACATCGGGCGCAGCTCGCCGGGCGGTCCGGGGAGCACCACCACGGTGGGGCCCGGCCTCTCGGCCTCCGACGCACGAGGCGGCACGACGAGCCCCGGGGCTGTCCCGATCGGATCGAGCACGGTGGAGCCCGCCGGGATCACCGCCTGCTTGCGGTTCGCGCGGCGCACGGCCTCCTGGTCGAGGTTGGCCCAGCGCCGCATCAACGGCCGTAGGATCTCGGCGATCCGCTCCTCCAGCGCCTGATCGAGCACCATCTCGCGCCCGCAGAAGCGACCGACGATCTCGGCGGTGAGGTCGTCCGCGGTCGGCCCCAGTCCTCCGCTCGTGATGATCAGCGACATGCCGGCGTCGCGCATGCCCTCCAGCGCGACGAGCAGGTCCTCGGGACGATCGCCGACGATCTCGATCATCGCCGGATCGACGCCCAGCTCGCGCAGCTGCTCGGACAGCCACGGGCCGTTGCGGTCGGAGATGATGCCGGTGAGGACCTCGGTGCCGGTGACCAGGATCCCGGCGCGCGGCACTCCGCCCCCCGCATGAGCGCCGGACCTGGACTCTGGCGCGGCCTCGCTCACGTGCCGCAGGTGATGTTCGACGCGGGGGCGGTGATGACGGTGTGGCCGGTGGGCAGGATCCGGTAGGTGACGGGCGCGCTCGTCACCGTGTTGGCGATCGTCTTGCCGTTCGCCTTGATCGTCACCGACGGGCTGGACACCGTGAGCAGGAGCTTCTTCCCGGTCGCGTTCGGGATCGACTGACCGGCGGCGTACTCGCCGTCGACGAGGTGCACACCGTGGGCGTTCTCCAGGCAGATGAACGTGCTGGTGGTGCTCGTCGCGGTGAGCGCCACGGTCACCACGCCCGGCACCTTCGGGTGCTTGGTCACCGCATGGTGGTGGTGGGCGTGATGGCGACGGTGGTGCTTGTGCTTCTTGGTCGTCGTCGTGTGATGGACCCCGGCGGAGTTGTTCGAATTCTGCCCGTAGTGCTTGCCCACGATGTAGAGCACGGCGGCGACGATCACGAGCACGACCAGCACGAGCGCCCACGGCGGAATGCCCACGCCTCCGCTCGAGTGACGCCGTCGCTCGCGGTCACGACGCTCCCGGCCGGGCGGCGCGATCGGCGGCGGCTCGTGGTCGGACGGGCTCTCGTAGCGGCGACGAAACTCGTCCAGCAGCGCCCGCGAGTCGAGACCGAGGAAGTCCGCGTAGGTCCGCAGGAAGCTGCGGACGTACACCTCGCCGGGGAGCAGATCCCACTCCTCGTTCTCCATCGCGCGCAGGTACTTGGCGCGGATCTTCGTGCGCAGCTCGACCTCGCCGGTGTCGATGCGCATGCGCATCCGCGCCTCTCGGAGCTGGCTTCCGATCTCGTCCATTCCGCTGAGCAAGGCTACCGGCGCGTCCGCCCGTGGGGCGGTGGCTCGCGCCCCGGCTAGACCTCGTCGGTCGGGGTTGCAGAGTGCCCGTCGGGAGCGGGTACGTCGAACCGCTGGACCGCTGTCGCGTCAGGCTCGGCGGGCGCGGGCGCGGGCGCCGGGGCGGGTGCGGGCGCCGGCGGGGCGCTCGAGGAGGAGCCGCGCTCGGCCTCGGCCAGGTGGGTGAGGATGCGCGGCACATCAGCCTCACCGATGAGCACCTGGCGTGGCTTCGATCCCTCGTAACCGGAGATGATCCCGCGGCGTTCGAGCATGTCGATCAGGCGTCCGGCGCGCGTGTAGCCCAGGCGCAGCCGGCGCTGGAGCATCGAGGTGGAGGCGGTGCCCATCTGCGCCACCAGCGAGATCGCCTCCTCGAGCAGCGGATCGGAGTCGGCGTCATTGGGGTCCTCGGCGCCGCCGCCGCCGTCGTCCTCAGACTCGACCTCCTCCAGTAGCTCCTCCTGGAGGTCCGGCTCGCCCTGCTTGCGCCACGCCTCGGTGATCTCGAGGATCTGGGGCTCGTCGATGAACGCGCCCTGGATGCGCTGCAGCCGCGAGGAGCCGACCGGAGAGAACAGCATGTCGCCCTGGCCGAGCAGCGATTCCGCTCCGTTCTGGTCGAGGATGACCCGCGAATCCGTCTGCGAGGAGACCGCGAAGGCGATCCGTGACGGCACGTTGGCCTTGATCATGCCGGTGATCACGTCGACGCGCGGCGACTGGGTGGCCAGCACGAGATGCATTCCGACCGCGCGCGCCTTCTGGGCCAGCCGGATGATCGAGTCCTCGACATCGGCCGGGGCGACCATCATCAGGTCGGCGAGCTCGTCGATCACGCACAGGATGTAGGGCAGCGGCGGCTCGCCGCGGGACTCGCGCACCCGGTTGAGGTCGGGCAGGCTGCGGGTCCGGGCGAGCTGCATGATCGAGTAGCGCTGCTCCATCTCGCGCACCAGGTTCTGAAGCGCGTTGGCGGCCTGGCGGGGGCTGGTGATCACCGGCGTGAGCAGGTGCGGGATCGACTCGTAGTGGTTGAGCTCGACCTGCTTGGGGTCGACGAGCACGAGCCGCACCTCGTGCGGGGTCGCCCGCAGCAGGATCGAGGAGAGCATCGCGTTGACGCAGGCCGACTTGCCGGCGCCGGTCGTGCCGGCGACGAGCAGGTGCGGCATCTTGGCCAGGTCGGCGCCGACCGCCTTGCCCGCGATGTCCTTGCCGAGCCAGACCGTGAGCGGGGACCAATCCTCAGGCGCCGCGCTGATCACATCGCCGAGATGGACGATCCGGCGCCGTGCGTTGGGGACCTCGATGCCGACGGCCTGCTTGCCGGGGATCGGCGCGAGGATCCGGATGTCGGTTGCTGCCAGCGCGTAGGCGAGGTCGTCCTTGAGGTTGGCGACCTTGCTCATCTTCACGCCGGGCGCGAGGCGGACCTCGTAGCGCGTGATGTGCGGGCCTGAGACCTTGCCGACCACCTGCGCCTCGATCCCGAAGTGCCCAAGTGCCTCGATCAGCGATCGGGCGGTCTGCGCCTGCCCCGCGGTGTCGGGCCGGGCATCGGCGCCGGAGGACCGCGTGAGGTTGCGGGTACTCGGCACCCGCCAGACGAAGTCCGGATCCTCGGTGACCGACGCGCGGTAGCGCCCCTGCGGGGTGAGATCGTCCGCGTCGACCTCGCGGCCGGGACCTCCCCGGCCGTCGTCGACCTCCTCTGCCTCCTCCAGCTCCAGCTGTCGAGGCTCCTCTTCCTCCATCCCCAGCTCGGGGAGCGCGTCGAGCTCCTCGGCTGCCGCCTGAGGCGCCGGCTCGACCTCGTACTCGGGCACGGGCATCTCCTCGAGCACTCGGTCGCCCGCTCGCACGACGATCTCGTCGGTCTCCGGCGCGGCAAGCGGGTCGAACTCCGGCTCCTCCTCGGCGGTCACTGTCCGCCGGCCGCGGATCCGCTCCCCTGCACCGCTCGCGGCCGCCGCGGTCGCGGGTCGGCGGGCCAGCGTGCCTGCGCTGCTCACCTCGCGCAGCGCACGGCCGGTGTTGGCGACATGCGCTCCGGTCATCCGCAGCGCGCCGGCCAGCCCGGCGCCACTGACCAGGATCCCGCCCGCGACGAGCAGGAAGACGGCGAGGATGTCGGCACCGGCGTGCGAGATCAGGTGCGAGCACACCCAGTATTCGGCGCCACCCAGGATGCCGCCGCGGCGCTCCAGAGCACCGGCGCGCCACAGCTCGCCTGCGGGCGCGGCACCCGGACCGATGCCGAACGTCCCGGCGGCCAGCCCGAGGGTGAGCGCGATGGTGAGGCAGATCGTCCCGGTGCGCAGCGGGCGCGCGGGCGGACGCAGCTCGCGCAGCAGGATGAGTGCGCCGGCGGCCACGAACGCGGCCGGCACGACGTAGCCGAGCCCGCCGAACAGGAACCGCAGCACGGTGACGGCGCCGTTGCCGAGCGCGCCACCGGACCACCCCGCGTACGCAACCCCCGAGATGAAGATGCCGACCGCGACCAGCGCGAGCGCGGCGATGTCGACGTGGTGGCTCTCAAAATCCGGTCCCCACCCACCCCCGCGTCCGATCCCGGGACCGCGCGAGGCGAGCATGGACCTCCGGGCCCTCGTCTTCGGACCGTGAGCTCCCTTGCGGGCGACGGCCTGGCCGCGACCCTTGGCGGGCGGACGGCGCTTGGACGTGGAGCTGGCGGCCCGCTTGGATTTGGCGGCGGTGCGGGACTTCGTCGAGGCGGGCATCGTGCGGGTTCACTGCTTCGACGCGGACGAGCGGGCTCCTCCCCGAGCCCTAAACCCTCGGTAAGAACGCGGCCCGTCCTCCCCGGTGCCCCGTACCATCGGGCGTCGAGATGGCCGATTTCGACCGACCACCACGCGTGCTCGTCGTCGAGGACGACGACGCGATTGCCCAGGTGCTGCAGCGCTCGCTGAGGATGGAGGGCTACGAGGTGCGGGTCGCCGAGGACGGCCGCTCCGGGCTCGATGCCGTCCACGGCTTTCTGCCCGATCTCGTGATCCTCGACCTCGGCCTGCCGGGCGACATGGACGGCCTGGATGTCGCGCGAACGCTGCGGGACTCCGACGACGACGTGCCGATTCTGGTGCTCACCGCGCGGGACGCCGTCGAATCGCGCGTCGAGGGACTCGACAGCGGGGCGGACGACTACCTGGTCAAGCCGTTCGAGCGCCAGGAGCTGCTCGCGCGGCTGCGGGCGTTGCTCCGCCGCCGACCGCCGCGTGGCCAGGCGAACCTCGCGGTGGGTGATCTGAAGCTCAACCCCGACACGCACGAGGTCATGCGCGGAGAGCGCCTGGTCGAGCTCACCCAGCGGGAGTTCGAGCTGCTGGAATACCTGATGCGCAACGAGCGGATCGTGATTTCTCGCCAGCGTCTGCTGGACGAGGTCTGGGGCTACGACCCGTTCTCGATGACCAACACGATCGAAGTCTTCGTGTCCAACCTGCGACGAAAGCTGGAGGCCGGTGGCGAACCTCGGCTCCTACACACGATCCGCGGCGCGGGGTACGTACTCCGCGTATAGATCCGTCCCGATCCGCTGGCGACTGGCCGGCGGCTCGGCGGCGCTCACGTTCGTGATCCTGGCGAGCTTCGCCGTCATCGTCGGCATCCTCACCAACCGCCAGGTCCGCTCGCAGTTCGACAACCAGCTGATCGGCACCAGCCAGCATCTGAGCATGCAGCTCTCCAAGGAGCTGGTCATCAATCGCAACGGCACGGCCAACTGCGTCGATCTCAACCTCGGTTCGTTCGCCGAGGCCGAGCACGCGCTGGTCCGTGTGTTCGACTCCTACAGCCGGAGCCTTCTCTGCGCGCAGCGGCCACTGACGAAGTCCAGGCGAAAGCACCTCCAATTCAACGTGATTCCGACACGGTCACGCCGCACGGACTACGCCGGCTACCGGGTGATCTCGCGGACGGATATTCCGCTGCACCAGAAGGGCAACTTCAAGGTGACGCTGCTGTATGCCCAGCCGCTGTCTGACATCGACCAGACGCTGGCGCGCGTCCAGGCCTTCCTGCTGCTCGGCGTGCTCGGCGGCGCCGTGCTCGCATTGCTGGCGGGACTGTTCGTCTCCGACCGAGCCATGTCGCCGATCAAGGAGCTGACGCGAGCCGCCCGGGAGATCGGCCGCACCGAGGACACCCGGCGGCGGATCCCCCACCCCGAGGCCGAGGACGAGATCGCAGAGCTCGCGCGGACGCTGGAGGGAATGCTCGGCGCGCTCGACGCGTCGCGCACCCGCACCCAGACGATGCTCGAGCGCCAGCGCGAATTCGTCGCCGACGCCTCCCATGAGCTGCGCACCCCGCTCACCAGCGTGCTCGCGAACCTCGAGATCCTCTCGGAGGAACTGGAGGGCGAGCAGTCCGAAACCGCCGAGGCGGCGCTGCGATCGACCCGCCGGATGCGGCGGCTGGTCGGCGACCTGCTGTTGCTGGCGCGCGCGGACGCCCGCCGCTCGCAGCCGCACCGCCAGACCGACCTCAGCCAGATCCTGATCGAGGTCGCGGCGGAGCTCGGACCGATGGCCGACGCCCACGAGCTGCTCATCCACGCCGAGCCGGCGCCGGTGTTGGGCGCGCGCGACGAGCTGCACCGCCTGATCCTCAACCTGCTTGAGAATGCGGTCCGCCACACCCCGCCGGGGACGCGCGTCCGCGCCCAGACCGCGGTGATCGACGGCCAGGCGGAACTGGTGGTGGAGGACGAGGGCCCCGGGATCCCGCCCGCACTCTCAGATCGTGTGTTCGAGCGCTTCGTCCGCGGAGGGCGCGACGGCGGCCGGGGATCGGGCCTCGGCCTGGCGATCGTGCGCTCGGTCGTCGAAGCGCACGGCGGGACGGTGCGCCAGGAGCCGACTGCGCCGGAGGCCGAGATGCAGGGCACTCGTTTCGTCATCCGGCTCCCGCAGGAACACCCGGAGCCGGCGGCCGCGTCGGGCGAGGTCGTGCTGGAGGATGGCTCCACCGTCGCGGCGGAGCGGGGCTCCTCGCCCGGGGTTCAGACCTCGACGACGACCGGCAGGACCATCGGGCGGCGGCGCAACCGGTCGTAGACGAAGGTCGCGAGATCGTCGTGAAGCTCCTCCTGGAGCAGATCGATCTCGCGGATCCCCTCACGCGCCGCCTCGGACAGCGAATCCTCGACGGCGTGGCGAATGTCCGCGACGAGGTCGTCACCCTGCTCGACGAATGGCACGCCGCGGAAGATCACCTCAGGGGGAACGACCGACTCGCCGGTCTGTTCTGAGATCGTCGCCACGACGATGAAGATGCCGTCGTCAGAGAGCATCCGGCGATCGCGCAGCGCGACGTCGGCCGGATCGCCGATGTTGACGCCGTCGACGAAGATCATTCCCGACTGCACCGGCGAGGCGAACGAGGCACCGCGCTCGGTGATGTCCAGGGGCAGGCCGTTCTCGGACTCGAAGATCCGGTCGGGGTCGATGCCGACGGCCTCGGCCAGCTCCGCATGCAGCCGGATGCGCTTGTGGTCGCCATGGATCGGCATGACGTAGCGCGGCCGCACGAGGTTGAGCATCAGCTTCAGCTCCTCGGCGTAGCCGTGCCCGGACGCATGAATCGGCGCCTCACGAGGCGTGATCACCTCACATCCGATGTGGTACAGGCGATCGATCGTCTCGTTGACGGCGCGCTCGTTTCCCGGGATCGGCGTGGCCGAGAACACGACCGTGTCGCCCTCGTGCAACGAGACCTGCCGGTGGTCGTCGTAGGCCATCCGGCGCAGCGCGGACAGCGGCTCGCCCTGGGAGCCGGTCGAGATCACGACGATCCGGTGGTCAGGGAACTGCTCGATCTCGTGCGGCTGGATGAGCATGCCCTCGGGGACCTCGATATGTCCGAGCGAGCGGCCGATGTTGACGTTCTTGCGCATCGACCGGCCGACGAGCGCGACCTTACGCCCGAGCGCCGCGGCAGCGTCCACGACCTGCTGCACGCGATGGATGTTCGAGGCGAAGCTGGTGACGACGATCCGGCCGTCGGCGCGGGCGAACACCTCCTCCAGATGCGGCCCGACCCCGCGCTCGGAGGGTGAGAATCCCGGCCGGTCGGCGTTGGTGGAGTCGCCGCACAGCAACAGCACGCCGTCGGAACCGAGCTCGGCCAGCCGCGCGACGTCGGCCGGCCCGCCGTCGACCGGCGTCTGGTCGAACTTGTAGTCGCCGGTGAGCAGGACCGTTCCGAGCTCGGTGGTCGCGGCCACCGCGCAGGAATCCGGGATCGAATGGGTCATGTGGATCAGCTCGAGCGTGAACGGGCCCGCCTCGATCTCCTCCCCCGCCGCGACGTCGTGCAGCTCGACGTCGCGCAGGTTGTGCTCGTCGAGCTTGGAGCGCGCCATCGCAATCGTGAGCGGGCCCCCGTAGACCACCGGACGGGTGGGGTCGGCACCCCCCAGCTCGCGGCGCAACTCGCGGATCACCCAGGGAAGCGCGCCCAGATGGTCCTCGTGGCCGTGCGTGATCACGATCGCCTCGATCTGATCGGCTCGCTCGCGCAGGTAGGCGAAGTCCGGCAGCACCAGGTCGATCCCGAGCATGTCGGCGGTCGGGAAGCGCAGCCCGGTGTCGACCACCACGATCCGCTCCTCGTACTCGAGCACCGTCATGTTCTTGCCGATCTCGCCCAGGCCGCCGAGCGGCAGGACGCGCAGAGTGCCGCTCACGCCGCGTGCGCCAGGAGACCGCGGCGCTCCAGCAGACCGCGGACGACCGAGAGCTCGGACTCGTCGAGCTCGACATAGGGAAGCCGGGGCGCGCCGACCGGTACACCGATCATGTTGAGCGCAGCCTTGATCGAGCAGGCGGCGGGCGCGACAGCGAGACAGCGGTAGACGTCGGCCAGCGACTCGTGGATCTCACGACGGTGCTCAGGCTCGTCGACCATGCGCCGCATCTCCTCGGCGAACAGGTGGCTGCCGGTGAGGATCCCGCCGGGCTCCCCGAGGTCGAGCACGTCGGCGAGCATGTCGTCGTTGCCCGCGTAGATGGACAGCCCGTCGATCGGCGCGAGGTTCGCGTGGTTGGCCTGCTTGACCGCCTCGATGCCGTCCAGCTGGGCGAGCTCGGCGAGCAACTGGTTGGGCATGTCTGAGCCCGTCCGCTGCGGGATGTTGTAGAGCACGATCGGAAGGTCCGTCGCGCGCACGACCTCGCGATAGTGGGCAACGATCCCGCGCGGGCTCGGCCGGTTGTAGTACGGGTTGACCGACAGCAGCGCGTCCGGGCCGATCGCGGTGGCGCGCTCGGTGAGCTTGATTGCGTGGCGCGTGTCGTTGGAGCCGACCCCGGCGATCACCGGGCAGATGTCCCTCATCTCGCCGACGGCGATCTCGATGACCCGCAGGTGCTCCTCGTCGTCCATCGTCGCCGCTTCACCGGTGGTGCCGCACACGACCAGCGCCTCGGTGCCGTGGTCGACAAGGTGATGCATGAGCTGCACGGTCGCGTCCTCGTCGACGCGGCCGCGCGCGTCGAACGGGGTCACCATGGCGGTGATGATCTTGCCGAGATCCAGGGGCACGGCCCCCATTATCGCAGCGGCGCCGACGCAACCGCCCGACCACGAGATCGTCACAACTGAACGCCGGTGAATTGAAACCATCCCCGGCCGCCCGGGCACCGACGCCCGGCACCGACGAACAGGAGACCTGATGGGGACAACGCCGCACACCGATCTGTCCCGGCGGCCCGCCCGACGGCCACGAGCGCGCCTGCACGGCGCGCTGCTCATGCTGGTGGCGGGCGCCGCCGTGCTCGTGCCGGCCGCGCCATCGATTGCGGCCACGCGCATCGTCCCTGCGGCGAGTGGCGACGTGTTCTCCCCGGGTGACGTCGTCGTGTACAGGGTCGGCACCGGATCGGCTGCGCTCGGCAGCGGATCCACGGCCGTGTTCCTCGACGAGTACGGGCCTTCGGGCGGCTCGAGTCCTGCCTACACGCTGGCGATGCCGGCCTCGACCACCTCGGCCACGAGCAACGCGCTCACCGCCAGCGGCTCGGCGTCCTCTGAGGGCCTGGTCACGCTCTCCCCCAACAGCCAGTACCTCGCGCTCACCGGCTACGACGCGGCCGCCGGGAGCGTCGCCAAGAGCGTCTCGAGCACCAGCTCGACGACCACCCCGCGCACGGTCGGGATCGTCAACGAGGCGGGCGATGTCGACACGAGCACCGCGCTCACCGACTTCGCCAACGGCAACAACCCGCGCAGCGCGGTGACCGAGGATGGCCAGGAGGTGTGGGTGGGCGGAGCCGCCGGAGGCATCCGTTACGCGACCGACGGCGCGAGCACCTCGACGACTCTGAACGACGGCGACACGAACGTCCGCCAGGTCCAGATCGTCGACGGACAGCTCTACACCTCGGCCGATCCAACGAAATCCGGCGCGCTCGATATCGCCACGGTCGGCTCGGGCACGCCGACGACCGACGGGCAGACGATCTCCAACCTCCCGTTCTCGACCGCACCGACCGAGCCCTACGGCTACGCCCTGCTCACCCTCGGCACGGGCGCCAGCCCTGACACCCTTTACACAGCCGACAGCGGCAACGTCGACAAATACGGCCTCCAGGACGGCAGCTGGGTTCCGGAGGGAAGCGTCGCGGTCGCCTCGGGCCTCGAGGGCCTGGCGGCCAACGACGTCAACGGGACGGTGACGATCTACGTGACCGCCAACGGCTCCTCGGGCACCTCCGGGAGCCTCTACGAGCTGTCCGATACGAGCGGCGCCGGCGGGACGCTGAGCGGCACAGCCCAGCTGATCGCCACTGCCCCGGCCAACGAGGCATTCCGCGGGGTGGCCTTCGCCCCCGGGACGACGATCGGCTCGGGGCCTGGGACGCCGCCAGTCACGCCGTCGATCACCCCCGCCGACACGAGCCTCGAGGGCTCGATCGGGGACCCGACGAACCCGACGCTGGGCTTCACGGTGTCCGACCCCGACTATTCCGCCGACCAGCTGCAGGTCACCGCCTCCTCGTCGAATACCGCCGTGGCCGCCGATGTCTCGGTCTCGGGGTCGGGCGCCGACCAGACCCTCACCATCACGCCTGGGGACACGGTTGGCTACTCGACGATCACGCTGACGGCTACCGCACCGGATGGCACGACGACTTCGACCGACATCACCTACGGCCTGTCGGCCGACGACGGCGACTCGAGCGACCGCTACTACACGGCGGCGGGCAACGCCTCGACCGAGATCTCGGTGGGCGACGGCTATTTCATCGCCGGCGACGATCTGTCCAACGTGCTCCGGCTCTATGACGCGAGCACGTCCGGAGCGCCGGTCAACAGCTTCGACTTCACGAGCGACCTGCCGGACGGCACGACCTCCATCGACATCGAGGCGGCCGCGCGCGTCGGCGACGTCATCTACTGGTTCGGGTCGGAGTCCAACAGCGACAGCGGCAACCCGCGGCCGGCGACCGACACGCTGTTCGCCACGCAGGTGAGCGGCTCGGGCGCCGACACCACACTGACCTACCTCGGCAGCTACACCGGGCTTCGCGACGACCTGATCGACTGGGACGAGTCCAACGGCAACCCGCTGGGTCTGCAGAGCGCGGCCGCGAACCCGAGCAAGCAGGCGACGGGCCTGAACATCGAGGGCGTCGAGTTCGCGCCTGGGTCGACGACGACCGCCTACCTTGCGTTCCGCGCGCCGCTCGAGCCCTACGGCTCGGGCAATGACGCGCTGCTCGTCCCGGTCACCGACCTGCCCTCGCTGATCGGCGCCTCACCGGGCGCGGCGACGTTCGGCTCGCCGATCGAGATGAACCTCGGCGGACTCGGGATCCGCGAGATCCGCAAGAACGGGAACGATCAGTATCTGATCATTGCCGGGACCCCGGATGGGAGCAACTCGCAGTTCGAGCTCTACACCTGGGATGGCGAGCCGGGCGATGCCCCGACGCTCACGAACACGTCGCTGCCCCAGATCGAGGATGGCGCCTGGGAGGGCATCGTCTCGGTCCCCGATCCGCTAGTCGACGGCTCGACGACCGAGCTCGTCGAGGACAACGGCGATACGGCCTGGTACGGGGACACGAGCACATCGAAGAGCGGCCTGCCCACAGGCCTGCAGAAGGATCTCGGGCGGACGTTCACGATCTCGCTGCCATCGCAGACGGTGAGCTTTCAGTCGGCGACGCCCTCTCCGGGGGTGATCGGTACCACCTACGACGTGTCGGCATCCTCTACCTCGGGGCTGCCGGTCACGTTGACGATCGACTCATCCTCTACCATCGGCGCCTGCACGCTGTCAGGGACGACGGTGACGTTCACCGGCGCCGGGACGTGCGTCGTGGACGCCAACCAGAGCGGCGGGATCAGCACCGCGCCGGCTGCACAGGCCCAGCAGTCGATCACGGTGCAGAAGCTCGGCAGCACCTCGCCGCCGACCGTCACGGGCGCCGCCCAGGACGGGGCGCGGCTGACGGCGACGAACGGCACCTGGTCGGTGCCCTCGAGCAAGCTGAGCTTCACCCATCGGTGGGAGCGCTGCACGAGCAGTGCCGGGACCGGATGCGCCGCCATCAAGGGCGCCGTCGGCCTGAGCTACAAGGCGACCGCCGCCGACGTCGGGCGCTACCTGACGATCGTGGTCACCGCGACCGATGGGAAGCTGGGTCAGACGGCGAACGCGTCCTCGGTACCGGCGGGCGAGGTCGCCGCGCCGGATGCCCCCGCAGAGACGTCGCTACCGAGGATCAAGGGCAGCTTCGCCGCGGGCAAGACTCTCACCGCGACCAACGGCAAGTGGAGTAGTCCGGACGCGCTCACCTATGGCCGCCTATGGGAGACCTGTGACGCGAACGGGCAGAACTGCGCCACGATCTCGGGCGCGACGCACCCGACGCTCACGCTCACCAAGGCCGAAGTGGCCAACGGCAGCGTCGAGGTGACCGTCACCGCGACCGACGCCGAGGGGCAGGCGACGTCGGCGACGTCGGCCGCCTACCCGGCGCCCGGAGAGAGCTGACACCCGCAGGCTCGTCGCCGCTACCGCGGTGGCGGGCCCGGCTCAGCCGAGGGTGCGCTCGTAGATACGCCAGCGCTTGACGATCCGCCCGCCCATCGCCTCCAGTGCGCGGTTCATCGAGTGATTCGTCTCGAGGATGAAGCCGGCCTCGCCTTGCTTCTCACGCGAGCGCTCCGCGACGTCGAAGTGCTCCATGTAGAGCGCCGCTGCGACTCCGGTGTGCTCGTATTCGGGCATCACGCCGAGGAATCCGACGCGAAGGCGATCGATGATCCGGCCGCGCAGCGCGTAGAAGATCCAGCCGATCGGCAGGAAGTGCCCCCGCATCAGCTTGTAGATCTGGGCGACGTCGGGGATCGTGATCGCGATTCCCACGGTCTCGCCGTCGATCTCGGCGACCATGTACCACTCACGCGAGTAGATCAGCTGCTGGTCGAACCAGTACATGTCCAGATCGGCCTTGGAGTAGGGCACGAACCCCCAGTTCTGCGACCACGCGGCGTTGTAGACCCGAGCGAACTCGTCGAGGTCGCGCCGCAGGCCCCGGCGGCTCATCTTGCGGATCGTCACGCCGTACTTGGTGTGGGCCCGCTCGGCGATGCGCGGCAGGCGCGGGTCGAGCCGCTCGCGGTTCGAGACGTCGAGGCTCCAGCTGTAGTTGTCCATCGCCTTGACCAACCCCGCCTGCTCGATGCGCTCGCGGTAGTACGGCGGGTGCCACGGGTGGCGGACCTGCGGCTCGAGCTCGTAGCCCTCGATCAGGATGCCGCCCTCGTCGTTGATCGTGAAATCCATTGGGCCGAGCATCTGCTCGACCGCCCGTCCGCGCAGCCAACCCTCCGCCGCGGCCAGCAGCGCGTCGACGATCTCCTGGTCGTCCTCGAACTCGATGAAGCCGAACATCCCGGTCCGGCTGGCGTGGAAGTCGTTGTAGGCGTAGTCGACGTGGGCGGTGATCCGGCCGACCACCCGTCCGTCCCGGCGCGCCAGGAAGTACTCCGCGTCGCCGTGGCTGAAGAACGCGTTGAAGCGCCGGATCATGAACAGGTAGCGCTCCTCCTTCAGCGGCGGGATCCACTGGGTGTGCTTGTGCAGGCGGTAGGGAAGGTCGACGAACGCCTTCAGTTCACGCAATCCACGAACCGGCTTAACCTCGAGCGACATGGCCGCGGAACGCTATCGGAGAGGATGGGCACCGCGATCGAAGGCCCCCCGACCGTCGGGTTCACCGTCGCTCGATCATGTGCAGGTCGCCGCCCCCGCTATCGGCCCGCCCTGTGAGCCGGACGCCCGGGCGTTCTACGGGGAGTTGCTCGGGCTCGATGAGCTGAAGAAGCCGGCGGCGCTCGCCGATCGCGGTGGGGTGTGGTTCGCGCTCGCCGGCGGGGCGGCGCTCCATGTCGGGGTGGACTCCTCGTCCCAGTTCACACCGGCGACGAAGGCCCACCCCGCGCTCCGAGTGGCGGACCAGGCGGCGCTGAAGGCTCTCGCCGCACGACTCGAGCGTGCCGGTGCGCCGGTCCGCTGGGACGAGCCGCTGCCCGGTGTGGCGGCGCGGTTCTTCACCGACGACCCGTGGGGCAACCGGCTCGAGTTGCTCTGCTGAGGGCCGCGTCAGGCCGCGGACAGCGCGACCCCCGGGTTGAGGATCCCCATCGGATCGAGCGCCCGTTTGATCGCTCGCATCGCCTCGAGCTCGCCCGGGGAGCGGGTGAGCGCCAGATGACGGACCTTGTGCACGCCGATCCCGTGCTCGGCGCTCACCGTGCCGCCGCACTCGGCGGCGAGCTCGAGCACCGCGTCCTCGAGCGTCTCGACCTCCGACTCGGGGGCTCCGATCACGTTGACATGGAGGTTGCCGTCGCCCAGATGGCCGAAGATGATCGTCTGGGCCCGCGGCGAACGCGTCCGCACCACCTCGCCCACCCGCGCCCAGAACCCGCCCAGTCCGCTCAGCGGCACACCCACGTCGAACTTGAGGGGAACGCCCTGCGCGTTGATCGCCTCCGCGTGGGACTCGCGGATCGCGATCAGCCGCTCGCGCGCGGCCGCGTCCGCTGCAATCACGGTGCGGTCCGCGGCGCCGGCAGCCTGCAGCGCGTCGGCGAGAGCGTCGATCGGATCCCCGGACGGCGCGGCGCACTCCAGCAGCACACTCACCGGGCTGAGCGCGGCGCCGGGAGCCGTGATGCCCAGGTGCGCACAGCTGAGCTCGATCCCGGCGCGCTCCATCACCTCACACACCTCCAGTTCGGGCAGCGCCGGGCGCAGCGCGCGCACCAGCGCGACCGCCTGCTCGGCGTCCTGCAGGCCGGCGAGCGCGACCGCGCGCGCGTCTCGCCGGGGGGCGAGCGACCAGCGGACCGCGGTGATCACCCCGAGGGTCCCCTCCGAGCCGACGAGTAGCGCGCCGAGGTCGTAGCCGGCCGTGTCCTTCACCAGGCCCGCCATCCGGCTCTCGACGATCGTGCCGTCCGCCAGCACCGCCTCCAGGCCCGAGAGCTGGCGACGGGCGGTGCCGTGGCGCAGCGCGCGGAGCCCCCCGGCGTCGCAGGCGAGTAGGCCGCCGAGGGTGGCGGAGTCTCGAGCCGCGAGGTCGAGCGCGAGGTCGAGCCCGGCGCTGCGGGCCGCCCGCCGAGCGTCGGCGAGGGTTACCCCGGCCCCCGCCTCGAGCTGCGCGGTTCCGGTGTCGACCCCGCCGATCGCGTTCAGGCGGGCAGTTGAGAGCACCACCTGCTCGGCGTCCCCGCCGTCGCGCGCCGGTCGCGGCACGCCGCCGCCGACCAGGCCGGTGTTCCCGCCCTGGGGAACGATTGCCGCCCCCTGACCCGCGCACGCTCGCACGACAGCCGCGACCTGCTCGGTGTCGGCCGGCCGGACGACCGCCAGCGCCTCGCCTCGCCAACGGCCCGTCCAGTCGCGTTCGTAGCCCGCACGCAGCGACGGGTCGCTCAGCAGATGTGCGGCGCCGACGATCCCGGCGAGCGTCTGAAGCAGGGTCTGCGCCATGACCGTGCAGTGTGCCGTGGCCGGCGATCCGTCACCATGTCCGCCGATGGCCCACCGCGAGATCCGCGCCTGGCTGACCGACATGGACGGCGTGCTCGTGCACGAGGACCGTGCGATTCCCGGCGCAGCGGAGTTCATCAATCG
This sequence comes from Solirubrobacteraceae bacterium, assembly GCA_035503035.1. Classification (GTDB taxonomy): domain Bacteria; phylum Actinomycetota; class Thermoleophilia; order Solirubrobacterales; family Solirubrobacteraceae; genus Palsa-465. The sequence continues at coordinate 58,132 of DATJTS010000056.1, forward strand.
CCTGCGTGAGTGCGACCTGCCGTTCCTCGTGCTCACCAACAACTCGATCTACACACCGCGCGACCTCTCGGCGCGGCTGCGCACAAGCGGGATCGAGGTCCCTGAGAGCCGGATCTGGACCTCGGCGCTCGCCACCGCTCGCTTCCTCGACGACCAGCGGCCGGGCGGCTCGGCGTTCGTGATCGGCGAGGCGGGGCTCACCACCGCGTTGCACAACGCCGGATACACGCTCACCGAGCGCGAGCCCGACTACGTCGTCCTCGGCGAGACCCGCACCTACAGCTTCGAGAGGATCACCGCCGCGATCCGGCTCGTCGACTCCGGCGCGCGGTTCATCGCGACCAACCCGGATCCGACCGGGCCCTCGATCGATGGCCCGCTGCCGGCGACCGGGTCGGTGGCGGCGCTCATCACCCGCGCGACCGGGATCGAGCCCTACTACGTCGGCAAGCCCAACCCGCTGATGATGCGCTCGGCGCTCAACGCGATCGACGCGCACTCCGAGTCGGCGGCGATGATCGGCGACCGGATGGACACCGACGTGATCAGCGGCATGGAGGCCGGCATGCACACCGTGCTCGTGCTCACCGGCTCGACGACCCGCGCAGAGGCCGACCGCCACCCCTACCGGGCCAGCCGGGTGCTCGATTCGGTCGCCGATCTCATCCCCGAGCTGACGGCCGTGGAGCAGAGCGCGTGACCGGCGAGACGGGCCGGGGACGACCGCGACCGGCTCAGCGGCCGGCCCACTCACCCTCGAGCAGTGCGTAGTCGACCTCGTCGGTCCACTCCCCCTTGAACCACTCGTTGGCGACCAGCGTCGCCTCGCGGCGCATGCCGAGCCGATGACACAGTCGAAGCGACGGTTCGTTGCGCGCATCGACGCGGGCGACCACCCGGTGCAGGCCCGCCGCGAACATGAGCCCGAGCCCGGCCCGGGCGGCCTCCGTCGCGTAGCCCCGGCCGCCGTGCTCAGGGTTCAGCACCCAGCCGATCTCCCCACCCCGGTGCTCGTCGCTGACCAGCATCAGCGCGAGGTCCCCGACGAGCTCTCCAGTGTCAAGGCGCTCGAACCCGACCACGATCCCCTCGCCCTCGCCGCCGGCCCGATTGCGGGCCCAGAAGCCCTGCAGACGCTCGGCGATCAGCTCAGGGCTCATCGGCTCGAACGGCACGTAACGAGCGATTTCGGGCAGGGAGCGGTAGGCGTGGATCGCATCCGCGTCACCGGGCTGCAGCGTCCGCAGCAGCAGACGCTCTGTCCGGACCGGCTCCTCCAGCGCGAGCTGCACCGGCCCGTCACTCATCGAACAGCAGCCGCTCGAGACCGACGGTTGGCGACTGCTCGAGCGAACCCACCCGCCGCACCGCCAGCAGCACGCCGGGCATGAACGACTCCCGGTCGATCGAGTCGTGGCGGATCGTCAGCGTCTGACCGACATCGCCGAGGATGACCTCCTGATGGGCGACGAGCCCCGGCAGCCGCACGGAGTGCACCGGCACCTCGCGACCTGAGGCCTGCTGCATGAGTGCCGCGGTGCGCGCCGCCGTCCCGCTGGGCGCATCGAGCTTTCGATCGTGGTGCAGTTCGATGATCTCCGCCTTGGCGAGGTGGCGTGCGGCCTCGGTGGCGAACCGCATCATGAGCACCGCCCCGATGGCGAAGTTCGGTGCGATGAACACGTTGGCGCCGGCGCCGCGCAGGTCGTCGAGCGCGTCGATCGGAAAGCCCGTGGCCCCGATGACGACGTGGACGCCGGCGGCGACCGCATCGTGGGCGTTGCTCACCACGGCGTCCGGGACCGTGAAGTCGATCATCACGTCAGGCCGTTCGGCGAGCGCCGCGGCCACCGATACGCCGAGCGCCGGGTCGGCCTGGGCGACCAGCTCCATATCATCGGCCGACCGGACCGCTGCGCAGGCGGCCGTTCCCATCCGCCCCGCAGCCCCGGCGACGGCGACCCGCAGCCGCGCCCCGGCCACGCGCTCAGCTCCCCTGAACGCCGGCGCCCACGAGCTCGGGCACGGCCTCGGTCAGCGCCGCGTCGAACCGCGCGCGGTCAGGACCGATCCCGGCGGCGCAGATCCGCTCCGGGGCCCACAGCTCTGCGGTCAGCTCGGCGAGATCCTCGAGCGTGACCGCGTCGATGCGCTCGGTGACCTCGTCGAGCGTGAGCAGCGTCTCGCCGGCGAGGATCTCGGAGCCAAGCCGGTTCATGCGCGCCCCGGTCGATTCGAGTGCGAGAACCACGCGACCCTTGAGGTTCTCCTTGGCGCGCCTCAGCTCGTCCGAGGTCGCCGGTGACTCGCGCAGGCGAGCCAGCTCGGTGCCCACGACCGCCATCGCCGGCGCAAGGTTGTCCGCGCGCGTGCCCAGGTACAGCCCGACCTGGCCGGTGTCGCGGTAGCCGCTGGTGAAGGAGTAGACCGCGTAGGCCAGGCCGCGCTCCTCGCGCACCTCCTGGAACAGGCGGCTCGATGAGGTGCCCCCGAAGATCGTGTCAAGCACTCGCAGCGCGAAACGGCGATCGTCGTGACGCGAGAGGCCGACCGCTCCCAGGCAGACGTGGTACTGCTCGGTGTCCTTGCGCTCAAAATGAGCCGCGGGCCGGCTCAGGCTGGCGGGCTGCAGCTCGGCTTGCGGGCGTGCTCCGGTGATGTCCGACAGCCGCTCGGAGGCGAGCGCGACGAACGCGTCGTGCTCGACCGCTCCCGCGGCCGCGATGACCACGTTGCGCGGCTGGTACCGCTCGGCGTGGAAGGCGGCGATCTCGCTGGCAGGGGTGCCGGAGATGACCTCGGCCCTGCCGATGATCGCGCGCCCCAGCGGGTCGGATCCGAACATCGCCTCGCCGAGGATGTCGAACACCTTCTCCTGGGGGTCGTCCTCGTACATCGCGATCTCCTCCAGGATCACCTCCCTCTCGGAGTCGATCTCCGACAACGTCGGGCGGAACACCATGTCGGTCATCACGTCGAACGCGTCGGCGAGGTGCTCGTCGATCACGCGGGCATAGACCGAGGTGGTCTCCTTACCGGTGCCGGCGTTCAGCTCCGCGCCCATCGCGTCGAAGATCTGGTCGATCTGGAGCGAGGCGTAACGCGCTGTCCCCTTGAACAGCAGATGCTCGAGCAGGTGTGAGAGTCCCGCCTGCGCGGCGGACTCATAACGGGATCCGGTCCCGATCCACAGGCCGAGCGACACGGATCGGACGGAGGGCATCGCCTCCGTCACGATCCGCACGCCCGACTCGAGGGTCGTCAGGCGGTGACTGTCGTCCACGTCCGGGTCGATCCGTCGATCCGTCGCTTCGACCAGGCGACCGTCAGGCGCGCTCGGGGTCGCGGTCGCGGACCCGGCCGCGCTCGCCGTCGCCGTTGCCACCGCCGTTGCGCTCGCCGCGGTCACCCCGGCCACCACGGTCGCGATCCCGGCCACCACGGCCTCCGCGATCGCCACGGCCGCCACGGTCGCCGCCGCCACCACCGCGCGGGCGGCTGGCCTCGGCGGCCGCGATCTCACGCAGCTCGTCGGGGTTCTTGCCCTGGATCTCGGGATCCTCGGAGAGCCGCAGCCCGATCCGACCGCGCTCCCGGTCGACCTCGACCACGGTCACGGCGAGCTCATCGCCCTTGTTCAGGACCTCCTCGACCGTCGCGATCCGCTTGCCGGGGGCGACGTTGGAGATGTGCAGCAGGCCGTCGGTGCCCTTGTTGAGCTCGACGAACGCGCCGAAGGTCGTCGTCTTGACGACCTTGCCGGTGAACTGGTCGCCGACCTCGACCTCCTTGGTCATCGAGCGGATCCGCTCCACGAGCGCATCGCCCAGCTCCCGGTTGGACGCGTAGACGAGTACCTGGCCCTCGTCGTTGACGTCGATCTGGGACTCGAACTCCTCCTGCAGCGAGCGAATCGTCTCGCCGCCCTTGCCGATGAGCAACCCGATCTTCTCCGGGTCGATCTTGACCGACGCGATACCGGGTGCGTACCGCGACAGCTCGGAGCGAGGCGCGTCGATGACCTTGGCCATCTCGCCGAGGATGAACTCGCGGGCCACCTTCGCCTGCGAGAGCGCGTCGCGCATGATCTCGAACGTGACGCCCGTGATCTTGATGTCCATCTGCAGGGCGGTGATCCCGTCCCGGGTGCCGGCGACCTTGAAGTCCATGTCGCCGAGGTGATCCTCGACGCCGGCGATGTCGGTGAGGATGACGTAGTCGTCGCCCTCCTTGATCAGACCCATCGCGATGCCGGCCACCGGGGCCTTGATCGGCACGCCGGCGTCCATCAGCGACAGCGTCGAGCCGCACACCGAGGCCATCGACGAGGAGCCGTTGGACTCGAAGATGTCCGACACGACGCGGATCGTGTAGGGGAACTCCTCCAGCGGCGGGATCATCGGCACGAGCGCCCGCTCGGCGAGCGCGCCATGGCCGATGTCGCGGCGCTTGGGACCGCGCATGAAGCCGGCCTCCCCGACCGAGAAGGGCGGGAAGTTGTAGTGGTGGAAGTAGTACTTGCTCGTCTCGAGCCCGAGCGTGTCCAGGCGCATCTCCTCGCGCGTGGTCCCGAGCGTGGCCACCGAGAACGCCTGCGTCTGGCCGCGGGTGAAGAACGCCGAGCCGTGCGTGCGGGGAGCGACGTCGACCTCGATCGAGATCGGGCGGATCTCCTCGGTGCCGCGGCCGTCCGGGCGCTTCTTCTGCACCGCGATCCGCTCACGGACGTAGGTCGACTCGAGCTTCTCGAACGCGCGCAGCGCGTTGGAGCGATACTCGGCGAAGGTGTCCGCGCTCGGGTCGCCTGAGTACTGCTCGAGCACAGCCTCCTCGACGGCCTTGGTCGCATCCTGGCGCTCGAGCTTGTCGACCACCTGGGTGGCGGCGTCCAGGGCCGCGCCGTGCGAGCCCTTGATCTGCTCGTAGAGGTCGGCGTGGACGGTCGGGAGGTCGACCTCGTCCTTGTCCTTGCCGGCCTTCTCCTGAAGCTCCCACTGCGCGGCGCACAGCTGCTTGATCGCCTCGTGCGCAATGTCGAGCGCGTCGAGGATCTCGGCCTCGGGGATCTCGTTGGCGCCGGCCTCGACCATGAGGATCGCCTCTTCGGTACCGGCGACGATCAGATCCAGGTCGGTGTTCTCCAGCAGGTCCTCCTCGTCGGGGTTGACGACGAAGTTGCCGTCGATCTTGCCGACGCGGACAGCGCCCACCGGACCGGGGAACGGCACGTTGGAGATCATCAGCGCCGCGGAGGCGCCGTTCATCGCGAGGATGTCGTACGGGTTGACGTGGTCAACCGACATCGGCAGCGCGACCAGCTGGGTCTCGCGACGCCAGCCCTTGGGGAACAGCGGCCGGATCGGACGGTCGATCAGGCGCGCGGTGAGCGTCGCCTTCTCCCCGGCGCGACCCTCACGCTTGAAGAATGAGCCGGGGATCTTCCCTGCGGCGTACATCCGCTCCTCGACATCGACGGTGAGCGGCAGGAAATCCACATCGCGGAGGTTGCCCGCGGTGGCGGTACAGAGGACCATCGTTTCGCCCGCCTGGACGACGACGGCGCCGGAGGCCTGCTTGGCCAGCTTGCCGGTCTCGAAGGAGATCTGCTTTCCCTCGACCTCGACGGAGACGCGCGTAACAGCGGCGTCGGACATATTCACTTGTCCCTTCTGCTCCGCCCTTCGGTCGGCGGAGTGCATCGTTTCTCTTCGTTTCGTTCCGAACCCGCGAGATGGTAGCGGTCCCCCACCCGCCGGCGGGGAGGCGAGCATGGGCAAATCTGGACTCGTCCGTCCGAAGGACTGTCCCGGTTCACGAAAATTAAACGGACCCTTCGGTCCGCTTGGTGCTACGTTAAGCGGACTCGTGAGTCCATTTATAGCTGACCACCGTCCGAAGGAGACCGTCTCGTGAGCGCCACAGCCACCTCGCCACCGTCCTCAGGCCGAGCTGCCAACCCGTGGCTGGTCCTGGTCATCGCCTGCCTTGCCCAGTTCATGGTCGTGCTCGACATCACGATCGTGAACATCGCGCTGCCCTCGGTGCAGCGCGGCCTGCACTTCTCCGCCTCCAACCTGCAATGGATCGTCAACGGCTACACGCTCGTGTTCGGCGGATTCCTGCTGCTCGGCGGCCGCGCCGCTGACCTGCTCGGTCGCCGGCGGCTGTTCGTCGCCGGGGTGATCCTCTTCTCAGCGGCCTCGCTGCTCAACGGCTTTGCCCAGACCTCCGGCATGCTGATTGCCGGGCGGGCGCTGCAGGGCCTGGGCGGCGCGCTCGTCTCACCCGCCGCGCTGTCGATCGTCACCTCGACGTTCCCCGAGGGCCGGGACCGCACCCGCGCGCTCGCCATCTGGTCGGCGATCGCCGCCGGCGGCTCGGCCGTCGGCCTGCTGCTCGGCGGCGTGCTCACCGACGTCGCCTCGTGGCGCTGGGTGTTCTTCGTCAACGTGCCGGTTGGCATCGCCGCGGTCGCGCTCGCGGCGCGGTTCGTGCCCGAGTCGCGGCTGGATCAGGCGCGTCGCGCCTACGACCTCGCCGGAGCGGTGACCGTCACCGGTGGCCTGATCGCGATCGTCTACGGGATCGTCAAGGCCCAGAGCTACGGCTGGGGCTCGGCCCACTCCATCATCACCTTCGCGATCGGCGTCGCCCTGCTGGCGGCGTTCATCGCGATCGAGCAGCGCACCGAGACGCCGCTGATGCGCCTCGGGATCTTCAAGATCCGGGCGCTCGCCGTCGGCGACGGGGCGCTGCTGTTCGTCGCCTCGGGCATGTTCGGGATGTTCTTCTTCGCGTCCCTCTACGTGCAGGAGATCCTCGGCTACAGCCCGCTGAAGGCGGGCCTCGCCTTCCTGCCGGTGACCGGCGGGATCATGATCGGTTCGGGCCTTGCCCAGGCACTGATCGGACGGGTCGGGGTGCGCGCGGTCGCCACGGTCGGGATCACGATCGCGGGCCTCGGCCTGCTCGTGCTCACCGGCCTGCCGGTCCACGGCCACTACGCCTCCGATCTGCTCACCGGACTGCTGCCGCTCGCGTTCGGGCTCGGCGTGGCGTTCGTGCCTGTCACCCTGCTGGGCACCAGCGGGATCCCGCCCGAGGACTCGGGTCTCTCCTCGGGTCTGTTCAACGTCGCCCAGCAGGTCGGCGGCTCACTCGGCCTGGCGATCCTCTCCACGCTGGCCGCCAGCCGCACCAGCCACCTGCTGCACGGTGGCGTGACGGCGCCGCTGACCGCCCGCGTGGATGGCTATCACGTCGCCTTCCTGGCGGCCGCGATCATGCTGTTCATCGGCGCCGGACTGCTCGCCTTCACCCTGCGCCGCTCCCACGTCGCCGAGGTCGAGGCCGAGATCCGGTCGGGCAACGCCGTCACGGTCGCTGCCTAGGCGAGAGGACAATCGTGCGCCGGCCGCGCGACACCGCGCGGCCGGCGTGCCACAATCGTCACGAAATGGAAACTCAGCCCAAGCGCCTCCGAGCCGATGCCGAACGCAATCGGCAGCGCCTCGTCGACGCCGCCACCGAACTGTTCCGCGAGCGCGGGCTGGAGGTCGGGGTGGGCGAGATCGCCGAGCGCGCCGGCGTCGGACGCGGCACCCTGTTCCGCAACTTCCCCTCCAAGGACGCGCTGGTCATCGCCGTCGTCGTCGAGCGGATCCGGGAGTCGATCGAGCGCGGTCGCGCCCTGTTGAGCGAGGAGGACCCGTCATCGGCGGTGTTCGCGCTGATCGACGAGGCGATCGAACGCCAGGCCGAGGACCGCGCGCTGTTCGAGGCGCTCGCCGGCGACTGGATCGCGCACCCGGAGATCCGCGCCGCGCACGATGACATGCTCGCCGTGCTCGAGCAGATCCTCGACCGCGCCCAGGCGGCCGGCTCGATCCGCGCAGATGTGAGCGCCGTCGACGTGATGCTCGCGATCAAGGGCGTCTGCGAGGTGCAGCGCCTGTTCCCCGGCCTGCCGCGGGACATCGGCCGCCGTCAGCTCGAGCTCGTCAAGGCCGGGTTGACTCCCGGCGGTGAGTTCGTCCCGCTGTCCGGCGAAGCCCCCCAATGCGCCGATCTCGACTGCGCTATGGCGCGGCGCGCGGGCGCGGAGCCCGCCGAGCTCACGCTCGCCGAGGCCGGGCGCGCGACCGCCTGACCGCGCGCCCGTCGCTATCAGGAGGCTATAGGTCCGCAGGTGGCCCTGATGGGCGCCGTCGTGCATGCGACGGGCGTGATCCCATCAAGCGTCACCCCGTCGGTCCACAGCGGCCGTCCATCGGGCACCGGGAGACCACGCATGGCAGTCGAGACTCTCGCCGACTCCTTCAGCGCGGATGAACGAGAGGGTCCACCGGCAACGGTGCCGGCGGACCCTCTGATCAGACCTTCAATGCCTCAGTGGCAGTAGCGGACGTTCCCGGCTTCGTCCCGGGCGTAGAAGGACCAGACGGTCTTCTTGTGCTGGTTCTTCTTCGTGGCGGTCACCACGACGGGGTTAGTTGTGCCGGGAGTGAATGACGGCACCGAGACCGATCCGTTGCGGACCTTGACCTTGTAGATCTTCGCCAGGCCGGAGCCGGTGTCCTGAACGGTCACGCTCTCGGTCTGAGGCGGGCCGGCACCATGGCCTGTGATCGTGCAGGAGGGAGGAGTGGTGTCCCCTCCACCACCTGTGTAGGTGACCTTGGCGGTCGCGGTGAGCGACAGGCCGACCGAACCGGTCACCGTGTCGTTGCCCGAGTTGGTGCCCGTGTAGCAGAACTGGGCTTGGCCGCTGTTGTCGGTCGCCACCTCGCCGGCGGCCGTGTTGGCCCCGGAGACCGAGAAGCCGACGTTGACGCCCTCGGCGGCTGTCCCATCACTGTTCTTGACGGTCGCCGTGACGCACGCCTGGGTGTTGACCGAGTCGGTCTGGGTCGGCGGAGACAACGTGATCGAGGAGACCGTCGCCACCTGTCCGAGGGCCAGGCCGCCGGGATATCCGTACCCGTTGTACTCGGCGAACCCGTAGGTGTAGACCCCGAACGGGTTGCCGCCATCGCTCAGCGTGTGCGTCCCGACCGAGACGGGCACCTGGGCGCCCGAATACCCGGTAGAGCCGATCGCGGAGAAGTCGCTCGCAGGGACCGAAGAGCCGTCGAGCACCACGTCACCATCGCCGGCCGTCGGCACGACCAGATTCACATAGCTGCTGAAGGTCACGGTCGGGTCAGTCGGGTCCGCGTTCAGCGGTGTGCTGATCGTGTACTGGTTGAGGAACTGGGCGGTCGGCGGGATCATCATGAACAACGGATCGCCGGTCGTATTGTCGTAGTCCTCGCCGTTGGCGAACTGGCCGACCAAGATCGGTTTGGTCGAGGTGATCACCGATTGCGCGGACAGCCCGACGTCGGTGTAGCTCTGTCCGGCGTTCAGCGTCGCGACCGCCGTGCCATTGATCGATACCACGGTGTTGTCGGTGTCGGCGACGAGGTGGATCGTGTCCCCGCCACTGCGTGTGGCCAGCGGGACGGTCAGGAAGGACGTGCCCCACGCGCTCTCGGGCGGCAGATCCTGCACGAGGAAGTCGCATGCGCCATAGGACTCGCTGGGCACGTCGCCGCACTGGTTTCCGCCGAACACGTTTATCGGCTTGTCCGAGGTGATCTTGGTCCCGGTGTAATCGTCTCCGTCGTTGCCGTCGGTCACCTGGTAGACGTCGCCCTGATCGAGGGTGACCGTGTACGGCGTTCCGGCCGGGTGGCTTCCCGCTTGCGCGGTCGGATCGATCGTGACCGTCGTGCCGTCCTCGGTCCCGACGACGTCCATCTCGGTCGCCTCACCCGAGTCCCAGGCCAGAACGGTGTAGCTCGTTCCGAGCACGGAGTCCGGCAGGCCGAGGTAGGCGTCGCTCGTGTACTCCTCGTTGCTGATGCCGTACACCGAGACCGACGCGCCGGCAGTGACGTGGATGCCCAGGTTCGACACGGTGTCGCTGCCCGCCGGCTCCGTGCCGCTCGGAAGGTCCACGCTTGTCACCTTCCCGGGAGTGACGCTGTAGTTCTTGCTGAACGACTCGCCCGGGACCGAGACTGTCCCGGTGGTGGCGGTCTGGCCCGTGATGAACAACGTGTCCTGGGCACCGCCGTCATAGTTGAGCGGCGCTGCCAGCCAGAAGTCCGTGCCGGCGTTGGTCACCGCGGCGGCGCGAGCGGCGGCCGAGATCAGAAGCAGCGCGGCGACGCCGGACAGCAGGATGAGCGAGAGCCGACGTCCGACTCCGCACACGCGTCTGGACGCTCGCGAATGCTTGGCGTACTTGGACTGCACAGTCGTGTCCCCCTTGAGTAGGTGCGGTGTGACGCGGCGCGTTGTGCCGCGCGTATGTGGAGCGGGCTCCTCGCATGTCGCTGAGCGCGTTCCCCTGACGCTTCGGACAGCATCTCGTGCATGCCGTCAGCTGACGTCCGCCCTTGTACGGCGACGGCGGATCCCGGACCCTCTGGCGATTACGGACTCACGGCCATCGGGCCGGTCCCCCTCTCGTTGCCCACGGTTGCCCCCCTACCGCGCGTCGACGTTATTTGATTGCAACGGGGATTGTCAATACTGCGCTTCCGTCGACACCCGGCTGTTCACAATCGGCGGCGGTCAATCCGTCGCGTCCTATCGAGAGCTGGCCACGGGAACGACCGCCGCGACGAGCGAGACATGCGTCAGGTGAACGGCATCTGCTGGCCCTCGCAGCCGGACCAGCTGGCGCGCGCGTCTGCCGAGGTTCCGCCGCAGGCAGGAAGCGAGCCGGGACCGATCGTCAGCCGGCGACATCGAGCAGCCCCTCGCTGAGGAGCTCGTCGAGCAGTCCCGCCCTCGGTCCGAGGACTCGACGGCGATCCGCACGCCATGCATCTCAAACTCGCAGTGCAATTCGTCCCGGATCGCGATCTCGGCCGGGGACGGTTGCATCGATCCCACGTGAGACCGTTGATCGGCCTCATCGCTCACTGCACTACATGTCAGGGAACACCGG
>DATJTS010000057.1:0-54854 GCA_035503035.1 Solirubrobacteraceae bacterium
TCACCCTGGAGCCCACCCGGCGTCGCGGCGAGCGGTTGCGCGACCGGGGCATCGCCAACGCGCCCGCACGCGGGGGACTGGCGGTCGTGCACCGGCGCCGTCCCGGCTGAGCCAGCCTCAGAGGAACGCGAGCGCGTTCGCGGTCGATCCGACCCCGCCGGGGATGTTGAGCGGCGCGGCCGTGAAGAACACCTCATAGCGCCCGGTGGCCCGGCATGCCCGGGCCAGCTCGCCGAGGGCGAGGAACTCGCCGATGGCAAGGCCGAAGCGCCCGATCAGGCAGCGATGGAGGCAGTCGAACTCCCCGTCCCCGGGGGGCCATGCCTCGAGCGCGGGGTTGTCGGACGCGATCGCCGAGACGTGCGCGTCCCACAGGTAGCGGACCATCTCCTCACCGTGCTCAAGCCCGACGGCGCACGGCTCCGCCGACGCGATCTCCGCTCGCGCATCGTCGTCCTGGCGGAGGTACCACTCCAGGTAGCCGGTGTGCAGCAGCATCACGTCGCCGGGCTCCCACCGCACCCCGGCCCGTCGGCGGGCCGCCTCGAGCTCGGCCACGGTGATCGGCCGCGTGCTCGCCGGCATGAACCCGGCTCCGGCGCCGCCGAGCAGCTCATCGATGTCGATCAGGACGCCGCGCCCGGCGATCCCGCGTTCCGCCCAGCCCTCGATCGTCGCCGCCCGTCCCGCCCGTACGTCGGCGACTCCGACACCGCCGAAGAAGACCCCGCGGCGATAGGCGTAGTGGGCGAGCGAGTCCCATTGCGAGGACGCCTGCGGATAGAAGTTGTCGAGGTGGTCGTCGATCGCCACCCCGCCGTCCTCCACGAGCAGCTCGAGGCGCGGGGCGCCGCGTTCGTACATCGGGGGGTCGATCGCGTCGATCGGCGCGTTGAGGCTGAACATCTGCCCGCTTCGCACCAGCCGCGCCGCGGCGGCGATCCTCGCCGGCGTCTGGAGGTTGACGAGACCGAGCCGGTCCCGCTCGCCGAACAGCGACCACGCGGAAGGGCACTCGCCGGGGGTGGTGACCAGCTCCTCGTAGGAGGGGGGCACTTGAACCGGATCAGGCCGGCTGTGCGCCTGCGCGAGCAGCGTCGCGATCCGGTCGGCGGTCTCGCCCGGTTCGCAGTCGAGAATGACCTGTGCGGTGTCGCGCAGGTCGACGATGCCGGCGTCGGAGCCGAGGCCGCCGGTGACCAGCGACGCGGCGGCCAGGCCGAGACGGGTCGAGTCGATCACAGACCAGCCACGCATCAGGCCGGCGATCACCCCGGCGCTCAGCGCGTCGCCGCATCCGGTCGTGTCGACGACCTGCGCCGGGTAGGCAGGCAGATCGGTGACGGAATCCGCCGTGATCACGCTGGCGCCGTCGGCGCCCCGGCTGACGATCACCGCCTCCACCCCAAGGGCGGTGATCCGCCGGGCGGCCTCGGTCACGTCGGACACGCCCGTGAAGCTGCAGAGCTGCTCCTCATTGGGCATGAAGTAGCTGACGTGGGCGAGGGCGGGGGCGAGGCGGGTGAGCGCTCCGTCCTCGCCTGAGGTCAGGACGTCCATCGTGACCACCGTCCCGCGAGCGCGTGCGCCTGAGGCGATATCGGCGAGTTCGTCGGCGGAGAGCCCGAGCAGGACGTCCGGGGCGCCGAGGTGGACGACAGCGGCATCCCGGAGCAGGGAGCCGTCGATGTCGTCGACGCCGAATCGCGCGTTGGCGCCGCGCACGGTGAGCGCCGGCCGGTCACCGTTCGGCCGGATCGGCAGGATGCTCGCGCCGGTCTGGACACCGGCGAGCCGGACGAGTCCCTGCGTGTCGACGCCATGGCGGCGGAGCTCGTCGATCAGGAAGGTCCCGAGCGTGTCCGTGCCGACCGCGCCGACCGCGCGCACGGCCACGCCGAGCTTGGCGAGGTCGACGCTCGTGCCGGCTGCGGTGCCCGCGGCGGTGATCCGGATCTCCTCGAGGATGCGCCGACCCTGACCGGCGGGAATGTCGGTGACCGGGCGGCCGAGGGCGTCGACGATGTGCGCTCCGAGCGTGATCGCGGCGCGGCCCCGACCTGCGGTCATGACTGCGCGATGCGGGCTCGGTGACGCTGCGCCTGGGCGCGGACCCCATCCAGCTCCTCGGCGCTGAGTGCTCTGGGCTCGATACCCGCCGAGCGGGCGCGGAGGTAGACCGTCGAGAGCCACTCCAGGAGCGTTGCGCGCTCGTAGGCCTCCTCGAGGGTCGGGCCGTAGGAGATCGCGCCATGGTTCTGCAGCAGCGCGGTGTTGCGATCCGTAAGCGCCTCGGCGACGGTGTCGGCGAGCTCCTGAGACCCGAACGGCCTGAACGGGGCGACGCGCACGCTGTCGCCACCGAGCCGCAGGATGTAGTAGTGGATCGCTGGCAGTTCCTCGACGATCGCGGACACCGCGGTCGCATTGAAGGAATGCGTGTGGACGATCGCCTCCGCCTCGCTCGACCGGTAGATCGCTCGATGCATCGGCCACTCCGAGGAGGGCACATGCGGCCCGTCCAGCTGGCTGTCATCCGCGACCGACATCAGGCAGATGTCGCCAGGCTCGATCGTGTCGTAGGCGATCGAGGTGGGGGTGATGGCGACCGAGTCCGGCCCGGTGCGCAGGCTGAGGTTGCCCGCGGTCCCGGTCACCAGGCCGCTCTCGATCATCCTGCGACCGGTGGCGGCCAGCATCGCTCGGGCGCTCGCATCGTCAATGCGTGTGTCACGGCTGGCCTGGCTCATGCGCCTGCTCTCGATCGTTGGCGGCCGCTGCGGCGGAGATCTATATCGGACGTCCGAAAAAGAAGCAAGTGACGATGTGGACGGACGCTCGGCGGTGGTGTATGAATCCCGGCCCCGATGGCCGCGACCAGCACAGCCGAGGTGAGCTACGAGGCCGAGCAGTGGTTGGACGGATTCAACGCCGCGCTCCGCGCCCAAGACACCTCGGCGGTGCTCTCGCTTCTCGATCCGGCCTGTTTCTGGCGCGATCTCATCGCGCTGACCTGGAACATCATCACCGTCGAAGGGCGCGACGCCGTGGCCGCAATGCTCGACGCGACGCTCGACTCCGCCCAGTTGCGAGAGGTCGTGCTCGCCGAGCCCGCCGCCCGCGGACCGGATGGAACGGTCGAGGCGTGGCTGCAGTTCCGGACCCGCGCGGGGCGCGGCCTCGGCCACGTGCGGCTGCGCGACGGAGCGGCGGTCACGGTGCTCACGGCGCTGCGCGCCCTCGACGGCCACGAGGAGCACCGCGGCCCGCGGCGGCCGCTCGGTGTGGAGCACGGCGCGATCCGCGACCGGCGCTCGTGGCTGGAGCGACGCAGCGAGGAGGCGGCCGCGCTCGGGCGCGACGTGCAGCCCGAGGTGCTCGTGATCGGCGGGGGCCAGGCCGGGATCGTGCTCGGGGCCCGCCTGCGGCAGCTGGACGTGGCCACCGTCGTCGTCGATCGCCATCCGCGCCCCGGCGATCAATGGCGCCGGCGTTACAAATCGCTGTGCCTCCACGATCCGGTGTGGATGGACCACCTGCCGTACCTGCCGTTCCCCGACACGTGGCCCGTGTTCGCGCCCAAGGACCGGATCGCGGACTGGCTCGAGCTCTACGTCCAGGTGATGGACATCGACTACTGGGGGTCGACCATCGCTCGCGCGGCCCGCTTCGATCGATCTTCCGAGCGCTGGGACGTGATGCTCGAGCGGGAAGGGGAGGTGGTCCGGCTGCGACCGCGCCAGCTGGTCCTGGCCACTGGCGTCTCCGGCCGCCCCAACGTGCCGGTCCTCCCCGGGCAGGAACGGTTCGCCGGCGAGCAGCATCACTCCTCGGCGCACCCGGGCGCCGACGGGTACGCCGGACGTCGAGCCGTGGTGATCGGCTCCAACAACTCGGCGTTCGACATCTGCGCGGCCCTGTGGGAGCGGGGCGCCGACGTGACGATGGTGCAGCGGTCCTCGACCCACGTCGTCCGATCCGATACGGCTCGAGACATCATCTTCAAACGCCTCTACAGCGAGGAGGCGGTGGCGGCGGGGATCGACGCAGATCGAGCCGATCTGATCTCGGCGTCGCTGCCCTACCGGCTCGCCGCAGGCGTCCACCGGGCGATCTACGACCAGGTGCGGGAGCACGACCGCGAGTTCTACGCCCGGCTGGAGGGGGCCGGCTTCAAGCACGACTTCGGACCGGACGGCACCGGAATGTCGATGAAGTTCCTCCGCCGCGCGTCCGGCTACTACATCGATGTCGGCGCGGCCGAGCTGGTGATCGACGGTCGCATCCGGCTCGTCCAGGGGCGGGTGGCGCGGCTGGCGGAGGAGGCGGTCGTCATGGAGGACGGGACCGCGTTGCCCGCCGATCTCGTGGTCTACGCAACCGGTTACGGCCCGATGAGCGAGTGGGTTGCCGAGCTCATCTCGCCGGAGGTCGCGTCTCGGGTCGGCCCGATCTGGGGCCTGGGTTCCGGCACCGAGCGCGATCCCGGTCCGTGGGAGGGAGAGCTGCGCAACCTGTGGAAGCCGACCGCCCAGCCCGGGCTATGGATCCACGCCGGCAACCTCGCGCTGGTGCGCCACTACTCGCTGTATCTCGCGCTTCAGCTCAAGGCGCGTGCCGCCGGGATTCCCACGTCGGTCTATTCGCCCGGAGGACCGGCCGGGCTTGATTTTAATTCAAACGTCTGAGATAACACGCCGCATTCCGGCGATCGGGCCGACCGATCGGGGGGATGGAGAGAGGAAGAGAGGATGCGGCCGATCCGCTTCGGCGTGGAGATGATGGCGCCCTTTGAGGGTCGAACCTGGGCCGAGTCGGCTCGGGATCTCGAGGATCTGGGCTACTCGACGCTGTTCGTCCCGGACCACTTCGACGAGGGCTACGGGCCGATCACGGCGATGGCGACCGCCGCCGCGGCGACGACCACGCTGCGGGTGGCCAGCGCGGTGCTCGCGGTCGACTTCCGGCACCCTGCGGTGCTCGCGCGGGAGCTCGCCTCGATCGACGCGCTGTCGGAGGGAAGGCTCGAGGTCGGCCTCGGCGCCGGCTATCAGGTCGCGGACTACCGCGCTTCTGGGATCGCGATGGACGGCCCCGGGACCCGTGTCTCGCGCTTGATCGAGTACGTGGAGGTGCTCCGCGGCCTGTTCGCCGACGGCGTGTTCGACTTCCACGGCGGTCAGTATTCGATTACCGGGCTCGACGGAACTCCGCGTCCCCACAGCCCCAGCGGGCCTCCGATCTTCGTCGCCGGTGGCGGCCGCCGGATGCTCACCTTCGCAGCTCAACGGGCGGACATCGTGGGCGTCAATCCCTCGTTGCCGACCAGTGCCCGCGCCGCGGAGGCGGCGCGCGACGCGGCCCCGGAGCGGATTGACGAGAAGTTCGGCTGGGTGCGGGAGGCGGCGGGCGCGAGGATCGAGGAGATCGAGTTCCACGCCTGGCTGCGACATGCCGAAGTGACCGACGACGCCGAGGCGGCGATCGCTCCGCTGGCCGCGGCGATGGGGGTCTCGGGCGACACGGCGCTCGACTCGCCGGTCGCGCTGGTCGGCTCGATCCAGGAGATCGTCGACCGGCTCGAGCTTCGCCGTGAGCGCTGGGGTTACACGTACTACACGGTCCAGCAGCCGGTTGCGCACGTGTTCGCCGCCGTGCTGGAGGAGCTCCGGAGATGAGGCGTTATCCGCAGGGCCAGACGGGACTGGTCATCCGTCCGTTGTTTTTAAGTCGGATGTCTGAGTTAAAGCCATGTGCCGCCGTTTCCGCGCGGCGAGATCAGGAGCCAGCGTGAGCACCACCCCAGTCAGCCCGAGCCGGGCGATCGATGCAGAGCTGCGCGAGCGGGCGAGCCGGGTGATCCCCGGAGGCATGTATGGCCACCTCAGCACCCGCCGCCTCGGCGCCGACTATCCCCAGTTCATGGCCCGGGGGGCGGGGGCCCGGGCCTGGGACGTCGACGGCCGGGAGTTCATCGACCTGATGTGCGCGTTCGGGCCGATCCTGCTCGGGCACGCCCACCCGGAGGTCGATGCCGTCGCCGCCGCGACGTCCGCGCGCGGGGATGTGCTGAGCACTCCTGGTCCCGAGATGGTCGAGCTCGCCGAGCTGTTCACCGCCGAGGTGGAGCACGCCGACTGGGCGATGTTCGCCAAGAACGGGACCGACACCAATGACCTCGCGGTCGTCGTCGCCCGCGCCCACACGGGCCGATCGAAGGTGCTGATGGCGCACGACTCCTACCACGGCATCGGCGGTTGGGCGCTCCCGCCCGAGTCTCCGGGGACGACCGCCGAAGATCACGCGAACACGGTGTTCTTCACCTACAACGACCTCGATTCGGTCGAGGCGGCGGTGGCCGTGGCGGGTGAGGAGCAGGTCGCGGCGATCGTCTGCACCCCGCACCGCCACCATGTGTTCGTCGACCAGCTCCAGGCCGACCCCGAGTTCGCCAGCGGGGTGCGGGAGATCTGCGATCGGATCGGCGCGATGCTGGTGATCGACGACGTCCGCTGCGGGGCGAGGATCGACCTGCGCGGCGGTTGGGCGGTCCACGGCGTCCGGCCCGACCTGAGCGCCTGGAGCAAGTCGCTGGCCAACGGATATCCGCTGGCCGCCCTGTTCGGCACCGAGCCGCTCGCCGAGGCGGCGTCGCGAATCACCGCGACCGGGTCGTTCTGGTACGCCGCGGCGCCGATGGCCGCGGCGCTGGTCACGGTCCGCGTGCTCAAGGAGACCGACGGAATCGCGAAGATGCGCGCCTCCGGGACGAGGCTTCAGCAGGGGCTGCGCGCGCAGGCGGATCGGCATGGGTTCTCGGTGCGGGTGACCGGGCCCCCGCAGATGCCGCTGCTCCTCTTCGACGAGGACCCCGACCACCGCACGGTCCTCGCCTGGGCCCGAGCGTGCGCGCGCAACGGCGTCTACCTGCACCCGGTCCACAACTGGTTCATGTCCACCGCGCACGACGAGGCGATCATCGACGAGGCGCTGGAGCGGACCGACCGGGCGTTTGCGGAGCTCGAGTCCGACGCAGGAGGGGCGGCTGGATGACCTGGGCGATCGAGTCCGACCTGGAGGCGCTACGGGCCTCCCATCCGGCGGTCGTCGCGGCCGGCACCTACATCATGGACGTGCTCGGCCGGCCGGTCGTCGACCTGCCGAGCGGCCAGACGAGCCGCCTGCTCGACGAGATCCGCGCAACTCCCGCCGGCACCGCGGGCGGCACCGCGGTCGATCTCGCCCGTCTCGGAGCCCGGGTGCGCGCGTGTGGGGCGATCGGGGACGACCTCGCGGGCGATTTCGTCGTCGCCTCGCTGCAGCGGGCCGGTGTCGACGCCGACGGGCTGCGTCGTGTCGGCGAGGTCCAGACGTCCTCCACGATCCTCCCCATCCATCCCGATGGCAGCCGCCCGGCCTGGCACGTGCCGGGCGCCAACAGCGTCTTCTGCAGCGACCACGTCGATTGGCAGGCGATCGACGAGGCGGACGCGGTCCACCTGGGCGGACTCACCGCGCTTCCGTCGCTCGACGGCGAGCCGGCCGCGGCACTGTTGGCCCGGGCCCGCGCGCGCGGAGCGCTGACCACGATCGACTTCCTCGGGGTCCGTGGCGACGCGATCTCGGCGCTCACGCCGGTGATGCCGCACGTGGACATCGCGATGCCCAACGAGGCCGAGGCGCTCGCCATCGGCTCCGATCCCGACTGCCTGACCGCCGCCCGGCGTCTGCGGGATCTCGGCGCGCGCTGCGCGATCATCAAGCGCGGCGAGCACGGCTGCCTGATCGTCGATGACGCAGGCGAGCGCGCGCTGCCGGGGTTTGAGGCGACGGTGGTCGACACGACTGGATGCGGTGACGCCTTCTGCGCGGGGGTGATCGTCGCGCGCCTCGCCGGATGGACAGTCGACGATGCGGCCGCGCTCGGATGCGCGACCGGTGCGCTCAACCTCCGCGGCCTCGGCTCCGACGCGGGCGCGCGCACGATCGATGAGGCGCTCGAGTTCCTGCGCGACGCGCCGCGGCGGCTGTCGGAGCCGGCCCATCTCGAGGCATCCGACGCGCTGGCGGAGGCCGGCTGATGCCGAAGACCGTCGATCACGAGGTCCGTCGCGAGGAGCTGCTGGAGGCGGTCTGGCGCGTCGTCGCCCGCGACGGTCTGGAGGGGGCGACGATCCGGGGGATGGCCCAGGAGACAGGCTGGTCGGTGGGTGTCCTGGCGCACTACTTCAAGGACAAGGACGACATTCTCGTCTCGGCAGTCGACCTCGCGCTGCAGCGGATCGAGGCGCGATGGGAGTCCCAGCTCTCTGGGCTCAGGGGCCTCAGCGCGCTGCGGTCGCTGGTGCTCGACAACCTTCCGCTGGACGCCGAGCGCGAGCTCGAGACGAAGTTCCTCATGAACTACTGGAGCCGCGCCATCCGCGACCGTGAGCGTGTGCCGCGGCCGGCGCGGCGGGGCCCTGAGCTGATCGACCGGTTGATCGAGCTCATTCGCGAAGCACAGCAGGACGGCGAGATCGATGCGGGTCGCTCGCCCGAGGACATCGCAGAGATGCTGCTCGGACTCATCGACGGCTTCAGTCTGCATTCGCTGCTCGATCCCGGGCGGCTGACACGCGAGCGGCAGGCTCGGTTGATCGAGGCGGAACTTGACCGTCTCACCTGTGAAGCGAACGGCGTCGCTGCGGGGCGCGACGTGAGCACCCAACGCGTGAGGAGACACTGATGCGCAGACGTGGACCGTTGGCAGCCGCGGCACTCATATCCGGCCTGTTGCTCGCCGCCTGTGGAAGCAGCGGCGGGAGTAGTAACTCGACCCAGAAGCTGTCGCTACAGGCGAGTCTGTACGGCCCGTCGAAGGCGAAGGTCTGCCAGGGACCGCCCGTGCGCGGTGGCACGCTCGTCTACTCCCGTCAGGCCGCCACGACCGGGCTGAACCCGATTGACCCGAAGAACGGCAACGGTGACATCTTCGCCGACAACCTCATCTACAGCGGCCTGGTGCGTTCCAATCCCGATGGCTCGACGAACCTCGAGCCGTCGCTCGCCCAGAGCTGGACGATCTCCAAGAACGGACTCGTCTACACCTTCCACCTGCGCCCCGGGCTGAAGTTCTCAAACGGCCAGCCGGTGACTGCCGAGGATGTGAAGTGGAGCCTTGACCGCTTCGGCAACCCGAAGATCAACACCGCGATGAGCTCGGTGGCAGTGGGCTACGGCACCTCGAAGGTCATCAACAACACGACGATCCAGTTCCACCTCGCCCAGCGCGAGACCTCGTTCCTCTACGACATCAGCATCTTCCCCGCGTTCATCCTGCCCAAGAACCTGGTGGAGAAGGAGGGCGCGGCGTTCTACAACCACCCGGTCGGAACCGGGCCGTTCATCGTCAAGAGCTTCGTCCGCGGCTCGCACATCACGTTCGTGCGCAACCCCTACTACTGGGAGAAGGGCAAGCCCTACCTCAACTCGGTCCGCTTCAACTTCGTCACCAACAGTGACAGCCGGATCCTCGCACTGCGCAGTGGCGCCGCACAGATCATGGACGGCGTGCCGTTCTCGGCGATCGCCTCGCTGCGCAAGGACTCGAACATCAACGTCCAGGCGGCGAAGGTGCCGCTGTTCCTCGGCCTGTGGCTCAACCACCAGTACAAGCCGCTGCAGAACCTCGATGTGCGCAAGGCGATGCAGTACGCCCTGAACCGCCAGGAGATGAACCAGGACATCTTCCACGGCCTCGGACAGATCCCCAACAGCGTCCTGATGGGTCTGCGTTACAACGCCCCGGACAGCGTCGTGCATCCTTACCCCTACGACGTCAAGATGGCAAAGGCGCTGATGGCCAAGTCGCCGTACCCGCACGGGTTCTCGGTCACGCTGAAGTACCCGGCCGGCTACGACTACTACACGCAGCTCGTGCTGTTGATGCAGCAGGAGTACGCCGCGATCGGGATCAAGGTCAAGCTGCTGCAGGAGGATCCGGCCACGAACACCACCCAGTGGAACCAGGGTGCCTATCAGCTGATCTTCCCGTTCGCGTCGTTCACCAGCGACGTCGTCGTGCCCGACGAGTACGCCGACTTCCTCGCCGACTGGAACAACGGCCTGAAGGGGTTCTTCTCCTACTGGCGTGACCCGACGATCCAGGCGATGGTGCTCAAGTTCAAGAGCACGATCAGCGACGCCACGCGGGCGCAGGAGTGGCCGAAGATCCAGCAGGCCCTGATGAACCAGACGCCGGTCATCAACGTCATGGATCTCCCGTTCGTCAACGCGCACTCGGCGACGACGTGCGGGACGGACATCGACGCGCTCGGCTCTGACCATCTGGAGGACACGTGGATCGCCAAGGGCAAGAGCTGATCGGCGACGCGCCTGGCGGCGTAGGTTCGGTGGGCCGCCGGTGCTGATCTACCTGATCCGGAGGGTGGCGCTCGCCGTGGTCGTGCTGTTCGGCCTCATGATCGCCACCTTCCTGATCATCCATCTCGTTCCCGGGGATCCCGTTCGAGCGGTGATCGGCGGGAACGCCCCTCCGGCGGAGATCAACCGCATCCGCGACCAGCTGGGGCTCAACCAGCCCCTGCTCACCCAGTTCTGGCACTACGTCTCACACACGTTCCAGGGCCATCTCGGTCAGTCCTACTCGCTCGGGATCCCGGTCGGGCAGGCGATCGACGGTCGCATCGGCCCGAGCGCCGCGCTGATCTGCTACGCGCTGTTGCTGTCGGTGTTGATCGGCTTCCCGCTGGCGATCTACGCCGCGCTGCACCCCAATGGCCTGTTCGACAACATCATCCGCCTGGGGACGACGTTCATGTTCGCTATGCCGGCCTTCTGGCTGGGGTTGCTGCTCGCGCTCGTGTTCGGGCTGGAGCTGCACTGGTTGCCGACCTCCGGCTACTCGGGCGGGGTCGGTGGGCTCCTGCGCACGCTGCTGTTACCCGCGCTCACGCTCGGACTGCCGCTGGCGACGGTCGTGGTGCGGACGCTGCGCTCGAGCCTGCTCGAGGTGCTCGGCAGCGACTACATCGATGCCGCGCGCTCGCGCGGGCTGTCGATGCGGCGGATCGTCACCCGGCACGCGTTGCGCAATGCGGTCATGAACACGCTCACGGTGCTGTCGGTGAACATCGGCTTTCTCATCGGCGGCACGCTCGTCGTCGAGCAGGTGTTCCAGATCCCAGGGATGGGGTCGCTGCTGTTCGGCGCGGTCGAGAAGCGCGACTACCAGCTCGTGCAGGCGATCTCACTGCTCGCGGGGTCCGCGGTGGTGCTGGCGAGCCTGGCGGCCGACCTGCTCCAGGCGGCGCTGGATCCCCGCGTCAGGCTGGGTGGACGATGAGCGCCGTCGATCTCGTCCCAGGGGCCGGTGCGCCGATCGTGCCCGCGCCCTCACCCTCGCCGAGCACGGGCAGCTGGCCGCGCCGGATCGCGCGCGCGGTCCGGGGGATGCCGCTACAGGCGAAGGTCGGCGCCGGCATCCTGCTGTTCCTGGTGCTGCTGGCGATCCTGGCGCCGCTGATCGCGCCCTACGGCCAGAACCAACTGGACTTCGCCAACCTGCTCGCGGGGCCGTCGGGCAGGCACTGGTTCGGTACCGACGCCGAGGGGCGCGATGTGTTCAGCCGCACCCTGTACGCGCTGCGGCTCGACCTCGCGATCATCCTGTTCGTGACCTACATCCCGCTGCCGATCGGGGTGCTCGTCGGCGCGGCTGCCGGTTGGTATGGCGGCGTCGTCGACGCGATCGTCGCCCGCATCGCCGACGTGATGATCGCGTTCCCGTTCATGGTGCTCGTGATCGCGGTGATCGCGATCGTCGGGCCCGGGGTCGAGGGGGTGCTGATCGGCGTGCCGATCGTCGCCTGGGCGCTCTACGCGCGCCTGGCGCGCTCCGAGATGCTCGTCATGCGCGAGCAGCCGTTCATGCTCGCCACCAAGGCGCTCGGCTACACGGACCGGCGGGCGATCCTGCGCCACGCGATCCCCAACCTGATGCGAGCGGCGCTCATCTACTCGACGCTCGACATGGTGGTCAACCTGCTGCTGCTCGCCAGCCTCGCCTACCTCGGCCTCGGCGCTCAGCCGCCGAACGCCGAGCTCGGATCGATCATCGCCGACGGGCAGAACACACTGCTCAGCGCCTGGTGGGTGGCCACCCTGCCGGGGCTCGTGGTCGTCCTGTTCGGAATCGGCGCGGGATTGCTCGGCGACGGACTGTCCGACGGCCGCCGGCACGGAGGGAGCGTATGAGCTCCCTGCTGGAGATCGAGAACCTCCGGGTCGACTTCGGAACGCGCTCGCAGCCGCTCACCGCGGTCAAGGACGTGAGCCTGTCGGTCGCGGCGGGCGAGATCGTCGGCCTCGTCGGCGAGTCGGGCTCGGGCAAGTCGCTCACCTGTCGCGCGGTGATGCGGCTGATCGATCAGCCCGGCCGCATCGCCGCCGGGACGATCGCATTCGAGGGCCGCGACGTGTTGGCGATGAGCGAGAAGCAGCTGCGGGACTTCCGTGCCCACGAGGCCGGGATGATCTACCAGGACCCGTTCAGCTCGCTGAACCCGGTCCACCGGATCGGGCGCCAGCTCGCCGAGACGCTGTCCGTCAACCTCGGACTCGGGCGCGCACAGGCACGCGAACGCGCGATCGAGCTGCTGGACGGCGTGGGGATCCCCGATCCCGCGCGCCGAGCGCTCAGCTACCCGCACGAGCTCAGCGGTGGGATGCGCCAGCGGGTGATGATCGCGCTGGCAACGGCCTCGGAGCCGCGTCTCCTGCTCGCCGACGAGCCGACGACCGCACTGGACGTGACGACGCAGGCCCAGATCCTCGACCTGCTGGAGCGCCTGCGCGCCGATCGTGGGATGGCGGTGCTGCTCGTGTCCCATGACTTCGGGGTGATCGCGCGCACCTGCGATCGGGTGGCTGTCATGTACGGCGGTCACATCGTGGAGACCGCCGACATCGCGACCATCTACACCGCGGCCGAGCATCCGTACACCAGGGCCTTGCTCCAGTCGGTTCCCGAGCTCTCCTCGGCCGGTCACCCGCGGCGTCGTGGTGGGATCCCAGGACGGCCTCCGGAGCTGGGGGAGGAGCTGGCCGGATGCGTCTTCAAGCCGCGCTGCGCCTTCGCCGAGCCCGATTGCGCCGAGGTCGAGATGACGCTGCGGGCGGTGGGGCCGGCGCACGAGAGCGCCTGCCCGAAGCGCCCGCTCGCCGCGGCCGCCAGTGCGCGCGTGGGGGCGGGCGCCGGTGCTGGCACTGACGCTGGTGCGGGCGGGTCCGGGAAGGCGGGACCGGAGTCGGTGCCATGACCTCCGACGGGCACCTGCTCGAGGTCCGGAACCTCAGCAAGGAGTTCGCGCTCCAGCGCTCCACCCGAGAGGCGATCCGGCGTCAGGGTCAGGTCCACCGCGCCGTCGATGATGTGTCCTTCTCGCTGAGGCGCGGCGAGATCCTCGGCCTGGCCGGTGGGTCTGGCAGTGGCAAGACGACGCTCGCGCGTTGCATCATCCGGCTGGTCGAGCCCGACGCCGGTGAGATCAAGCTCGATGGCCGGGATGTGCGCGCCGCTCACCGGCGAGAGTTGCGAGAGCTCCGCCGGCGCATGCAGATGGTCTTCCAGGACCCGTACGCGTCACTCAACCCGCGCATGAGCGTCGGCGCGATGCTGCTGGAGGCGGGACGAGTCCATCACCGGCCCGGCAGCGAGAACGGCGAGGCGTTCGTCAAAGCGGTGCTGGAGCGCGTGCATCTGAGCGCGACGATGGCGTCGCGCAGGCCGCGGGAGCTGTCCGGCGGGCAGCGCCAGCGCGTGGCAGTGGCCCGAGCGCTTGCCGTCGATCCGGAGCTGCTCATCGCCGACGAGGCGGTCAGTGCACTCGACGTCTCCGTCCAGGCGCAGCTCCTGTCGCTGTTCCTCGACCTGCGCGACGAACTCGGGGTGGCGATCCTGTTCGTCGCCCACCAGCTGGCCGTGATCGCCGAGATCGCGGATCGTGTGGCGGTGATGAACAAAGGACGGATCGTGGAGATCGGAGACACCGCCACCGTCTTCCACGCGCCGCAGGATGACTACACGAAGGCGCTGCTCGCCGCACACCCCCATCCCGATCTGGAGGGACGCCGGGCGCAGCAGGTGTGAGCGGTTTAGTCTCCGCGCGTGACGGTTGTCTCATCGGTCTCCCTCGAGCCG
This sequence comes from Solirubrobacteraceae bacterium, assembly GCA_035503035.1. GTDB lineage: Bacteria > Actinomycetota > Thermoleophilia > Solirubrobacterales > Solirubrobacteraceae > Palsa-465. Next base: position 14,204 of record DATJTS010000057.1, read on the forward strand.
GTCGGCGTGGTGCTGGCCGGCGGTCTCGGTCGCCGGCTGGGCGGTGCGAAGGGCAGCGCCGAGCTGTTCGGGCGGCCGCTGGCGGCGTGGGTGGCCGACGCTCTGGGAGAGGTGGTCTCCGAGGTCGTCATTGCGGTGAAGGAGCGGGTGGAGGTGCCGGCGCTGAGCGGTGTCGCGGTCTGGCGTGAGCCCTCGCAGCCGGTGCATCCGCTCGCCGGGATCGCGTGGGCGCTGTCACGCGTCGGAGAGGCTCGGGACATCGTGGTGTGCGCGGTCGACCTTCCGTTCTGCGTCGATGCCGTGCGAGCGGTGGTGGCAGCGGCTCGTGCTGGTGCGGGCCGGGAGGCTGCGGTCGTCATGGCCGAGGGCCAGCCGCTGCTCGGGGTCTACCGGGGATCGGTGGCGGGCGCGCTGCAGGCCGCGGTGGAGGCGGGGCGCCCGGCGCGCGCGGTGGTGGCGGAGCTGGGTGCGCTCGTCGTGCCGGTGCCCGATCCGGGGCGGACGCTCTTCAACGTCAACACGGTTGAGGATCTGGCCCGGGCGGAGGCGATGGTGTGCGGCGGCTGAGGACGAGGCGCTCCAGGCGCTCGGCCTCCTCATCGTTCAGGTCCGCGCCGGTGAGCCGGACGGTCTCGTAGCCGTCCTCCCGGTTGGTGCGGTCGCGGCGGCGGTCGTCGCGGAAGGTGATCGGATCGCTATGGGTCGCCGGGTGGTCGAGCTCGACGATCACCTTCTCGGCCGGGTACAGCGCGTCGACCTCATGACCGTTGACGAGCTCGCCGGTAAGCGGCTGGGGGAGGCGGTGGCGCGTGATCCACCGCTGGAAGTCGTCCTCCAGGCCGCTGCGGGTGGGGTTGCGCCGGTGGCCGAGGCGCTCGGCGGCCTCATCGCCCGAGATCAGCCGCTCCAGCCGCGCCGTGTTGACCAGCCGGACGTACTGGCGCTCGGTGAGCCGCGGGCGGATGTCGTCGATCGCCCGGGCCACCCGGGTGACCGGCACGCCCAGCTGGCGCGTGGTCTCGGCAGACGCCAGCGTCCGTGATCGGTGCGCGATGATCCCGGGCCGGCGGACGCGGTCACGGCTGATGATGACCTCCGGCTCGTCCGGCCACCGGCGCAGCTCCCAGAGCGCGAGCGCCGAATCGTGGCTCAGGACGGCGCCGGGTCCGCACGCGAGAACCGCCGCCATGGCTCGGGCGATCGGCTCGATTCGTGGATAGGCGATCGCGTACACACCCCGGTGCACCGGCACGAGGTGCCCCGCGGCGATCCAGGAGCAGATCGTTCCCGGGGCGATTCCGAGCGCCAGCAGCTGGTCCCGGGTGATGTGGCCGTACTGCTCCATGGCGATGCGGGCGATTGCATTGCGGAGGTCGATGAAAATGCCCACACTCGTAAGAGCCTGCTGCGGGCATGAATTCACCCCCTCGGCGGCGGCCGGCCGGCGGTGTGGTCGGTTTTATTGACGGGGTCGGGTGAAGTGACCACAGCCGGCCCACCCGGGCCGGGGCCGGCCGGCGGTGTGGTCGGTTTTATTGACGGGGTCGGGTGAAGTGACCACAGCCGGCCCACCCGGGCGGGGCCGGCGCAGGGGGCGGCCGGGGCGGCGGGGTCAGCCGAAGGTGAAGTCGTAGGCGTCGACGCCGTGGGGCACCTCGACCGTGAGGGTGGCCATCTCGTCCTCGGGCAGTGAGACCAACGAGTAGAGGCGCTGGCCGCGGACCACCACGGTCGAGCCGTGGACGTCGGCGCCCTGCTCGCGGCTGGTGAGGGGGCGCCCGTTGAGGAGCAGCTTGACCCGGCGCGGTTGGTTGTCGGCGGAGGTGAGCACCAGATAGACGTGTTGGGCCTGGAAGTTGCCTCGGACCGAGGCCTCAGAGCCGGCGGGGGTGACGTACTGCTTGGTGGCCGTCCAGGTCCCGTTGAGGACGAACTGGTTGAGGGTCAGCGCCTTGGTGTAGACGTAGTCGGCGGTTCCGAGCTTGAGCGGCTCGAGCAGGCTCGCGCGTTCCGGGTTGAGGTAGGTCTCCGGCGTGTCCAGCCCGCGTGAGGGCATCAGCGCGGTGGCGGTCATCGGCGCCGGCAGGTGATGGTGGCCTGAGTCGTAGAGGAGCTCGCGCACGAGCGCCTCGTCCTGGGTGTAGTCACCCTCCCCGAACTGGGTGTGGACGACCTGGCCCTTCGCGTTGATGAAGTAGTCGGCCGGCCAGTACTGGTTGTCGTAGGCGTTCCAGGTCCCGTAGCGGTTGTCCTGGACGACCGGATAGTGGATGCCATCGGTGTGGATCGCGTCCCGCACGTTGGAGGCGTCCTGCTCGAAGGTGAACTCGGGGGTCTCGACACCGACGATCTCCAGCCCGTCCCGGTGGTAGGTCGCGTACAGGCCCTTCAGGTACGGCAGCGTCCGGATGCAGTTGATGCAGGTGTAGGTCCAGAAGTCGACGATCACGACGTGGCCGCGCAGGGAGCGCAGGGAGAGCGGCCGGTCGCCGGGCGTGTTGAACCAGTCCTCGGTCTCCCGGAAGTCGGGGGCGGCGCCGAGGTCGGAGATCGATGGGGTCCTCACGCCATTGATCGCCCACGCGACATCCGACGCCGATCCCGACGACCCCGAGGACCCCGAGGACCCCGTACTCGACGCGCGGCGCGCGGCGGCCGCCTGGCGCGCGGCGAACTTCGAGGCCGGCCGCAGCGAGGCAAGCCGGCTCTCCACCGCGTGCGAGTTCTCCAGTCCCTTGGTCGGGTCGGTGAAGATCGCCGGGAGGCTCCCGGCGTTGCGGGCGAGCACGTTCTCGAAGCGGACGTCGAGGTTGAACGCCATCGCCACGCCGGTGAGCAGCAGCACCGCCCCGAGCACCCGCTCGACCACGTGCCCGCGCAGCCGTCGACGCAGCCGGTCCAGCACCGCACGGCCGGCGAATCCGTAGACGAGCAGGACCGCCGACAGGCCGACGGCGAAAGCGATCGCGACCAGCACCACCCGGGCGGTCGGTCCACCGGTCGAGGCGCTCACCGAGATCACCGCGGCGAGGATCGGACCGGCGCAGGGTGCGCAGACGAAGCCGAGCGCGGCGCCGACGCCGATCCCCGACCAGAACCCCGAGCCCCGCGTGCGCGGGCCGAACCGCGCCAGGCGCGAGAGCGGCGCCTCCAAGCGCGCGGAGACGGCAGGTACGAGCATCACCGCGCCGGCGGCGATGAGCACGATGATCGCCACCGTTCGCGCCGTGCCCGCGCCGACGCCGACCCCCGACACGAGCCGGGCGAGCGCCACGATCGTCACCGTGAACGTGATCGCCAGGCCGAGCACGATCCCCAGCGGCCGCCGGCGCCCGCCGAGCGCGCTCGCGGACAGGATCGCGGGAAGCACGGGCAGAACGCAGGGTGTGATAGCGGTGCCCGCGCCCGCCACGAACGCGAACGCCATCAGGAGGATCATCGAACGCAGCCCGGTCGCATGCCGCGGGAATCATCCGCCACAGATATTGCGCCCAGGTGAACTGTGGGTTGTGTGGGCCGGCTCAGCCGCCGATCGCCGACATCGAACGCGCGGGCTGGATGAACCCGGGCTCGCCGACGTGGTGCTTGAGCTCCTTGCGCCAGACGGCGTCTCGGATGATCTGGGTGAGCTCGCCGTCGCCGGCTCCCTCCCTCAGCGGCCCGCGCAGATCGGTCTCGTTCAATGAGAACAGGCAGGTCCGCAGCCGGCCGTCGGCAGTGAGACGGACGCGGTTGCAGTCGGCGCAGAACGGCTCGGACACCGGGTTGATGAAGCCGATGCGGCCGTCGCCGTCGGCGAAGCGGTAGACGCGCGCGGTCGCGCTCGGCTCACGCGGCTCAGCGACGAGCGGGTAGACCTCGTCGATCGCGGCCCGGATCTCCTCGCCGGTGAGCACCTGTGCGCGGGTCCAGGCTCGATCGGCGTCGAGCGGCATGAACTCGATGAACCGCACCTCGTAGGAGGTCGAGCGCGCGAGCCGGGCGAAGGGGAGGACCTCCTCCTCGGTGAAGCCGCGCATCGCGACCGCGTTGACCTTGATCGGATGCGCCTCCGGGAAGGTGGCGAGCAGTTCGAGCCCCTCGAGCACCTGGGGGAGGGCGTCCCGGCGGGTGAGCTGGTAGAAGCGGTCACGCTGCAGTGAGTCGACCGACACGTTGAAGCGATCGACCCCGGCGGCGACGAGCGCAGCCGCGTCGCGACCGAGCAGAAAGCCGTTCGTGGTCACCGACAGCTCGTGGATTCCCGGCACCCCCCGGAGCATCGTGACCAGCCGCGGGAACTCCCGTCGCACGAGCGGCTCGCCACCGGTGAGGCGAACGTCGCCGACGCCCATCGCGGCGAAGACGGAGACGATCCGGGTGATCTCCTCGAAGGTGAGGATCTCCTCGCGCTCCAGCCACGGCAGGCCCTCGGCGGGCATGCAGTACTGGCAGCGGAAGTTGCAGCGATCGGTGACCGAGACGCGCAGATCGCCGATCAAGCGACCGTGGCCGTCTCGCAGAAGCTCCGTCTCCATTGACAAAAGGCTACCTGCGCGGCCGACCGTCACACATTGAGCACGACCGCGCCTACGCGCTACCCAGGCAGCCCTCGAAAATCGGTCCCACCGAGCCCAAGCACATCACCCGCCGCTTAGAACGAACCGGTCGGCAGCCGGACATATATCCAGCACACGGGCACGAACTCAAGTCACCAGACAGCGATGCCGAATTGCTCAAAAGGCTTATGAGTAACGCGTACGTCGCCCGCCAACCGATCTTCGACCGCGACCTCGAGGTTGTCGGCTACGAGCTGCTGTTCCGCGACCCGCCGGTGACGGTCGCCAATGTCTCCGACCATCAGGCCGCGTCGTCGCGGGTCGTCCTGGACACACTCACGGAGCTCGGCCTCGACCAGGTCGTCGGCACCAAGCTCGCCTGGATCAACGTCAGCCGCAGCTTTCTGCTCAACGGACTCGTGAGCACGCTTCCGCCCGACCGCGTCGGGCTCGAGATTCTCGAGGATCAGAAGGTCGACGACGCGTTCGTTGCCGCGGTGCTCGACGCGCGCGAGCAGGGCTTCTCCGTCGCTCTGGATGATTTCGAGCTCGGTACCGACAGTGATCGGCTGCTCGAGCTCGTCGATTTCATCAAGCTCGACATGATGGCCCTCGGGCGCGATGGGCTCACCGACCATGTCGCGCGCCTGCGCCACCTGGACGCCGAGCTGCTGGTGGAGAAGGTGGAGACCCACGAGGACCATGCGTTCGCTCGCGATCTCGGCTGCCACCGCTTCCAGGGGTTCTTCTACCGGCGCCCGGAGCTGCTCTCCCGCCGGCGGATCGACGTCGGACGCGTCCCCTTGATGAGGCTGCTGTGCAGCCTGCAGGACCCGAGCACCACGCTGAAGGAGATCCAAGACGGCGTCAGCCTCGACGTCGGACTCAGCCTCCGCCTGCTGCGCTACATCAACTCCGCCTCGGTCGGCATGCCGCACGTCGTCAGCTCGGTTGCCCAGGCGGTGACCCTGCTGGGACCTGCCCACCTGCGCCGCTGGGCGTCGCTGACCGCGTTCGCAGGGCTCGCACACGAGCGCTCGGAGCTCACCCGCACGGCGCTGGTCCGGGCCCACTTCTGCGAGCTCGCCGACCAGGGGCAGAGCTCAGGGGCGCCCCAGCGATTCACGCTCGGGCTCTTCTCGGTGATGGACGCGCTCACCGATATGACGCTCCAGGACGCACTGGCCGCGGTGCCGTTTCCCACCGACATGCGCGAGGCGCTGGTCGACCACACCGGACCGCTCGGACGGCTGCTCGGCGCCGTCATCGCCTTGGAGGAGGGGTCGTTCGACCTCGCCGAGGCGCTCTACGAGCACAGCGGTGAGCTGTACATGGAGGCCCTGGCGTGGGCCGACGCGACGGTCGCCGCGCTCGACGACGCCGCGTCGCCCGCCCAGGTCTGAGTTCGCGCTCCCGGCGGCGCTGACCGCTCAGCCGTCGATCGCGCGCGGCGCCGCCGCCGCGACTGTCGAATGGGCGGCTCCGGTGCTCCCGTCGCCGTAGGAGATCGAGAACGCGTTGCCGGTGACGGAGGTCGGCTGGCCGAGCACGGTCGTGCCGTCGCTGGTCTCCCAGTCAAACGCGTTCAGCTTGCCCGCGTTGGAGAGGCTCTGCAGGGTGTTCGAGCCGAACCTCGTCTTGGCGAACGCCTGGCCGGTGGTCGTCGAAAGCGGTCCGGCGACCGTGTAGGGGTTGTTAAGGGGGATCGCGCCGGTGACCGGTGTCCCGGTGCTGTCGGCGCTGATGCCTGCGGCACCGATGTAGGTCCATCCGTCGGCAACCGGGTAGGGCGTGGTCTCTTTGGCGTGCTTGCCGGTCTTGAGGTTCTCGATCGTGGCCGTCGATGAGCTTGCCGTCGTCTTGACGGTGAGCTGCACCTTGTTGCCCGCCTTGACCGAGAACGCCGGCTGGGTGAGCAGGATGTCGGCGGTGTCGCCGGGGTCGGTGGTGACGAGGATCGGCGCATAGACGGCCGTGGGGCCGTTGCAGTAGGCCCGGACATCGGCCTGCACCTGGGCGGCGGTCGACTGCCCGTTGTAGATGTCCAGGAACGAGGTCTGGCCGTCGTAGCTGCCGCTCGAGACGGCGGAGCACGAGAGCGTGGGCACGGTGATGACCGACGTGGCCGTGTAGGAGGCTGCCCGCTCGGTCGTGGTCGTCACCAGCTCCGCCTCGGCGTTGGGATTCTCCTCTGCCCGGGCGACCGCCGGAACGGCGGTGACCGCGGTCAGTCCGACGATCGCGCCCAGCATCCACCGGCGCCTGAATCGATGTTGCATTCTGCTGCCCCTCTTGTCGTGTGACGTGTTCGCCCGCGGTCCGGCGCGAAAAGACTACTCAAAGCTCTTTAATCGGCCCTAATCCAACGCGTCGCCGGCCAGCAGGCCGAAGCAGACCATGTCCACACGCGTGCCCGGTTCGACGCCGGGGCTGTAATCACGCAGCAGCGCCTCGCGGGTGAATCCGGCGCGCTCGGCGACCGCCTGGGAGCGATGGTTGCCCGCGGCGGCGAACAGCTCGATGCGCTCCAGGGCGAGCTCCCGCAGACCCCAGCCGCAGATCAGCCGCGTCGCGCGGGTGGCATGCCCATGGCCGCGCGCCGCCGCGCCCAGCCAATAGCCGACCTCGCCCCGTCGCTCGGACCACGTGAAGCGCATCAGCGAGATCGAGCCGAGCAGGGGGCCGCCGCCGGGCACGGCGACCGCGAGGTTGAGGCTGCGTCCGGTGTGCAGTGCCTCCTCGCCTGAGTCGATGTATGCGCGGGCATCCTCGCGGTCGTAGGTGGCCGGGACGCTCGTCCAGCGGGAGATCTCCGGGTCCTGGCAGAGCTCGGCCAGCGGGTCGACGTCATCGCCCCGCCAGGCCCGGAGCGCGGTCGCACCGTCGACGAGCTCGCCGCGGGGGCGGGCGATGCGGACGGCGCTCCAGCCGGAGCCGCTCACCCGAGCGCTCGCTCCCGCAGCGTCCGGGCGAGTGTCGCAGCGTCGAGCATCGGGTCGCAGCCGCTCAAGGTCGCCAGCGCGGCGCGCCGCCCGCCGAGTGCGCGCAGACCGCGGTCGCCGAGCTCCGCGTGGACATCCGCGAGCGCCGCGTGACGGCGGCTGCGAAGACGCCGCGCGGCGATGTCGAGCGTCGCCCGGTGTTCGTCCAGCGCCTCGATCAGCTCCGCGATCCCGGTGGGCGGCGCCACGCTCGAGACGGCGACGACCGGCGTCTCTCGACTGCCGAGCGAGCGAAGCGCGGCGCTCAGGTCGGCCCGCGTGCGCAGCGCCGGGCGGCCGAGATCGGCCTTGGTGACGACGAGCACGTCGGGGATCTCCATGATCCCCGACTTCAGGAACTGCAGCACGTCGCCCGACCCGGGCTGGACGATCACCGCCACAGTGTCGGCGAGGTCGGCGACGTCGGTCTCGGACTGGCCGACGCCGACGGTCTCGACCACGACGATGTCGAAGGCGACGGCGAGCACGGACGCCGCGGCGCGGGTGGCGGGGGCGAGACCACCCAGGCGATCGCCGGCGGCCGTCGATCGGATGAACAGGCCGGCATCGGCGGCATCACGCTCGATCCGGGCCCGATCGCCGAGCAGCGCACCACCCGACCGCCGGGAGCTCGGGTCCACCGCCAGGACCGCGACCGTGCGGCTGTCCGCACGCCACGCGCCGGCCAACCGCGACAGCAGACTCGACTTCCCGACCCCGGGCGGTCCGGTGATGCCGACGATGGCGCCGGGTGCCTCGCGCCCCAGCGCCGCCGGGGAGAGCGCCGCCTGCAACGCGTCGGAGCGCTCGCGGTCGGCCTCGCCGCGGCCCTCGAGCAGGTTGAGCACCGCGGCGGCAGCGGCGAGATCGCCGTCGCGCAGCCGCCCGGCGAGCGTGGCCGCGTCGGCGGGGTCGGAGCCTGCCCCGGAGGGGGTACTCACACCGCGGCGGCGGCGTCGATGCCGTACCGCTCGGCGACGAGCGTGACGATGCTGCGCATCATCTGGTTGAGGTCCCAGTCCTTGGGGGTGTACACGGCCGCCACCCCCTGCTCGCGCAGCATCGCCGCGTCGGCGTCGGGAATGATGCCGCCGACGACAACCGGGGTCTCGCCGATCCCCTCCTGGCGCAGCGCGGCGAGCACCGATGGGATCAGCTCCGCGTGCGAGCCGGAGAGGATCGACAGACCGATCACATGGACGCCCTCCTGGGCCGCCGAGGAGGCGATCTGGGCGGGGGTCAGCCGGATCCCTTCGTAGACGACGTCCATGCCCGCGTCACGGGCGCGCACCGCGATCTGCTCGGCGCCGTTGGAGTGGCCGTCGAGCCCGGGCTTGCCGACCAGGAACTTCAGTCGTCGCCCGAGCTGGTCGCTCACTCGCTCGACCTCGTCGCGCAGCTCGGAGAGGTCGCCGCTGGGAACGGCGCTCGCCTCGCCGACTCCGGTCGGGGCGCGGTACTCGCCGAACACGTCGCGCAGCGTCTGCGACCACTCGCCGGTGGTGACGCCGGCGCGCGCGGCGGCGATCGACGGCTCCATGATGTTGATCTCAGGGTCAGCCGCGGCAGCAGCGAGGGCGCCGAGCGCCTCGCGAACCGCGGTCTCGTCACGTTCCGAGCGCCAGCGCTCCAGCGCGGCCCGTTGCTCGGATTCGACGGCTGGATCGACCACCATGATCCCGCCGTCGGCGTCCGCGGTGAGCGGCGAGGGCTCGGTCGAGTCGAAGCGGTTCATGCCGACGACGGTGAGATCCCCGGACTCGATCCGGCGCCAGCGCTCGCGATGGGACTCGACCAGGGCGGACTTCATGTAGTCGACGGCCAGCACAGCGCCGCCGAGCTCGGCGACCCGCTCCATCTCGGCGCGCGCCCCGTCGGCGAGCTCGGCGACGAGCGACTCCATCACGTGCGATCCCTCGAAGATGTCGGGGTACTCGAGCAAGTCGGTCTCGTAGGCGAGAATCTGCTGCAGGCGCAGCGACCACTGCTGGTCCCAGGGGCGGGGCAGGCCGAGCGCCTCGTTCCAAGCGGGGAGCTGCAGCGCCCGGGCCCGTGCGGAGCGTCCGAGCGTGACCGCCAGCGCCTCGAGTGCGATCCGGTAGACGTTGTTCTCAGGCTGGGCCTCGGTGAGCCCGAGCGAGTTGACCTGCACGCCGTAGCGGAACCGGCGCTGGCGGGGATCCTCGACCCCGTAGCGGTCCCGGCCGAGCTCGTCCCACAGCTCGGACATCGCTCGCAGCTTGGCGTGCTCCTCGATGAAGCGCACGCCGGCGTTGACGAAGAACGAGATCCGGCCGAACACCTGGCCCATCAGCTCGGCGGGGACTCGCTCGCGCACGGCGTCGAGCACCGCGATCGCGTTGGACATCGCGTAGGCGATCTCCTGGACGGGGGTGGCACCCGCCTCCTGTAGGTGGTAGGAGCAGATGTTGATCGGGTTCCACCTGGGCACGTGCACGACCGTGTAGGCGATCATGTCGGCGATCAGCCGCATGCTCGGGCCGGGCGGGAATGCGTAGGTGCCGCGGCTGAGGTACTCCTTGAGGATGTCGTTCTGGGTGGTTCCCTGCAGTGCCTCGGGGGCGACGCCATGCTCGTCGGCGGCGACGATGTAGAGCGAGAGCAACCAGGCGGCGGTCGCGTTGATCGTCATCGACGTGTTCATCTCGTCGAGCGGGATTCCGTCGAGCAGCGTCTTCATATCGCCGCGATGCGCGATCGAGACGCCGACCTTGCCGACCTCGCCGCGGGCGAGCTCGTGATCGGGGTCGTAGCCGGTCTGGGTGGGGAGATCGAAGGCGACCGACAGGCCGGTCTGGCCCTTGGCCAGGTTGCGGCGGTAGAGCTCGTTGGAGCGCGCCGCGTCCGAGTGCCCGGCGTAGGTGCGCATCACCCACGGCCGGTCGCGCTCGGGCAGGCGCGGGCTCTCCCTGTCGCTCATCGGCACATCGTACGGGAGCTCCCTCCGGCCGACGTGCGAGAATCGACACACGTCGGCGGCCCCAGGCCCCCAAGGTGGCCGCCCTTCCAGAGATGCCCGATCAGAGCTCAGCAGCCAGCGAGCACGCCCTTCTCCAGGAGATCACGGCGCCGCTCGAGAAGCTCCCCGACGACCCGCTGGCGCTCGTCGAGGCCGAGTTCCCGACCGCGATGCGCGGCTACGACCGGCATGCGGTCGACGATTACGTCGAGCAGATCACCCGGCTGGTCGCGGAATTGCATGCCACACGCTCGCCCGAGGCGGCGGTGCGCCGCGCGCTGGAGCGAGTCGGCGACCAGATCACCGGCGTGCTGCAGCGTGCACACGAGACCGCCGAGCAGATCACCGCGCAATCACGGATGGAGGCCGAGGACCGGCTCGAGAGGGCGCGGCGCGAGGGCCTGACCCTGATCGAGACCGCGGAGCGCCGCGTCCGGGAGCTCGACGCCGACGCCGATCGGGTGTGGGCCGAGCGGGCGCGGATCGTCGCCGACGCGGAGGCCCTGTCCGGGCAGCTGCTGGCGGTCGCCCGCGATGCGGCCGCGCGTTTCCCGGACGAGGACAACCGGAGCACGCCGGGCCCAGACCGTCCGGCGGAGCCCGATGAGCCTGAGGTGGCACCGGACATCGAGGTGGCCGAGGTGGGGGAGACGAGCGCGGAGACTGAGACGGTCGTGGACGAGTCCGCGGTCACGGACGGGGACGAGTCCGCGGATGCCGGCGTGGATGCGGGCGGTCCCACGGATGCCGACGACCCCGCGGACGCCGATGCCGCCGCGAGCGACCAGCCGCACGCGGTCGAGGACCCGACCGTGCCGATCGATCCGACCGAGCGGATCACGTTGTCCCAGGACGACTCGACGCGGGTCATCCCGCCGTCGTCCGACGCGGCCCGGCGCCGCGAGGGCTAGTGGCCCCCGGCGTGCGGATCATCGACCTCCTGCACCTCGGGCGCCCGCGCGTGATCGGCGCATGGCTCGATGACGATGTGATCGTCGACTGCGGCCCGACGTCAACCCTCGACACGTTGCTGGAGGGCCTCGGCGACGTGCGCCCGTCGGCGTTGCTGCTCACCCACATCCACTTTGACCACGCCGGCGCCGCGGGCTCGCTGGTGCGCCACTGGCCGGATCTCCCGGTCTACGTCCATGAGCGCGGCGCGCCACATCTCGCCGATCCCGAGCGGCTCTACAGCAGTGCGAAGCGGCTGTACGGAGATGACATGGAGCGGCTCTGGGGCGAGATGGTGCCGGTGCCCGAGGAGAACCTGCGGGTACTCACCGGGGGCGAGACCGTCCTCGACCGCTACGAGGTCGCGTATACGCCGGGCCACGCCTCCCACCACGTCTGCTTTCGTAGCGATCACGCTGCGTTCGTCGGGGACGTGGGCGGCGTGCGGATCACCCCCGAGTCGATCGCGATCCCTCCCACACCGCCGCCGGACATCGATGTGGAGCTCTGGCACGACTCGATAGAGATCGTCCGTGGCTGGGCGCCCGAGCGGATCGCAATGACCCACTTCGGCGAGGCGACGGACGTGGCCGCGCAGCTCGACGAGGTCGGCGCGCGGCTCGATGCATGGTCACAGCTGGCGCGCGATGGTGACCGAGCGCGGTTCATCGCGGTGGTCCGTGAGGAGATCGCACGGCACGGCAGCGCAGCGCAGTCGGCCCAATATCAGCAGGCGGCACCCGCGGAGCAGCTCTACGCCGGATACGAGCGGTACTGGTCCAAACGGGCCTCGCAGACCAATTGAAGGCCTTAGGCCGATCTGTATGCTCGGTTGCGCATGTCTGTGACGGTCGAACTGCCTCGTACAGGCGGTCCCGGCTCAGGGCTCGGAGGCCCTTGGCGAGTCGTGGTCCTCAACGACAACCACAACACCTTCGACCACGTCGCCGAGACCCTGGCGCGGGTCCTCCCGGGAATGAGCCTCGCCGACGGGTACCGCAGCGCCGACAAGATCCATCACATGGGTCTGGCGGTGGTGTGGAGCGGCCCGAAAGAGGACGCCGAGGACTACTGGACCCAGCTCGACGACGCCGGCCTGACCATGGCGCCGCTGGAATGCGGCTAGCGCCCGATCGGCGCTAGGCGGGGACGTTGCGCGCGCCGGGCGCGGGCGCGGCCGCCGACTTGGCGGTCGCGATCAGCTTGGCAGCCTGACGCTCGGGGCTGATCCGGACGACGTTCCAGATCACGCCGAGCTTCTCCAGCAGGGCGATGATCCAACCCGTCGGGTCGGCGAGCCGCTCTGACCAGGTGAGGCCGTGGAAGGCGGAGGTGGGGAAGGCGTGGTGGTTGTGATGCCATGCCTCGCCCATCGAGAAGGGCGCGAGCCAGAAGACGTTGCGCGACTCGTCCTCGACCTCGAAGCGCTTGCGACCGAAGAAGTGACAGACCGAGTTGATCGACCATGTGACGTGGTGCAGCAGGAAGATGCGGACGAAGCCGCCCCAGAGCAGGCCCACGATCGCCGCCCAGAGCGTCCCGCCGACCAGCCAACCGACCACGAACGGGATGACGAGTCCGAGCGCCGCGAACACGGCGAAGAGCTTGTCCACGACCTGGAGCGTGCGGTCCTTGAGCAGGTCGGGAACGAAGCGCTGGCGATCAGCGGTCCCGACGGTCTCGAACAGCCAACCGACGTGCGCGTGCCACAGCCCCTGGACGGCGCCCCTGACGCCGGGCCCGAACCCGTGCGGGGTGTGCGGGTCGCCCTCCTGGTCGGTGAACGCGTGGTGCTTGCGGTGATCGGCGACCCAGGTGAGGACCGATCCCTGCACCGCCATCGAGCCAAGCGCCGCGATGATCCCGCGAAAGACCGGGGAGCTCTCAAACGAACGGTGGGTGAACATCCGGTGGTAACCGAGCGTGATCCCCATGGCGGTGATCACGTAGAGGCCGCCCATGACGATCAGGTCGACGGGGCCGACCGCCTTATGCCAGAGCAGCACGACGGCGAAGGCAAGAGCGACCAGCGGGAGCGGCACCGCGATCAGGTTGACGATCTTGTGGCCGCGGCTCATCTGCATCTCGGATTCCATGCCGTGCAGGTTACGTCGCCCAGGTCCAATTTTCTCCTATGCTTGACACGACGTGGCCGCCGAAACTTATATCGATCGAACAAAGATCGACGACTTTCCGTGGCGCCAGCTCGATCCGGCGATCGTCGACGTGCTCCGGCCGGTGCTCGACGACACCGCCGCCGAGATGATCCAGGCCGTCGTCTCGAGCGTACCCGCGTACGCGCGGCCGATCGAGGGTGAGTTCGGCTTCGGCATCGTCGCCGGCGTTCAGGCGGCCCTCAGTCACCTGCTGGCGGAGATAGAGGAGGGCGGTCCGGTCGGGCGGCCGGATGTCTACCGCGCGCTGGGGCAGGGGGAGATGCGCGCCGGTCGCTCGCTCGACTCGCTGCTCACCGCATATCGGATCGGCGCCCGCGTCGCCTGGCGACGGTTCGCGGCGGCGGGGGTGGAGGCCGGCCTGGCGCCCGACACGCTGTACCTGCTCGCGGAGGGGATCTTCGCCTACATCGACGTGCTCTCCGGCGAGTCGGCCGAGGGCCACGCCGCCGAGCAGTCCGCGGCCGCCGGCGAGGCTGAACTGCGCCGCCGGCGACTCGTGCGGGTGCTGGTGCGCGAGCCGCCCGCGGACGCCGCCGCGGTCCGCGCTGCCGCCGCGGCGGCGGAGTGGGGCCTGCCGCGCTTGCTGGCCGTGCTCCTGATCGCCGGTGACGAGCGCGCGCTCGCCGCCTCGCGGCTGCCCGTGGGATCGATCAGTGAGGATCTCGGCGAGCTCACCTGCGCGGTGGTGATCGACCCGGACGCACCGGGGCGCCGGGCGGAGATCGAGCGCGCAGTCGGCGACTGCGGCACGACGGCGGGGCTCGGCACGACCGTCGAATGGGGCCGCGCCGCGCTCAGCTTCCAGCGTGCCCGGGCGGCGCTGCAGCTCGCGGGCTCCGAGCCGGGCGTCCTGTCGGCACGCGAGAACGCCGGGCGCCTGCTGCTCGCCGCCGATCCGGCACTGGCGGCGGAGCTGGCCGCGACGATGCTCGCGCCGTTCGACGAGCTCGGTCCCGGCTCGCGCGCCCGGCTGCGCTCGACGCTTCGCGCCTGGCTGGCCGAGCAGGGACGCCTCGCTCAGGTGGCCGAGCGGCTCGGGGTTCATCCGCAGACCGCGCGCTACCGGTTGGGCCGGCTGCGCGAGCTGTTCGGAGAGGACCTCGCCGACCCCGACCGTCGGTTCTGGCTCGAGCTCGCGCTGCGTGCCTCGCCGGACGACGAGGGCTGATCGCGACGCGCGACCGCGCGCCACTGCGCAGGGCTCAGGGCGCGCCGGGGCCGGACTCAGGCAGGCGCGAGCCGGAGAGACTCAGGCGGGCGCGACCGGCGCCGAGTGCGGGTCGCCCTCGCCGGGCGGCGATGAGATCGATCCGCCGTTGCCGTTCCCATTGCGGAGATTGGCCTCTCCGGATGCGATCTCCGTGGTCCAGGCGTACGTGATGGGGACCTGGTACTTGCCCAGCCAGCGCGCGCGGAACTCGATCATCTCAGGGCCTTCCCAGTACGCGTACCAGTTCTTGTGATCGGGCATCCAGGTCAGCTGGTTGATCTTGTAGCGGTCGTCGTTGTCGACGTGCACGCGGTACTGAGTCGCGCCGTAATGCAGCGCCACCGGGGCGATCTCCGCCACTCGCTCGGCGAACATGTTCTGGCGCAGAACCGTCGCGTACCACTTGACCACCATCAGATCTGCCATGCGGATAGAGGCTACAAGAATCGGTTGACGGCAGGCCCGGTCCGCGCGGTCCGGCCGCGGACGATCAGGCGCCGACCTCGGCGCGGATCGCCGAGGGGCCGTCGGCGGTGCGACCCTGGCCCTCTTCGGTGGCGCCGACGAGGATCGCGATCTTGCCCAGGTGCTGGTTGTCGCGCATCAGCTGGTGTGCCTCGGCGACGCCTTCGAAACCCATGGTGCGCCACAGCACGGGGCGGATCTTGGAGTCCTCGATCAGCGCGTTGGCCTTGTTGGCCTCCCAGGCGTTGGCGAAGTGCGAGCCGATGATCTCCTTCTGGCGCATCCACAGGTAGCGCACATCGAAGTCCAGCTGATAGCCCGAGGTCGCGCCGCAGATGACGACCTTGCCCATCGGCTTCACGCACAGCACCGACGTCGGAAACGACGCCCGGCCGACGTGCTCGAAGACGATGTCCGGAGGGCCCCCGAGCATCTCCTCCACCGCGTTGCAGAACCGCCGTGATTCCTTGAAGCGCGCCTTCTCAGCGGCAGGGTCCTCGTCTCCATGGCGCATCATCCCATCGAAGTCACGCCGGTTGAGATAGCCGACGGCACCCAGCTGCTCGATCAGCGCGCCCTTCTCGTCGCTGGAGACGACACCGACCGCGTCGGCACCGGTCAGCTTGCACAGCTGAGTGGCGAAGACACCGAGGCCGCCCGCCGCGCCCCAGATGAGCACCCGGTTGCCGGCCTGCAGGTCGCAGCGGTCCATGAGCATCCGGTAGGCGGTGAAGTAGGTGAGCCCGTAGGAGGCGGCCTCCTCCCACGCGAGGTGCTTGGGCTTGGGCAGAAGCTGCTGGGCCTGGACCTTGCAGAACTGCGCGAACGAGCCCCAGGTCGTCTCATATCCCCAGATCTGCTGCGACGGTGCGGCCAGCGGATCCAGGCCGTGGACCTCGGGGTCCTCGTAGGAGGCCTGATTGCAGTGGATCACCACCTCATCGCCGGGCTTCCATCTGGTCACGCCCTCCCCGACCTTCCACACCACCCCTGACGCGTCCGAGCCGCCGATGTGATGGCCCCACTGCGGATGATCGCCGTAACGCCACACCCCGATCGGCTCGCCCAGCGCAGCCCACACGTTGTTGAAGTTCACACCCGCCGCCATCACCCGGACGATCACCTCAAACGCGGCCGGCTCGGGAACCTCGATCTCCTCCAACTGGAAGGCGTCGGTCGGCTCGCCCTCACGCTCCTGCCGGATGACCCAGGCCGCCATCGTCTCGGGGAGCTCCCCGGGCTCGGTGTCCACAGTTGCGATCCGGCTGACGTCGACGGCCACGGCTCTCAACATCCTTCCTTCGGAGGTGTAGGAACGGGATCGTACCTGTTGGAGGGCGCCGCGCCCACGCCTCTCTGTGAGGCTCGGCACACGAGAAACGATCAGGGCTGGAGCAGGCTTCCGCCGCTGCTGGGCCGGCTGTGCCCGACCCGTAGCCTGGCCGCCGCGACGCGTAGCGGGAGCGTCTTCTGCGCGTCGGACCGGCGGCCGGCGGCCGCCGCGGCGAGCGAGTAGTCGCCGCGATCGAGATCGACCTTGAGCTGGGTCACGCCCTGGGGGTTGATCGGCGCGGTGCGAGCGATCGGATGTGCGCCGCGGAGCACGCGGAGCGCGACGGCGTGCGCGCTCTGGTTGGTGACGGTGAGAAGCACCGGGCCGGCGCCGAAGCGGGCCGGCGAGACCCTGATCTGGCTGGCGCCCACGTAGGCCGAGACGACGATCGGGGATGGCGGCGCGGGTCGTGAGGCGGCGGGTGAACCCGCGCTGCCGCAGGCGCTGACGCCGAGCATAGCCGCGATCGACAGGAGGCCCGTCCGGATGCGCATCACGGGAGTGTCGCGCATCGCGGGCGTGTCGGCAGCGCGGCTACTCGAACGCGGCTGTGGAGTCGGCGAGCTGCTCGCGTCGCTCGTCCACGCGGCGCAGTTCGTTCTGCAGCTCTTCCCACGACTCCGACTCGACGCGCTCGTACTCCTCGCCGCTCAGCTCGCGCAGACGGTCGCTGTAGTGAAGCCACGCCTCACGCGTGTCTTCCTCGAGCTCGCGGAGAGTGTGCATTGGGGCTATCGAGGTCACCGGATGGCTCCTTCCCAGTCGGGTGAGGCGGATGCTACCCCGAGGGGAGGTCGCCACAACCTGTACGGACCGGAATCCGGAATCCCGCACCGCGGCGTGCACGCCGTCCGGCCCGGGGCGTATCACCGCCGAATGACTCTGGCCGCCCATGAGCTGCTGAGCTCGCCGCTGGCGAGCACTGAGTTCCTGGTGGTGGACACCGAGACGAACGGCCTTGCCGGGGACGAGTGCGAGATGACGGAGCTCGGCGCGGTGCTGGTGGGCGGCGGCGAGTTGCATGACCGCTGGAGCTCGCTGTGCCGCACCAGTGCGCCGTTGCGGCGGGGGATCCAGCGCTTCACCGGGATCACGCAGGCGATGGTCGAGGCGGCGCCGTCCCTGGAGGACGTGATCCCGCCGTTCGCCGAGTTGCTCGAGGGCCGGGTGCTGGTCGCCCACAACGCGCCGTTCGACCGGCGGGTGCTGCGCCAGGCGTTCGCGCGGATCGGCCACGACTGGCCGGATCCACCGGTCATCTGTACGGCTGCCCTCGCGCGCACGATGCTGCCGCTGCAGCGCAAGCGGGGGCTCGGGGTGCTCGCCGACGCGCTCGGCATCGAGGTCGATCTCGCGCATCGCGCGCTGGCGGATGCGGAGACATGCGCGCGCGTGCTGTGCGCTCTGTTCCCGCGACTCTGCGCCCATGCGCCGACGGTCGCCGACGCACTGACCGTGCTCGGGCCGCGCCGGCGGACACGCGCGCCTCGCCGTCGCGACACTCGCCTCGGCCGCGCAGCTCCCGGTCCGCTGGTTGAGCCGCGGGCGGCGCAGCCGACGTTCGAGGAGCCGGTGCGGGGGCCGGACTTCGGAGAGCTTCCCACCGATCCCGGCGTCTACATCTTCCGTGACCGACACGGCGAGGTGCTCTACATCGGCAAGTCGGTATCGATCCGGTCGCGCGCTCGCGCCCATTTCGCGCCGTCCTCGCCGCCGGCCGCGTGGACGGCGCACGCCGCGGTCGTCGACTACCGCACCACCACCTCAGAGCTCGGCGCGCTGGTGCTGGAGAACCGCCTGATCAAGCAGCACCGCCCGCCCGGCAACACCCGGCTGGTGCGTGACGACGATCGGCTCGTCTACATCCGCTGCCGTCTCGACATCCCGTTCCCGATCCTCGAGGTGGCCTCCGACCCGGCCGCCGGCCACGCGGTCACGATTGGTCCGGTCCACGGCCGCCGGCTCGCGTCAGAGCTCGTCGAGCAGCTCGATTCGCTGTTCGGCCTACGGCACTGCGGGCGCAGGCTGCCACGCCGTGACCATCCCTCGGCCTACGGGCAGATGGGGCGCTGCCTTTCGCCGTGCCTGGGCGACCTGGATCCCAACCTGTACCGCCGTCGCCTGGACGAGGTGCTCGGGCTGTTCGCCTCCGGCGACGCCGGTGGGCCGCTCCTGGACCATGTCGATCGCCAGATGCGCGCCGCAGCGGCCGACCGCCGGTATGAGCGCGCCGCCGCGCTGCGTCGTCGGCGTGGGCGGCTGGCCGCGATCCTCGGCCGCCTGGGGCCGGTGCTGGAGGCCACGCACGCGCGCCCGCGCGTGATATTTGTCGCCCATCCGGCCGATTCCGCGCGGCGCGAGGCGTTCTGGCTGTCGGGTGGGCGGCTGGTCGCGGTCGGTCCTGAGCCCACCGGCCCGGCGCAGCTCGCCGAGCGGACGGCAGCGACCCTGGCCAGAGCCGGACGTGCCGGCGAGCTCGGCGCGCATGTTCCGCCCGACGAGATCGCCGAGGTGCGGATCGTCACCACCTACCTCGCTTCCCACCCCGACGTGGAGCAGCGCCTGCTGCGGGCGGCTTAGGCGACGAACGGAAGCTCGACGACGACTGCGTCGATCTCGTCGGGTCCCACCTGGACCTGGGAGCCGGGCGGGGCCTCGCGCCGGACCAGTGCCAGCGCCACCGGGCCGAGCGACGGCGACTGCGCGACCGAGCCCAGGTGGCCGACCACACGGTCTCCGAACGTGATCTCCGCCCCGGTGTCGGCCGGCGTCGTCAGACGCAGTCCCCGCAGACTCCGGTTCGGCTTGCCGCGGTAGTAGAGCCGGGCGACGGTCTCCTGGCCGACGTAGCAGCCCTTGGTGAACGACACCGCGCGACCGTTGAGATCGGCCTCCTGCGGGATCACGGTGTCGTCGAGATCGACTCCGTAGCGGGGCCGGCCGCGCTCGATCCGGACAATGTCCGCGGTCGCCGCCGAGATCTCGATCGCGCCGGCGGCGATCAGCGCCGCGGTGAGCGCTTCGGTGTCGGAGGCGTCACATAGCAGATCGACGCCGAGCTCGGTCCGGATCGCCCTGGCATGCACCGAACCGACTCGGACCATCTCGTGCGCATGCTCCTCGGTGGCGAGCGACTCGAGGCCGGCCACGCGGGCCGATTCGGGCCCGAGCAGACAGAGCAGTCCACGCTCGAGGGTGCGCTTGTGCAGCACGACGTCGTAGCCGAGGCTGAAGCGGCGGATCACGTTGAACAGCTCCTGCAACGCCACGCGCTCGGTGTCGAGCAGCAGCTCCTCTCCGGTGTCGAGGATCCGCAGGTCGGCGAGCATCTTGCCCTTCGGCGTGAGCAACGTCGCGTAGCAGCCCGCGCCGGGCGAGAGCGCGACGACGTCGTTGGACACCTGGCCCTGGAGGAACTCCTTCGCCTCCGCGCCCGTGAGCGCGAGCTTGCCGTGCTCGGAGCGATCGAGCAGGCCACACGCGCTGGTGGCGGCGAGGTATTCGCGCTCGGCGGCCGTGTCGAGGGTCACTTCAGGAAGTGTAGGAACGCACAATGAGCGCATGGATACCACCTCCCGCCACGACCTCGTTCGCGCGCTGCTGAGCGCGCGCATGACCGTTCTCGCCGACGTCGATCGAGGCGCGGGTGCGCCCGAGCGGCTGCTGGTGCGCTCCGACGCGACCGGCAGCTTCCAGCTGTCCGAGATCCGCGCCGACGGCACGCTCGTCGCACTCACCGAGCTGCCCGAGCCCGTCGCCTCGGCGCGGTACCTGCCCGGTGCCCGGCAGGCGGTGATCGAGGCAGACGCCGGTGGCAACGAACGCGTTCAGCTGTTCCTGCTCGATCTCGACCGCGAGGCTCCGGCGCGCTCGTTCCAGCAGTTGGTGCCGCTCACCGACGACGCTGCCCACGGGCATCACAACGCCGGGGTCTCGCCCGACGGCCGGCTGCTCGCCTACACCTCCAACCGCGACGGCGGCATTGACTTCGACGTCTACCTCTACGACCTGCACACGCGCGAGCATCGCCAGCTGTGGAAGTCGGGCAGCTGGGCTCATCCCGCGTCCGGGTTCTCCCCGGACGGTCGCTATCTCTCGACGATCGTTCCCGGCCCGTTTCCGCTCGACGAGCACCTGGTGCTGATCGAGGTGGACAGCGGCGACGCTGTGACGGTTTCTCAGACGCCCGGCAGAGCGTCGGAGTCAGGGGCGCCGGCGTGGCTGGGCGGCGGTGAGTTCCTGTACTCGACCAACGCCGAGGGCGACCTGCGGGCGATCGAGCGTCTGCGCTCGAGCGGAGCGGGGGAGCGTGTCCGGATCACGGGCAGCGGCGAGCGCTACGACACGGGCGTGATCTCCAGCCGCGACGGGACGGCCGCGATCGCGGGCGAGAACCGCGACGGCGCCTTTGCGATGCGCCGGATCGACCTGGAGGCCAACGCGCTCGGCGAGGAGATCCCGACGCCCGAGCCGGGCGTGATCGAGCCGACACTCTCCGCCGACGGTTCGAGGCTGTACTACACGCTGACCGCCCCGCGCATCCCCGGGGATGTGTTCGCGCATGACCTGCAGACCGGCACGACGCGGCGGCTCACCACGAGCGCGCTGGAGATCCCGATCGAGGAGCTCGCCACCCCCGAGCTGGGCTCAGTCGAGAGCTTCGACGGCGAGATGGTTCCGTACTACGTGTATCGCCCGCGCGGCGATGAGCGGGCGCCGGTCGTCGTCCATGTGCACGGCGGCCCCGAGTCGCAGGCGCATCGGCTGTTCAGCCCGGTGATCCAGGCACTGGTCGCCTCCGGCTACGGCGTGGTGGTGCCCAACGTGCGGGGCTCCACGGGATACGGCAAGCGCTACGCCTCGCTCGATGACACGACCCGCCGTCTGGACTCCGTGCGTGACCTCGCGGCGATCCACGGCGCGCTCGACGGCCTGGGCCTGGACCCGCAGCGCGCGGCGCTGTGGGGCGGCTCCTATGGCGGCTACATGGTGCTCGCCGGACTCGCGTTCCAGCCCGAACTGTGGGCGGCCGGAGTCGACATCGTCGGGATCGCGAGCCTGGTCACGTTCCTGGAGAACACCTCCGCGTATCGCCGCGCGCACCGTGAGCGCGAGTACGGCTCGCTTGCCACCGACCGCGAGTTCCTGGTGGAGGCCTCGCCGATGACGCACATCTCGGCGATGCGGGCACCGCTGTTCGTCATCCACGGCCGCAACGACCCGCGGGTACCGGTGAGCGAGGCCGAGCAGATCGCTGCCTCGCTGCGCGAGCGCGGCGTGCGCTGCGAGCTGTGTATCTACGGCGATGAGGGGCACGGCCTCGCGCGCCTGGCCAACCGGCTCGACGCGTATCCCCGGGCGATCACCTTCCTTGACGAGGTGGTGCGCGCAGCCCACTGATCCCGCCTGGAACCAGGGCGGTCACATCTCGAACCACAACTGGACCAAAGTCGAGGTTTTGGCATGCCATAATCTTGGACGATGGCCACCCAACCCGACACGCTGCGCTCCTCCGCCGTCGAGGACTACGCCAAGGCGATCTACGCGCTTCAGACACGCTGCGACGGCGCGCCCGTGTCGACAAATGCGCTCGCCGAGCGGCTCGGGCTCACCGCCGGCTCGGTGTCGGCGATGGTCAAGCGGCTGGGGGAGCTCGGGCTGGTCGAGCACCTCCCGTACCGGGGCGTCTCACTGACCGACTCCGGGCGCCGGGTCGCCCTTGAGGTGATCCGCCACCATCGCCTGCTCGAGCTGTATCTGGTCGAGAGCCTCGGCATGCCCTGGGATCGGGTGCACGAGGAGGCCGAGGTGCTGGAGCACGTGCTCTCCGAGCAGCTCGAGGAGGTCATCGCTGCCAAGCTCGGCAACCCGACGCTCGATCCTCATGGCGATCCGATCCCCGGGCCCGACCTCGTGCTCTCCGAGCCGGAGACGTTGTCGCTCGCGTCGCTCCAGCCGGGCGACCGTGGCCGCTTCGTCCGGGTCTCGGACTCCGATCCGGCGATGCTGCGATATCTCGCCGAATCCGGGATCGCGCCCGGCACCGCGTTTGAGGTGGTCGACCGTCAGCCGTTCGGAGGGCCGCTGTTCGTCCGCTTCGGCGCCGAGCCGGGCGAGGTCCGGCCGCTCGGCGGCGCGCTCGCCGACGCGATGCGCGTTGAGCTCGACGGGGAGACGATCGGTTGAGCGCTCCCGGCCCCGACGCGTTCGTGCAGCCCACCGAGGGAATGCCCGCGGTCCTGCCGGCCGAGCCGGCACGCGACCGGCCGGGCTCGCCGTCGCGCGGCCGCGTGCGGGTCAGCGTGCTCGGGCCGGCGTTCGTGGCCGCGGTGGCCTACATCGACCCGGGGAACTTCGCCACCAACGTGCAGGGGGGCGCGAAGTTCGGCTATCAGCTGCTGTGGGTGGTCCTGGCGGCCAACCTCGTCGCGATGCTCGTGCAGTACCTGTCGGCGAAGCTCGGCGCGGTCACCGGCCTGTCCCTGCCCGAGCAGTGCCGGGCCCGGCTGCCGCGCTGGGCGAGCGTGGGGATGTGGGTCCAGGCGGAGCTGATCGCGATGGCCACGGATATCGCCGAGTTCCTCGGCGCGGCGATCGGGCTCAATCTGCTGTTCGGCGTGCCCCTGCTGATCGCGGGTCTCCTCACCGGTGTGATCGCGTTCTCCATCCTCGCCCTTCAGCGGCGCGGATATCGCAGTTTCGAGCTGGCGATCGCCGCCCTGCTCGGCATTGTGCTCGCGGGATTCCTCTACGAGACGCTCCACATCGGGCCGTCCGCGCGAGCCTCCCTGCACGGGCTGATCCCGTCGCTGCACGGAGCCAGCGCGGCGTATCTCGCGGTCGGGATCATCGGCGCCACCGTGATGCCTCACGTGATCTACCTGCATTCGGCGATGACCACCCGCAGCGCGCGGGAGGACGCAGCCACGCGGCGGCGCGTGCTCCGCCTGGAGGCAATCGACGTGGTGGTCGCGCTCACGATCGCGGGACTCATCAACCTGGCGATGCTGGCGGTCGCCGCCAAGCTGCTGCACGTCCCGGGGCTGATGTCCGTCGACACGATCACGGGAGCGCACCGCGTGCTGCTGGAGCGGGTCGGCGGCGGTGCCGCCCTGGCGTTCGCAATGGCGCTGCTTGCCTCCGGAGCGTCGTCGTCGAGCGTCGGCACCTACGCCGGGCAGATCGTGATGGCGGGGTTCCTCGGCGTCCGGATCCCGCTGCTCGTCCGTCGCGCGATCACGATGCTTCCCGCGCTCGTGATCCTTGCCACCGGCGTGTCCACCACCGGCGCGCTCGTGCTCAGCCAGGTGGTGCTCTCGTTCGGGATCCCGTTTGCGCTGATTCCACTGGTCGTTTTGACCGGGAAGCGCTCCGTGATGGGCGCGGACGCCAACGGACCGGGGCTGCGCATCGCCGGCTACCTGGTCGCGGCGGCGATCTCCGCGATGAACGTGTTCCTCGTCGTCCAGGCTTTGTAGCCTTCGCCGCGCATGTCACTTGCCGACGACTTCACCGAGCTGGTTTCGCTGCTCCCCGACGACTGGACCGATCTGGAGATCGACGTCCGGATCTTCGATGAGAGCCGCTATGTCGACGCGGCCGTGATCATGACCACCTGCAACGCCCAGCCGTACTCCCACAACGACTGGCACTGGCGCGTGCTGGTCGCCCACCGCTTCGGTCATGCCGCCGCGGTGCCTGCGGTCCATCTGGCGCTCAAGCTGCTCGACGACGGCGGCTTCAGCGGCGAGATCGCCCAGCGCGAGGTGCGCACCGGGCGGGCTGAGATCCTGCAGGGCTGGGGACGCACCGAGTCGGTGCGCCAGGAATTCAGGAAGCTCCGCGCGCAGTAGGCGCCGTCTCTGTGACGGCGGGGCGGCGGGGCCGGTCCCCGGGCGCGGCTCAACTCTGAATCTGGTCAGCCGATTGATCAGGACAACGTTGTCAATCCGGCAGGGTGGCATCCGTCCGACTCTGCCGGCAAATCGCCGGCTCGCCCGGCGCACTCCCCGGAGGTCCCCCGTTGTCCGTGCTGAGCACCCCTCGCCTGTCGATTCGCAGCCAGCTGCTGGCCGGGTTCGGCGTCGTCGTCGTCCTGCTCCTGGCCGTCGGGGGACTGGCCATCGGCCGCCTCAGCAACGAGAGCGACCATGTGACGACGCTCGCCACGAGGGTCGTGCCCGCGACCAACATCGTCGGCGAGATGGCGGCGACGATGAACAAGTACCGGAAGGACCAGCTGCACTACATCCTCTCCACGCCGGCGCAGCGGCGGGGTGCGGCGGGCGTCTCGGGCGATCTCGCCGGCGACCTCACGCTCATGCACCAGCTGCTGGCTCAGTACCGCTCGCACAGGCTCATCGCCGATGCCCATGACGCGACGCTGATGAACACCTTCAGCTCGCAGTTCTTCTCCTACGTGGCCAAGACCGCTGCCTTCCGGCACCTTGCGGACACCGGGAAGATCGCGGCGGCCGCCAACGTGGTCGGCAGCGGTCCGGGCGACGCCGAGTACACGACCCTCAAGGGAACTGAGGTCGCCTGGGAGAACTACAAGGGCACGATCGCGGCGCGCTCGGCCCGCGCGGCCCGTGGCGCGTACCACAGCGGGCGGCTCGTGATCCTGCTCATCCTCGGTCTCGCGGTGCTTCTCGCCGCAGGCCTCGCGGTTCTGCTCGCCACCCGGCTGGCGGGCGGGATCCAGGCGGTGGGCCGCGCCGCTGCGGCCATCGCGCGCGGGGAGATCGATCAGCGCGTCGAGGTCTCAAGCCGCGACGAACTGGGTGAGATGGCCGCCGACTTCAACGAGATGGCTGCGTACCTGTCAGCGAATGCCGAGGCCGCGACGGCGATCGCCGAGGGCGACCTCAGCGTGGAGATCCCCGTCCGCTCCGAGCGTGACGTGCTCGGCACCGCGCTCGCCCGCATGACCGACGGTCTGCGTGAGCTGGTGGGGTCGATCGGACGTGCGACGGGCTCGATGAACACCTCTTCCCAGGAGATCGCGCGTAACTCCGAGAACACCGGACGCACCGTCCACGAGGTCTCAAGCGCGATCGAGGACGTGGCGCGTGGCTCGGAGGAGCAGGCGCGCTCGATCGACGAGGCACGTCTCGTCGCCGAACGCCTGGCCACGGCGGCCGACTCGGGCACCACGATCGCGCGGGCCACCGCCGAGGCCGCCGAGCATGCGCGTGCCACGGCCGGTGAGGGCGCCCAGGCGGTGCAGCGCGCCGCCGAGGCGATGGCCGCGGTCCGCGCGGCATCCGAGTCCGCCACGGTGGCCATCACGCAGCTCGGGCACAAGTCCGAGGAGATCGGCGGCATCACTCAAACGATCACCTCGATCGCCGAGCAGACGAACCTGCTTGCGCTGAACGCGGCGATCGAGGCCGCGCGTGCTGGCGAGAGCGGTCGTGGGTTCGCCGTGGTCGCCGAGGAGGTGCGCAAGCTCGCCGAGGGATCGCAGGAGGCGGCATCGACGATCTCGGGGCTGATCGCCGAGATCCAGGCCGAGACCGCGTCGACCGTCGAGATCGTCCAGCAGGGCACCGACCGCTCGACGCAGAGCGGGGAGGTGGTCGAGGAGGCGCGCCTGGCGTTCCACGCGCTGCGTGACAGCGTCGGCGAGATGAGCTCCCGCGTGGAGGAGATCGCGAGCGTCGTCGACGAGATCGCCGAGGGCGCCCAGGTCGTTCATGCCCAGATGGTCGGCGCCGCGGGCGTCGCCGAGTCCTCCTCGGCGGCCGCCGAGCAGGTGTCGGCCTCCGCCCAGGAGACCGCCGCCACCGCCGAGGTGTTCGCCGGCTCCGCCGCCGACCTCAGCAATGCCGCCGACCGGCTCTCCGAACTGGTCGGCCGCTTCCGCCTGGGCGCCGACGAGCTGCCGGTGTAGCCGGCTACTGCGGGGGGTTGCCGGGGGATGTCCCCCCGACGGGATGGAACATCGCGTGCACGTCGGGGATCTGCTTGACGATCCCGAAGCGCGCCTCCCAGCGGGCCCAGCGTGCCAGCAGGGCCATGTTGAACACGCCAAAGCGATGTCCGGGTCCGGTGAAGGCCTTGATCTCGCCCGGCAGCTCCGCGGAGACCAGCGATGGATCCAGACCGCTCACCTGATGTTCGAGCTCATGCGCGCCGGCCGCGGGATGGTCGATCGCGAAGTCATAGCCCTCGGTGAGCGTGCGCACGAGCGCACGGGCGCGCGCCGGATCCTCCCGGAGGCTGCGAGCGGTGGTGCACACCACGAGCTCCGGGTAGGACGGCGCCCCGTAATCCTCCACGCGGAAGACGTGGAAGCCGGGGCGCTTGCGCTGGAGCGTGACGCCCTCGTCGTTCCAGAACGCTGTCGCTGCCTGGACGCGCCCGGAGAGCAGATCGGCGACCGCGTTGTAGCCGATGTCGATCTTCCTGATCGTGGCCGGGTCACCGCCGCTGCCGGAGACGATCGAGTCGAGGACGGCGTTGTCGCTCGGGTCGCCCGTCACCCCGACGGTCTTGTGGTCGAGCTGGCGGGGGCTGTGGATCGAAGGACCGGCAATCACCGCTGCCAGGGGCGACTGGACGATCGGCAGGATCCCGACGATCGGGGCGTGCTTCTCACGCGCGATCGCCAGGTCGTGGATGTCGAGGATCGCAAAGTCGACCCGTCCGGCCTCGAGCTCGGAGATCGCGTCGGTCGACGCCCCCGGGACCTGGACGTGCAGATCGATCCCGTTGCGGGTGTCGAAATGGTGGGCGAGCGCGGCGTAGATCCCCACATGGATGGCGTTCGGGGTGAAGTCGAGCACCAGGGAGGCGGACCCCACACCGTGCCCGCCACCGGCCCGCGGAGAGGAGGAACCGCACGCACAGAGGGCGAGCGCCGCCGCCACCGCGGCGATGACCGCTGCCAGGTGGCGTCGCATCGGCGCTCAATATAGGCGCACAGGCACGCGCCTAGAATGGCCCGCAGTGCGTCGCCGGGTCACCTTCAGCCGCAATCTCACGCTGTCGCTGTCCCGGACCTGCCGCTGCTACTGCAAGTACTGCGCGTTCGCGACCCACCAGGCGCACCTGCACTCTCCCGAGGAGGTCCTTGAGATCCTCGACGGCCCGGCGCGCAAGCATCGGATCAAGGAGCTCCTGGTACTCACCGGCGAGTTGCCCGAGCACAACCGCAAGGTCGCCGCCCAGCTGGCCGAGTACGGCTTCGACGACTTCACCGGATACGTGGTGTGGGCGTGCGAGCGGGCGCTTGAGCGCGGGATCCTGCCGCATACCAATCTCGGGGTGCTCTCGCCGCAGGACCTCGGACGCCTGCGCGAGGTGACCGCCTCCCAGGGGCTGATGCTCGAGTCGGTCTCCGAGCGGCTGATGGAGACGGTGCACGCCGGCTCGCCGACCAAGCACCCGACCGAGAGGATCGCGACGATCGCCGCCGCCGGCGAGCTCCGCATCCCGTTCACCAGCGGCATCCTGGTCGGAATCGGCGAGACCGAGGAGGAGCGGGTCGCGTCCCTGGAGAAGCTCGCCGAGCTGCACGGCGCCCATGGGCACCTGCAGGAGGTGATCCTGCAGAACTTCGTCCCGCATCAGAGCTACTACGGGCGTGAGCCCGCCGAGATCGCGGAGGGTGCCGCCGCCGAGTACTGGCGGACGGGGCTTCATGACGGCCCGCAGCGGGACATGCCGAGTTGGGCGTGCCCGGTGTCGCTGCAGGACATGAAGCGCCTGATCGCCGAGACGCGACGGCTGATGCCCGATATCGGCATTCAGGTCCCGCCGAACCTGTCGGACTGGTGGCCCGAGCTCGTCGCCGCCGGCGCCACGGACCTGGGTGGACTCTCGGCCAACGGCGACCACATCTCGCCCGAGCATCCGTTCCCGTCACCGTCACAGGTCCGCAAGCGACTCGCGCAGGACGGCTATGCGCTGTCCGAACGGCTGTGCGTCTATCCCGAGTACATCGACCCGGAGTGGATCGCGACGCCGGTGCTCGACGCGATCACCAGCCGCTACTGGTCCTTCATCCCGCGCCGCGGGTCCGGTCGCCGCGTCGTGCACGACATCGACTCGGGGATCGCGCCCGGGGCGATCGAGCGCGCCCGTGAAGGCACAAGGCTGAGCGCCGAGCAGCTCACCGCGCTGTTCGCCGAGCGCCGGCCCGAGGTGATCGCCGACATGCGGGCGGCCGCCGACGAGCTGCGTGCGCGCGTGGCGGGGGACACGGTCACGTTCGTCGTCAACCGCAACATCAACGTCTCGAACGTCTGCATCGTCGGCTGCGCGTTCTGCGGATTCGGGCAGTCCAAGCGCTCACCCGACGCCTACCAGCACTCGCGCGAGGACTTCGCCCAGCGCGTGCACGAGGCGCTCGCGGCGGGCGCCACCGAGCTGTGCATCCAGTCGGGCATCCACCCGGACTGGACGCTCGAGGACTACCTCGGCTGGCTGCGCTTCGCCAAGGAGCTCGCCCCGGAGATCCATCTGCACGCGTACTCGCCGATGGAGGTGGCGCACATGTGCGACATCAGCGGCCTGCCGCCCGCCGAGGTGTTCGCGCGGCTGCGCGATGCCGGCCTCGGCTCGACGCCGGGCACTGCCGCCGAGGTGCTCGTCGACGGGGTCAGGGAACGGATCTCGCCCAACAAGCTGCCGGTGGCGCGCTGGGTCGAGATCATCGAGGCATCGCATCGCGCTGGCATCCGCTCGACCGCGACCGTCATGTTCGGCCACATCGAGGAGCCCCACGAGCTCGCCGAGCACATGGGCGTCGTGCGGCAGCTGCAGGAGCGCACCGGCGGCTTCACCGAGTTCGTGCCGCTGTCGTTCATCCCGTTCCAGACGCTGCTCGGCCGTGCCCACGGGGTGGAGGAGATCACCCGATCGGAGAACCTCAAGCACACCGCCGTCTTCCGTCTCGCGCTCGGAGACACGGTGCGAAGCGTGCAGGCGTCGTGGGTGAAGATGGGGCTCGACGCGGCCACCGAGGCGCTGACCTGGGGCGTGAACGATCTCGGCGGCACCCTGATGGAGGAGTCGATCAGCCGCATGGCCGGCAGCTACCACGGCGTGCGCCTGGAGCCGGAGGACCTGATCGGTGCGGCTCACGCCGCGGGTCGCGAGGCGGCCGAGCGGACAACTCTCTACGAGATCCGCCGGCGGTTCGAGCCAGAGCCGCTCGCCGCCTAGTGACTCCCGACCCGATCATCCCCGCCGAGGCTCCGGACCATCCGTCGGCGCTGTTTGCGGGTGTCGAGCCGCTCGAGGTGTTCGTCGAGCTGCTCGCCGAGCTCGACACCGACACGACCTCGACCGACTTCTACGACCGCATCTGTGAGGCGATCTGTCGCCTGACCACCATGGAGCGGGCGGCGATCTTCATGGCCGACGTCGGCCGGCGCCGTGCCGTGGTCACGGGCTCGCACGGCGGCTCGTTCCGCGACCTCACGCTGCCCTCGTCGCTGATCGCGACGCCGATCGTCTCCGACGCGCTGCGCGGCGATGCCGTCGTGGTCGCCGACGACATGGATCGCCAGGTCCCGCGGGAGTACCTCGAGCGCTACGGGATCACCACCCTGACCTGCACCCCGCTGTCGGCCGCCGGCCACGCCTATGGCGTGATCCTCGCTGATCGTGGTGGCGGGCGGTTCGAGATCGAGGACGGCGAGCGCCATCTGCTCTGGACGCTCGGCAAGACCGCCGCGCTGGTCGCCACCGCACGTAACGCGACCCGCTCGCAGGAGCGCACGCGCCGGCTCACGGACCGGATCGAGCTCGCACGCGAGATCCACGAGCGGGTCGTCCAGCGGCTGTTCGGGGTCACGCTGGCGCTCAGTGCGCAGTCGCCGCTCGACGCCGAACAGCGGGAGCGCTGCCGCGCGGAGGTGCAGGAGGCGCTCGGCGACCTGCGCGAGGCGCTCGAGCGTCCGCTCGCGCCGGTCTCCCAGCACACGGGCACCACACTCGCCGACGAGCTGGCGCGCGCCGTCGAGGCGCAGCCGCCCGCGCCGCCGGTCACGGTCCACTGGGATCCCGACGTCACCGTCCCCCCGGCGGTCGAGCCGCTCGCCCAGTCCGTGCTCACCGAGGCGCTGCGCAACGTCGCCAAGCACGCGCAGGCCACCGCCGTCCAGGTGCACGTCGGCTCCGATGAGGACACGTTCACGCTCGAGGTCCGCAACGACGGTGTCGGCTCGGGCGCGCGCGGCGCCGGGATGGGCCTGCGCCTGGCCTCCTTTGAGGCGCTCCAGCAGGGGGGCGTCGTCGACTTCGGAGCTCCCGCCGACGGCGAATGGCGGGTGCGCCTGGTCGTTCCGGTGACCCCGACCCCACCGGCTCACCAGTGACCAGCGCCGAGCCCGGGCTGCGGGTCCTCGTCGTCGACGACCACGACGTCGTGCACTGGGGCTTTCGCGTGTTGCTCGGCGAGCAGCCGTGGGTGGCTCGCTGCCTGTCCGCGCGGTCGGGCGCCGAGGCGCTCGCGCTGCTGCCCACGCTGCGGCCTCACGTGGCACTCGTCGACCTGTTTCTCTCGGGCGAATCGGGCGCGGACGTGTGCGCCTCGATCCGCCGCGCCTCGCCCGACACGCGGGTACTGCTCATCTCCGGCTCGGGCCGTATGTCGCCGGCAGCGGCGCGCGCGGCGGGGGCGTCGGGCTTCGTCTCCAAGGACTGGGAGGCGAAGGACGTCGCGCGCGCGGTGCGTGCCGTCGGCAGCGGCCAGACGGTGTTCGCTCCCACCTCGGAGCAGCCGGCGCCGCTGCTCTCCGAGCGCGAGCGAGAGGTCCTCGATCTGATCGCGGCCGGGTCGACCAACCGCGAGATCGCCGCCTCGCTCTATCTCTCTCCGCACACGGTCAAGGAGCACACGAGCGCTCTGTACCGAAAGCTCGGGGCCCGCAACCGGGCGGAAGCGGTCCAGCGGGCACAGCGCGTGGGGCTGCTCTCCTGAATGTTGGGAGCGCTTTGGGATCTGTTGTTTCTCTTCGCTTCCTTTCCTAGAGTTCTTCGGAAGGGACGCCACAGTCCGCTGCCAGGATGACGGTGGATGACGTCTCGCTCTGACAATCACCCCGACGGCTCGGTCCAGACCGCCGTCTCCGAATCGACAGGAAGTGCACGGATGCTTGATTCTGTTGTCTCAGTCGTCGATCTCGCTGCGGAGATCGGCGAGAACATCGCGGCGCCGGTGGCCGACGAGGTCGACCGCGATTCGCGTTTCCCCCGCGAGGCCGTCGACGCCTTCCGCGAGCGCGGCCTGTTGTCGGCACTGGTGCCCGAGGAGCTGGGCGGATACGGCGCCTCGATGACCGACATCTCCGGCGCGGTGCGCGTGCTGGCCCGCCACTGCTCGGCGAGCGCGCTCGTGCTCGCGATGCACAGCATCGAGGTGAACAACCTGGTGCGCCACGGCAGCACCGAGCCGCTCCAGGAGCTGCAGCGCCAGCTCGCGTCCGAGCAACTGCTGTTCGCCAACGCCAACAGCGAGGTCGGTATCGGCGGCGACGTCGGCCGCAGCAAGTGCGCGCTGGAGAACGACAGCGGCACGCTGCGCCTCACCAAGGAGTGCCTGGCGATCTCCTACGGCGCATACGCGGATGTGATCGCCGCCACCGCGCGCCGGTCTCCCGACAGCGAGCCGACCGACCAGGTGCAGGCCCTCTGCCGTCGCTTCACGCTCGAGCCGCTCTCCGAGTGGGACGCGATCGGGCTGCGCGGCACCTGCAGCCTCGGCTACCGCCTGGAGGCCGAGATCGAGGCCGGCGAGCTGTATCCGCTGCCGTTCGCCGAGATCGCCACCTCCGGCGGGCTGCAGGCCAACATGCTGTTCCTCAGCTCGGTCTGGGTCGGAATCGCCGAGTCGGCGGCCGCCAAGGCCCACGCGTACGTCCGCGCCGCAGCGCGACGGGAGATCGGGACCACGCCGAAGTCGGCGCTGCGACTGGCGGAGCTGTCGGCCGACCTCGACGGAATCCGTGCGGTGCTGGAGACGAGCGCGCGCCGCATCCAGGACGCCGACGGCAGCGACGAGATGGGCAGCATCCAACTGCTGGCCTCGTTGCGCAACCTGAAGGTCGGGGCCTCCGAGGGCGGCGTGCGGATCGTGCGCGATGCGCTGGAGATCTGCGGCATCGCCGGCTTCAAGCGCGGCACCCCGTTCAGCCTCGACCGGCAGCTGCGCGACGCGCACGGCGGCCTGGTGATGGTGAGCAACGACCGCTACCTCCACATGAACGCCGACACGCTCGTCGCTCGAAAGCAGCTGTGAGCGACCCGGTCATCGATCCCGACGCGGACAGCGCGCGCGCTCGCCGGCTGGCGTTCTTCTATCACCCGCACTCCTTCTCCGTGTTCGCGCTGCGCGAGGCGGCGCGCGAGGTCTGCGAGCTCATCTGGGTGATCGACTCGGAGATCGACGGCACGGACGAGATGGTGCCGATGCTCGGTCGCATGGGCGCCGTCGTCGACCTCGCCGGTTGCTCGGAGCAGGAGGGGGCGGAGCGCATCGCGGCCCAGCGCCCCGACGGCATCCTGACCCTCAAGGACAGCCTCATGCAGCGCACCGCGGCGCTCGCCGAGCGCCTGGACCTGCCGTTCCACAGTCGCGAGGTGGCCCGGCGCTTCACGGACAAGCACGCGCAGCGAGTGGCGATGCGCGAGGCGGGAATCCCTGGCCCGGGCTTCTGGACGGTGCCTGACCCGGACGATGAGCAGGGGTGGGGGGAGTTCGCTCGCGGCGCACGGTTCCCGGCGGTGCTCAAGCCGCGCCTGGACAGCGAGGGCAGCCGCGACACGATCCGGGTGACCGGACTCGACGAGGTCCGCGCCGCCTTCGTGGGCGGCGACGGGCCCCGGCCCCAGCTTGTGCTCGAGGAGTACCTCGGCGACCGGCCGCGTCCGGCCAGCGGCTTTGCGGACTATGTGTCAGTGGAGACGGTCGTCAGCCAGGGCGCGGTCAGCCACCTCGCGATCACCGGCCGCTTCCCGCCTGCCGAGCCGTTCCGTGAGTCGGGCTTCTTCATCGACGCGGCGCTGTCCGAGGATGATCGTCTCCGGGCACTCGAGCTCGCTACCGCGGCGGTCGCGGGGCTCGGGGTCCAGATCGGGTGCCTGCACACCGAGATCAAGTTCACGCCCGACGGCCCGCGCGTGATCGAGCTCAACGGCCGCATCGGCGGCGGCGTGCCGGAGATGCTGCTCGATGCCACCGGGGTCGAGTTCCTCCCGATCGCGCTCCGCCTGGCGCTCGGCGAGTCGATCGTGTTCGACCGACCGCCCGTCACCAGCCGGGTCGCCTACCTGCTCTACGTCCAGTCGCCGGAATGGATGCGTACGGTGACAAGCGTCGACGGGCTCAAGGAGCTTGCCGCGGACCCCGCGGTGAGCGAGGTCATCCTGAACCGGGGCCCGGGGCAGAGCGTCCACTGGCGAGACGGCAACCACGGTCACGTGTTCTCGGTCCGAGGCGTCGTCGCCGACCACGATGCGCTGCGCACGCTCGAGCAGCGCGTCCACGACGAGGTGCAGATCGTGGGAGAGGGCGTCGACCGGCCCGCTACGGAGTCGCGGCCGGCCGCCCCGGGTGGGTGCTGAACTGCGCTGAGACGAGCAACGCGATTCCCGGCGTCCACTCGTGCACGCCGCCATGGATCGTGTCGAGTACCACCGAGGTGCGGGAGCTGCATCGGGAGTAGGTGGTGAACGTCGAGGAGCCGCTCGTCCGGTTGCTCGGCGAGCCGGTCCGGCAGCGATCGAGCGTGGCCCACCGCCGTGCCGACGCGGGCGCCGAGAGCACCGTGGTGCCTCCGCCGATGCCATTGAAGTGTCCACCGCCGTAGGGGATGGAGACATCGGCGGTGCCGTGGATCTCGAAGACCGAGACCGGCCGGGTGGGTGCGCACCCCGGGGATACCGAGGTCGGCAGCTGGCCCTCGATCGGTACCACCAGCGTCAGCTGTGACGCGATCCGGCAACCGAGCAACTCCGCGAGCAACGCGCCGTTGGACTCACCGACCGCCGCGATCCGGCGGCGGTCAACCGCGTAGTGGGCCTCGACGTAGCGCAGGATCTGCTGAGTGAAGAACACGTCGTCGACACCGGCGGCATGCGCAGGGGTGTCACCCGCGCCCTCGTTCCAGGTGTCGTCGAACCCCTGGGGGTAGACGACGATCCACCCCTGCTCCGCCGCGAGCGTCGAGAAGTCCGTCTCGGCGATCGTGTGCGCGGCCGTGTCCTCCGCACCGTGGAAGACGAGCACGAGCGGGTGCGGGCCAGTGCCCGACGGCGCGTCCAGGAGGAACGTCCGGGAGCGGCCCTGCGAGGTGATCCTCACCGTGCTCGTCCCGCTGGGACCTGGCGACGTCCTCGCGCGTGGAATCGCGACCCGCGCAACCGGCGATGAGGACGAGGCCGGGGTCGTCGAGGCGGTGGAGCTGTGGGTTTGGGAGGCGCGGGTGCTGGACGTGTCGCCCGCAACGGTGGTATGCGTCGCGCCGGTCGATGTCTTCGCGCCCGTGGATGTCTTCGCCCCCGCGCTGCCGCACGCGGCGAGCATCAGCGCGCCGAGCAGTCCGGCAAGGAACGTGATGAGGAGCCGTCCGCCGCGGCGCGCGAACCTCATCGGCGGCGCATCGCCCATTCGATCACCGGCAGCTTCAGCGCGTGGGGGACATGCTGGCTGGCGAGCATCGCGGCCCGCATCGGCAGACCGGGCACGACCACCCGGTGGCCGGCCTCCAACCCCTTGATGCCCGCCTCGGCAGCCTGCTCGGCCGAAACCCAGGCGGGCCGCGGAACCGCGCTCTCGAACGTCTGGCCCGAACCCACCTCCCAACCCGCAACGTCCCAGAACTCAGTCGAGACCGGGCCGGGCGCGAGCGCGGTCACCGTCACCCCGGAGCCCTTGAGCTCGTGGTGCAGCGCCTCGGAGAAGGTGAGGATGTACGCCTTGGCGGCTGAATACCCCGCCGAGTAGGGCAGCGGCTGCATCCCCGCAGTCGAGGCCAGGTTGAGCACCGCGCCGGAGCCGCGGCGCACCATCCCCGGCAGGAACTCCGAGCACAGTGCGACCGGCGCCTCCACGAGCACCCGCAACTGGTCGAGCTCGCGAGCGGGGTCGGACAGGTGGAATGCTCCCCCGGTTGCGAAGCCCGCGTTATTGACCAGCACGTCGATCTCGAGCCCGAGCGACGCGATCCGTCCGGGCAGCCGCTGGCGCGACGCCGCCTTGGACAGGTCACACCCGAGCGTCTCGGCCCTGACCGAGTGTTCGGCGTTGAGCTCGGCCGCGAGTTGTTCCAGGCGGTCCTTGCGCCGCGCGACGAGCACCACCGAGTGACCGCGGCGGGCGAGCTGGCGCGCGATCTCTGCGCCGATTCCGGCGGAGGCGCCGGTCACGAGCGCGGCGGTCTTGGGGGACGGAGCGGGCAGGGACACGGCGAGGGTCGAAGGGTACCGGTGGCGCGGTGCGGCCCGACGCGGCACCTCACCGGCCCCCGCAAGATGCGCCGCATACCAGAGCATCCGGACGATGAGACCGGGCTGAAACGGCCCGCCCCCCGAACGGGGGGAAATGGCCAACTTGCCTGTATCGGGGTCGTAGGGTCAGCGTAGGTTCGCCTGGAATGACCTCGGAAATCGACAGCTCGAGCGCGATCCTCTTCCCCGGTCAGGGAAGTCAGACGCCGGAGATGCGCGACTTGGTGGAGCGCGTCCGTCCCGACCTGCTCGCACTCGCTGCGGAGATCGTCGGAGAGGACCCGTTCCCGCGCGCCGATGAGGGCACGAACTTCGCTCAGCCGGCGATCTTCTGCGCCTCCCTGGCGGGTTGGGCGGCGCTCGGCTCGCCGCTCGGCGCGATGATGGCGGGGCACTCGCTCGGGGAGCTCGGCGCGCTCGTCGCCGCCGGTGCGCTCGGCGAGCGGGACGGTCTGGAGCTCGTCGCGCTCCGGGGGCGGCTGATGCACGAATCCGGCTTGGCCGCGGGCGACGGCTCGATGGTCGCCGTGATCGGCGCGGGCGCCTCAGAGCACGCGGGCGAGATCGCCGCTGCCGCCGACCTGACCGTGGCCAACGACAACTCGCCGCTCCAGATCGTCCTGTCGGGCGCCAAGGGCCACATCCCCGCGGCCATCGACCGCGCCAAGCAGCTCGGCCTGCGGGCGATGGAGCTCGATGTCACGGGTGCCTTCCATTCGCCGATGATGGCCGCCGCCGTTCCGGAGTTCTCAGCGGCGCTCGCCGAGGTCCAGTTCGCCTCGCCGCGCACCACCGTGATCAGTGCCGTGACGGCACAGCCGTTCGCCGACCCGCGCGGCGAGCTGGCCGATGCGCTGGTCAAGCCGGTGCGCTGGCGTGAGGTGATGCTCACGATGCACTCACTCGGTGCCGAGCGGTTCGTCGATGTCGGCCCCGGCCGGGTGCTCACCGGATTGGCCAAGCGCACCCTCTCCGGCGTGGAGCTCGTCAATGCCTGACCTGCGCACCGATGGCTGCGCCCTGGTCACGGGCGCCTCCCGTGGGATCGGCGCTGCCACCGCCAAGGCGCTGGCCGCCGATGGCTGGGCCGTCGGCGTCGGCTACCGCTCCGGAGCCGACGTGGCGCAGACGGTCGTCTCCGAGATCGAGTCCGCCGGGGGCACCGCGGTCGCGCTCCAGGGCGACATCACCGATCCCGGGACGCCCGACGCTCTGTTCGGCGCGCTGGAGGAGGCCTACGGCCGCCCCGTGCTGTGCCTCGTCAACAACGCGGGCGTCACCGACGACGACCTCACCCCATCACTCTCCGACGACGCCTGGCAGACCGTCCTGGACACCGATCTCACCGCCGCGTTTCGCCTCACGCGCCGTGCGCTGCGCCCGATGATGCGCGCGCGCGCGGGACGCATTGTGAACGTCGCCTCGGTGGTCGGGCTGCGCGCCAACCCGGGTCAGCCCAACTACGCCGCCGCCAAGGCGGGACTGATCGCGCTCACGCGCAACGCCGCCGTCGAGGTCGCACGCCGCGGGATCACGATCAACGCCGTCGCCCCCGGGTGGATCGACACCGAGATGACCGAGGGGGTCGACCAGGCGCTGCTCGAGCGGGTGCCCGCGCGCCGCGCCGGCACCGCCGAGGAGGTCGCTGCGTGCGTGCGATTCCTGACCTCAGACCAAGCCGGTTACGTGACCGGCGCGGTGCTATCCGTTGACGGCGGCCTCGCCGCCTGAATGACCTTTCCCTCGAACAGCGAACTTTTACGACAAGGAGCACACAGCATGTCCGTGACGACCGAACAGGTTGAGACCCGAGTGATCGAGACGCTCGCGTCCTTCGGCCCCGACCAGAGCCAGATCACGCGTTCCGCGACGTTCGAGGAGCTCGACATCGACTCGCTCGACCTCGTCGAGCTCGCGCAGGTGGTCGAGGAGGAGTACGGCGTCGTGCTCAAGGGCGAGGACATGAAGGACCTGAAGACCGTCGGCGACGCTGTCGACCTGATTGTCGAGCGCGCCGGCTGAGGACGTCTCGTTGTCCGCATCCGCAGACAAGCGCAGGGTCCTGGTCACCGGTCTCGGTGCCGTGAGTCCGCTCGGCCTCGGTGCCGAGCGGCTGCACGAGCGCTGGGCCGACGGCGTGGTCGGCATCAGCGACGGCCTCGGCCGCGCCGACGACTTCGATCCGGCTGAGCATCTCTCGGTCAAGGAGGCGCGCCGGCTGGACCGCTTTGCGCAGTTCGCGCTGGTCGCGGCCGGCGAAGCGATCGCCCAGGCCGGCTGGGTCGGCGGCGTCTCCGGCAGCGGCATCGACCCCTACCGGGTCGCGTGCGTGATCGCCACCGGAATCGGCGGCCAGGGCACGATCGAGAGCCAGCTGGAGGTGATGCGTGAACGTGGCGCCCGTCAGGTCTCGCCACTCGGCATCCCGCAGTACATGCCGAACGCCGCGGCCGCGGCGATCACCATGAAGCACGGGATCCGCGGCCAGAGCTTCCAGGTTGGGTCCGCCTGCGCAAGCGGGGCACACGCGGTTGGTCTGGCGATGCGGATGATCCAGTACGGGGAGGCCGACGCGGTCGTCTGCGGCGGAACCGAGGCGACGCTCACAGAGTTCGCCGAGGCGTCGTTCGCCAACATGCAGGCGCTGTCTCCGACGGGCATCTCCCGCCCGTTCGACCTGCGGCGCGACGGCTTCGTGATGGGCGAGGGCGCCGGTGTGCTGGTGCTCGAGGCCGAGGACACCGCGCGCGAACGCGGCGCCACCGTGTTCGGCGAGATCGCGGGCTATGGCTCGACCACCGATGCGCACCATCTCACCGCGCCGGATCCGAGCGGAGCTCCCGCCTCACGCGCGATCGAGCTCGCGCTCGCAGACGCCGGCGCGGCCGCCTCCGATGTCGACTACATCAACGCCCACGGAACCTCGACCCAGCTCAACGACGCGGCCGAGACCCAGGCGATCAAGTCCGCGCTGGGGGACACCGCGCGCACGCTGCCGATCTCCTCGACCAAGTCCTCGATTGGGCATCTGCTCGGCGCCGCCGGCGCCATCGAGGCGGTCGCCACCGTGCGCACGCTCGTCACCGGAGTGATCGCGCCCACGCTCGGCTACGAGGTCCCCGACCCCGAGCTCGATCTTGATTACGTCCCCGGCGAGTCGCGGCCCCTGATCGCCTCCAACGGTCATCCGCCGCTCGCACTGTCGAACTCGTTTGCGTTCGGCGGCCACAACGTCACGCTTGCCATCCGAGGAGCAGAGTCATGAGCGCCACCGCCACAGCGCTTCCCGAGATCGTCCGTCCCCAGCGCTTGTCGCCGATGGAGCGCCTGGAGGCGCTCTGCGACACCGGCTCGATCAGGGTGATCCGCTCCGGCGTGATGTCTCCGCGCCTCGGGGAGCGGGCCGCCCCCGGCGACGGCGTCGTCGGTGCGACCGGTCTCGTCCACGGCCGGCCGATCGCCTGCTACGCGCAGGACGGACGCTTCTTCGGCGGTGCACTCGGCGAGCTGCACGCGCAGACGATCGTGCGCGTGCTGCAGACCGCCGAGCGGGCACGGATCCCCGTGGTCGGCTTCGTCGAGTCCGGTGGCGCCCGCATCCAGGAGGGCACCGCGGCACTGGCCGGGTACGGCCAGATCTTCCGCGAGACCGTCCGCCTCACCGGCGTCGTGCCGCAGATCTCGATCGTCTCCGGCGCCTCCGCCGGCGGCGGCGCCTACTCGCCGGCGCTGACCGATCTGATCGTGATGACCGAGGACGCCGCGATGTTCCTCACCGGCCCCGGAGTCGTCCGCGACGCGCTCGGCGAGGAGATCGACGCCGCCAGCCTCGGCGGCCCGCGGGTGCACGACCGCAACGGTGTCTGCCACCTGGTCGAGACCGACGAGGAGAGCGCTGCCGCGCGCGTCCGTGAGATCCTCGGCTATCTGCCGTCGGTCGCAGGCGGCCCGCTGCCGCGCTCATCGGTGCGGATGGCGACCGGGGAGAACCCCGGCGATTTCGTGCCCGCCGAGCCGCGACGCTCCTACGACGTGCGGCTGGCCCTGCGCGCGTTCGTCGACCGAGACTCGCTCCTGGAGCTGCACCCTCGCTGGGCCCGCAACGTCGTCACCGCGCTGGCGCGCATCGATGGCCGTCCGGTCGCGATCATCGCCAACCAGCCGCGTTACCTGGGGGGCGTGCTCGACGCCGAGAGCTCCGAGAAGGCGGCGCGGTTCGTGTCCTTCTGCGACTCGTTCGGTCTGCCGTTGATCGCGGTGGTCGACACCCCCGGCTTCATGCCCGGCTCCAAGCAGGAGCGGGCGGGCGTGATCCGGCACGGGGCCTCCCTGGTGAGGGCGTTCGCCGCGGCGCGCGTGCCGAAGCTCACGGTGGTCCTGCGCAAGTCCTACGGCGGCGCCTACATCACGATGAACTCGCGCGACCTGGGCGCCGACCTGGTGCTGGCGTGGCCGGAGGCCGAGCTCGGGATCATGAGCGCCAAGGCAGCCGTCGGGATCGTCAACCGCCGCCAGCTGCGGGTCGCGCCCGACCCCGAGGCCGAGCGTGACCGGC
>DATJTS010000058.1:0-15168 GCA_035503035.1 Solirubrobacteraceae bacterium
CCGGCGTCCGATGGGCGGGGTCGTTGCCATCCATCAGACCACACGTTATAGTGCTTACGCCATTCTTCACTTAATCTGTTGAGATACTCTTCTTCAACGATGCGTTCCGATCTCACATATGTCCGGACCGAACTGCGGACACGACGCGCCGGTTCCGGGCGCACGCGCTCCATCGGGGACCGCTTCCGCTTCCGCACGGACGGCCCCGTGAATCGCATGGCGCTCGCGCCGACGCGCGATGCGCGAGACGGGATCGTCCGACGCACCGCCGCCCAACTGATCGCGACCACAAAGGGGATCTCATGAGCCTGAACAGCACCGAGCTTCGTGACTTCGCCACCCGACTGGCCGACGAGCCCGAGCGCTGGGCGCATCTCGTCGACGCCGACCCCGACGCGCGCACGTACGAGCTCATCTGGGACGACGACGACGTCAACGCCTGGGTGATCGTGTGGAACGAGGACTCCGACACCGGCTTTCACGACCACGACGTATCCGCGGCGGGCATCGCGGTGATCGACGGCATGGTCCGGGAGGACCGCTTGTCACTCGGCGGGCTGCCCCGGGTGCGGGTGTTCGGCGCCGGCGAGACGTTCATGGTCGAGCCGACCGCGATCCATCGCGTGCTCCACGCGGGAGGCAAGCCCGCGGTCACGGTTCACGCATACTCGCCGCCGCTGCGGCGCATGGGCGCCTACCGCGTCGACGACGACGGGGTGCTCGAGCGGGAGTCGCAGTCCTTCGAACACGAGCTGCGCGCACCCGCGCTCGCCTGAGCAGGCCCTCCTCTCTCCTCAGGCCAGAGCCCAGCGCCCACCGTGGCCCCCCACGGTGGGCGCTGGCAGTACCCCACCCGGTAGCGTCAGCGTCGATGCTCGCGCGCGTGACCCATGACGGCGTCGACGACGTCGTTGCGATCGAGGAACCGCTGGAGATCCGCGTCGACGGGACGGCACTCGCGGTGACGATGCGCACTCCGGGCCACGACGAGGAACTCGCCCTCGGGTTCCTGCACGGCGAGGGGCTGATCGACCGCAACCCGCTCCGCCACGCCGGTCTGACCGACGACTTCGCGGCCAACATCGTGGAGGTCGCCGGTCCGCTCATCGGCGCGGTCCCGACCCGCCGCTTCTACACCACCTCGTCGTGCGGGGTCTGTGGCCGGGGCGCGCTGGAGGAGGTGGCGGTGCATAGCCCGCCGCTCCCGACCGACCCGCCGATGCCGGTGATCCCGCGCGCGCTCGCCGCCGAGCTGCCCGATCACCTCGACCAGCCGGCGTTCGAGCGCACGGGCGGCACCCACGCGACCGGCCTGTTCACCGCCGTGGGCGAGCTGATCGTGAGCCGGGAGGACGTGGGGCGCCACAACGCGATGGACAAGGTGATCGGCCATGCCCTCCGCGCCGAGCTGGTGCCGCTGCACCAGCATCTGCTGTGCGTCAGCGGCCGTCTGTCGTTCGAGCTCGTGCAGAAGGCCGCGGTGGCGGGCTGCCCGATCCTGATCGGCGTCGGCGCCCCGAGCTCGTTGGCCATCTCGCTCGCCGAGGACCGCGGGATCACCCTGTGCGGGTTCGCGCGCCGCGGACGGCTGAACGTCTACAGCTGGCCGGCGCGAATCGCCGATTGACCGGCGGAAAGCCCCGGTCAGGACGCCGGTGTCGCCGCGAGCTCGGCGAGGCGGGCGATCTCCTCCTCGCTGGACCACGCGCCGGCCGAGGCACGCACCAACCCGCCGTGGCTGAGGATCGATCGCACCACGATCCCCTCCGCGGCGAGCCGTGCGACCTCCGCCTCGGGGTCGTCCACGCTCCAGGAGACGAGCGTCGAGCGTCCGCGTGGCGCGACCGACAGGCCATGCTGTGCGAGCTGCTCGGCAAGTGACGCGGCGAGAGTCGCAGCCCGCTCATGAACCCAGTCCCAGCCGGCGGCCTCGAACACGCCCAGCGAGGCGAGCGTCCACGTGCTGCGCACCCCGGGCGGGAAGCCGAGGTCCAGCCGGCCGGCGTCGGGCGCGGGCTCGAATTCGAGCGGGTCGCTCTGCGGCGCGACCGAGGAGTAGCCGGGCCACGGCACGACCAGCTCGTCGAGCATGTCGCGGCGCACGAACAGCGAGCCCGATCCCTCGGGCCCGCACAGCCACTTCTGCCCCGAGCCCGCATAGAAGGCGCAGCCCAGCGACGCCACGTCGACCGGCACGGCGCCGATTCCCTGAGCGGCATCGAGCAGGAACGGCACCCCGGTCGCGGTCAGCGCCTCGGTGTCGACGACCTGACCGCCCACCCATGAGACGTGCGAGCAGGCGACCAGCCGCGTCTGCGGGGTGACCGCCTCGGCGATCCTGGCGAATGGGGCGACGACCACGTCGACTCCGCGGCGGCGCAACCGCCCGAGCGGCGCGGTCAAGCCGGGGTGCTCCTCGTCTGAGGTGATCACCTGATCGCCGGGACGCAGGTCAAGCCCCGCGAGCACCGTGTTGCAGCCGTCGGTCGTGGAGCCGGTCAGCGCGACATCGGAGGGGTCGGCGCCCAGCAGCGCCGCGTAGCCGGCTCGCACGCGCGCCGCGAGGTCCTTCACCGCCTCGATGTACGCCTTGCCCGAGCGGCCGTTCGCCGTCTCCTCCGCGAGTCGTTGGGTGACCGCCTGCGTCACCGCTGCGGGCAGCGGGCCCTCGGTTCCGGCGTTCAGGTAGGACCGCTCGGCGAGCACCGGAAACTGGGCGCGAAACGCGGCGGCGTCGGACACGGCGCCCATCTTATGCGCCGGCCCCGGCGCCCCGGCCCGCCCGAGCGGTCAGCTGACCGCCAGCCCGGCCTTACGGCAGGCACGCGCCACATCCCGGCCGGCGGCGCCGCTGAGGCCGGGTCCGCCCACCTCAGAGCACAGCCGGCGCGCGCGGGCACCGCACGCGTCGGTCTGGGTGCCGCCCATCGAGTAGGCCAGCGAGACCGCGATGCAGCCGTGGCCCGATCGCTTATCGCTGTGCGTCAGTGAGAGGACCAGCACGACGACGAGGGCGATCGCGGTGACCCCGCCGAGGCCGCGGGCGAGCAGTTTCTCGCGGCGCTGGAGCGGACGCAGCCGTTGCTGCTCCGTTCCATGTCCCAACGGCATCGCCATCGCTTGAGTCTAGGGGCGGCTCGAGCAG
Organism: Solirubrobacteraceae bacterium; assembly: GCA_035503035.1. Taxonomy (GTDB): domain Bacteria; phylum Actinomycetota; class Thermoleophilia; order Solirubrobacterales; family Solirubrobacteraceae; genus Palsa-465. The sequence goes on from DATJTS010000058.1 coordinate 3,146, forward strand.
GTCCCACCAGCTTCCGGCGCCCGCGCGCCGGCGGCCACGCTCCGCCCAGCGCCCCAGTGCGACGGCCGCCGCCAGACCGACCAGGAGGATGATCCATCCGAGCATGGGATCGATGCTGCGGCGCACCCCGTGAAGGCGGCATCCAGATCGGGCGCCAACGCATACAGATCGTGTGAAGACGCCGCCGGGCGAGCGGGTCGCCGCCGGCTCAGGGAGCCAGCTCGCGCTTGAGGATCTTGCCGGTGGGATTGCGCGGCAACTCCTCCACGAACACGACCTCGCGCGGGACCTTGTAGCGGGCGAGGTTCTCCCGGACGTATTCCTTGACCGTCTGCTCGGAGAGCTCGTGCCCGTCGCGGATGACGACGAACGCCTTCAGCCGCTGGCCGAACTGCTCGTCCTCCACGCCGATCGCGGCCACGTCCGCGATCGCCTCATGTCCGGCGAGCAGGTTCTCGATCTCCGCCGGGAAGACGTTCTCCCCGCCCGAGACGATCATCTCGTCGTCGCGGCCGTCGATGTACAGGCGCCCGTCCGCGTCGAGGTGGCCGAGGTCGCCCGATGACATCAGGCCGTCGATCCGCTCCTTGTCGCCGCCGCCCGTGTACCCCTCGAACTGCGCGGCGTTGCCGACGAAGATCCGACCGGTCGTCCCCGGGGGCACCTCTCGTCCGTGCTCGTCGAGGATCCGCAGGACCGTCCCGCGGACCGCGCTGCCGACGGTGGTGGGATCGACCGTGAGGTCCTCCGGGGTGGCGATCGTCGCCTCGGCGACCTCGGTCGAGCCGTACATGTTGTAGATGACCGGACCGAACGCGGACATCCCCCGGCGGACCAGGTCGGCGCTGATCGCCGAGCCGGAGGAGAGGATGATCCGCAAGGCGCGCAGGTCATGCGCACGAACCTGGTCCTCGCCGAGCTCCATGATCCGCTGGAGCATCACCGGCACGACGATCATCGTGGAGGCGTCGTTGTCGGCGAGCGCATCGAGCGTCTGCTCAGGATCGAAGCGGCGTTGCACGACGATCGTGTGTCCGAGCGACAGCGCCAGCAGCATCCCCGCCAGACCGAGGGTGTGGAACATCGGAGCCGCGAGCACGGTCGTCTCCTGCGCACGCAGCGGCACCTTGGAGAGGATCCCGCCGATGATCCCGAGCGAGCGCGGCTCGTCGCGCGGAGCGCCCTTCGGGGTGCCGGTCGTGCCGCTGGTGAGGATCACCACCCGCGGGCCGCGCTCGGAGCGGGGCGGGCGGGCCCGGGAACCGCCCGCGATGAGCGAGGAGAGCGTGTCCGGAGCATGCCGCTCGGACGGGTCCTCCACCCAGGCGCGCCAGCGTCCGCGCGGCGGCTCGATCCCCTCGAGCATCGGGACATACTCGTCGTCGACGATGAGCATGTCGGTCCCCTCGCGCAGCGCGACCTCGCGGATCTGCGGCCCGGCGAACGACGTGTTGAGCAGGATGATCTTCGCGCCGAGCTTGGCGGCGCCGAACACCGCCTGCATGAAGCCGCGGTGGTTGCGGACGAGGATCGCGATCCCCTCGCCCGCCCGGACCCCCTGTCGGTGCCACGCGTTGGCCAGCGCGTTGGTCTGCTCGTCGAGCTCGCGGTAGGTCACGTCCCCGAGCTCGTCGCGGATCACCACCCGGTCGGCGTGTCGCAGCGCGCTGATCCCGAGCGAGGCGGACAGCAACCCGTAACGCTCGAGCAGCATCGCCATCTGCGCGAGCCGCCCGGGCGGCTCGAGCCCGAAGATGCCCGCGCGGAAGCACGCGCCCGCGAAATACGCCTCGTCGCCGGCGCGCGTGGCGATGCGGCGACCGTGCTCGAGCAGACTCCTCACCCGGGGATCCCCCATCAGCGGGACGTTATCGGGGTGTGCCCGGGATCGCACTGTGCGGATTGTCACGGCGGATCCCGCGTCGGCGTGAGCCGCCCGGCGGGCGGGTAGGCCGACCCGTGTGACGGACTCCTTGATCCGCGTTCCGCTCCGACTCGGCGTGCGCGTCGTGCGGGCTTCGCTTCATGCCACCCGCGACCTCGCCGATTTGGGCCTGGCAACCGTCGAGGCTGTCGAGCGGGCGCTTGGCGGGCAGGCGGTGGGCTCCGGGGAGGCGCCACCTCGGCCCGCGACGCGCGAGGGTGGGAGCTTTTCTGACCGTGAGGGTCAAAAACCTTCCCAGCGTCCGCGGCGGCGAGCCCAGGCCCAGCCCGCGCCGGCTCCGCCACCACCGCAGGAGCCCGAGCCCGAGCCCGAGCCCGAGCCGACGGGCGAGCGGGCCGAGCTCGTCGACACGGTCGCCGATCCCGGTGCCGAGGACGGCGCCGGGGCGTCGCTGCGCGTTGCCCCTCCGTTCCCCGGTTACGACAAGCTGCGCGCGCCCGACGTGATCGACCGGCTGGGCGGCGTCGACCTGGCGGAACTGGGCGAGACCGAACTCTACGAGCGCAGCCACCGGGCACGGCGAACCGTGCTTGACGCGATCGCCCGGGAGATCAAGCGCCGGCCCCCGAACTGGGTCGAACAGCGCCCCTAGACTCGCCGGCGTGCCCGCGCCGACCGACGACCGCCACACTCAGCTGCACGTCGAGACCCAGCTGATCGCGGGTGGCCGCCCGCCGGCCACTCCGGACGGGCCGCTCAACGAGCCGATCACCCCCGCTTCGGCGCTGCACCCCGGCGAGGTCGGGTACGCGCGCGGCGAGGCGCCTGCCTGGCACGCGCTCGAGCAGGTGATCGGGCAGCTGGAGGGCGGCGAGGCGGTGACGTTCGCCTCGGGCATGGCGGCGGCGAGCGCGGCCTTCACGCTGTTTGCGCCGCGCCCGACGATCGTCGCGCCGAGCGTCTCCTACCAGCACGTGCGGGCCTCCCTGCAGCAGCTGCAGGACACCGGTCGCGCCGAGCTGCGCCTCGTCGACGTCACCGATGCCGACGCCGTGATCGCGGCCTGCGAAGGCGCCGACGCGCTGTGGCTGGAGTCACCGACCAACCCGCTGCTCGGGATCGCCGACCTGCCCACGCTGTGCGCGTTCGCGCGAGAGCGCGAGATCCTGTGCGTCGTCGACAACACCCTGGCCACCCCGCTCGGGCAGCGCCCGCTCGAGCTCGGCGCGCACGTGGTGATGCACAGCGCGACCAAGGCGATGGGTGGCCACAGCGACCTGCTGCTCGGCGCTGCGGTGACCCGCGAGCCCGAGCTGCTCGACGGGCTGCGCCACGCGCGGTCGCACGGCGGCGCGACCCCGGGCTCGCTCGAGGTCTTCCTGTGCCTGCGCGGGCTGCGCACGCTCGCCCTGCGCTACGGGCGCGCGCAGGAGAACGCGGGGGTGCTCGCGCAGCGCCTCAGCACCCATCCGGAGGTGAGCGAGGTTCGCTACCCGGGCCTGCCCGGCGACCCCGGCTACGACCGGGCGCGCGCGGTGATGGACAGCCCCGGCTTCATGCTCACCTTCTCGGTCACCGGAGGGGCGGCGCGCGCCGACGCACTGCTCGAGCGGCTACGGGTGCTGCGCCACGCCACCAGCCTCGGCGGGGTCGAGACGCTGATCGAGCGCCGCGCGCGCTACCCGATCGAACAGGGCATCGTCCCCGGGAACCTGCTGCGCGTCTCGGTCGGCTGCGAGCACGCCGACGATCTCTGGGACGACCTCGCCCAGGCGCTGGCGGCGACCGCCGCCTGAACCCGGCCGGGGCGCTACCCGCGCTCGGGCTCTCCGAGGATGCCGGCGAGCCAGGCGGCCTGTCTGCCGAGCTGGAACGCCTCGCCGCCCTCGTGGTCGTTGTAGGGATAGACCGCGATCTCCTTGGGGCCCGCGTAGGCGTTGAACGCCGCGTAGACGGTCGACGGCGGGCAGATCTCGTCCATCAGCGCGACCGAGAACAGCGCCGGCACCGTCGCGCGCTGCGCGAGCACCGCGCCGTCGAAGTAGGCGAGCGTCTCGAACGCGCGGTCGACCTCGTCGCGGCGCTGGGCGAGGTAGCGCGCGAGCTCGCCGTAGGGCTCGCTCGGCGAGACCTCGCTCGCACGGCGGATGTCGCACAGGAACGGCACGTCGATCATCGCGGCGACCGCGCCGGTGCCGAGCGCGGCAGCCGCGATGGCGAACGCGCCGCCCTGGCTGCCACCGCTCACCGCCACCGCATCGGGATCGACCTCCTCGCAACCGCGCGTGAACTCGAGCGCGCGCACCACGTCTGAGTAGGCGCGGCGGTAGTAGTAATCGTCCGGGTCGGTCAGGCCGCGGGTGAGGAACCCCGGCTGCGACGGTCCCGCACCGTGGGGATCGTCGGTGTCGCCGCGGGTCCACCCCGAGCCCTGGCCGCGGGTGTCCATGATCAGCTCGGCGTAGCCGGCGGCCGCCCAGAACACGTGCTCCCAGGCCAGCCCGCGACCGCCTCCGTAGCCCTGGTAGCGCACGACCGCGGGAAGCGGCCCGGGCGCTCGGAGCCCCGGCAGGTGCAGCCACCCCCGGATCCGCTCGCCCCCGAACCCGGCGAAGCTCACGTCGAATGTCTGGATCGCGGTGAGCGGGGTCTGCGCGGGCTTGCGGCGCGGATCGAGCGGGTGCGCGCGGGTCTCCTGCAGCGTCCGCTCCCAGAACGCATCGAAGTCGGCGGGCGGTGCGGGCCGAGGGTCGTAGCGCTCAAGGCCCCCCTCCGGCATGTCGTACTGGGTCATCGCTGGTGGCCTCTCTCGTGGGTTGCGCCGGTAGTCCACCAGTTCTGCACGGTCGCCAGCAACCCGACGGCGGTTCGCCGCGCGCCGCATCGCCGTGTGTCGCGGCCTCAGATCCCGATCCGCACCGGAGCGTCCGGCGGACCGTCGCGCAGTGGACCGCGCACCAGCGCCGCCAGATTCCGCGGGGCGAGCTCACCTCGCGTCGTGGTCACTTGCACCGAATTCCACAATGAAATCGACCACGGGTGGCCTCGCCGGATGGGGGATTTCGTCGGTCGCGTTCGCCCCGCCGGGACCGCACAGACGAACTCCCCGCAATAAGCGAGGAGCTCGTCGGGAGCATCTGCTCCACAGTGAATGGTCCCGACGGATTCAGCCGGCGGGACCGATCCGTCAGTACGAGTAGATGACGATGTAGCCGCCGTCGCCGTACCCGCCGGAGTAGCCGTACGAGCTCCCCGGGTAGCCGTAGGAGCTTCCGGGATATCCGCTCGAGTATCCGTACCCGCCGCCGTAGCCGTAGCCCTCACCGGCCGAGCCGGGGTACCCGTAGGACGAGCCCTCGCCCGAGGTATCGCTGGACTCGCGCTTGTAGGTGACGTTGAACGCCGCGCCTCCGTCGGTGAGGTTCGACGGAACCGCCGCGCCGCTGGACGCGGTGGAGACGGCCTCGCCCGCGTACCCGTATCCGTCGCCGCCGCCCATGCCGCCCGAGCTGTCGCTCGGATCGAGGGTCAGGGCCGCGGTCGACCAGTCGTTGGAGGAGATGGTGCCGGTGTGACCGCTGGAGTCGGTCGCACTGGCCGAGGTGAATGACACCGTGCCGAAATTCGACAGCGGCAGCGCCGTGCAGTTGGTGGCGCCGCTCTGGCACTGTGACGGCGCCTCCGCGACCCACTCGGCGGTGGAGACGTCCGGGTTGCTCATCGTGAGCGTCTTGGTGAACGACTGCCCAGTCGTCTCGTTGACGATTGACTCGGTGACCTGGTGACCGTTCACCGTGGTGGTGGCGGTCATGTGGTCACCCGGCTGGACGGCGAGATCGACCCGCACCGGCGCCTTGGGCACGAGCTCGTACCAGGCGTAGTAGTGGGCGGTGCCGTTCGCGTCGCAGTTGGCCTCGGTCCCGTCCTGCTCGAGCGCTTCCTGTCCGTCAGCGCCACCCAGGCCGACCCAGAACGCGGAGTAGGTGGCGCCGGAGCTCGAGCACTTGGCGGTCGGTTGCACCCAGCTGCCGGTGACGGATTTGAAGGAGCTCGAGCCGCCGTCGGAACCGGCGCCGACGACGTAGCCCGCCCAGTTGCCACTGCTGGTCTTCTGAACATCGGTGGCGGCGCTCGCCGACGCGATCGGCGCAGCGCCGAGCGCGCATGCCGCCGCCACCGAGAGAGTGGGGAACATCCGCTTACGTGTCATGTCACTCACTCTGCGCCGCGTCGCGAAGAGCGACCCGAGAGCCGGCGAAGAGCGGCTGAGGAGTTCTATGAGAAAACAGTCAGAGCGCTTATGCGCGCAACCGCGATCGGGCGCCGGCGAGCTTGACGGCCTTGCTCAGGGTTGCGATGTCATACGCGCCCTGATGGCGGTGACCGTTGATGAAGAACGTCGGCGTGCCGGACACGCCCGAGAGATCGGCCGACTCGACGTCGTCGGCGATCCGGCCCGCGCCCTTGCGCTTCTTCAGGTGGGCCCTGAAGGTTTCCATGTCGAGCTCGAGCTGCTCGGCGTAGCCGATGATGTCGCGCAGGGTGAGCGCGTCCTGGTGCTCGAACATCAGGTCGTGCATCTCCCAGAAGTGGTCCTGGGCACCGGCCGCCTCGGCCGCCTCAGCCGCCATCTGCGCATGCGGGTGCACGTCGTTGAGCGGCAGGTGGCGCCACGCGTACCGGACCTCGCCGAAGTCCGACAGCAGTTCGCGGAGAACCGGCTCGGCCTGGCCGCAGTAGGGGCACTCGAGGTCGCCGTACTCCAGCAACGTGACGAGCGCATCCTCGGGCCCGCGGATGTGGTCACGCTCGGAGTCGACCGGCACCGCGAGGTCGACGATCTGCTCGGCGCTGCCGAGCAGCGCGCCCGCGCGTATCCGGCGCGGCAACAGCCGGGAGGCGGCCTGCACGACCCAGGTGAGCGCCGGCGCGGCGACGATCGTGGTGAGCACGCCGAGCTTGGCCTCCGAGAGCGTCGAACCCTTGAACGCCAAGGTCGCGATCAGCAAAGACACGGTGAACCCGATGCCGGCGATCGTGCCGCCGCCGAGCACGGACGCCCATCCGACCGGCGCTCGCACGCGCCCGTGTGAGAGCTTCGTGACCAGCGCCGTCACCCCGCAGATCCCGAGCGGCTTGCCGACGACGTAGGCGATCAGAATCCCGAGCGTCAGGTCCGAGGTGTACGCGTGGGTCAGGAACGAGCCGGAGATCGGGAAGCCCGCGTTGGCCAGCGCGAACAGCGGCACGACGACGTAGCTGGTGAACGGATGGAACGCCTGCTGCAGGCGCTCGTTGGGCGAGATCGCGCTGCGCAGGCCCAGGCGCGCCTCCCGCTCGAGCTCGGAGGTCGGCTGCTCCCGGAAGACGCGGAACAGGTCGGTGGCGCGCTCGAGGTCGGCGCGCTGGGCGGGGAAGGCGATCGTCAGCAGGCCGAGCGCGAGGCCGACGACGATCGGGTCGATTCCGGTCTTGAGCACCGCCACCCAGGCCAGGACACCGAGCACCAGGTAGGGCCCGCCATGCTGGACGCCGCGCACCCGCAGCGCGCCGATGCACGCGAACGCGCCGAGCGCCACCCACAGCGGCACCAGCGAGATCGAGCCGGAGAAGAAGATCGCGATCACCAGGATTGCGACCAGGTCGTCGACCACCGCGACGGTGAGCATGAACGCGCGCAGGCTCACCGGGAAGCGACGTCCGACCAGCGCGAGCATGCCGAGCGCGAACGCGGTGTCGGTCGACATCGCCACCCCCCAGCCCCCGCCGGCCGCGTGGCCATCGCCGATCAGCGTGAACAGCAGCACCGGCACCGCCATGCCACCGATTCCGGCGAGCAGCGGCAGCACCAGACGGCGGCGATCGCGGAGGTCGCCGAGGTCGAACTCGCGGCGGGCCTCGAGCCCGACGACGAAGAAGAACAGCGTCATCAGCCCGTTGTTGACCCAATGGCGGAGGTCGAGGCTGACCGCACCGCCCGCCATCCGGATGGTGAGCGTGCTGTGCCAGACCGACTCGTAGGAGGAGCCGATGTTCGCCCACACGAGCGCGGCGACCGCGCCCGCCAGCAGCACCGCGGCCGAGCCCGTCTCGGTCCGCAGGAAGTCGCGGAGCGGCGCTTCCAGGTTGCGCGCCCAGGCGGTCCGTCCCGACAGCTCCCCGGTGCTCACGAGCCGCAGATTAGTCGGGCCGCCGCGGATCGTGAGCGGCGATCTGATCCAGGCCTCGACCCGCGGAGTACCATTGGCCTCAGCGGTTTTTCTGAACACTGTGTCCAGTAGCGTCCCGAGGAGACCTCATGCCAGCGACCGACCCGCTCATCTTCGACGCCCTCCGCACGCCACGCGGCCGCGGCAAGGTCAACGGCTCGCTGCATGCGACCAAGCCGATCGACCTCGTCGTGACGCTCGTCCACGAGATGCTCAGCCGCAACCCGGACTTCGATCCCGAGCGCGTCGACGACATGGTGCTGGGCTGCGTGACGCCGATCGGCGATCAGGGTGGCGACATCGCCCGCGCCGCCGCTCTGAAGGCCGGCCTGCCCGACACGGTTGCCGGCGTGCAGCTCAACCGCTTCTGCGCCTCGGGCCTTGAGGCAGTCAACATGGCCGCCCAGAAGGTCGCCTCGGGCTGGGAGGATCTCGTGCTGGCGGGCGGCGTCGAGTCGATGAGCCGAGTGCCGATGGGCTCTGACGGCGGCGCCTGGGCGATGGATCCCGAGACCGCCTATGACGCGTCGTTCGTGCCCCAGGGGATCAGCGCCGATCTGATCGCGACGATCGAGGGTTTCACCCGCGACGACGTCGACGCCTACGCCGTGCGCTCGCAGGAACGCGCCTCCACCGCGCAGTCCGAGGGCCGGTTCGCAGGCTCGGTCGTGCCGGTGCTCGACATCAATGACCAGGTCGTCCTCGACCACGACGAGTTCATCCGCCCGGGCACCACGCAGGAGACGCTCGCCGGGCTGAAGCCGTCGTTCGCCGGGATCGGCGACATGGGTGGCTTCGACGCGGTCGCGCTGCAGAAGTACCACTGGGTCGAGAAGATCGACCACGTCCACACTCCGGGCAACTCGTCGGGCATCGTCGACGGCGCGTCGCTGATCGCGATCGGCAACGAGCAGATCGGCTCAGAGCTCGGACTGCGTGCCCGCGCGCGGATCCTCGCCACCGCGGTCACCGGAGCGGAGCCGACGATCATGCTCACCGGCCCGGCGCCGGCCTCCAAGAAGGCGCTGGCCAAGGCCGGCCTCACGATCGACGACATCGACCTGATCGAGATGAACGAGGCGTTCGCCGCCGTCGTGCTGCGGTTCGTCAAGGACATGGGCGCCGACATGGAGAAGGTCAACGTCAACGGGGGCGCGATCGCGATGGGTCACCCGCTCGGCGCGACCGGCGCGATCATCCTGGGGACGCTCGTCGACGAGCTCGAGCGCACCGACGGCCGCTACGGCCTGGCCACGCTGTGCATCGGAGGCGGGATGGGCATCGCCACCGTCGTCGAGCGCATCTGACCCGCGGACCACGAACGAACCGGAGAGAACACATGAGCGAGAGCAGCACGATCCGCTGGGACCAGGACGCCGACGGGGTCGTCATCCTCGCCCTCGACGACCCCGACCAGTCGGCCAACACGATCAACGAGGCCTACCGCACCTCGCTGGCCGCCACCGTCGAGCGGTTGGAAGCCGAGAAGGGCTCCATCAAGGGCGTCGTCTTCACCTCGGCGAAGAAGACGTTCTTCGCCGGGGCCGACCTCAAGGACCTCAAGCGCGCCACGCCCGAGGACACCGCCAAGATCGCGGAGATGGTCCGCACCAACAAGGCGATGCTGCGCCGGATCGAGACGCTCGGCGTCCCGGTCGTCGCGGCGGTGGGCGGCGCCGCGCTCGGTGGCGGCCTGGAGCTCTGCCTTGCCTGTCATCACCGCGTCGCGGTCGACGACCCGAAGGTCAAGCTCGGGTTCCCAGAGGTCAAGCTCGGCTTGCTCCCGGGGGCGGGTGGCGTCGCGCGGACGGTGCGGATGTTCGGGATTGTGGGTGCGCTCATGGGGTTGCTGCTGCAGGGCCAGGAGCTCCGTCCCGGCAAGGCGCTCGAGTTCGGCCTGATCGACGAGGTCGTGGCCACGCCCGACGAGCTCGTGCCCGCAGCCAAGAAGTGGATCGCCGCGCAGGACGCCGAGGAGTTTGCGGGCCAGCCGTGGGATCAAAAGGGCTACAAGATCCCCGGCGGGACCCCCGCGACGCCATCGCTGGCAATGAACCTGCCGGCGTTCCCGGCGAACCTGCGCAAGCAGCTGAAGGGCGCCAACTACCCGGCGCCGCTCCACATCATGGCCGCGGCGGTCGAGGGCGCGCAGGTCGACTTCGACAACGCGTCGGAGATCGAGGGGCGCTACTTCGTCGACCTGGTCACCGGTCAGGTCGCCAAGAACATGATCCAGGCGTTCTTCTTCGACCTGCAGCGCGCGACCGGCTCGCGCGGGCGGCCGGACGACCTGGAGTCGTTCCGGCCGTCGAAGATGGTCGTGCTCGGTGCGGGGATGATGGGCGCCGCGATCGCGTACGTCTCGGCGAAGGCCGGGATCGAGGTCGTCCTGAAGGACGTCTCCCAGGAGGCGGCCGACCGCGGCAAGGGCTACTCGGAGAAGCTCGTCGCCAAGGCGGTCGAGCGCGGGCGCCAGTCCCAGGAGGACGGAGATGCGCTGCTGGCGCGGATCACACCGACGACCGATCCGGCGGCAGCCGCCGGGGCCGAGATCGTGATCGAGGCGGTGTTCGAGGATCCGAGCGTGAAGAAGCAGGTGATGGAGGAGATCGAGCCACACCTCGCCCCGAACGCGCTGCTCGGCTCCAACACCTCGACGCTGCCGATCACCGGCCTGGCGGGCAACGTGACCCGGCCGGCGGACTTCATCGGGCTGCACTTCTTCTCGCCGGTGGACAAGATGCCGCTGCTGGAGATCATCCGCGGTGAGGAGACCAGCGACGAGGCGCTCTACCGCGCGCTCGACCTGTCGAAGCTGATCAAGAAGACCCCGATCGTGGTCAACGACTCGCGCGGCTTCTTCACCTCGCGGGTGATCGGCACGTTCATCAACGAGGGGATCGCGATGCTCACCGAAGGCGTCCCGGCTCCGTCGATCGAGCAGGCCTCCTCGCAGGCCGGCTATCCCGCTCCGGTGCTGCAGCTCTCCGACGAGTTGAACATGAAGCTGATGCGCAAGATCCGCAAGGCCGCCGAGGAAGCGGCCGAAAGCGGATCGGGCTTCGATGAGAACCCGGCCACGATCGTCATCGACCGCATGCTCGACGAGTTCGAGCGTCCGGGTCGTCTGGAGGGCAAGGGGTTCTACTCCTATGAGGACGGCAAGCGGGTCGGCCTGTGGCCTGGCCTGCGCGAGGCCTTCCCGCCCGTGGACGACCCCTCGACCCTGTCGCTGCGCGACCTCGAGGAGCGGATGATGTTCATCGAGTCGATCGAGACCGTCCGCTGCCTGGACGAGGGCGTCATCGAGTCCGTGGCGGACGCCAACATCGGCTCGATCTTCGGCATCGGCTTCCCGGCCTGGTCAGGCGGCGTGCTCCAGTACATCAACGGCTACGAGGGCGGCCTCACCGGCTTCGTCGCCCGCGCGCGCGAGCTGGCGGAGAAGTACGGCGAGCGCTTCGAGCCGCCGGCGTCGCTGGTGGAGAAGGCCGAGCGCGGCGAGATCTACTCCGACGACGAGGTGCTCGTCGGGGCGTAGTGCGTGGCCGCGGGCGCTCCGGTGGGGCGCCCGCGGTTTTGTTCGGCGGTGCTGTTCCAGTGGGCGCTGCTCCGCGATGCGTTCGCGATGTGGCATGCCGCGACGCCGGCTGTCAAGCAGCGCCCGTAGCTTTCCTGGCGTCCGTGTGGGTTTGTGGCGCTGCTTGACAGCCGTCGCCCCGTCATGCGTTGAGCAATGATCTCGGGCCCACTCCGTGTGCCCGAGCACGGGCCAACTGGGACTCTTCGGGGCCGCGGGCACGCGCGGGGCGCAGGGTTGCGATGTTGTGGTCCTGGAGGTGCGCATTTCTCGCACGACCGCCTCGAGCGGACCCACTCTGGGAACTTCAACCCGCGCTCCGCGGCTTGAAGTTCCCAGAGTGCCCCCA
>DATJTS010000059.1:0-78179 GCA_035503035.1 Solirubrobacteraceae bacterium
CGCTCGTAGTGCACGAACGAGGTGAGCCCGGCGACCGTGTCGTAGAGCGAGCGGGCGCGGCCGTTGAACGCCTGGGTGTGCCAGTAGAGCAGCTCGGCACCCTGTGCGTGGGCGCGCTCGCCGGCGGTCTCGATCAGTGCCTTGGCGGCGCCCGAGCCCCGGTGGTCCGGTGAGACGAACAGGTCCTCCAGGTAGCACGTCGGACCGAGGGCCCAGGTCGTCGGGTGCAGGATGAGGTGGGCGAGCCCGACGACGGTCCCGTCGTCCGCCTCGGCGGCAAGGCCGAAGCAGCCGTCGCGCTGCTCGGTCATCCGCGAGAAGGTCTGCTCGGTCACCTCGGCACTGACATCGTCCTGGCCGCGGTAGAAGTGGAGGTAGCCCGCCCAAAGTCCGTTCCAGTCGGAGCGGTCCTCGGGGCGGAGATCTCGGATCGTCGTCATGGGCGGCAACCTACAGCCGCAATCAAGGACGGCGCGGCTACGTCCGACACGCGCCGCTCGACGATTCGTCACACGAACCCCCGCCGACGTTGGCCGATCCGTCGAGGGCTCCCCACGAGACCGCGCAGTAGCGTCCGACGCGGGAGAATCCAACGCAAGGCAACGCACCGAGGAAACCGGAGGAAGAGAGATGGCGGACTACGCGGTTGTCAACCCCGCGACGGGCGAGACGGTCAAGGAGTACCCGACGATCACCGACCAGGAGCTGAAGGACGCGATCGCCGGGGCGGCGAAGGCGAGCGCCGAGTGGGCGACCACCACGACGATCCAGGAGCGCGCGGAGATGATCCGCAAGGTCGGCCAGCTTCATGCCGATCGCAAGGAGGAGCTGGGCAAGATCATCGTCCGGGAGATGGGCAAGCCGATCGAGCAGGCGATGGGCGAGGTCGAGTTCTGCCAGGCGATCTACGACTACTACGCCGACAACGGCGCCGACCTGCTCAAGGACGAGCCGGTCAAGCTGCTCGACGGCGAAGGCTCGGCGTTCATCCGGCGCAGCCCGTACGGGCCGCTGCTGGGGATCATGCCGTGGAACTATCCGTACTACCAGGTGGCGCGCTTCGCGGGCCCGAACCTGGTGATCGGCAACACGATCCTGCTCAAGCACGCGCCGCAGTGCCCCGAGTCGGCGCTGGCCATGGAGGCGATGTTCCGCGAGGCCGGCTTCCCTGAGGGCGCGTACAAGAACATCTTCGCCACCAACGACCAGATCGAGTGGGTGATTGGCGATCCGCGCGTGCGCGGCGTCTCGCTCACCGGCTCTGAGCGCGCCGGGGCCGCGGTCGCTCAGATCGCCGGGCGCAACCTCAAGAAGGTCGTGCTGGAGCTCGGTGGCTCGGATCCGTTCATCCTGCTGTCGACCAACGACTTGGACGCGACCGTCGAGGCGGCCGTCGGCGCCCGCCTGGAGAACACCGGCCAAGCGTGCAACGCGGCCAAGCGGTTCATCGTCGCCGACGACCTCTACGACTCGTTCCTGGAGAAGTTCGGCCCGGCGCTGACCTCGGTCAAGCCCGGTGACCCGACCTCGTCGGACTCCACGATCGGGCCGCTGTCGTCCAAGCTCGCCACCGACCGGCTGTCCGAGCAGGTGCAGCGCGCGATCGCCGGCGGCGCGAAGGTCGCGTTCGGCGGCGGCAACGCGGACGGCAACTTCTACCCGCCGACCGTGCTCACCGACGTCAAGCCCGACAACGACGCCTACCACGAGGAGCTGTTCGGCCCGGTCGCGCAGGTGTACCGAGTGAGCTCCGAGGACGAGGCCGTCAAGCTCGCCAATGACACCCCGTTCGGCCTGGGCTCCTACGTCTACACGACCGACTCAGACCAGGCGCTGCGCATCGCGGACAAGATCGACGCCGGCATGGTGTTCATCAACGCTGCGGGCGCCGAGGGCGCAGAGCTCCCGTTCGGCGGGGTGAAGCGCTCAGGCTTCGGTCGCGAGCTCGGCCGCTTCGGCGCCGACGAGTTCGTCAACAAGAAGATGGTTCGGGTCGGGGGCTGAACCCGGCCCGCACGTGGGCGGCGACGTCCGGGCCGGGGGCTGAACCCGGCCCGCACGTGGGCGGCGACGTCGTCGTCCACCGCCCGCACGCTTCAGCGGCCGGCCGATCCTCCCGATCGGCCGGCCGCTCCCGGATTTCCCCGGTGCGCAATGCGAGTCGCGCTCCGCGCTAGAACGCGCCGATCCCGTCCGGGGTCCCCAGCCCGGTCGGTCCGTCGTAGCCCGTCTCTCCGTTGCACAGGGACGTCCCGCCGCACGATCCGTTGGCGCCGGTCGTGACGTCGTAGAAATCCCCGGGGTTCGCGTACAGCGTCGAGGCAGCCTCGGTGCCGGCCGCGATCGGTCCCGCCAGCGCGTAGACCGACGCGATGATCGGCGAGGAGGCACTCGTCCCGCCGACCTCCAGCCAGCCACCCTGGTCATAGGTGTCGTAGATTGCGACGCCGGTGTCCGGGTCGGCGACTGCCGCGACGTCGTTGTCGATGCGCCGTGAGCAGTCGGGGTCGGTCTGCCAGGAGGGCTTGGGCTCAAATGCCGAACAGCCCGAGCCGGTCCCCTCGCCGCCGCTTGCGCTTCCCCACACCGTCTCGCTCCAGCCCCGCGGGTTGCTCGCTGTGGTCAGCGAGGTGCCGCCGACCGCCACGACGTCCGGTGACGCAGCCGGATAGGAGACGCCATAGCCGTCGTCGCCGGCTGAGGCGGCGATCACATCGCCGGGATGGTTGTAGTAAGCGGTGTCAAACGAGGACTCGCCGGATGACTCAGAGCCCCCGTAGGAGTTGGAAACGAACTTGGCCCCCGCGGCGACCGCCGCGTCGACGGCGGTGCCGAGATCGGCAAGCGACGTCGAGTTGGCCTCCACCAGGATGATCTTGCAGTGGGGACAGACAGCGCTGACCATGTCGATGTCGAGGCTCTCCTCCGTCGCCCATCCGGTGGTGCCCGAGTTGGCCGGCAGTGGCTTCTTCTTGCCGTTCTCGTTGAGCTGGGTGAAGCAGCCGCTGCTCTTCGTGCACGCGGGCAGCCCCCAGGCCTTGCGATAGGTGGTGAGATCCTTCGCGGCGTTCGGGTCGTTGTAGGCGTCCACGAGCGCCACCTTCTCCTTCTTGCCGCCGGCCTTGGCGGCCGCGGCCAGGTTGTACGCGCTCTGGAGATTGGCCGGTCCATACCCATATCCGACCGGCACCATCTTCAGCGCGGCGCGCCCGGTGACCCCGGCCCGCGCAGTCAGCTGTGCCTGCGTCTGAGACTTCACGTCGGTACGGATCAGCGTGAAGCACGTCGCATCACCTGCTCTGGGCGCAGCCGAGCACGCGTGTCGAACTGCCGCGCTCGCGGCAGACGCGCTCGCTCCCAGTCCAACCGTCACCACCAGCGCCAGCCATGCGGCGCGGTAGCGGGACGATCCCGTCATACTTCCCCCAATCTCATGTGTGCGCGGCCGTCGCGACCGCTGGCGCCCCTGCATCGAACCCCTTGACCTGCAACCGGCAACGCTATACGGGCGCTGGTGGCTGGGCAAGCCCTGACGGTCCGTTTTATCAGCGTTTTAACGAGCGAGGTCTCCGGCCGGCCGACGGCAGCCGGCCGGCCGGGACCCTCAGCTGACCGTCTGCGCGGTGAACACCGTCGCCGGGGTGGACTGTCCCTCCTGGTCGGTGGCCGTCACCTGGAGCATCACATAGTCACCCGCATCGGCGGAGGTGAGCTTCAGCGTCTTGGTCGCACCGCCGGCCGCCGTGCATCCGCTCGTGGTCTGGCCCGGGCAGATCTCCCACTCGTATCCGTAGGTGAGCTTGTCGACGCTCGACCACGTACCGGTCGAGCCCGTGAGCGTCTTGCCCGGCGCGAGCGTGCCCGTGATCTTCGGCGCCTTCTTCAGTGCCGGGGGCGCGGGCGCCGCGACCGGGCCCACTTCACTGGCCGCGACCGTGGTCGAGCCCATGGTGTCGGTTGCCGTCACCTCGACGGTGATCGACTGACCGACCTCGGCCGGCTTCAGGACGAGTGTCGGCTTGGTCGCCCCGCTGATCCGCGTGCATGAGGAGCTCGAGCACGTCTCCCACTGATACTTGTAGGTGTCGTTCTTGGATGGGGACCAGGTGCCCTTCTTGGCGGTCAGCGTGTCGCCATCCTGCGGCGTGCCGCCGATCGACGGGGCGACGGTGTTGCTCGGACCGCTCGGCGCCGAACCGCCGCTGAACGCGCCAAGGCCGTCTGGCGTCCCGAGCCCGGTCGGGCCGTCGTAGCCGGTCTCGCCCGTGCAGAGGTAGGCGGGGGAGCAGCTGCCGTTCGATCCGCTGGTCACGTCGTAGAGGTCCTGCGGGTGGGCGTAGAGCGTCGAGGCCGCCTCGACGCCCGTCCCCACGCCGCCGGCCAGCGCGTAGATGGAGGCGATCATCGGGGAGGAGGCGCTCGTGCCACCGACCTCGAGCCAACCGCCCTGGTCATACGTGTCGTAGACCGCGACGCCGGTGTCCGGGTCGGCGTCGGCCGAGACGTCGGCGACGGTGCGATCCGCGCAGCCGGTGTCGGTCTGCCAGGACGGCTTGGGCTCGTAGGCCGAGCATCCGGACCCGGTGCCGTGCCCGGAGTGCGACCAGACGGTCTCCGTCCACCCACGCCCGCTCGTGGTCTGGGTCAGGGTGGTGCCGCCAACCGACACCACATCGGGCGATGCCGCCGGATACTCCACGCCGTAGTTGTCGTCGCCGGCCGAGGCGGTGATCACGTCGCCGGGATGGTTGTAGTAACTCGCGTCCCATGAGCCCTCATCGGACTCCTCTGATCCGCCATAGGAGTTGGAGACGTACTGGGCGCCGGCATTGATCGCGGCGTCGACGGCGGTCCCGAGATCGGTGAGCTGAGTGCTGTTGGCTTCAACGAGGATGATCTTGCAGTTCGGGCAGATCGCGCTGACCATGTCGACGTCGAGGCTCTCCTCGGTCGCCCATCCGCTGCTTCCCGAGTTGGCCGGCAGGGGACCGGCCTGGCCGTTCTGGTTCAGCACCTGAAAGCAACCGGTGCCGCACGCGGGCAGTCCCCACGCCGCGCGGTAGGTCGCCAGGTCACTCGCGGCGTCCGGATCGTTGTAGGCGTCGACGACCGCGACGGTTGCATTGCCCCCATCGCCGGCCGCAGCCGAGGCCAGGTTGTAGGCGCTCTGCAGGTCCGACGGCCCGTAGCCGTAGCCGGTCGGCGCGACCGCCGTAGCGGCACGACCACCGCGGACCCCCGTCCGTGCGGCCACCCCCGCCTCAGTCAGCGATCGCCTGTCGGTCCGGATGAGCGTCATGCACTCCGCATGCCCGGCCTTGGGTGCGGTGGAGCACGCGCGGCGCACCGACGCGCTCGCTGAGGCGACGCCCACGACCAGCCCGACCAGCATCACCATCGCGAGCCGCGCGGCTCGGCCAGTACACCGTCGCGTCATTACTGCCCCCTGTCTGTCGTGCAGGTCATCCCGACCTGCGGGCGTCCAATCGTAGAGGGTGGTGCAAGAGGCCCGGAGCCGGAGGGGTGGAGCCGACCAGGCGCCAGCGTCCGAGCTCGCGTCGCCAACGGAGCTCGCCCTCTCGCTCCCAGGGTCCGGACAGCAGCAGTTCCTGTACCCGCACCCCCTCACGCCAGAGCGACGCGAGACGGAACAGCGACGGCGGGAGGGTAATCGTTATCGTCCGGGGGGGAGTAGCGCTACTATTGTCTTTCATGGTTGAGAGTAGCAGTTCTGGAGCGCTCGTCGACCGGCTCCGGACGGACCTGGGGACGCTGGCCCCGGGCGCTCGACTGCCGTCGACCCGTGCCCTGGTCGATCGCCATCGCGTCTCCCCGGTCACCGTCTCCCGTGCGCTCGCGGAGCTCTCCGCCGAGGGACTGGTGATCACTCGTCCCGGCGCCGGGACGTTCAAGGCCGAGCCGCCGTCCCGCAGCGCACCGGTCGACCACTCGTGGCAGACGGCGGTGCTCGCCGACCACGAGGTCTCGATCCGAGGCCTCAGCTTCGGGGTGCCCGAGCACGATGAATCGCTGATCTCGCTGTCGACCGGCTACCTGCACCCGGCCCTGATGCCGATCCGGGCGCTGTCGACCGCCGGAGCGCGCGCGGCACGCCGACCGGGTGTGTGGAACCTGCCGCCCGCGAGCGGGCTGGTCGGTCTGCGCACCTGGGTGGCGCGGGCGTTCGGCGCCGCCGTCGAGCCCCGCGACGTGACCATCACCCCCGGCGGCCAAGGCGCGCTGTCGAGCGTGTTGCGGGCGATCGTCCCCGCGGGCGAGCCGATGCTCGTCGAGTCACCGACCTACATGGGCGCGATCGCGGTCCTGCGGGCCGCCGGCATCCGGCCGGTACCGGTTCCGGTCGACGCCGACGGCATCGTCCCCGAGTTGCTCTCCGCGGCCTTCGAGCGGACGCGGGCGCGAGCGGTGCTGGTCCAACCCACGTATCAGAACCCGACCGGCGCGGTGCTGGCCCCGGAGCGCCGGGCCGAGGTGCTGCGAATCGCCCGGGAGGCGGGGGCGTTCATCGTCGAGGACGACTATGCGCGCTGGCTCGGGCACTCCGACCACATCCCGCCCCCACTGCTGCACGACGACAACGAAGGGCGCGTCATCCACCTGTCCGCCGTGACCAAGGTGACCTCATCCAACCTGCGGATCGGCGCGGTGATCGCACGCGGACCGGTGATCGAGCGGGTCCGGGCGCTGCGCCTGGTCACCGATCTGCTGGTGCCGCGATTGGTCCAGGAGACGGCGCTGGAATTCGTCTCAAGCCCGGGCTGGACCCGCCACCTCAACTGGCTGCACGACGAACTCGCCGCCCGCTGCGCGCAGTTCTCCGCGGACGTTGCCGCGCTACTTCCGGCGGTGCACGTCGCGCGCCGGCCACGCGGCGGGCTGCACCTGTGGGGACGGCTGCCCGATCACGTCGATGACGTCTCCGCGGCGGATGAGGCACGGCGGGCCGGAGTCGCGGTACTCCCCGGACGGCCGTTCTTCCCGGCCGAGCCGTCGGCTCCCTACCTGCGCCTGACGTTCTCCGCGGCGGCCAGCCAGGCCGATCTGCGCACCGGCCTGGAGCGGCTGGCGGCCGCCGTGCCGGCGCTCAGCGACGCAGCTTGATCCAGCGCGTCACGCTCACCTTGCGCTGACCCTTGCCCTTCGGGGTGAAAGCGGCCTCCGCCTCCAGGCGCTCCTCGCTGCGCACGTGGCGCAGCAGCGTCTTGCCGTGTGCGGTGAGATGGACATGGACGCGGACGCGACCCTTGGAATGAACGTGGACACTGGCGGAGGCGACGAGCACGCGCTTGACGCGCTCCTTGGGGTGGGCGTGGGTCAGCGCCGTCGCGTTGGCGTGCTCCTCGCTGGCCGAGACATGTGTGACCCGGTACCAGCCGACCACGAGCAGGCCGGCCGAGGGTGCACGGAAGGTGAGCGTGTAGCCGTGACGCAGCAGCTGACCGATCCGGGCCCTCACCCCGCGCAGCGCGAGCATCCGCCGCAGGTCGTTGCGGATCGTGTTGATCAGCGCCGAGCTCTGCTCGTCGGCGTCGGGCCGCGGGCGCCGCGGGGGCCCGGCGGGCGCGGGCGATGCCGTCAGCACGCGCGGAAAGCTCGAGCCCGCCGATCCAGGAGCCGGCGCGCCGGCGACGACGTTCAGGGTCGCTTGGGCGGAGCCGAACGTCGGGTGCGTCGCGGTCAGAGTGACCGCGCCCGTGGCGCCGGCCTGCGAGCGCAGGAAGCCGCCACCGACGCCGCCGTAGAGGCCGAACGCGAAGGGATTGTCGGCGAGCAGCGTGGCCGGGCCGGCGACCGAGAACGTGAGCTGTGTCGCGTCGGTCGAGGCCAACGGCCGGTGATTGCCGTAGGCGTCGACACCCTGGACCGTGAAACGCGTCATGTCGGTGCCGTCGCCGCTGATCGAGCTGTCGTCGAGGGTCATCAGCAGCTGGTCCTGGCTGGTGTCCGAGCTCATCTTCAGCGACGTGACCACCTTGCCCCCGACGACCCCGTCGATCCGCAGTGGCGGCGAGCTCGCGCCGTTGACCGACGGAAAGGTGACGAACACCGGTGCCGCGGTGAGGTTGCCGTAGTCACCCGTGTCGGGGGTACCGGTGACGGTCGGCGAGGCCGCGTTGCCGACGTAGAAGCGCAGCTCGTCGCAGTTGGTGAAGACGACCGTGCTGCCCGGTCCCTGGGAGGGGGATGCGGATCCGAAATCCCAGAAGAATCCGGGGACGATCACCGGCGTGGTGGAGGCCTGCTGGGACGCGTAGAAGCCGGCGCCGGGCTTTTGCACTCGGAAGGTGTCGGTGACGCCGGGGGTCTTCAGGTTGTCCCAGATCCTGGTGTCGCCGTTGAGCGACTGGTAGTCGATCGCGCACCAGCCCAGCAGGCCGGCGTAGGCGTCATTGCCCTGCGCGATGTTGTGGACCTGGGCGTGCATCTCACCCTGGAGCGCCAGCTGGGACTGGGGGTCGATCCAGCGGTAGGTCGGCGCACCGTCGAGCGCGCCGACCGCCTCGGAGACCATGTACGGCACCCCCGGCAGCGGCGGCCAGAGGGTCGCCTCGTCACCGTTTGAGTGATAGTCGTCGAACGCGAACACCTGCTGGTTCCAGCCGCTCGTCGTCGAGTAGATGTCCATCGCGCCGGTCGTCTGGCGGCTGCCGTCCAGCTGGGCCGCGATCTGGTCAGTGTCGGCGTACAGCGATTGGTTGGTCGTGCTGTTGCTCGTCTCGTTCAGGCGGGTGGCCCAGACGATCACGGAGGGACGGCTGCGGTCGCGCAGGATCATGTCCTCGACGTTCTGCAGCACGATCTCGCGGAAGGCGAGATCGCCGACGTACTGCCAGCCGGGCGGCTCCTCCCAGACCATCAGCCCGAGCGCATCGCAGGCATCGAGGAAGTACTCCGACTGCGGGTAGTGCGAGCAGCGGACCATGTTGCAGTTGAGCTCGTTCTTGATGATCGCCGCGTCGCGCGCCTGGAGCCGAGCGGACGCGCCCATCCCGAGGAACGGGAACAGCTGGTGGCGATTGAGGCCGAACAGCTCGTAGCGGGAGCCGTTGAGATAGAAGCCGTCGAGCTGGAAGACGGCCTCCCGGAAGCCGGTGGTGAGCGCGAAGCTGTCGACGGCTCGTCCGAGCGTCACCGTCGTGCTCACGGTGTAGAGCGTCGGGCTCTCGGGCGACCACAGCGCGATGCCCGTGAGGTTGGAGATGGTGAGTCCGACGACGCTCGTGCGTCCGCGCTGGACCGAGATCGTCTGGCTGGCCGTCCCGACCGTCGCGCCGGCGGAATTGAGCAGCGCGACGGCGACGACGACGTCGTCGCTCTCAGCTCCCGCGTCGACGCTCACCGCGACCTCGAGGGCGGGCGAGGTGAGCACGTTGACCGGCTTGGCGAACACGTCGGCGATGTGCACCTCCGGCACGATCCGCAGCGCGACGTCGCGATAGATGCCCGCCGGCTGCAGGAAGTCGATCGAGGCGTCGCCACCGGCGACGTCGTTGGGCGGCACATCCTGCAGCGTGCCGTCGACCTTGACCGCGAGCACGTTGTCGCCGGCCACCAGGCTCTCGGTGAGCTCGACCGAGAACGGCAGATAGCCGCCCTGGTGGGTGGCGAGCGCGGTCCCGTTCAGATAGACGGTCGCGGAGGTCATCACCCCCTGGAAGTCGACGAACACCCGCCCGCCGGAGACGGCCGCCTGGGAGATGTGCTTGCGGTAGATCCACACCTGCTCCCAGGTCGCGGGATCCCAGAAACCCCACGAGAGGGAGGTCACGGTGTGCGGCAGACAGACCCCCTGGAAGCCCGCCTCGGAGTAGCCGGGCTGCTCGGAGCCCGGGGCGTAGGCGCCGCCGAACAGCCAGCCGCTATCAAGCGTGTAGCGCCCCTGGGCGAGCGGGGTCTCCTGGGTCACGTCGGCCTCGGCGTCGAGCGGCCACGCGATGTTGCCGGCGGCCAATGCGGCAGCGCCCAGCGCTCCCGCGCGCAGGACAGCCCGCCGTGAGAAGGTCGGCTGAGACACTCCCGACCATTCAAGCGCACGAGTCCCGTCGCGCGCGCACGGTCGCGCCCAACTGCAAGCAACGGGGCGGATCGGCTCAGCGGGCCGGTGCCGAGGCGAGTTGAGCCGCCAGCCAGGCGCGCATCCAGGCACGGCGCTCGGCACGTTGCTCGTAGGCGCGCAGGGCCACGCGCGCGATGCGGATCGAGGGCCGGCGGCCCTGGTGTCGGCCGCTGACGCGCAGGCGCGTCCGCTGCTCGGGGACGTGACCGGTCGGTCGGTTGACGTACCCGGGGACCGCGGCGGCTTCGCTCTCCACTGTCCTTCAGGGTACGGCTCGGCCCGGTCGTCCGCATGATCGTTATGTGAACTGCACCGGATCGTCGGGTTGGTCGGTTCTCAGACCACCCGTCCGGAAAATGACCAACCCGGCTCGGCGGGCACCCCTGCGAGACTGGGCTCGCCCGTGCCCGCTGCTGCCGTCACCGCCTCCGCCACCTCCGTCACCGCCTCCGCCACCACCCCGGCCGTCACTGCCACCTCGGCTCGGACGATCGAGGACCCCGCCGTCGCCGCGGTGCTCGCCTGGTGGGATGCGCACGCCCGCGTGCTGCCGTGGCGCGCCAGCCGCGACGTCTACGCGATCTGGGTCTCGGAGGTGATGTCGGCGCAGACGAGCGTCACCCGCGCCGCCGAGGCGTGGGAGCGCTGGATGACGCGCTGGCCGACCGTCGACGCGCTCGCTCGCGCGTCGCTCGCCGAGCTGCTCGCCGAGTGGCAGGGGCTCGGCTATCCGCGCCGCGCCCGGGACCTGCACCGCTCCGCACAGATCGTCGCCGCCGCAGGCTGGCCCGGCGATCTCACCGAGCTACCCGGCGTCGGCGCGTACGTCGCGGCGGCGATCGCCTGCTTCGCGCGCGAGGAACCGGTGCTGCCGCTCGACGTCAATACCCGCCGCGTCCTCGTGCGCCGCTTTCCGGAGGGCATCGACACGCGCGGGGACGCGTGGCGCGCCGGCCAGGCGCTGATGGAGTTCGGACAGCGCATCTGCCGCGCGGAGCCCAGATGCGAGCTGTGCCCGGTGAGCGACGGCTGCCGCGCGAGCGGGGCGACCGATCCCGCCCCGCGGGCGCGGCGTCAACCGCGCTACGAGGGCAGCCTTCGCCAGCGGCGCGGGACCCTGCTGCGACAGGTGGTCGCCGAGGGCTCGATGGAACTCGCCCAGGCGGATCGCGACGCCGCCGAGGGCCTGGTCGAAGACGGTCTGCTGACCGTGCGCGACGGCTGTTTGCGCATCCCCATCTGAGCTATCGTCGCAACCGATGGCCGCCCGTCTGGAGCGAGGCCCGGCCAGTCCGATCGATAAAGCACAGGGAGAAGCCCATGGCCAGCGTCACCGAGACGTCATTCGACACGATCACCGACCTGCTCGGCGATGACGCCGAGAGCCTGCTGGAGCACCGTTCCGAGACGATCGGCGCCGAGCACCTGCACCTCCCGGGTCCTGACTTCATCGAGCGCGTGATGCTCGAGACCGACCGCAGCGTGGCGACGATCCGCAACCTGCGCTCGATGTACGACCACGGCCGGCTGGCGGGCACCGGATACCTGTCGATCCTGCCGGTCGATCAGGGGATCGAGCACTCGGCGGGCGCCAGCTTCGCCCCGAACCCCGCCTACTTCGATCCCGCCAACATCGTCGAGCTGGCGATCGAGGGCGGCTGCAACGCGGTCGCGTCAACGGTCGGCGTGCTGGCGGCAACCGCGCGCAAGTACGCGCACCGGATCCCCTACATCGTCAAGCTCAACCACAACGAGCTTCTCACCTACCCCAACAAGTTCGACCAGGTGCCGTTCGGCAGCCCGCGGACCGCATGGGAGATGGGTGCCGTCGGGGTCGGAGCGACGATCTACTTCGGCTCCGAGGAGTCCACACGGCAGCTGCAGGAGGTCTCCGAGATGTTCGAGGAGGCCCACGACCTCGGCATGTTCACGGTGCTGTGGTGCTACCTGCGCAATCCCGACTTCAAGATCGACGGTGTCGACTACCACCTCGCCGCCGACCTCACGGGCCAGGCCAACCACCTCGGCGTGACGATCAAGGCCGACATCATCAAGCAGAAGCTCCCGGAGACCAACAACGGCTATGGGGCCGTCAACAAGCTCGCGGGCGGCGGCTACGGCAAGACGTCGGACCTCGTCTACTCCAAGCTGACCAGCGATCACCCGATCGACCTCACCCGCTACCAGGTGGCCAACTGCTACATGGGCCGCGCCGGCCTGATCAACAGCGGCGGCGCCTCCTCGGGTGACACCGATCTCGCCGAGGCGGTGCGTACCGCGGTCATCAACAAGCGGGCGGGCGGCACCGGCCTGATCAGCGGCCGTAAGGCGTTCCAGCGGCCGATGAGCGAGGGCGCGGCACTCCTCAACGCGATCCAGGACGTCTACCTCTCCGACGAGGTCACGATCGCCTGACCCCGGCGCGCTGACGCGGCGGCCGAGTCGCCGCCGCGTCGTCTCCGGTCAGCCGAGCCGCCGCGTTGTCTGCGGTCAGCCGAGCTGCTGCGTCGTCTGCGGTCAGCCGAGCCGGGCCTCGCCCGAGGCGGCGGCAAGGTCAAAGCCGCCCGCCACCCACCGGCGCACGATGTCGCGCATCGAGAGGATCCCGACGATGTCGCCATCCTCCACGACGACGATGTGTCTGAACCGCCCGGCGGTCATCGCCTCCGCGGCCCGGTGCAGCGGCCAGTCGGGCTCCGCGTAGACGAGCTCCGCGGTGAGGTGGTCCCGGACGAGCTCTGAGTCGATGTCCTGGTCGTTGCCCGCGACCGCCAGCACATCACGCTCAGTGACGATGCCGGGGCCCGGCAGGTCCGGATCGAAGACGATCGCGGCCCCGGTACCGCCGGCGATCATCCGCCGGGCGGCGTCCCGCATCGTGTGGGACGGGCCAATCGTGACCGTCACCGGATTCATCGCATCGCGGACGAGCATGTCTCCCTCCGGTCTGAAACGCTTGCAACAATTGATACGAGCCTAGCAGCCGTCCGGCAGCCGCCCAGCAGCCGTCCGGCAGCCGCCCAGCAGCCGTCCGGCAGCCGTCCGGGCGGCCGGACGCGTGCCGGAGTACCGTCCGCGGGCGTGACCGAAACCGTCTCGCCCGCCACCGGCACCGACGCCTCGCTGCAGACGCTCGAGCAGGTGCAGCGCCGCGTCCTGTGGCTGGCGACATCGATCATCCACCACGCCAACAAGGTCCGCGAGACCCGCTCGGGCGTGAAGGTCGGCGGCCACCAGGCCTCGTCGGCATCGATGGTCTCGATCATGACCGCGCTCTACTTCGAGCACCTGCGGGGTGTCGACCGGGTGTCGGTCAAGCCGCACGCCTCCCCGGTGCTGCACGCCATCAACTACCTGCTGGGACGGCTGGACGAGCGCTACCTCACCGAGCTGCGGTCGTTCGGCGGCCTGCAGAGCTACCCGAGCCGCACCAAGGATCCCGACCCGGTCGACTTCTCGACGGGATCGGTCGGGATCGGAGCGACCGCGACGCTGTGGAGCGCGCTCGCCCACCGCTACGTGGCCGGCCACTTCGAGGTGCCGCAGGCCGGCCGGGAGATCGCCCTGATCGGTGACGCCGAGCTCGACGAGGGCGCGATCTGGGAGGCGCTCGTCGATCCGATGGTCCCCTCGCTGGGCGAGGTGCTGTGGATCGTCGACCTCAACCGCCAGTCGCTTGACCGCGTCGTCCCGGACATCGCGGCGGGCCGCATCGGCAAGATGTTCGGCGCCGCGGGCTGGCAGACGATCACCGTCAAGTACGGCCGGCTGCTGCGATCGATCTTCGCGCGGGAGGGCGGCGAGTCGCTGCGGCGGCGGATCGACCAGATGCCCAACGAGGAGTACCAGCGGCTGCTGCGCTCCGACGCGGCCGAGCTGCGCGAGCGGCTGCCCGGCTCGGGCCGCGGCCGCCGAGAGCTCACCCGCATCATCGCCGAGCTCGACGACCCGACGCTGGCGGCCGCCGTCCGTGACCTGGCCGGTCATGACCTGTCCGATCTGCTCGATGCGTTCGCGCAGGCGGGCGAGGCGAGCGACCGTCCGACGGTGATCTTCGCCTACACGATCAAGGCGTGGGGACTTCCGACCCAGGGTCACCCCGCCAACCACTCGGCGCTGCTCTCGGAGGCGCAGTGGCGGGGTCTGGCCGGCGAGCTCGGTGCCGATGCATCTGATCCATGGGCGCGCTTCGACGCGGGATCGCCTGAGGCGGAGCTGTGCGAGCGCACCGCCGCCCGGCTGAAGCGCGCGCCACTGGAGCTCCGGCCGCCGCCACCCGTTCCCGCCGATGTCGGGCGCGAGCACGCCGGGCGGGCCTCCACCCAGCAGGAGCTCGGGCGGTTCTTCTCAGACCTCGCCCACGCGGCGCCCGAGGTCGCCGCGCACGTGGTGTCGGTCTCGCCGGACGTGGCCTCGTCGACCAACCTCGGCGGCTGGATCAACCGCGTCGGCGTCTGGAACGTGGGCGACCGGGTCGACTGGTTCGCCGATGACACCGACACGCTCGTGCGCTGGCGCGAGTCCTCACACGGCCAGCACATCGAGCTGGGGATCGCCGAGGGCAACCTCGTCGGGCTGCTGTCCGAGCTCGGGGCCACCTGGTCACGTGACGGTCAGCCGCTTTTGCCGATCGGGACGATCTATGACCCGTTCGTCAACCGCGCGCTCGAGCAGTGGTCGTTCGGGATGTACGCGGGCGGCCAGTCGATCCTCATCGGGACACCCGCCGGGGTGACGCTCGCGCCCGAGGGCGGTGCCCACCAGTCGATCATCACGCCCTCGGTCGGCCTGGAGCAGCCGCGCTGCGTCGCCTGGGAGCCGGCGTTCGGCCAGGACCTCGAGTGGGTGCTGCTGTCGGCGCTGTCCGGCCTCGGTCGCGACGGCGGAGAGTCGGCCTACCTGCGGCTCTCCACCCGCCCGGTCGATCAGGGGCTGGCGGCGGTGCCGCCGGCCGGTGGGGCGCGCGAGGCGCGCAGGCGGGCGGTGCTGGCGGGCGGTTACCGGCTGCGGGAGGCCGAGGGCGGAGCGCGTCCCCAGGTCACCCTCGTCGGGATGGGCGTGGTGATGCCCGAGGTGCTCGCGGCCGCCGACGAGCTGTCGGCCGACGGGATCGCGACCGCGGTCGTGTGCCTGACCTCGGCCGACCTCGTGTTCCGCGCGCTGCAGGCGCGGCGGGGACTCGACGGCGGCGGCGACGATGTGCTCGCC
The DNA here is from genome assembly GCA_035503035.1 of Solirubrobacteraceae bacterium. Taxonomy (GTDB): domain Bacteria; phylum Actinomycetota; class Thermoleophilia; order Solirubrobacterales; family Solirubrobacteraceae; genus Palsa-465. Next base: position 15,287 of record DATJTS010000059.1, read on the forward strand.
GAGCTGCTCCCGGCCGGGATGGCCAGCCCGCTCGTCACCGTGCTCGACGGTCATCCCCACACGCTGTCGTTCCTCGGCGCGGTGAACGACACGCCGATCAGCTGCCTCGGCGTCCAGGACTTCGGGCAGTCCGGTGACGTCGAGGACCTCTACCGCCACTTCGGGATCGACGCCGAGACGATCGTCGGCGCGGCCCTCGACCTGATCTGACCTGGAGGCGATTCGTGACCGACGTGTTGATGCCGCGCCTGTCTGACTCGATGGAGCAGGGAACGATCCTGACCTGGCTGGTCGAGGACGGGGGCGAGGTCGCCGAGGGACAGGAGCTGGCCGAGATCGAGACCGACAAGGCGACGATGACCTATGAGGCGGAGGCCGCAGGGACGCTCGCGGTTGTGGTCGAGGCCGGAGCGACCGTCGCCGTCGGCGAGGTGATCGCGCGGGTGGGATCGGGCGCCGGCGCGCCCGCGGCGGTCGGCGGTGAGCCCGAGGCCGTCGCGGCGCAGGCGAGCCCCGCTGCCGAGGCGGTGCCCGCCGCCGATGTCGCGGAGCCGGAGGCGGCGGGGTCGGCCTCCAACGGAGCCGCTGGGCATCTCAACGACGTCACACGTCGTGTAGATGCCCAGGTGGCCGCGACGCCGATGGCGCGCCGGATCGCGGCGCTCCACGACGTGTCCCTCGGCGCGCTCCAGGGGACCGGCCCGCGCGGGCGGATCGTGCGCGCCGATGTGCTCCGCGCCGCCGGGATCGAGGACCCCGCCCCGGGCGCCCGGACCGCCGCGGCCCCGTCGGCCGCCGCGCCAACCCAGACCGCCGGGCCCGCCCGGACCGCGCCGGCCACCACACCGGCCCAGCCGACCCCCGCCGCACGTGACGGGGACACCACCGTCGAGCCCACCCGGCTGCAGGCGCTGATCGCCCGGCGGATGGCCGAGTCCAAGGCGACGATCCCCCACTTCCAGGTCCAGACCGAGGTCGAGATGACCGCCGCGCTGGCGTTCCGCGAGGAGCTCAAGGCGCTGGCCGCGGCGCGTGAGATCCCCGCGCCCTCGCTCAACGACCTGATCGTCAAGGCGAGCGCGCTGGCTCTGCGGCGCTTCCCACGCGCCAACGGCTCCTATGCGGACGGCCGCTTCGTGCTGCACGGGGCGGTGAACGTGGGGATCGCGGTCGCCGGCGACGACGCGCTCGTGGTGCCGGTGCTGCACGGCGCCGATGGCCTCACGCTCGGCGAGCTAGCGGCGCGCACGCGGGAGCTGGCGGCAGCGGTGCGCGACGGCACGGTCACGCCACCGCAGCTGTCGGGAGGCACGTTCACCGTGTCGAACCTCGGCATGTTCGGGATGACCGCGATCACGCCTGTCGTCAACCCACCCCAGGCGGCGATCCTGGGCGTCGGCGCGATCCGCGACACGCTCGCGCGGGATGCGCAGGGCGAGATCGTCGACCGGCGGCTGCTCACGATCACGCTCTCCTGCGACCACCGGATCCTCTACGGCGCCGACGCCGCCCGCTTCCTGGGCGCGATCCGCGAGCTGTTGGAACAGCCCGCCGGACTCGCGCTCTGATGGACGCCGGGCTGGTCCTCGCCGGCGGTCACGAAGTCGAGGATCGCCCGGCCGAACCCTCAGGCCGACGCCCGCGGCCCGCGCTCCTTGAGCAGCTGCTTGAACGCGTCATGCACCGGACCGAACCGCAACCGGCGCGGGCCGGCCATGATCTTGAACCCGAGCGCCATCAGCGGCCTGTCCACGATGATCATCGCCTGCTTGCCCTCGGCGCCGCGCACGACCGCGCGGGCCACGGCGTCAGGAGAGAGCGCCTTGGAGGGCGGCTGGCCACCGGTCGGACCCCAGGCGTTCTCCTGCTCGAGCTGGTCGGTCTGGACGTCGGCGGGACAGACCGCGCAGACCTGGATCCCGGTTCCGGCCAGCTCGTGGCGGAGGACCTCGGCGAGCCCCAGCTGCGCCCATTTGCTCGTGCAGTAGGAGGCGTAGGTGGGCGCCCCGATGATCCCGAGCTCCGAGGAGACCAGCACGATCGCGCCACGCCCGCGAGCGCGCATCCCCGGCAGGACCGCCTGACTCAGCCACAGCGCCGCGCCCGTATTGAGCCGATGGGCGCGCTCGAAGTCCTCCTCGGTCACGTCCTCGGCGAAGTCACGACTCAGCACCCCGGCGTTGTGGACGAGCACCTCGACCGGACCGAGCGCCTGCTCGGCCTCCGCGACGACCCGGCGGCACTCGGCCGAGTCGGTCAGATCGGCGGCAACCAGATGCGTCTGGGTCCCCGCCGGCAGCTCGCTCGCCACCTGCGCCAGCAGCTCGGCGTTGGTCGCCACGAGCGCGAGCCGCCCGCCCAGCGCGGCGAACCGGTGCGCGATCGCGCGGCCGATGCCGCGGCTGGCGCCCGTGATGAGGATCGTCTGACCACTGTGATCGGCCATCGCGCGGCGTGAGTCTTTCACAGCCCGGCACCGGATTGGCCAGACGGTCCCCGGGATCAAGATTCGACAACATCGGGCCGATCAGAACCCGGCGGCCCCTGCTTCCATGAACCCTCCCCTGGCTCACACCGCAACGACCGGCGATCCGCTGGAGTCCGCCCGCGCCCGCCTTGACGCGGCGCGACGGATCTTCTATGAGCGGCCGGCCGAGGCGCTGTCGGCGGCGGCCGCCTGCCACGAGTCGGCGCGTGCCCGTGGGGATGCGGCGACGAGCGCGCGCGCCCGCGCGGTCCAGGCCGCGGTGTCCATGCATCGTGGCGACCTGCACGGCGCGCTGGAACTGGTCATCGATGCCGAACGTCACGGCGAGCTCGCCGACGATCCGATCGCCCGCGGCGAGGTGGGCGCGGTCCGCAGCCAGGTGAGCTACTTCGCGGGGTCCTCGGTGGAGGCGCTGCGGCACGCTGAGCGCGCGGTGGCCTCGGCCGACGAGTCCGGCGATCTCGGCACGCGCATCCATGTGCGCCGCACCACATGCATGGTCTTCGGCAACCTCGAGGTCGGCGATCTGGAACAGCGCATTCGTGAGCTGCTCGCGCTCACGATCGAGGCCGGCGACGTCTGGGAGGAGGCGATCTCACGCAACGACCTCGCCTGCTTCCTCCAGACGACCGACCCCGCTGCGGCACGAGAGGAGATCGACCGGGCGCTGGCCAAGGCCCGCTCGCTGCGCGAGGACAACCGGTTTGCTCAGGGGGTGGTGCTGTCCACCCGTGCTGACATCAACCTCGCGGCGGGGCGGCCACGTGAAGCGCTGGGTGACGCCGAGAGCTCGATCGAGTTCCAGACGGCGGTTCCGTGGCCCAACCCTTACGTGCTCGCGGTGACGGTGCGGGCCGAGGTCCAGGCGCAGATGGCGCTCGGCCGCCTGCATGAGGCCAGAGAGCGCGGTGAGGCGGCGCTTGAATGGCTCGGTGACAGGGTCCCCCAGATCCGCAGCCTGATCCTGGCCACGCTCGCCGAGGAGCTGCGCGCCGCCGGGATGCTCGAGGAGGCCTATGACGCGCTCGCCCGCTCCGCCGAGCTCGAGCGCCAGGCGTTCCGCGAGCTCTCGGCCCTCCAGCTGAGCCTGGAGCGCGCCACGCTCGAGGCCGCTCAGCTGCGCGAGCAGGTCGACCGCGACTGGCTGACCGGGCTGCGCAACCGCCGCTTCCTCGCCGGAGCGGTGCGGTCGCCCGATTCGGAGCTGATGGCCGCGCCGCTGGCCGTGGCCGCACTTGACCTCGACGGGTTCAAGCAGATCAACGACCGCTTCGGCCACTCGATCGGCGACGAGGTCCTGGTGCGCGTCGCACGCCTGCTGTGCGACGCGCTGCGCCAACAGGACGTGGTCGTGCGCAACGGCGGCGAGGAGTTCCTGCTGCTGATGCCCGCGAGCCGGCCGCACGCCGCCGAGGTGGCCTGCGAGCGCGTCCGCACGGTGATCGACTCAGAGAACTGGGAGCGGATCGCGCACGGCCTGACCGTCACCGCGTCGATCGGGCTCGTGGTCGCGGACGAGCCCGACGAGCTCGCCGGCGTCCTGCAGCTGGCCGACGAGCGGCTGTACGAGGCCAAGCGCCTGGGCCGCAACCGCGTCGTCACCGGCTGACGAGGCGTTCGGTCACGGGCGTCGTCGCCGCGATCGTGCTGGGGCTCGCGCTGGCCGAGCCGACGATCAGGCCGGCTGCACGATGACCGCGCTCGGCACGGCGGCGTCAGGCGAGTGCTGCAGCGCCTCGACGCCGTCCTCGCCGTCCCGGTCGGTGTCGAGAGCGCGCAGGAAGGCGGTGAGCACGCCCGGGTCGAACTGCGTGCCCGCGCAGCGCTCGAGCTCCTCGCGTGCGGCCTGGGGATCCATACCCGCGCGGTAGGGGCGATCGGCGATCATCGCCTCGTAGGAGTCGGCGACCGAGAGGATCCGGGCCTCCAGCGGGATGTCCTGGCCGGCGAGTCCCTCGGGGTAGCCGCGGCCGTCGATGCGCTCGTGGTGGGCACGAACCCAGACGGCGATGTCCCTCATTCCCGCGTGCTCCAGGATCCGCGCCCCAATCTCGGGATGGCGGCGCATCTCGCGCCACTCGGCATCGTCGAGCGCACCGGGCTTGTGCAGGATCGCGTCGGCGATCCCGAGCTTTCCGAGGTCGTGCAGCACGCCCGCGGCGTGGATCCGATCGATACGTGCCTCGGCGAGGCCGAGCTCGACCGCGGTCAGGCGCGCGAGCCGTCCGACGGTCTGGGAGTGCAGTGCGGTGCTGGAGTCGCGCAGATCAAGCGCCTCGGCGAGCAGCAGCACGGCCGCCAGACGCAGTTCGTCGGACTCCTCGCCGCGCGCGGCGCCGTGCTGCACCTGCTCGACCGCGAGGCCGGCGTGGTCGACGACGCCCATCAGCACCCCGATCTCCGCGTCGGTGGGGCGCCGGCCGAGCAGCGGCTGGTCGACGGAGACGAACCCCAGAAGCTCACGCGAGGCGCCGCGCAGCGGGAGCAGCAGCATGTCGTCGGGATCCCAACCACCCGCGCCGAGCGGGGCCACGGTGGCGGGGCGCCAGCTGAGCGGCTGCCCGTCCGGGTCATAGCTGCCGGCCGGCAGCCAGGCGGCGCCGTGGACGTCCTTGCCGCAGGAGATGATGTGCTCCCAATCCGCCAGCCCCTTGGTCGTATCGAGCAGCATCTCCCGCGCTGTCGGATCACCGAGCACGATCACCGTCCGGAACAGCTCTGCGGGCTCGCGCAGGCTCACCGCGACGACGTTGAACGAGAGCTCGCCGTGGATTGCGTCGGCGAGCGCCTGCAGCACGGGCATCACGCCCTGACCGGCGGCCGCCGCGCGGGAGACGGCGAGCATGCTGCGCAGGTGGCGGGGCGCCGGCCCCTCCACCTCGTCGACCCGCAACCGGCCCGGCGCGTCGCCGGTGGCGGCGTCGCGCGAGGCCACGACGCGGTTACGACCGGCTTCCTTGGCCTCGTACAGGGCGGTGTCGGCGCGCGCCAGCAGCTCTTCGGGCTCGTCGACGCCGCAGGCCAGACCGACCGAGACGGTGAGCACGCCTGCCTCCGCGAGCGGATGGGCGAAGGCGGCGCGTTGCACCGCCTCACGGACGCGCTCGGCGACCTTCGACGCCTCCTCGACGTCGGCGTCGCGCAGGATGAGCAGCAGCTCCTCTCCCCCGAACCGGTACGCGGCGTCCTGGGACCGCAGCGCGCCGCGGGCGGTGGCCGCGATCATGCACAGCGCCTGGTCGCCGGCGAGATGACCGAAGCGATCGTTGTAGGACTTGAAGTGGTCGACGTCGCAGAGCAGGACCGCGATCTGCTCGCTCGTCTCGCGCTGCAGCGCGCGATACATCGGCAGGTCATCCGAGAGGGCACGGCGGTTGCCGATCCCGAGCAGCGGATCGTGCCGCGAGTCTTCGACGAGCTGCTCGTTGAGCCGGGCGAGCTCGGCTTCGCGCTCGACCAGACGGGCGAGCGCGGCGCGCTCGCGACGCAACAGGTCACGCGTGCGCCGGAAGAGCAGAGTCGAGCGCACCACCAGAGCCGCACCTGAGCACAGCACGCCGATCACCAGAGTCGTCTCCACATGGATCGACGCGCCGGCGACCGCTTCGAGCAGGAGCACCACGACGAGCAGGCCGAACATTCCGGCGGGCAGCACAACGCCCATGTGGCTCGGCTCCCCGTGGTCGGCGGCGCTCTCGGGACTGTGCGCGGCGGCCAGCCCGCCGATCGAAATCGCGCCCAGGCCGACCACCCACAGAGGATCGAGAACCGAGGTGCCCGGGACGTAGGTGCCGCGCAGCAGCTGGCTGCTCCAGAGCATGAACGCCAGCGAGATCGTCGCCGTGCCCCCGAGCACGAGCTGAAGCGCGGAGTGGCGCAGCCCGCGGAGCACGCCGCCGAGCATCGCCTGGAGGGTGAGGATCGTCGCCGACGCGTACAGGCACGGATAGGCGAGATCGGAGAGCTTGGTCGCCGTCGGAGCCGACGAGTGGGTCGCGGTGTGCCACAGCAGCGCGAGGCAGAGCGTGATCGCCGCGCAGATGAGGGGCACCGACTCCGCGGCGGCGACCGCCTGGACCGCGCGCTCGTTGCGCGGCGGGCGCAGCATGCTGACCGTCACCAGCAGTGCGAATCCCCACCAGCACACGTCGGCGAGGTTGGGGTCCTGCGGGAAGCCGATGATCCCGTAGAGGTTCCACATCAGCTGCCCGAGCAGCCAGGCCGCTGTGGCCAGCGCCCATAGCGTCCATCGCGTGCGGTGCTCGGGGCAGGCGCGCCGGCGCGCCGCGAGGGTGCCGATCGTGGCGCTGATCGCCGCGGCCGTCCAGGCGACGTCATAACAGGTGCCCGCATTCAACCCGGCGTAGCAGGCGATCATCGCTCCCAGGGCGACGAGGAGCGGTGCGAGCACGGCGACACAGGTACGACGGGCAGGGCGAATCACGGCGACTCCCATTGCCCTAGCTATCGACAACGCTGTCGTTCCGTTGAGGTTTGACGCCAGACCGTCAACATCCAGGCCATGTTCACCACCAAGCAGAGCCCGTGGCCGGTCGCCGAGACGGTCACGCGCATGACCGATCTGATCGCCGCCCGCGGGATGACCGTGTTCGCGACGATCGACCAGCGCGCCGCCGCCCAGACGGTCGGCCTGGAGCTGCGGGAGACCGTGCTCGTCCTGTTCGGCAACCCCGCCGGTGGCACGCCCGTCATGGACGCCGTGCCGCTTTCCGCGCTCGACCTGCCGCTCAAGCTCGTCGTCTGGGACGACGCTGGTACCACCCGCGTCTCCTACCTGACGCCGGCCGCACTTGCCGAGCGCTACGGCCTGTCGGAGTCGCTGGCGGCGCCGCTGGCCGGCATCGACCCGTTGACCGACGCGGCGCTCGCCGACGGGACGTAGCTTTCCCCGGCGATGAATCCCGCCGGTCTCATCTCGACCCTGCGCCTGCGCGGGGAGCGGCCGCCGGCCGTTGCCGGCGTGGTGGCGATGGTCGCGCTGGTCGCGATCTGCACCGGCCTGATCTATCCGCTCAGGCAGGTCACGACCGTGTCGTCGCTGGCGGTGGTCTACCTGCCCGCTGTCGTCATCACCGCGACGCTCTGGGGACGGGCGCTCGCGCTGGCGACCGCGATTCTCAGCGCGGCCGCGTTCAACCTGTTCCACCTGCCCCCGGTGGACCGGTTCACGGTCTCCGACAGCCGCAACTGGGTCGCGCTGGCGACATTCCTGGCAGTCGCGGGCGTCACCAGCACGGTCAGCGATGCGGCGCGCAGCCGCGCCATCGAGGCCGAGCGCCGGCGCGAGGAGGCCGACTTCGCGGCGGAGACGGCACAGCTGCTGCTTGCCAGCGGTACCGCGGACGGGCTGGCGAAGATCGGCGAGAGGCTGGCCGGCGTGTTCGAACTGCCCTGGGCGAAGGTCACCCGAGCGCCCGGCACCGAGGACCCGGGCGAGGAGGCGCTCCCGCTCCCGGCTGGGCTCGGCTCGCTGCTCGTGCCCCGCGGGTTGGCGCCGGCCAAGCTCCAGACCCTGCGCGACCGGGTCGTCCCGCCGCTGGCGGCGGTTCTCACCGTCGCCCTGGAGCGGGATCGCCTCACCGCCGACGCGGTCCAGACCGAGGGGCTGCGCCGCAGCGAGGCGGTCAAGACCGCGGTGCTCAGGGCGGTCTCCCACGACCTGCGCTCGCCGGTGACCGCGATGGTGGCGGCAGGCGCGGCGGTCCGGGCTCCGGGCGTCTCGGAGTCCGAGCGCCATGAGTTGGGCACGCTGGTGGTCGATGAGGGCGCCCGCCTGTCCAAGTTGATCGACGATCTGCTCGATCTCTCGCGGCTGGAGGCCAACGCGGCCTCTCCTCGCCCGGCGGAGTGCGCCGTCGACGAGCTGATCGATTCGGCGCTCGCGGCGCAGCCGGCCGACGCGAGCTTCGAGGTCGCGCTCGACGCGGGAGTACCGCCGATCCAGTCGGATTTCGTGCAGATCGAGCGAGCGCTGGCCAATCTGCTCGACAACGCGCGGCGCTTCTGCGCCGGGAAGCCGATCCTGATCCAGGCCGGCGTCGTCGACGGCTGGGTGACGATCCGCATCATCGATCACGGTCCGGGGATCGCCGCCGGCGACGCGGAGCGGATCTTCGAGCCGTTCTATCGCGCCGACTCGTGGGCCGGCGCGCCCGGCCCGCACCCGGGATCGGGCCTCGGCCTGGCGATCGCCAAGGGGTTCGTCGAAGCCAACGGCGGGGAGATCTCCGTCGCCTGCGATCCGGGCGACGGGACGAGCTTCGCCGTGCGGTTACCCGTCGCGGGCAGATCGGTCGCGGCGTGAGCACCTCCCCGGCGCCCAGCCGTCGCATCCTGGCGTGCGACGACGAGCTGCAGATCCTGCGCGCGCTGCGGCTCACCCTGCGGCCCGCGGGGTACGAGGTGGTGACCACGGCGACGATGGAGCAGGCGCTCGACGCGCTCGCGCTCAGCCAGTTCGACGCGGCGATCCTCGACCTGCTGCTGCCCGACGGCGACGGCGTGGCGCTGACCGAGCGGATCCGTGAGTGGAGCGAGCTGCCGGTGCTGGTGCTGTCGGCCGTCGGCGAGGAGGAGCAGAAGGTCCGAGCGCTCCGCGCCGGCGCCGATGACTACATCACCAAGCCGTTCGGGCCTGACGAGCTGATGGCGCGGCTGGAGGCAGTACTGCGCCGCGCCGGCACCCAGGCCGATGAGTCCGCGATCGTGGTGGCCGGCCTGGAGATCGACGTGATCGCCCACACAGTGCGGCGCGACGACAAGGAGATCCATCTCACCCGGACCGAGTTCGACCTGTTGCGTCTGCTCATGCGCAACCGCGGCCGCCTGCTCACGCATCGCCTGCTGCTGGCCGAGGTCTGGGGGCCCGCCTATGTCGAGGACGTCGCCGTGCTGCGGACACACCTGGCGCGCTTGCGCTCCAAGATCGAGCCCGCCTCCGGACCGCGCCGTCACTACATCCGCACCGAGCCGGGCGTCGGGTACCGGTTCGAGCCGAAGTAGACCGTCACGAAATCGACATACCGGGGGCGCATTTCGTCACGCGGCCGTCACGACTCGCGCCGTAGCGTGTGTTCGGGTTCACACCATGAGCGGTTCGGTCCTCACCACCCCTCAGCATCTCGATCCCGACCGCGGGGTCCCGACGTTCTGGGCGCACACGTCCGCCTGGCTTCACCGTGAACGCCTCGACAGGGAGCTCGCGACCGGTACCCCGTCGTGGGACTCCCCCCGGCACGCCGCGCGCGCCCTGCAGCTCACCGGGAGAGCGCATCGCGATGCGCTCTCCGAGGGCCTTGATCGCGTCCTGGACGACGCACGTAATCCGAGTACGAACTTCAAGCGGCTGAGCTGCATCGTGCCCTGCCGGGACTCGATCCTGCGCTGCGCGCCGCTGCTGGAGGACCTCTCCGACGTGCTGCACGGAGATCTCCCACTCCACGCACAGCACGTCGCCCGCCTGCGGGTCATGTCGCGTGACGGGATCGGTCCCTTCTACTGCGACGGTCGGCGCGCGGAGCTCACTCGCGCGCTGGAGCTGATCAGCGCGGGCATCGTCGCCGACGACTGAGCCTCCCCGGCCGAGCCGGTCTCAGGCGCCGAGGCCCTGCGCCCCGACTCCCGCGACCTGCACCCGCAGCGCCTCGATCCGGCCCTCGGTGCGCGCCCTCCGATCAGCAGGCTCGAAGTCAGGGGCGGTGGCGACGAACAGGGTCCGGCGGTCAGCTCCGCCGAGCATGCACGCGAACGGGCACTGGCTGACCTGGTGGCGCTCGAGCACGATCTGCCACGCTGCCTCTGACTCGGACACGGTTATGCGAGCGTACGCTGTGTACCCGTCTCACGTCACGCTCGACGCACCCACCGTGGCCACACTCAAGATCGCCATCGCCCTCGCCTGGATCCCGTTCTGGATCTACTGGCTGGCGGCCGCGACCAGAGCGAAGGAATCGCGCGGCCGGCGGTGGACGCCGATCGGTGGGCTGACCTTGATCGCGGTCCTCGTGATCGTGCGCGTCTTTCGCACCGGCGGGCTCGTGGTCCACAGCCCGGTGCTCGGCGTGATCGGCGCGGTGGTGTTCGTGTCGGGGCTCGGGCTCGCGATCTGGGCACGCATCCATCTCGGGCGCAACTGGGGGATGCCGATGACCGAGCGCGTCGAGCCCGAGCTGATCACCTCCGGGCCCTACCGGCTGATCCGCCATCCGATCTACACCGGCCTGCTGCTCGCTGTGACCGGGACCGCACTGGCCACCAACCTCGTCGGGCTGATCGTCGCCCTGGTGCTGTGTGGCGTCTTCTACCGCGCAGCGAGCGTCGAGGAGCGCAACCTCACAGCCGCGTTCCCGACCACCTACCCGGCCTACCGGGAGTCCACCAAGATGCTCATCCCGTTCATCCTGTAGTTCGGATGACGCCAGAGGAGGTCGCAGGATGATCGACGTGCAGACGCCGCACGGGCTCGCGCGGGTCCGGCTCGAGAACGAGCAGGACAGTGAGCGGGATGGCTTGGCGCTGGTGCTGGGGCACGGCGCAGGCGGCGGGGTGAGCTCAACCGACCTGCGCGCGACGACCGAGGCCGCCGTCGCGCTCGGGTTGACGGTCGCGCTCGTCGAACAGCCCTATCGCGTGGCCGGCCGCCGATCGCCGCCTGCGGCGCGGCAGCTCGACACCGCGTGGCTGTCCGTGCTCGACGCGCTGGCAGCGGGACGGCTCGCCGGACGTCGCCTCATCGTCGGCGGGCGCTCCTCGGGAGCCCGGGTCGCCTGCCGGACCGCCGAGCTCGCGGGGGCGACCGGCGTGATCTGCTTGGCCTTTCCGCTGCTGCCGCCGGGCGCGGCCCGGCAGGGCGATCCGTCCAAGTCGCGCCTCACCGAACTGGAGGCGGTCCCGTCCGCGATCCCGGTGCTCATCGTCCAGGGCGAGCGTGACCCGTTCGGGATGCCGCCTGAGGGCGAGAACCGTTCGGTGGTGAGGATCCCCGGCACCCACACGCTGGGCTCGGGCACGGCGGTTCGCTCAGCGGTTTCGCCGTGGCTGGCGGTGCTGGCGGGCGCGCTCCACGGCTGAGCGCCGTTCCGCTCGGGTCAGCGATCATTCCCGGCTCGCAGCCACGCGATGTAGTCCGCCGCGGCGCGCTCGGGGTCCCAATCAGGCTGATAGCCGGTGTCCTCGCGCAGCCGGGTGATGTCGAGCCAGGCGTGGCGGGTCTCGCCGCCGCTGGGCAGCTCGACCTCTGCGTCGGGGACGACGCTGCGGATCGCCGCGGCGACCTCGGCATTCGTGGTGGCGCGGCCGGAGGCGACGTTGTAGGTGTCGTGGGCGAGCTCGTCAGCGAGGGTGAGCAGCGCGATCGCCCGGGCGGTGTCCTTGACGTAGCAGAGGTCGAGCGAGTCCTCGGCGTGCATCCGTCCGCGGACCCCGGTGAGGTCCGGCGCGCCGCCGTGCGCGGCGGCATGGATCAGCTGCGGCGCGGGGAAGAACGGATCGGGACTGTGACCCAGCGGGCCCCAGGTGCCGGAGATCCGCAGGTTGACGATCTGGATGCCCGTCGCCTGGGAGAGGTGGCCGCCGAGCAGCTCGCTGACCTTCTTGAAGGTGGGAATCAGGTGAGGCGAACGCATCGACAGGGGCATGTCCTCGGTGAGCGGCCCCTCGAACGGCTCGACGGCGCCCCCATAGACGCCGATCGTGCTGGCCAGGGCGACGCGCGCCACCCCCCACTCCTGGGCCGCCTGGATCACGTTGAACAGGCTGCCGAGCGACCGCCGAGCCGCCTGCACCGGTGGTTCCGCGCTCGGTGGCCACGGCATCGAGCCGGCAAGGTGAACGATGCCGGTGATCCGGTGGCGCCGGCCGACGGCCCGCAGCGCATCCACGTCGGTGGCGTCGGCCTGCGCCACCACGACCGAACCCTCGAACCGCCCCGCCGGCACCTCGGAGTGGCTGCGCTGGAGGACCACACATTCCTCGCCCGCGTCGAGCAGCGCCTGCACGGTGTGTGAGCCGATGAAGCCGAGACCTCCGGTGACCAAGATCATTGGGACCTCTTCCAGTTTGTTCGTGATGCTGATCATCTGTTCTACTGACGATCAGCGTAGCGATACGCTCCGGCGATGTCGATCGACGAGGGACCCGGGCCGATGCTCAGCCGGCGGCTGGGCTACCTGCTCAAGCACGCCCAGCAGCGGATGCAGGAGCTCAACACGGAGGCACTCGCGCCATTCGGCATCGATGGGCGCGAGCTCGGAATCCTGCTCGTCATCGCCGGCCACGAGCCCGACTCCCAGCAGCAGGCCGCCCGGCGGCTCGGCATCGACCGGACCTCGATGGTCGCCCGGCTCGACGCCCTGGAGGACAAGGGACTCGTCTCGCGCCACCCGCACGCCACCGACCGCAGGCGCAACGTCGTCGAGCTGACCGCGACCGGCCGTGAGACCGTGACGCGAGCGGGCGCAGCCAGCGAGCGTGCCGAGGCCGCGCTGCTCTCCTCACTCTCGCCGCGGGACGCGGACCGATTCCGCGACGCGCTGCAGGCGATCGTGCTCCCCGAGCCGGAACCGGTCAGTCGATCCCGGCGGGCAGCGGCACCGGCACGAAGCGCTGCAGGTTCCAGTCGTACCGGCGGTCCGCCTGGACGCGCCCGCTCGGGCTGACGCGGTAGAACAGCGGCGGCGCGCCCGGGCGATGGCGCTCGCAGATCAACCCTCCGTCGGGTCGCTCGTGAGCGAGCATGATCGTGCCCACCTTCGTCTGCAGCCGGCGGAAGGCGGCCACGGCCGCGTCGGTGCCCTCACGGACGTTGCCGGAGGGGGCGGGAGCGAGACCGGAGGTGAAGGGCACGGCGGGCATTGGTGTGCTCGTGTGATCGGTGAGACGCGGTCGAGGGTTGAGCCTCTCTGGACGAACAACGGACTGCCGCGCTCGGGCGGTCCGCTCTGAACCGAGGGAAACCACCACCGGCCGCCTCCCTCGCGCTCGGCCACGGCCAACTGAACGGGGCGATAAGCCAACGGAATGGAGCTGGGCCCAGTCGGTCCGGATGATCGTGATCGGGCGCATCCAACGTGGTGCGCGATCAACGACCCGGAAGGGGAACCATGCACGCTCATCTGCAGACCGTCACCGACTCCGATTTCGCCGCGCGCGTGCTGGAGGCGGACCGGCCGGTCGTGGTCGACTTCTGGGCCGCGTGGTGCCCGCCGTGCCGGACGATGGCGCCGATCCTCGACGCGCTCGCCGCCGAGCGGCCCGACGCCCTGTTCGTGACGATCGACGCCGACGCCAATCAGCAGACGCTCGTCGAGCGCCAGGTCCTGTCGATGCCGACCTTCCTGGTCTTCCGCGACGGCGTCGAGATCCTGCGACTGGTCGGCTCCCGGCCCAAGCATCGCCTGGCGGCGGAGCTCGGGCAGGCGCTGGCCGCCACGGCGGTCGCGGCCAGCTAGCGTCCCGGGCCGGATGGAGCTGCGCCAGCTCGAGTACCTCGATGCGGTCGTCCGCCACGGCGGCTTCGTGCGGGCTGCCCAGGAGGTCTACGTCACCCAGTCGGCGCTCTCACAGCAGATCACACGGCTGGAGTCGGAGCTCGGCCTGGCGCTGCTGCGCCGTGGGCCCCGCGGGGTCGAGCCGACTCCGGCCGGCGTCGAGTTCCTGAGCCACGCCCGCGCCATCCTCGGCGAGCTCGCCGAGGCGCGGGCTGCGGTCAGCGAGCACCTCGACGGCGCCCGCGGGGTCGTCCGGGTCGCGGCGACGGTCTACGACGCGCCGGCGCTGCCCGAGGCACTGGTCGCGTTCCACCGCCACCACCCCCAGGTGCAGCTCGCGCTCCACCACGGCGCGGCCGCTCAGGTGACCGAGCAGCTCGCCGCGGGCACCGCCGATATCGCGGTGCTCGCGATCTCCGAGAGCCGGCCGAAGCTGCCCGCGCAGGTCTCGGTTCGCACGCTCGCCGAACAGCGACTGTGGCTCATCAGCGCGGTGGACGACCCGCTCGCCCGGTCCGAGCGGGCGCGCGGCGGAGCGGCACTCGAACTCGATGAGCTGCGCGGCCGGCCGGTGATCATGCCCGAGCGAGGCACTGCACTGCGCGAGCTGCTGCTCCGCGCATTCACCGAAGCGGGGTTCAGCCCGCTCCCGCTGTTCGAGACGAGTGATCCGCAGACGATCCGGCAGCTCGTCGCCGCCGGGCTCGGGCTGAGCGTGGTCCCGGAAGGCTGGCTCAGCCTGGAGGACCCGCCGGTGGCGACGCTGCCCGTCCGGCTGCCCGCCTACCGGATCGCGATGCTCGCGAGCACGGAGCCTCGCGTGCCCGCGCGCGACCTGCTCGCCGAGCACCTGGCGCGAGCGCTCACCGACGAGCTCGAGAGTTAGCCCTCGGGACCCAGAGCGATCTCACGAACCCGGCGCCCGCCGCGTCTCATGGGAAGCACGGACCGGATGCAACCGAGACGGAGGATCGACCCGTGAGCGCAACCACCACAACCCGGACCCCGGCCGTCGCCGACCGCGTGCACGAGCTCGACTGGCCGGCGCTGACGACCGAGCTCGACGAGCGCGGCTTTGCCATCACCGAGCGTGTCTATACCGCCGAGCAGTGCGGTGGGCTTGCGGACCTGTTCGACGGCGACGGCTTTCGCTCGACGATCGACATGGCCCGACACCGGTTCGGCGACGGGCGCTACCGCTACTTCGCGCATCCGCTGCCGGATGCGATCCAGCAGGCCCGGGCCGCGTTCTACCAGCACCTGGCGCCGATCGCCAACGCCTGGGGCGAGCGGCTGTCGGGCGATCAGCCGGTCTTCCCGGCGACGCACGAGGAGCTGCTGGAGCGCTGCCGGGAGGCCGGGCAGGAGCGTCCGACCCCGCTCATCCTCCGCTATCACGCCGGCGACTGGAACGCGCTGCACCAGGACCTCTACGGCGACGTCTATTTCCCGTTCCAGGTGCTCACCGTGCTCTCGGGCCAGAGCGAGTACGAGGGCGGTGAATTCGTCCTCGTCGAACAGCGACCTCGCGCCCAGAGCCGTGCGCACGTGCTCCGTCCGCCGCAGGGCGCATTCGTGATCTTCCCGACGCGCGAGCGCCCCCACCGCGGCGCGCGCGGCTACCACCGGGTCGGACTGCGCCACGGCGTCAGCACACTCACCCGGGGTGAGCGGACCGCCCTCGGCATCATCTTTCACGACGCCCGCTGATCAGGCCGGTCGCCCCGGTAGCGTGGGCGCGTGCCCGTCACCACGTCACGTGCGATCTACCGAACCGCGACGACCCTGGACGGCTTCATCGCCGACAGCGAGAACT
This sequence comes from Solirubrobacteraceae bacterium, assembly GCA_035503035.1. Classification (GTDB taxonomy): domain Bacteria; phylum Actinomycetota; class Thermoleophilia; order Solirubrobacterales; family Solirubrobacteraceae; genus Palsa-465. The sequence goes on from DATJTS010000059.1 coordinate 31,098, forward strand.
CGCTGACCTGGCTGTTCGCGGTCGAACACGACGACGCCGAGGGCGAGGAGTACGCGCGCTTCCTGCAGCACGTGTCGGTGTATGTGGAGGGCTCGACGACATACGAATGGGTGCTGCGCGAAGCCAACCTGCTCGCGGAGCCCGAGAAGTGGCAGGGCTACTACGGGGATCGGCCGACGTTCGTGTTCACGACTCGCGAGCTGCCCCGGCCCGACGGCGCCGACGTCCGTTTCCTCAGCGGACCGGTTCCCGACGCCCTGCCCGAGATCCGTGCCGCGGCCTCCGGCGGGGACATCTGGGTCACGGGTGGCGGTGATCTGGCCGGCCAGTTCTTCGAGGCCGGCGCGCTGGATCGCGTCGAGCTGTCGATAGCGCCGGTCACGCTCGGCTGCGGCGCCCCGCTGCTGCCCCGCCGCATCGACTCCACCCGGCTGCGACTCGACACGGTCGCCGCGCACGGGCAGTTCATCGCCGCGTCCTACGACGTGCTGCCGGCACCGTCCTGACCGAGCGCCGCGGTGAGCCGCCGGATCGCCTCGTCCACCGTGGAGCGCGGGCAGCCCAGGTTCACGCGCATGTAGCCGTGTCCGGCCAGACCGAACTTCTCACCCTTGTCGAGCCACACGCGGGCCTGGGTGAGCATGAAGTCGTTGAGCGCCTCGGCGTCCAGGCCGAGCGCTCGGCAGTCCATCCACGCCAGGTACAGCGCGTCCGCTCTCAGCACCCGGACCCGTGTCGTGGCGTCGTTGACCACGTCCGCGAAACGGGCGTGGTTGGCGCGCAGGTAGGGGAGCAGGTCCTCCAGCCACGGCTCACCGTGTGCATAGGCGGCCTCGGCAGCCGTCATTCCGAGCAGATTCACCACCGGGAAGAGGTTGCGCTCGTACTGGCGCGCGAACTGCTCACGCAGCCGGCGGTCGGGCACGAGCACGTTGGCGCACTGGAGGCCAGGGAGATTGAAGGTCTTGCTCGGCGACGTGCAGGTGATGCTGTTGGCGGCGAACTCGGCGCCGAGGCTGGCGAACGGCGTGTGTCGCTTCGCCGGGTTGATGATGAGGTCCTCGTGGATCTCATCGGAGATGACGAGCACCCCGTGACGGGCGCAGATCTCTCCCATCGCCCGCAGTTCCTCCTCGGACCAGACGTTGCCGGTCGGGTTGTGGGGGTGGCTGAGGATGAACAGCTTGGTGTCAGAGCGGATGGCGGCCTCGAACGTGCCCAGGTCGAGCCGGTAGCCGTCGTCGGTCCGCTCGAGCGGCGCGAGCGCCAGGTGCCGGCCGTTGATCAGCACGTCGTTGTGGAAGTGCACGTAGACCGGCGGTTGGATGAGCACCGAGTCCCCGGGCACCGAGAACGCCTGGATCGCGGTCTTCAGCGTCGTGATGACGCCCGCGGTCGGCACCACCCACTCCGGCCGGACCTCCCAGCCAAAGCGCCGAGCCTGCCACCCGAGCACCGCCTCCAGGTAGCCGGCGGTGGGGCCGGCGGGATAGCCGAACACCCCATACTCGACGGCCGCGCCGAGCGCATCGATCACGGCCTGTGGAGCCCTGAAATCCGTATCGGCGACCCACATCGGAAGCGGGTCCGCGGCGACCTGCTCCGGGGTGAGCATCATGCCGCCACCGGCCCACTTCATCGAGTTCGTCCGCCCGCGATCGAGCACCTCGTCGAACGGCGAGCGATCCGCGCTGGTCGTCATGGGTGCGCCTTGAGCGCGAGGATGCGCGCGGCCGAGGCCACCGCGGAGGACCTGGTCAGGCCGCCGTCGCCGATCGCGGCGGCAAGCGCGTGCAGTACCGACAGGCCCTGCAGTGGCGAGCTGCCGCTCGGTCCGGTTCCGGCGCAGAGGATGAGGTCCGCGCCCGCATGCGCGGCCATGACGCCAATCTGGCTCGGCTTGCCGAACGGCACCAGCGCGCCCGCGCCGATCGCGTCGGTGATCGTGACCCCCTGGAAGCCGAGCCGCCCGCGCAACTCGCCCTGGATGACCGCCGAGGACAGCCCGGCCGGGTAGGTGCGGTCGAGCGCGGGATATCGCGCCCAGGAGACCATCACGAGCTTCACCCCTGCGGCGATCGCCGGGCGGTAGGGCGCCTCATCGACATCTCGCAGCTGGGTCAGCGGGACATCGAGCGTGACCGGCCGCAGATCGGTGTCCTGGCTGCGCGCCGCGGCCCCCAGCCCCGGGAAATGCTTGGCGGTCGCCGCCACCCCGCTCCCCTGCTGGGCAGCGATGAACGCGCTCCCGAGCCGTCCGACGGTCGCCGGGTTGCCGGAGTAGGACCGCTGAAACTCGTCGATGAAGTTGCCCGCGTGGCGGTAGACGTCGAGCACCGGCGCGAGGTTCACGTTCATCCCCACCGAGCGCAGCTCCCCCGCGGCACCCCGCCCCGCGGCCCGCGCCAGCGCCACGCCATCCCGGCTCTCCCCGATCTGCTTCTCCGAGCGCGTCGGCGCGCCGGGAAGCCGGCGGACCTCGCCACCCTCCTGGTCGGTCATCATCAACAGCCGGTCGTGCAGGGGGCTGGCCAGACTCGCGCGCTGCAGCTGCTCGATGACCCCGCGGATCTGCGCGACGCTCGCGATGTTCCAGCTGAAGAAGATCACCCCACCGGCCTGCCCGCGCCGGACCGCCGTCAGCAGTGAGGGCGGCGGGCGCAACCCGGCGTAGGCGTAGATCACGCGCTGACCGGCGAGCTGGTCCACCGACAGCCCGCGCGCGGTGACCGCGGCGGCGCGAAGCGTCTGCGGGGACCCGGGCGCGGTTCGAGCGCCGACGACATCCGCGGCCGTGGCGCCACGATGCTCGGACCGCCCGGGCCGTTGGTCGTGTGTCGCGCCGCAGCCGACGACCGCGACGACGGTCACCAGCACGCCGAACAGGCGCGCGATCTGGGTCAGAGCACCGGCTGCCCGTCGCACTCCACGACCGTAGCGATGATCGCGACGGAGGCAGACTCAGCCCGCGACGGGCTCGGGCATCCGGTCGGCCGTGGGTGACCAGTCGCTGATCTCGCCGGAGGGCTCGATGCCGGCGGTCAGCCTCGGATCGGGACTCAGCGGTCCCGCGACGGTGCGCAGGGGGATCTCACCCGCCCACACCGGGAGCGCGTAGTCGGACTCGTCGTCGACCGGCGGGCCGGTCCGAGCCTTGGCCGAGCACTCCTCCAGGCTCATCGACAGCACCCGGGTCGCCTTCAGCTCCTTGGCCGACGGCGCCCGCACGACGTCCCAGCGACCCGGGACCATGCGCTCGGTGAACGCGAGCAGTGCCGCCTCCCGCTCCTCGGGCCCCTCGACGGGACGACACGTTCCCAGCACCACCACGGAGCGGTAGTTCATCGAGTGATGGAAGACCGAGCGGGCGAGCACGAGGCCATCGAGCAGGGTGACGGTGAGGCACGCCGGGATGCCGTCCGTCAGGCGGCGGATCGCACGGCTCGCCGCCGAACCGTGCACGTAGACGATGTCGCCGACCCGTGCGTACAGGGTCGGGATCACGAACGGCTGATCGTCGTCGACGAACCCGAGATGTCCGACGAGTCCCTCATCCAGGATCGCGTCGATCTGCTCGCGTTCGTAGAGGCCGCGCGCGGGAGCGCGGCGGACGCGGGTTCTCTTCGTGGGCATGGCCACACCGTACGCCTCACTTGGCTCGTGTAGAAGGTCCAATCTGATGCAAGAATCTAGGGCCAAATGGACCTCCATCTCGACCTCGAGGGGGCGGCGGGCCGCTCGAAGCGCGCCCGGTTGGAGAGCGCCCTGCGCGAGGCCGTGCGCGCCGGCCGACTCGCGCCCGGGACCCGGCTGCCGGCGACGCGGTCGCTGTGCGCGCAGCTCGGGGTATCGCGGGGCGTGGTCGTCGAGGCCTACGCGCAGCTCGCCGCCGAGGGATATCTGCAGACCCGTCGGGGCGGGGGCACGACGGTCGCGCCGCTGGCCGCCGCACCCGCCGGCAGACGGACACAGGAGCGCCCGGCCTCACCGCCTCGCTACGACCTCAATCCGTTCACACCCGCTGTCGCTGAGTTTCCGCGTGCCCCGTGGGCGGCTGCGATCGGTCAGGTGCTGCGCTCGGTCGGAGCCGACCGCCTCGGCCTGCCAGATCCGGCCGGCATGCCGGAGCTCAGAGTGGCGCTGGCGTCCTATCTGGCCCGCGTGCGCGGCGTCCTGGCCGACCCGGACCGGATCCTGATCACCGCGGGGACGCGGCACAGCATGGGTCTCGTGTGGGCCACCCTGGCCAGACAGGGGGTGGCTGAGGTTGCCGTGGAGCAGCCCGGCTGGCCCGGGGCCGAGGAGACCGCATATGAGGCTGGGCTCCTCACTGGGCCAGTGCCCGTCGATGACGACGGCCTCGTCGTGGCACGGCTGCCCGAGTCCGCCGGCGCAGTCGCGGTTGCGCCGGCCCACCAGTACCCCACCGGCGCGGTGCTCTCGGCGGAGCGCCGCCGCGAGCTCATCGCGTGGGCCGGCCACTCCACTCGCGTGATCGTCGAGGACGACTACGACGCCGAGTACCGCTACGACCGCCAGCCGATCGGCTGTCTGCAGGGACTGGCTCCGGAGCATGTGGCGTATGCCGGATCGACGAGCAAGACGCTGTCGCCCGCGCTGCGCATCGGCTGGCTGGTGATGCCCGAGCGTCTCACCGGGGCGGTGTTCGAGACCGCGCGCCGGCGCGGCGGCGCGCCCTCCCCCATCCTGCAACTCGCGCTTGCTCACGTCCTTGAGCGCGGCGACCTCGATCGCCATCTGCGCCGCCAGCGTCGTCGCTATCACCAGCGGCGTGCCGCGCTGCTCGAGGCGCTGGCAGGGCGGCTGCCGACACTCCGCGTGAGCGGCGTCTCGGCCGGGCTGTTCGTGCTGCTCGAGCTCCCGGAGGGCGTGAGCGAGATGGCAGTCGCGGGAGACGCGCTCGCCCGCGGGATCGCCCTCGGCGCGCCGGTCGGCGACCGTGACCAGGGGGCGCTCGCGCTCGGCTACGCCAACCTTGCGCCGGCGGCAGCCGGACGCGCGATCGACGCGCTCGCGGAGATCATCGAGAGCTGCCCACCGGGCTGAGCTCGCCGGCGATCGCGAGCAGCAGGCCGTCGCGATCGACCGCCGGGCTGGTGGTGAGGAAGGCGACCGCTCCGGCGAGCGGCGCCCGCACCGGCTCCAGCTCGTCACCGAACGGATCGAGGATCGCGCCCAGGCGCGCACCGGCCTCGACCGTCGCGCCCACCCCGACCTCCGGCTGCCACCACCCCGCATTCGCGCAGCGCACCCAGCGGAACTCGTCGGCCAGATGCTGGGCGTGCGCCGGCGCCACCGCTGGCCCGTCGAGCATCCCGGTCGCGCGGAGCGCGTTGCGCAACCCCTCCAGATGCAGCTGCACCGCCTCCGGCTCCAGCAGGCCACAGCCTCCCGCTTCGGCGATGACGGCGGGGATCCCCGCGTCGGCGGCCGCCGCGCTCGTCATCCCTCGCAGGTCGCCTCCCCGCTCGCGGATGACGTACGGGAAGTTGAACGCGCAGGCCAGGCGGTGGGCCGTCTCGCGCGCGGGCGAGTCCTGGTAGATCGTGAACGGCTCCAGCGCCTCGAACAGGTCTCCCCCGTGCAGGTCGATGAGGAGGTCGGCGCCGGCGATGAACGTCTGGAAGATGTGATCGGCCAGGGCATCGGTGAACGAGCCGTCCGCGCGGCCTGGGAACGCGCGGTTCAGGTTTCGCCCATCCTCGGGAACGACGAACGCTGAGCGGGCACGAAACGAGGTCGGCGAGGCGATCGGCACCGCCAGGATCGAACCCGCGAGCGCCGAATTGTCGAGCTCGCGCATGAACGTGCGCACCGCGGCGATCGCCGGGTACTCCGCACCGTGGACGCCGGCCATCAGCGTCAGCCGTGGACCGTCACGCGATCCCCGGGCCTCGAAGACGGGCCACTCGAGACCCGTGAGCAGGGAGTTGGTCGAGGTGACGGTGCGACGTTCGATCACGGCCGGATCATCGCAAGCCCACAGACGGTGCACGCGCCGGAAGCCGTGGCCGGATCATCGTCTAGTCTCAGTGGGTGCGCCCGGGGTACGGGCGCAACCGGTGCATCCCGCCCCGACGCGGTCGGACGACGGCGAGGAATCCAGCCGACCGCCCCAACCGGGGGCACGATGGAGGACTGAGTGCAGTGATGAGCCCTGCCGCACGTGACCGCTGGCGTGAGCGCCGCACCGGTCGTGTTCGCGGCCGCGAGCGCGTCGACGCGCCGACGCCGCCTGGTTGCACCGAGCGCTTCGATCCCGAGCCCTTCGGCATTGCGCTGACCGCCCGTCGCATCCTGCGTCTGTGGCGCGAGCAGCGCCGACTGAGCCTGATCGGCTTCGCCTACGCGTTCGTCTACAGCGCGCTGTCACTGATCATCCCGGTGCTGGTGGCGCGCGCGATCGACCGCTCGATCGTCACCCACCGCGAGCCGCTCACGCCGCTGCTGATCCTGATCGTGGTCCTCGCGCTCGTGCGCGCGGGTGTCAACTACCTGCGCCGCTACGCCACCTCCCGCGTCGGAATCGAGATCGAGGCGCGCGTGCGCGAGCTGCTGTACGCCGCCTATCTGCGCTTCCCGCGCGCGTTCTACGACCGCCAGCCGACCGGGCAGGTGCTGTCACGGGCGACCAATGACCTGTATCCGATCCGCTACTTCATCGGCTGGGGGATGGTGCAGGCGATCCAGAGCGCGATGCTGATCGTCGGAACCGGCGTGCTGCTGGTCGCCACCAACCCGATCCTCGCGTTGTGGAGCGCGCTGCCGATGCCGGCGATCGCGTACTTCGCGTGGCGCTTCGGACGTCGCGTGGCGCCGATCTCCCGCGCCGTCCAGGCACGCAAGGGCGACCTCACCGATGCCGCCAACGAGGCCGTGGTCGGCATCGAGATGGTGCAGGCATTCGGACGCGAGGAGATCATCCAGGAGCGGTTCGCCGACCGCGCGACCGCCATCCGCGACGAGATGATCCGCCAGGCCCGGGTGGAGGCGACCTTCCTGCCGCCCGTCTTCTACCTGCCCTCACTGTCGGTTGCCGTCGTGCTGCTGCTCGGCGGCCGAGCGGTGATCAACGGCACGCTCACCTACGGCCAGCTGGCGCTGTTCATCCAGCTGCTGCTGCAGATCGTGTGGCCGCTTGAGGCGATGGGGCTGATCCTCGACCTCGGACAGCGCGCTCTGGCCTCGGCCGGGCGGGCGTTCTCGTGGCTCGAGGAGATTCCGCTGCTTCCTGAGGTGACGGCGGAGCGCGCCGCATCGCTGCCGCCGGGCGAGCCGCTGGCCGTGACGTTCGACGGCGTCCACTTCTCCTACCCGGGTGGCTCCGAGGTGCTGCGCGGGGTGAGGCTCGAAGTGCAGCCGGACGAGATCGTCGCGGTGTGTGGCCGAACGGGCAGCGGCAAGTCGACGCTGCTCTCGCTGCTGGCCCGTCACTACGACCCGACCGGAGGCGTCGTGCGCCTCGCCGGGCGCGACACGCGAGCGCTGGCGCTGGCGGAGCTGCGGGGCGCCGTCGGGCTGGTCACCCAGCGGCCGGTGCTGTTCTCCGAGACGCTGCGAGCCAACCTGCTGGCGGGGCGCCCCGACGCGGACGACGCCGCCATCACCCGCGCGCTCGAACTGGCCGGAGTGGCGAAGTTCGTCGCCTCGCTGCCGAACGGGCTGGACACCGTGATCGGGGAGCGCGGAGTGAACCTGTCGGGAGGTCAACGCCAGAGGGTCGCGCTGGCCCGCGCGCTGCTCACCGACGCGCCGGTGCTGATTCTCGACGACCCGCTCTCGGCGGTCGACACCGAGCTCGAGCGCGAGATCGTGGCCGGTCTGCGGGACGGCCTGCGCGGGCGGGCGGTGCTGCTTGCCACGCAGCGGCTCTCGACGCTGGCGCTGGCCGATCGCGTCGCCGTGCTCGATGACGGCCGCGTCGTCGAAGAGGGTGTGCCCGAGGGCCTGATCGAGCAGGGTGGACCATTCGCCGGACTGTTCGGGGAGGACGCCGTTGTCGGCGCTGCCTGAGCTCGCGGCGCCGCGTGCGGCGCGTCCGCCTGCCCCGACCGGCCTGCTCAGCCTGCGCCGGTTCGTCGTGCAGCGCCGGCTGTGGGTCGCCGGTGTGTTCGCATGCGCGATCGGCGAGGCGCTGGCTCAGACCGGCAGCTGGCTGCTCGTGCGGGTGGCGATCAACAACGGGATCGCTGAGCGCAACACGACCACCCTCGATCTCACGCTGGCTGCGTTCGTCGCCGTCAGCGTCTCGGGCTTCGTGCTCTACGGGGTCATGACGCGAGGGATGGCGATCCTCGGGCAGGACATCGTCGTGGGGCTGCGCCGCGAGCTGTTCGACCACCTGACGACGCTGTCGCTGCGGTACTTCTCCGAGCAGCGCGCCGGATGGATCATCGCCCGTCTGACCAGCGACATGGACGCCATCTCCGACGTGCTCTCCGAAGGCCTGCCGACGCTCGTCACCAGCTGCGCGCTGCTGCCGGCGGCGGTGCTCGCACTGCTCATCAACGACTGGCGCCTCGGGCTGGCGGCGCTCGTCGTGCTGCCGGCGGCGATGGTGCTCAGCCGCTGGTTCCAGCGGACCTCCACCCATGCCCAGCTCGAGGTCCGCAACCGGATCGCAGGCGTCACCGCGCACGTCGCCGAGTCCATCGCGGGCATGGTGGTGGTGCAATCGTTCCGCCGCCAGCAGACGTTCCGCGCGCGCTTCGACGAGCTCAACGGCGGCAACCGGCGCGCCAACATCTACGCCCAGAAGATCGTCTCGGTGTTCTTCCCGTCGATCGAGCTGCTCGGCGTGGTCTCCACGGTCGCGGTTCTCGCCGTCGGCGCCCACATCCTCCCGTCCAATCAGATCGGGACGCTTGCCGCGGCCTACTTCCTGCTCTCGCTGGCCTTCCAGCCGCTGCAGTCGCTGTCCGAGGTCTACTCGCAGATGCAGTCGGGCCAGGCCGCCATGGTCAAGATCTCCTCGGTGCTCGACGAGGACGTGGACATCGCCAGCCCGCCGGACGCGACCGTGCCCGGCCGGCTGACCGGGGAGCTCAAGCTGCACGGGGTCCGGTTCGCGTACGGCGAGAACGAGGTGCTTCACGGGATCGACCTCACCGTGCGGGCGGGTTCCTGCTGCGCGATCGTCGGCGAGTCGGGCGGCGGCAAGTCAACGCTGGCCAAGCTCGTCGCTCGCTTCTACGACCCGAGCGACGGCGCGGTGACGGTCGACGGTCTCGACCTGCGCACGCTCGACCTCCGTGCCTATCGGCGCCAGCTCGGCGTCGTGCTCCAGGACCAGTTCCTGTTCTCCGGAACGATCGCGGACAACGTCCGCTTCGCCGCGCCGGAGGCCACCGACGAGGAGCTCGAGCGGATCTCAGCGTCGGTCGGCCTGGACCGGGTCGCCTCCCGCTTCCCGGCGGGCCTGCAGCACCAGATCCGTGAGGGCGGCAGCGGCCTGTCCGCCGGCGAGCGGCAGCTGATCTCGATCGCGCGGGCGCTGCTCGCCGACCCTCGGATCCTGATCTTCGACGAGGCGACCTCCAACATCGACCGCCCGACCGAGCTGCTGATCGAGCGTGCGCTGGACCGGCTGCTCCGCGGCCGCACCTCGATCATCATCGCCCACCGCATCGCCACCGCCAGACGCGCCGACCAGATCGTCGTGCTCGACCGGGGCGAGGTGGTGCAGCGCGGCACCGAGCGTGAGCTGATGGCCGTCGACGGCCTGTTCCGCCGGCTGGCGGCGACGCACGTGATCGGCACCGGTCCCGCAGGCGCGACCGACGGCCGGGCCGCCCGCGGCGATCGCACCGGCCGCCAGTCGACCCGCACGAGCATCCGTGGCAAATCGGGCCACCGGCAGTCGAAGGGGTCTCCTCATCCGGGCTCGGGTCAGCCGCGCCCGTCGTCCCCGGACTAGGTCAGGGCCCGCCGCGTCACTGATTGCCGGAGATGATGTCCCACGCGCGCCGCAGCTTGGCGTGCCGGAACTCCGAGTCGGCTTCGGCGGGGTCGTCGCGCATCGCCGCCGGATTCGCCTCGGGCTTGGGCAGGTGCTCACACGCCGACCGGTCGAGCGTGAGCACGACGCCGCGCTCGAACACCTCCTGGACGTCGTCGGCGTCGGCGAAGCGGTGATCGTGGCCGAACAGATGCTCACCGATGACGATGCCGTCGAACACATCCTCGGCCTCCACCGCGAGCACGTGCGTGACCCTGCCGATCTCGACGCCGTCGGAGCTGTACACCGGTGTGCCGCGCTCGAGCGCCAGGTAGGACGACGGTTGGCCGAGATCCACAGTGCGATCGTACCCGTACCGGCGCCCAGCTGACGCGCTACGGGTGCCGGCCGAGGCCCTTCAAAACGGCGTCGGCGTCCCGGTGCGGCACCCGCAGCGCGATGCCGACGATGTCCAGATCCTCGGCTGCGACGGCACGGACGGCGGCTCGGTTGTCCTCATCGTTGCCCGTCTCGAACATCTCGGCGGTGTAGAGCGCGATCGGAACCTCTCGGCGGGCGGCGCGCTCACGCACCGTCCGCAGCTTGGCGGCGGTCGACTCGAACACGAGCACCGGCTGGACGAGCAGCGGCAGGTAGCGATTCCCGTCGGCATCCAGATAGTCCTCGCCGACCGCAGCCCGGTCGGCGGCCGCGACCACGCCACTGATCAGGAACGCGCACACGTTGAGGCGTTGCCAGGCGGCGAGATCGTCGCGCACGACCACTGCCGCCTTGGTGTCGAAGTCGGTCACCGCCATGGCGCGAGCTTCCCATCCGCGGGTGCCCGCGTCTTGAACGAAATTGCGCTGTTGGCGTCGGTCACGCGGCCGCGAAGCGGCCCGGGGTGACCCCGACCGCCCGGCGGAACGTGCGAGTGAGATGTGACTGGTCGGCGAACCCGCACGAGGCGGCGACCGCGGCGATCGGGTCTCCAGCCCGCAGCATCGTGCGCGCGTGGGCGATGCGCAGGTTCGTCTGGAAGACGTGCGGCGTCAGCCCGGTCTGAAGGCGGAAGCGGCGGATGAGCTCGAAACGGCTGAGCCCGGCGAATGCCGCCAGCTCCGCGAGCGCGACCGGCCGGTCCCAGCGGTCGGCGAGGTAGGCACGGGCGCGCCTGACCGCCGCGTGCTCGCTGCCACCTCGGGCGTCGGGCGGGACCGGGCGCAGGTGCCGTCGGAACGCGCCCACCGCCTCGGCCACGAGTTCATCGCGCCCGAGCCCGGTCTCCCCGGCGGCGAAGGCGGCGTGCATCCGCAGCAGGGCCGCCCGCAGCGACGGGTCGCGGAACACCACCCAGCGGGCGGCGCGGGGAGCGCTCGCGTCACGCTCTGCCCACTCGTGCACGAGGACTGGGTCGAGGTACAGGACCTGATAGCCCCACCCCTCGGGCACGGCCGCCATGCCGGTATGCACTGCCTCCGGCTCGAGCACGAACAGCTCTCCGCGGTCGGCGCGCTGCTCGGTCGCATCGACCTCGAAGCGGGCGGCGCCGGCCCGCATCACCGCGACGGTCCAGGTGGGATGCGAATGCGGCGCGTAGGCGTGCTCGACGAACCGTGCATGCAACGCCTCAACGCCCGTCAGGCCCTCGGGACGCAGGAATACGGCGCGCTCGGTCACGGCCTCACGGTACCGCCCGGCCCTCTGCTCGCTGCTCGCTGCTCACTGCTCGGTCAGGAGAGCGAAACACTCTCGCACGGGCCTTCCATTCGGGCCGCCACCGCCGCCGCGTCGGCGCGCGGTCGATCTCCAAGCCCCCACGGTGCACTTTTCTCGCACCGGGCCGTCTATCCGGCGCCCCACCGGCACGCCACCGGCGCCCGGTCGATCTCCGGGCCCCCACGGTGCGCTTTTCTCGCACCGGGGCCGTCCACCCGGCGCGCCGCCAGCGCCCCACCGGCGCCCCGGTGGCACGCGGTTGATGTCCAGACTCTCGCGGTCCATTCTTCTCGCACGCGGCCCGTCCATCCGGGATGCCACCGCCGCCCCACTCGCGCCCCGCCCGCGCGCGGTCGATGTCCAGACCCCCACGGATCAGTCACAAGAGCCCAAAAACCTCACCCGCCGGCTCCGGTTGTGGATAATGGCGACCGCAGGACTGAGGGGAGCGCAGTTCAACCAGAGGGAGGTTCGCGTATGAAACGCGTCATGTCGGGGCTCGCCGCGCTGGGGACGGTGGTTGCAATGCTGGCCATACCCGTCTCGGCGGTCGCAGATCCTGGGAGCGCGCCAAGCGCTCCGGCGGGCACGGGGGCGATCAGCTGGGGCCGGTGCTCGGAGGCAGACCTTCGTGCCGCGGGGGCCCAGTGCGGCTACCTCTCGGTGCCGCTCAACTACAGCAATCCGACCGGGCCGCAGATCCAGCTCGCGGTCTCACGGATCCTGCACAAGTCAAAGCCCAAGAACTACCAGGGCGTCCTCATCACCAATCCGGGCGGACCCGGCGGCGCCGGTCTCGACCTCAACACCTTCTTGATCCCCGTGCTGAAGCAGGAGGGCTTCAAGGCCGCGGCCAACGACTATGACTGGATCGGCTTCGATCCCCGCGGTGTCGGTGCGAGCATCCCGGCGATCAGCTGCGAGCCGGACTACCTCGGTCCCGATCGCCCGAACTACGTGCCGTGGACGCCGTCGCTGCTCACCACCTGGGAGTCGCGCTCGGAGTCATACGCCTCGGCGTGCGCCAACCAGAGTGCGAAGCAGACCGCACTGCTGCACAACATGACGACCGTCGACAACGCGGAGGACATCAACAGCATTCGCGAGGCGCTCGGCGTCAGCCAGATCACGTACTACGGCTTCTCCTGGGGAACCGATCTCGGCCAGACGTACGCCACCCTCTACCCCCAGACGATCCGGCGGCTGATCCTCGACAGCAACGTCAACATGACGCGGCCGGGGTTCGACGACTTCAACCTCGACCAGGACGGTCCGTTCAACACCAACGAGGACGACTGGTTCGCCTGGCTGGCGAAGTACCACAGCGTCTACCACCTCGGCACCACCGAAGCGGCAGTCCAGAATCTGTTCTACAACACCGAGGAGGCGCTGGAGAACCATCCGGCCGGCGGCGTCGTCGGTCCCGATGAGTGGGTCGACACCTTCCAGGAGGCCGCCTACTACGAGGAGACCTGGGTCGAGTGGGGCCAGGTGTTCTCGGACTACATCAACGAACACAAGACCAAGCCACTGGTGGAGCTCTATGACGCCGTGGACTCACCCGGGAACGACAACGAGCTTGCGGTCTACCTCTCGGTGCTGTGCACCGACTCCGCGTGGCCGACGGATTGGGACACATGGACCTCGAGCTCGTGGGCTGAGTTCCAGGTGGCTCCGTACGAGACGTGGGGCAACACCTGGTTCAACGGCCCATGCCAGTCATGGCCGGTGGCGGGCGGACCGCAGTTCCAGGTCAACGGTGATGGGATCCAGAACGCACTGCTCATCGACGAGACCGGCGATGCGGCGACACCGTTCGAGGGCAGCCTCGTCACCCGCCAGCTGTTCCCCAATTCGGTGCTGCTTGCCGAACCGGGTGGGACCAGCCACGCCGACTCGCTGGAGGGCGACCTGTGCGTCGACGGCACGATCGCCAACTATCTGACGACCGGCCAGCTCCCACCACGCCAACCCGGGAGCGGTCCGGATCTGACATGCCCACCGATACCTGTGCCCGTCCCACCGTCGTCGGCGGGCGCGGCAAAGAGCGCGCAATCGGTCGCGACGGCGACGCTTGCGCGACAGGGCAGGACGACCACGCCGCGTGAGCTACCTGCGGTGCCGGCCTCCTAGAGACCGCTCACTAACTGGGCACTCCGGTCCCGGGCGCACGTCCGGGACCGGAGTCTCTCTGCGGGGTCAGGCGAGCCGGCGGATCAATCCTCGGCGAGGAGCCCGGCGTAGCGGTCCAGGTACAGCGGCCAGCCGCCGTCGCCCAAGACCGCGTCCCGGACGCCTTCCCAGCCGTCGCCGTGACGCTCGAAATTCCGATGCTCGAGCTCGACGCGCGTGCGCTCCGGACCGTCGGCGATGAACCGCACCTCCACCTCACTCGTGCGAGCGGGGTCGGTTTCGACCTGCCAGCGCGGATCGATGTGCCACCCGAGAACCAGCCGGTCTGGCGGCTCATAGGCGATCACGCGTGCCCAGTGGCACTCGCTGCCGTCGACGCCGCGATCGAACACCCGGCCGCCGGCGCGGGCCTCGAAAACCGTCTCGGCCAATTCCACGCCGAGCAGGTTGTGCTCCGGCGGCTTGATGCGACCGAAATCGTCGACGAACACTTGGAACGCCCGCTCGACCGGAGCCTGCACGACGATCGAGCTGCGAACGGACGTCGCGGTTGCCTGGGTGTGCGTACTCACGTCTCCTCCTCAGCAGGTTGCTCAACGGCGGTTTTGTAGGCGGCGAGTGCGCTTCCCCAGAACCGCTCGAGGTCCGCGCGCAGCGCCACCAGTCCGTCGGGGTCGACCCCGTAGATGCGGCGGGTCCCCTGGGGCCGGTCGCTCACCAGGCCGGCGTTCTTGAGCACCCTCAGGTGCTGAGAGACCGCCGGGCGGCTGACCGGTAACTCACCCGCCAGTTCGCCGACCGCACGCGGACGGTCGACGAGCAGCTCGAAGATCGACTTGCGCGTCGGGTCGCCCAGCGCGGTCCATGCGTCGCCTTGGTAAGTCTTCACGAACCGTAAGCCTACACCTACGGAGTGGTGGGCTCAACCAGCGGGCGCCGGCAGCCGGTAGATCGCCATCGGGTCGTCGATCGGTTCGGTCTCGATCGGGCGCACCTCCGCCAGCACGAAGCCGTTGTGTTCGAGCACCCGTCGTGACGCCAGGTTGCGGGCGTCGGGAGCCACGATGAACCCGCAGCCCGGGTGGGCTCGGCGGACCTCCACCACCAACGCCGCGATCAGCTGGGTCCCCAGGCCACGCCCGACCGCGTCGGGGTCTCCGAGCGCATAGTCGAAACCGCAATCCCCGGGACGCGCGCCCGCGGCGGCTCCCTCAGAGGGATACGCGTCGTAGGGATACCACTGGCACCAGCCGACCGGCGCACGCGCCTCCGCCGCCAGGCGCTCTGAGACCATCAGCATCCGCGTCGCCTGATGGGCCGGATCCGTGACGGACTCGCGGATCTGGTCGAGCTCGGCATCGGCGGTCGTCCCTGACAGCCACCACCTGGCGACGTGAGGCGCCCGCAGCCAAGCCTCGATGAGCCGGATGTCGTCGAGCGACATCGGGCTCAGTTCGATCACGGGCCGAACCTCGCCGCCGGCGACGGCCGGGGTCCGAGCAGGTCCCAACGATTGCCGGCGACATCGAGAAAGATGGCCACCTCTCCATAGCTCTCGGAGCGCGGCTCGCCCACGAACTCGACACCCTGCCGGCGCAGGCGCTCGTATTCCGCCTTGAAGTCGTCGACGCGCAGGAACAGGCCGACGCGACCGGCGAACTGCTGCCCGACAGCCTGCCGTTGATGCTCCCCGTCCGCCTGCGCGAGGAGCAGCGCCGTCTGCCCATTCGGCGGGCGCACGACCACCCAGCGCTTCGGGCGACCTTCCCGGCTGGTCAGCGCCGGCGAGTCCTCCAGGAGCTCGAAGCCGAGCTTGTCCACGAAGAACGCGATGGCGTCGTCGTAGTCGTCGACGATGACCGAGATCTGCTCGAGGTACATGGCGTCGGGCTCAGAGATCGTGCAGGAAGTCGACCAGCCCTGAGAAGTACGTCTGCTGATCGTCGTACATCGCCAGGTGACTTCCCTCGGGGCAGTGCAGGTATCTGCCCTGCGGGAGGCGGTCCGCCATCGCACGCATGTGCGCCGGGTCCATGGTGTCGTGCTGGGCACCGATCACCAGCGTCGGCACCTGGATCGATGCGAGGTCGTCGAATCGGCTCCACTGTGCGAGCCGCGCGTCCTGGGTGATCCCGAGCTCGCTCGGCCCCTGCATCGAGACGTAGACCGCGGGGTTGATCGCGGCGAACGCGCGCCGGACGGGATCCGGCCAGTCATCGACCGGCATGCGCAGCACGTGCTGGACGTAGTGATGCTCGTAGAGGAGTTGCGTGTAGCGCGGGTTCTCGATGTCGCCCGCCGCCTGGAGCGCCTCGATCCTGCGCACCGCCTCCTGGTCCATGGCCGGCTTGAGCACATCCCGTGCGTAGTCGTTGTAGGCGGGTACGTCGGCCATCATGTTGGAGATGATCAGGCCCTTGAGGCGGTCCGGATGCGCAAGCGCGTACTCGATAGCGAGGATCCCGCCCCACGACTGACCGTAGAGGACGAAACTGTCAGGTGTCAGGTCGAGCGCGTGCCGGACCTGTTCGACCTCGTCGACGAAGCGGTCGAGCTCCCACAACGATCCATCGTCAGGCTGGTCGCTGAAGGCGGAACCGAGCTGGTCGTAGTAGTAATACTCGACACCCGCGGCCGGAAGGTAACTGTCACACGCCTCGAGGTATTCGTGGGTGGCCCCGGGTCCGCCGTGGAGCAGCAGCACCTTCAGGTTCGGGTTGCTCCCGATGCGCTTGGTCCACACCTTGAAGGAGCCGGCGGGCGTCTGCACCGGCAGCATCCGCACCCCGCCGGCGAGGAGGTCGTCCCGGCCCGAGTAGTCCAGGTAGTCGCAGATCGGCCGCATCAGACGGCGGTGCGACGGAGCATCTCCACGACCAGGAACGCGAGCTCGAGGGCCTGCTCGGTGTTCAGCCGCGGGTCGCAGGCCGTCGCATAGCGCGAGGCGAGCTGACCATGGGTGATCATCTGCGCGCCGCCGAGACACTCGGTGACATCCTCACCGGTGTGTTCGACGTGGATGCCGCCGGGGTGGGTGCCCAGCCGCTGGTGAACCTCGAAGAAGCCTTCCACCTCGTCGACGATGCGTTCGAAGCGCCGGGTCTTGTGGCCACTCGGTGACTCCTCGGTGTTGCCGTGCATCGGGTCGCACTGCCACACGACCCGGTGACCGGATCGCGTGACCGCGTCGACGATCGCCGGCAGGCGCTCCCGGACGGCGCCGTTGCCCATCCGCGAGACGAGGGTCACCCGGCCGTCGATCCGCTCAGGGTCCAGACGCGTCACGAGCTCAACCGCCTCCTCGGGGGTGATGGTGGGCCCGATCTTGACCCCGACCGGATTGGCGATCAGCGCGCCGAGCGCGACGTGGGCGCCGTCGAGCTGGCGCGTGCGCTCTCCGATCCACACCTGGTGGGCGGAGAGCAGGTAGAGGCGGTCGCGTTCGGGCCGCAACAGCGCACGCTCGTAATCGAGCACCAGCATCTCGTGGCTGGCGAACAGCTCCACCGCGCGCAGCGAGCCGTCGTCCACGCCGCAGGCCGACATGAACCGCAGGCTCCGATCGATCTCGGTGGCGACGCGGGCATAGCGCTCGCCGGCCGGCGAGCGGCGGACGAAGTCCATGTTCCATTCCTGGAGATGGTGAAGATCGGCGAGACCTGCGCTCGTCACTGCGCGGGCGAGGTTCATCGCCGCGGCCGCGTTGGCGTAGGCGCGAATCATGCGGCCCGGATCGTGGCGGCGGCCCTCCGGATCCGGCGCGAGCGCGTTGATCATGTCGCCCCGGTAGGAGGGCAGCCCGTCGGAGTCGAGCTCCGCGCTGCGGGGCTTGGCGTACTGCCCGGCCAGCCGTCCGAGCTTGATGACCGGCATCTCGGTCCCGTAGGTCAGGACGACGGCCATCTGCAGCAGCGTCCGAATCGTCCCCCGCAGCCGCGACTCGGTGTTGTCGTCGAAGGTCTCGGCGCAGTCGCCGCCCTGCAGCAGAAACGCCTCCCCGCGCGCGACCGAACCCAGGCGCTCCTGCAGGACGTCGACCTCGGAGGCGACCGCGATCGGCGGCACCGCGTTCAGCACGCCGCGCACCCGGGAGGCCTGCTCGGCATCGGGCCAGGTCGGTTGCTGAGCGGCCGGGCGACCGAGCGCGTCGGCGACCGCACCCGCGAAGGGCGCGGGCAGCAACGCCTGCTCCTGCTCGAGGTTGGACGCCAACTCAACGGTCCAGCTCATCCGTGGGACTGTAGGACCTGACGATCAGCGATGCCGTCCGCGCAGCGGTCAACAGCTGACCGCATTTGCGCTTAGCGTCCACGACACACCACCAACCGCGACCGAGGAGACCCGATGAGCACCGCCACCGATGTCCGGACCTATCCCACCGGAGTCCCCTGCTGGGTCGACATCGAGCAACCCGACCCGGAGGCGGCATGCGCCTTCTACGCCGAACTGCTCGGCTGGACGTGCACCGACGTCACGCCGCCCGAGGTCAGCGACTCCTACTGGATTGCCACGGTCGAGGGCCGGGACGTCGCCGCCCTCGCCCCCTCGACCGGAGCGCCGGTCGCGTGGAACACCTACATCGCGGTCGATGACGTCGACCGGACGGCGGCACTGGTGGCCGCTCAGGGCGGCGCCGTATCGGGCGAGCCGGCCGACGTCGGTCCCGCGGGACGCGCCGGGAGGCTGGCGATCTGCACCGACCCGGAAGGTGCCGGCTTCCGGCTCTGGAAGGCGGGAGCGCGACTTGGCGCGCAGCTGGTCAACGTTCCCGGCACCTGGAACTTCTCGCATCTGCGCACGGGCGATCTCGACCGCGCGCGCGGGTTCTATGAGCCGCTGTTCGGCTGGCGGCATTCGACGATGCCGGGCGAGGTGGAGATGTGGCGGGTGCCCGGTTACGGCGACCACCTGGCGGCGACCTCGGACCCGGAGATCTACGCGCGTCAAGCGGGCGCCCCCGAGGGCTTCGCCGACGTGGTCGCCGGCGCGGAGCACCTCGACGACAGCTCCGGCACGCCACGCTGGAAGGTCGTGTTCAGCGTCGCCGATCGCGACCAGACCACGGCAGCCGCCGAACGTGTGGGCGCCGAGGTCCTGTCGAGCCGGGAGACGATGTGGACCCGGGAGGCCGACCTGCGCGACCCCCAGGGGGCGGAGCTCACGATCAGCCAGTTCGCGCCGCCCACCTAGTCCGGGCGGATCGGACACGCAGGCGGCGGGGGCCGTGCGATTAGCCTCGTCCCCGATGCTCGTGCTGCTTCCGCCCTCCCAGGGCAAGGCCTCACCGGACCGCGGTCGTCGGGTCGGCCTCTCGACGCTCGTCTACCCCCGGTTGCGGGAGTCGCGCGAGCGCCTGATCGATGCGGTCGACCCGGACCTGCGGGTGGCGCCCGCGGTTCCGGCCGCGGAGCTCTACACCGGCGTGCTGTTCGGTGCGCTCGGCTTGGCGGATCTGCCCTGGGACGGGGTACTGATCGCGAGCGCGCTGTGGGGTGTGGTCCGCCCCGGAGATCGGATCCCCGCCTACCGGCTCGACATGAGCGCCAAGCCGCCCGGGGTCGGCGCGCTGGCCGCGTACTGGCGCGAGCCCCTGCGCGCGGCCCTGCCCGATCGCGGCCTGGTGCTCGACCTGCGATCGGGGTCCTACGCGGCGGCGTGGAGGCCGCGGCGCGCGCAGCACCTCTCGGTGCGGGCGTTCACCGAGGCGCCGGATGGGACGCGAACGGTGATCAGCCACATGGCCAAGCGGGTGCGCGGGGACATCGCCCGCCTGGTGCTCCAGGCCGGCGGCGCCGAGCGGCCCGAGGAGGTCGCGGAGATCGCGGCCGCGGGCGGCCTGCGCGTTGAGCTCTCCGACGGGTCGCTGGACGTCATCGAGTGACGGGCAGGAACATCAGCTGGCGGGCTCATGCGGCTCGTCGAGCGGGATGCCCCCGCGTGGACCCGCACCCCGCCGGTGCGTCCGGCGTTCGTAGACGTTGATCCGGCCCTTGGCCAGCGCCTGACGCTGCTCGACGGCGATCAGCCGGTGCAGCCGGTCGAGCGGCGGGTCGACGAACGCCACGGCGACCTGCTTGCCCTCCGCGGCCCGCTTGACCTCGACCTCGAGCTTCAGCGCCTCTCCCCCCAGCTCGAACTCGAGTCGCAGTGGCGCCTGCGGCACGGTCGCAGCCAGAGTGAGCAGCGCGCCGACCGCTGACAGGTCGATGATCGCGCAGCGCACGGCTCTCGGGCCGCCGACCAGGCGGGCGCGCTCGAACAGGAGGATCCGGACAGCTTGACGTCGGGTCATCGACTGCTACATCGTCCGCTATTGCCAATGGATTGAGCCGGGCGGCCGGACGGTCGAGGTCGCATCGGTCGCCCTCAGCCGTCGGACCGCGGCCGGACCACGATCCAGGGGATGCGCGGGTCGCGGCCAAGGGAATCGTCGGCGACCGGGTGATGGAGCGTCCCCGGCAGGTCGTCGCTCGTGTTGGCCGCGATCACCCGCCCGCGGTGGTTGAGCAGCGCCGCCCGTCCGGGCACGGCGGCGAGCGCCGGACGCGTGATCGCCTCCATCGAGTCGACGGTGAGGTCGGCCCCGGCGACCCCGAGGAACCGGCCCTGCCCGTCAAGGACCGGCTGCGTCAGCGTGAAGATGTGCGCGTCGGTGGCACTGTGGTCGACGAATGGGCCCGCGATCCATCGAGTGCCGTGCTCACGCGGTTCGTAGAACCACTCGGCCGCCTCATAGTCATAGAAGTCCGGCGCGGCCGGATCGAGCGTGGTGATGAGCGGCTCTGGTGGATCGTCCCCGTTGCGCCACAGCCACTCGATCCAGCGCGTTTCGTCGCCCAGGGCGTTCGGAGCGAAGATCATGCCCAGGCCGGCCATGATCGGCAGACGATCGAGCCCGGATCGGAGCAGGCTCCCGAGCGGCCCAAGATCGGTGCGCAGCAGCGGTTGCGCTCGCTGTTCGGCGATCTGATGCAGCCGGCGGACCTCGTCGTGGACGGTGCCGATGACGTCGAACACCTCCTCCAGCGCCGCCGCGGCGGTGTCGAGGACGGCGGCTGCGGCGCCCGTGGTCTGCGGTCGCGCGTCCACGCGCACCCGCTCGCCGATCAACTCGCGCATCTCCCGGGTCGCGTGCGCCGCGGCGAGCGTTGCTGCCTGCCGATGATCGCCGTCGACCACGGCCTCGACGATCGCGCGATGCTCCGCGACAGCCGCCTGCGATCGCTCACCGCCGAAGGTCAGCCACAGGAACGCCCCGAGCTCCGCGTGCAGATCCATCGTGCTCGTGGTCAGGCGCCGGGAGCGCCCGATCGAAGGCAGCTCGACATGGAGGCGGACGTCGGCCCGTCGCCGCTCGTCATCGGATTGCGCCGCCGCGAACGCGTTTACTGGCGACTCGAGGCGGGCCAGATCGGGCGCGGACGCGCGCGCCGCGGCCAGCGCCGCGCCTTCGGACGCGATTGCGACCTGGTAGTCGAGCAGGTCGCGCAGGTCGTCGGCCGAATACTGCGCGAGCCGTTCTCGCGCCTGGCGCTCCGCATCGATCCGGGACGCTCGGACGAAACTGCCGCCGCCGCGACCGCGTCGGGTCTCGACCAGTCCATGGCGGCGCAGCTCGACCAGCGCCTCCCGAAGCGTCACCGTCGCGACCCCGAATTGGGCAGCCAGCACCGGCTCTGACGGCAGCTGCTCGCCCTCGGCGAACACACCCAGCCGGATCGCCTGCGCCAGACGGCGTTCGACGGCACGGGCACGGCCGTCTCGATCCAGCGGCGTGAGCACGCTGCGGCGGACGCTGACGGGAACGTGGCTGGGCATCGAGTGACGGGAGATTAGACCGCGAGGCAGCCCGAAAGTGGCTTGACATCAAAAAACTAACTTCATATGTTTATCGCGCCGAACCGGTCGAGAGGAGCTGCATTGAGCACCGCACGCCAGGACCCGCCCGCACCCGACGCCGCCACCGAGGAGTTCGTCGAGCAATGGCGCAACGCCGCGTACAACTGCTACAGCTCGGGCCATAAGTTCTGCCGCGAGGTCTGCCCCGTGCTGCAGGTGACGCGCAACGAGTCGTGGACGCCGACCGCGTTTCACGCGAACGTGGTGGCGATGGAGCACGGCGAGTTGGCGGTGGAGGATGTCGCCGAGGACTTCGTCAACTGCACCCAGTGCGGGGCGTGTGAGCTGCGCTGCCCGAACACGCTGTTCACCGGCGACTTCTACCGGTTCCGGACCCGCACCGTCGACCTGGTCAAGGCGGTCCGCGCGCTCGCGGTGGACAAGGGGATCCACCAGGCGGGGTGGCAGCGGTGGAACTCCCTCACCGACGAGCGCCGCCACGAGCCGGTGCTCGGCGAGGCGCCGATCGATCAGGCGCATGTCGCCGACTGGGCGGACGACCTCGACCTTCCGGTCGGTGGTGAGACGGTGCTGTTCGTCGACTGCGAGGCGGCGTTCTACCGGACCTCGGTGCCGCGCGCGGTCGCCCAGATCCTGAAGCTCGCGGGGTATGAGTTCGGCTTGATGCGGGAGCAGTGGTGCTGTGGTGGCCCGGCGGCGGAGATGGGCTACCTCGATCAGGCGCAGCGGTTCGCGCGCCACAACCTGGAGGACTGGCGAGCGGTCGGCGCACGCCGCGTGATCGTGCTCGACCCGCACGACTACATCACGTTCACCGAGGACTACCCCAAGTACTTCGGCGAGGAGTACGACGACATCGAGATCGTGCTCGCGGTCGAGCTGTTCGCCGAGCTCATCCGCGATGGGCGGTTGTCGCCGAGCGTCGCGGTGGAGCGGACGGTCACCTACCACGACCCGTGCCGCCTGAACAAGCGCAAGGGGATCTGGTCAGAGCCCCGCGAGATCCTTCGCGCGATCCCGGGCCTGGAGTTCCGTGACGTCGACCGGGTCACGCAGTGGTCCTACTGCTCCGGCGGCGGTGCCGGGCTCCCGATCGAGAAGCCGGAGCTGACCGCGGCGATCAGTGGCCGGCGGCTTGAGCGCGCGGCCGAGCTGGAGGTCGACACCCTCGTCAGCGCCTGCCCGTGGTCCGAGCGCCCGCTGTCGCAGGCCGGCGAGGAGCACCGCATCGACGTCGTCGACATCCACGAGCTGCTCGCCGAGTCACTGGGAATCGAGGTCGGCGGACGGAGGAGCGCATGAGCACCGTCACCGCACCCGGCCTCGCGGACGAGGTCCTCGGCGAGCTACGTGACGTCGTGGGCGATGAGCACCTGCTCGTCGACAAGCCCGCGCGCATGCACCGGGCCCGGGTGCCCGCGCCGTTCCCAGTGCACCGCTGGGCCCGGCACATCCCGGATGTCGTGGTGCTCCCTGCGTGCACGGAGGAGGTGGCGGCGGTGATCGAGGTCGCCAACCGGTTCGGGGTGCCGGTCGTGCCGCGTTGCGGAGGCACCGGGCTGACCGACGGCGCCGTCCCCCTGCATCACGGGATCCTGCTCGACGTCAAGCGGCTGCAGTACATCGGCGACATCGACCTCGAGAACCGCACCTGCGTCGTCGGCGCCGGGGTCAACATGCTCAAGCTCAACGAGGCGCTCGCCCGCCACGACCTGTTCTATCCCGACGATCCCGCCTCCTACCCGTGCTCGCTGGTGGGCGGGCGCATCGGCACCAGCGGCTGGTCGCTGATCGGCTCGCGCTACGGACACACCCGCGACCTGGTGCTCAGCTTCCTGCACGTGCTGCCGACCGGCGAGGTGATCCGGATCGGCGAGGGCGGTGGACCGCGGATCTCCAAGAGCTCTTCGGGCTACCAGATGAAACAGCTGTTCATGGGCCACCAGGGGACGCTCGGCGTCGCCACCGAGGCCACGCTGAAGCTCTACCCGAAGCCGGAGGCCGAGTTCTCACCGTTCTGGGCATTTGAGGAGTACGACACGGGCTACCGGGCCGTCCGTGCGCTCGCCCAGGCAGACGTCGCCACGTTCGCCGGCGCGGTGCTGTTCGACGAGGAGAAGGTCCGGTATCTGCGCCGGGACGACGAGGCCTATATCCCGCAGCCCGAGAACGTCCGCGCGCTCGTGTGCTCGGCTCTCTACGGAAACGAGGACGAGGTACGGGCCGGGGCGGGCCGCCTGATGCGGATCGCCCGCTCGTTCGGCGCCCGATACATGGGCGACGAGATCTCCCAGGGCGACTGGGCGGCGCGTCACGACCGCTACGCGACACCGCTGCACGGCCGCACCAAGGCGGGCCAGGTCGTGCCGATGAGCTGGCACTGCGAGGACGCGGCGATCAACTGGTCCGCGTTGCCGGCGGTGCGTGAGCAGTGGCACCGGATCGTCGCCGACCTGCGCTCCCGTTCCGACGTGTTCGACGACTGGGGCATGTTCAGCTACACGAGCGCGCGCACCGGCGTGGACTACCTCACCGAGATCGACGTCGGCATCTGGGAGCAGGAGCTCGACGAGGAGACCTGGGCGATGTGGGTGGATGCCAAACGGGAGATCGCGCGGGTGGCGGTGGCCCACGGCGGGTCGATCAGCGCCTGCCACGGCTCCTGCCGAGAGGGCGAGGTCGACGTCGTGCCCGAGGAGCTCGGCGGCGCCTATGAGGTGATGCGGAAGATCAAGCGCACCCTCGATCCCGCGAACGTCATGAACCCCGGCAAATACGGCCTCGACGGAGCGTTCGAGGAGGACCTCGCATGAGCCAGTTCAGCTACCGGCGCGGCGAGCAGGTCACCCCGCCGCCGGCGCGGCAGACCAGCGACGTGAGCGTGATGCGCTTCGACCACATCTACGAGGTCGACCCGCGGCTGATGCAGCGGGTGCCACAGCAGCCGTTTCCGAACTGGGACACCCTGCGGATCGCCCACGGCCGCGAGGACCACCTCGCGTGGATGCACCGCCACTTCGCGCACGCGGTCATCTCCGGGGCCGAGGTCCTTGATGGGCTGAGCGACGAGTGAGTGACGGTCAGAGATCGTGCCGGTCGCGGATGCCGAGCTTCTGCATGCCGCGGTACAGGTGCGTCTCCACGGTGCGGACCGAGATGACCAGTCGATCGGCGATCTCCGCGTTGGAGAGCCCCTGCCGTGCGAACTCGACCAACTGCGCCTGACGGGGAGTGAGCTCGACAGCGGTGGCGTCGAGCCCGTCGATCGCCGGCAGCGTTGCTCCCTGGTCGGGGACGTGCAGCTCGCGGGCACGAGCGGCGGCGCGTCGCGCCGAATCGTGGCGGCCCTGGTTCAGGAACACCGAAGCGGACTCGCTGGCTGCCTCGACCGCGTAGCGCAGCGCCCCGATCTCGGCCATCTGCTCGGCGACCCCGAGGAGCGCCGCGCCGTCACGGGCTCCGTGTGCGGTCGCGTGACGCGCGTAAGCGGTCACCAGCCTGGAGTGGCAGCGGCGTCCGAGCTCCTCGAGCAGCCCGACGGCGCTGGCGTTGCCGGCACGCAGCGCGTCGTAGGCGAGGCCCGCGGCGAGGCCGGGCATGGTCGCGGCGAGCGACTCCGCATCGGAGAGCAGGCGCCGACCGGCATCCAGAGGGCTGCGCACCCACTCCGCCCATCCGTCCGCACGTAACACGATCGGACGTTGCGCCGGCACCGGCGCATGGAGGCGCACTCGCGACTGCAGGCGTTCGTGCGCCGCGACCGTGCCATCGAAATCGCCGGAGAAGCACGCGACCGCGACGGCCGTGGCGCCGACGACCACCAGCGTGTTGAAAGGGTCGTTGCGCCGAAGCTGGAAGTCCGCCTCGGCCAGCCAACGAGCGGCGTCGCGGTAGCGCCCGCGCATCAGGTGCAGCCGCGCGATCCCATGGGCGGCGATCCCGGAGACGTCACGGATCCGCAAGCGCGTTGCCTCGTGCATCGTCTCCGCGAGCGCCTGCTCGAGCTCGTCCCATTGATATCCGCCCTCCAGCGAGGCGTAGATGAGCGCAGCGAGGTTGGCGACATCGGCCTCGTCGTAGGGGCCAGAGGTGCGCAGATTGTTCAGCGCGCTCTCGGCCGCGGCGTCCGCCTCCCCGGCGAACACCTGGCCGAGTCGCCGCAGAACCTCGCCCAGGCGTCGTGGCACATCCCCGATGGCCTCATCGGAGATGAGCGAACCGGCAGACTCAAACCCGCCCTGACCCTCGATCACGCCCTCGTAGGTCGAGCGCGCTCGACCTACGAATGCCTGCCATGGCGCCTCGTGTGACCAACCCTCCATCCGCTCGAGCAGCGCGAGGGTCTCGGCGGGGCGTCGCAGCTCCCAGAACAGCAGGCCGAGCCGCTGGCGGGCGTACTCGCCCGCCGCGCCGGTGTCGTGCGCCGCCAGAGGCTCGGCGTCGGCGAGCGTCGACTCCGCCGCGTCCGGCCAGCCCGCCTGTCGCTGGGATTGCGCGAGCAGCAAGGCGGCCGCCAGGCCACCGTCGGCGGCGAGTGCGAGCCCGGCCAGTTGCGCGCCCAGCTCCGGATCGCCTGCGCGATTGGCGGCGCGCGCCGCCTCCAGGGTGAGGCCGCCGGGCAGTGCGGCGCCCGCGTCGAGCCTTAGCCGCGCGACCCGCAACGCCTCGTCGGGTCCGAACGGCGTCCGTCCCTCGAGCGCTTCCACCAGACGCATCCGCGCCGCCCGTGCGCGCAGCTCCGGAAGCGAGGCGCGCACCGCCTCCCCGTAGAGGGGATGGGCGAGCCGAACTCCCTCCGGGGTCGCGACCAGCAACCCTTTGCGTTCCGCGGAGAGCATCGTTCCCTCCGACACCAGCGCTGTGATCTCTGCCAGCCGAAGCGGCTCAGCGAGCGCCAGGTACTCGACCGCATTCCGCTCGGATTCGTCGAGGTCGGCCATGCGGGCATCGACGAGCTCGATCAACGAGGCGCCCGCCTGGGGCCGCCGGGTCATCGTCCACAAGCCGGCGACCGGATGAAGCGCCCCGGAGTCGATCGCGCCACGCACCAGCTCTCGTACGTAGAGGGCGTTGCCGCCGCTGACCTCGATCACCCACTGCGTCGCACCGTGCTCGACCGGGCCTCCGACGAGCCCCTCGATCAGTTGATGGACTTCATCGTCCGAGAGCTCGGGCAGCTCGATACGAGCGCCTCCCTCGTCCTTCCACAACGAGACGATGGCGTCGGGACACCGCACCCCGCTGCGAACCGTGGCGAGCACGAAGGCGGTCCTCGTACGTGCGAGGTGCAGGACGAGCGCGGACGAGGCAGGGTCGAGTAGGTGGGCGTCGTCGACGCCGAGCACCACCTGTCGGCCGCGAGCCCGTTCGGCAAGTCGGTCGGCGCAGCTTCGCATCAGCGACAGCAGGTCGTCGGAGCGCGCCACCTCCGGGATGATCTCCGCGAGTCCGCCGAGTGGCACCGCGGCCACGCTGCTGGTGGCATGGGTGCGCTCGACGAGCGCGCCCTCACCCTCGGCCAGCGTCAGCAGCTCGCGCGCGAGCCGGGATTTCCCGACTCCTGGCTCTCCGAGCACGAGCGCCGCCGGCGCTGCCGGATCCGCTCGCGCCGCGGTCAGCGCCGCGAGCTCCCGCGCACGCCCGATCAGCGGCCGGTCACCGCCCATCATCGTCCTCTCAATCCCGACTTCGCTGGCCACCGCGTCCTGAGAACTTACGCTCACGGCCGCCGGTTGAAAAGCGCTGACCGGCACCTGCCTGAGCAACTGCCCCTCAGAACAGGGAGTCCAGCCAGGCCCCGACCGCGTCGTCGGCGGTTCGACCCGCGCTCAGCCGGCTGGCCGCACCGAGCCGCCGAGCGGTCTCGGAAGCCTGACCGGCCCACGGCTCGCCGGCGAAGGCGTCGCACACGAGCGTCGGCGTGGTGAGCTCGCCGGGCCGGCCGTCGAGCCGGAAGCCGTGAATCCGTCGGAACAGTGCATACAGGGAGCTGCCCGTCCCGTCGAAGGCGCGGGCATCGTGGCGCAGCCGTGACTCGAACTCGGGAGCGAACAGAGAGGCGAGGTGCAGCTCACGCGCGAAGCGCTCGGCGTCCTCATCGAGCAGGGCCAGCCGGGCGCCCTCCGGAAGCCGGTCCAGCCAGAGCCGCGACGCGTCGTGAATCCCCGGGAGAAGGATCGCCGCGGCGAAGCGGTGCTCGGCGAGCAGGGCGCACGCCGCGCCATAGCTACCGAGCTCCAGCCCGACGAGCCCCATCCGGTGCGAGTCAACGTCGGGGCGGGAGATGAGCAGGTTCGCGACCGAGCCGAGAACCGTGTCCCAGTCGTCGCGGAGGACGAGACCCCGAAGATGCAGCGCCTCCTGACGACCCGGGCCGTCGAAGGTGAGGAAGTGGTAGCCGCGGGCGCGGGCGGCGGCGCCGACCTGGGCCCAGGCCTGCGAGGTGACCATCCGACCCCCGGAATCGACGACGATCACTGGGCGTGAGCCCTGCCCCGCGGGGACGAAGTAGCCGGGAAGCGACCCCGCCCGGAGCGGGATCTCGACCCGCTCACCGCCGAGGCCGAGGACCGCGCGGTCCCAGCACTCACGCTGCCGGCGCCACAGCGCCGCCTCCTCGACGAGCCCCTCGGAGGACTCGATCAGCGCGAGCGCGGCACCGTAGTACGAGGCGGCGTGCAGGTAGCGCTGCCCTGCGTCGCCGCCTCGCGCCGCCGCCCAAGCCTGGCCCCCGGCCGCCGTCCACTCGCGCAGCCAGGAGTCGGCGTCGCCGAGATCGATCCGCGCCGTCGTCGCGAGGACCTGCTCGAGCTCGGCGGCCGACCAGCGCGCCGCGATGAGCAGAGCCCGGACCTCGCGATCGAAGGCCGCGGTGTCGAGGCGGTGCGTCATGCCTGCGGCTGTACCACCGGCGCGTCGTCGGACGGCTTTGATTGCTTGACCCCCCAGAGCACGAGCGCGATCGGGATCGCCCAGTTGAAGATGATGTTCGTGCCCCGATGATCGATCGTGCCCGCGATCACATGCGAGACCGTCATCACCGCAAACACCCCGCCCCACAAGGCGGTCAGCCGGCGGTTGATCGCCTTGAACTTCGGCGAGTCCCAGTACTGCCGGGGCACCGACTCGCGTGCGTACTCCTCGGTGAATGGGACGAACAGAAGCGAGCCGAACACGAGCACGGCGAGAACCGCGGCCGCCACCGCGCGGGCGTAGCGCGTCAGCCAGTGGCTCACGGACGGGTCGGCGATGAAGGCGATCACGGTGAAGACGACGAAGGTCGCGACCGCCGCGACCTCGATCATCTTCGGCCGCTTGCCGCCACGCATCGAGTACAGGCAGACGCCGACGGCGATCACGACGGAGGCGATCGACGCGACCTTCAGCGTGCCGTGCTCGGCGATGATCGTGAACAGGAACCACGGGACGAGTCCGACGAAGATCCCCGCGCCGGCGGGAGATCCTTCTCGAGCCGGGGCCGGTGCCGGGGCCTCGGCCTGCTCGTGGGCGAACTGGGACATGTGCATCTTCTCCTCTGAGTTGGTGTGGGATCCGGCGAACACGATGTGGAGGCTTTCAGCGCGCGTCCGAGTCGTCGTGCGTAACCGACTACGCATCTGACGACCGTCCGTGCGTAGCCGCGAGCGATGGCTCGTCGGTGGCGCCAGTGGTCGTGGCGGCCGCACGCTCACCGGCGACGGAATCGATCGCTCGCGAGATCGACTCGAACAGGTCCGGAGCCAGCCGGTAGAGCTTCCTGTGGTCGTACCAGCTGGTCACCGCGAGCCCGAGCAGCGCCCAGAAGGCGAGCTCGGACCCGATCAGAATCAGCGAGTGGGTGAGCCCGGCATCGCCGCGGGCGCCGAAGTACATGATCGCCCGCGTGCCGAGCAGGACCTGGCGCAGCGGTTCGACGTGGGCGACGGCTCTGAAGAATCCGGGCAGCGCCTGAATCGGGACCGTCCCGCCCGAGGAGGCGAGCGACAGGTAGACGAGCAGGATCATCGCCAGCAGCTGCCCGATCGAGCCGACGGTCGCCAGCAGCGTCAGCGTCCCGATCGAGATCATCAGCGCGGCGAACGCCATCAGCAGCCACAGCAGAAGCGGGTCCGGCGCGTACATGTGCAGCAGACCGGCCGAGACGATCAGCAGGATCCCTGTCAGGATGGGTGCGGCGAGGACGGCGGCGCTCCACTTCACCAACAGCGTCCGACGACGGTTGATCGGCACCGGCCGGCGCTGGCGCCAGCGCGGGCCGAACTCGGTCGCGCCGTACCCGAGCCCGGAGTCGATCGACGAATTGATCAGCGTCGCCCCGATGAAGCCCGCCATGATCGACAACAGCGCCACGTAGAACGCCGAGAGGCCGAGTGCGGAGTGGTCGGGCAGCGGGCGGTAGCCGGTGCTGGTGAGGGACACCGGATCGGCGTTCTGCGCCGCCGTCACCGGATTCGCAGCGGCGGCGGACGTCACGAGAGGCTTCAGCTTGGTCGCCACCTGCGGCGAGAACGACGCGACCGCCTTGGTCACCACGCCCGCGACGAGGTTGACGCCGAGCGACCCGAGCCGCGAGTTCTCGAGCAGTTCGACCGACCCCTTGGCGGGGACAGCGGCGCTTGCCTGGCCCGTCCCCGTCGAGAGGAGCACGGAGCGGCTGAGCGTCGCGGGGATGACGAGCGTCGCGTAGGCACCGCCCCGGTCCATGCTCGCGTGTGCCTGTGCGAGCGTGGCGGTCCGGACCGCGAGGCGACTGGAGACGGCGCTCGAGTGCTGGAGCGCGTGCACCAGGCTGGCGCCGACGTCGATTCTCTGGCCGTGCGCGGTCGCGCCGGTGTCCTCGTCGACCACCATGACCGGCATCGCATGCATGTGGCCGGTTGGGTTGACGACCGACCCGAAGTAGATCACCGACATCAGCGCGACGAAGACCGCCGCGATCGTGACCGGCAGCAGCCAGATCTTGCGCACGCGCAGGATCTGTGACGCCTTAACGGGCATTCCCGTCGGCGGGGGTGGGGTGCTCATTCCGTCCGTCTCCGTTCCTCGTCGCTGGTCGCCGCGGGCGGGCGGGTCCCGATCCGGGATCGCGCGGCCCTCGACGCCAACACTGAGACCGACGGCCGGCCGTGGCGTCAGTAGAGGACTACGTAACCTTGATGCCGGCTCAGCAGGGAGCCGCTCAGCCCAACGGTCCGCTGAGGGCGTGCTGGAGGGATGCCGCGAACGCCGCCTCGAAGGCGGCCGACGGCAGCGAGCCCGCCGGCTCCAGCGCGTACACGAAGCGGGCCATGATCATCCCGGCGATCAGGCACTCGACGATCGCGATGCGCGCCCGGGCATCGCGGTCGTCGCCGAGGACTCGACGCAGCGGCTCGCTCTGCTGGGTCTCGAGCGCTGAGCGCAGCAGCTCGTGGCTGCCCTCGTGGGAGAGGGAGGAGCGCACGAGCGCGAGCCACGGGTCGTCGTCCGACATGGTCTCCCAGCGCTCGACGTAGGCGCGGGCGATACGCGCGCCCATGTCCTCGAGCGGGCCGTCGAGCACATCGGACGGAATCTCGAAGCGGCCGACCGCCTCCATGAACAGCCCCTCCTTGCTGCCGAAGTAGCCGAGGACGAGTGCGTGGTTGACGTCGGCCTCAGCCGCGATCGCTCGGATCGAGGTCTGCGCGTAGCCGTGCTGGGCGAACAGACGGCGCGCGGCGGCGAGGACGTCGGCACGACGGCCGTCGGGATCGTGGCTCGGGGGACGGCGGGCAGGTCGCGGCTGCGGGCTCACCGGCACGAAGTTTAACCAGGTGGTTAGAATTGCCACCGTGCTTCTAACCAATCGGTTAAAAATCGGCGCACCCCACCGTCGGCTGACCCTGCTGGCCATGTGCACCGCGACGTTCATGATCCAGGTCGACGTCACGATCGTGAACGTCGCGCTCCCCGAGATCCAGCGGGGCCTGCGCATGACCCCGGGCGAACTGGAGTGGATCATCAGCGCCTACGCACTGGCGCTGGCGGCTCTGATCCCCGTCGCGGGCGCCCTTGGCGACCGCTTCGGCCGCCGACGGGTCTTCCTGTTCGGGGTGACGCTGTTCACGTTCGGATCGATCGCCTGCGCGCTCGCGCCCACCGGGGAATCGCTGATCGCCTGCCGTGCTCTGCAGGGGGTGGGCGGTGCCGCGATGCTCGCGTTGACGCTCTCGATCATCGCCGAGGCGTTCCCCGCCGAGACCCGGATGCAGGCGATCGGGACCTGGGCGGCAATCGGTGGCACCGGGTTCGGGGTGGGCCCGGTCGTCGGCGGAGTGCTGCTCAGCTTCTTCGGCTGGGCATCGGTGTTCTGGGTGAACCTGCCGTTCGCCGTGGTGACCGTCGTCCTGACCCGGCGCGCGGTCAAGGAGTCGCGCGGCCCGGTCTCCGGTCGGCTGGACGGGGCAGGGGTCGGTCTCAGTGCGCTGGGGCTCGTTGGAGTCACGCTCGGACTGATCGAGTCCGCGTCCCATCCGTGGAGCGGAGCGCTCGTCGCCGGACCGCTCGCCGTCGGTCTCGCCCTCCTCGCCTGCTTCGCCTTCTGGGAGCGGCGCGCCGCCCAACCGATGATCCCGCCTGCCCTGCTCGGCGCCCGCAGCTTCGTGAGCGCCTGCGCCGTCTACCTGATCAGCTACACCGCATTCAGCGGGGTCCTCTTCTTCGCCACGTTGCTCTACCAGGACGTGGACGGCTGGTCGCCGCTGCGGACCGGGCTCTCGTGGCTGTTCATGAACATCCCATTTCTGTTCATGGCCCAGCTCACCGGTCGCATCGGCCACGACCGACCGCCGGGACGGGTGGTCGCGGGGGGCTGCCTGATCGGGGCGCTCGGCATCTTCGCGCTCAGCCGTGCGGGCTCGGGGGCGCCGTTCGGGCTGACGGCGGTCGGCTATGTCTTGGCCGGCGGCGGGTTCGGCGTCCTGGTGCCCGGCGTCACCCACGTGGCAATGCGTGACGTCCCGGCGGGTGTCTCGGGTGCCGCCTCGGGCGTCGTCAACGCCTCTCGCCAGATCGGCACATCCGTCGGTCTGGCCGTGCTGGGGAGCCTCGGGGTCACGGCGGCCGCCTCGCGGTGGCGCGACGCCGTCCATCACCTGCCAGCTGCGACACGAGCCGGCGCGGAGGCGCAGGCGCAGAACGTCGCCGGCGCGCATCTCGCCGCCGTCTCCCGCGCGCTCGGCTCCGGGTATCGGGGCCTTGCCACGCAGTCGTTCGTGCACGGCTACCACCTCGCGCTCGGGGTCGGCGCCGCCTGTGCGGCCGCGGCCGCGGTTACCGCGCTGCTCGGCTTTCGCCGCCGCACCTGTGACAATCGGGTGAGGGAGAGACGCTTGTCCGGGGTAACACCGAAACCGATGACGCTCCGCGAACGCCAGTCGTCCGATGGCAACCGCTGACCATCGAACCCTGGTGAGCGGCGCCGCGCCGGGAGAGGGTCGGCTGGCGCGCGGGGTGCTGAGCGACGTCGACATCGCGGCCGCGACGCTCGCCGATATGGCGCCCGCGATGAGCTTCTTCTTCGGGTTCGCGACGATCGTGGCCACGGCGGGCATCGCCGCGCCGCTGACGGTGATCGCCGCGGCGTTCGCCATCGCGCTGCTCGGCAACACGCTCAGCCAGTTCTCACGCTCGCGGCCGTCGACCGGCTCATTCGTGACCTTCATCGGCAGCGCCTTCGGCGGTTACCCCGCGGTGGTGACGGCGGTCGTGCTCGCCTCCGGCTACATCATCGCCGTGGCCTCGGTGGTGACGATCTCCGGTGGTCTGCTCGAGACGATCCTGCAGCACTACCTCAGCATCACGATCCCGTGGCAGGCGATCAGCGCGGTGCTCTCGGTGGGCGCGCTCACGCTGATCGTGAGCGGCGCCAAGCCCTCGACAAAGGTGGCCGCCGCACTGTTCGTCTTCCAGGTCACGCTGCTCCTGGTGGTCGCGATCGCGCTGCTGATCGAGCATTCCGGCCACATCAACGCCCTGCCGTTCGACCCCTCCCATCTGCATCGCGGATTCTCGGGGCTGTCGCTCGGCTTCCCGCTCGCGATCTATCTGTTCGTCGGCTGGGAGAACTCCGCGGCACTGGCCGAGGAGCACCGCGACCCTCGCCGGGGTGTCACCAGAGCGGTGTTCTCGAGCATCGCGGTGGTGGGTGCGGTCTACGTGTTCCTGTCCTACGCGACCGTGGTCGGCTTCAACGACAACGCCACCGCCCTGACCAACGCCTCGGTGCCGTTCATCACGGCCGCCGGCGGAGTGGCCAGCGGCCTGATGTTCGTCGCCTACCTGGCCGGCTTCACCTCGATCTGCTCATGCCTGATATCGGCCACCAACTCGCAGGCGCGCATCATCTTCAATTCCGGCCGCGAGGGGTTGCTGCCGTCGGTGCTCGCGCGGCTGACGGCTGAGCGGCGTACCCCGTATGTCGCCTTCTCGGTCTATCTCGTGCTCGCGCTCGGGCTCTCATACGTGTTCGGGTGGAATACGCCGCCGGTGACGTTCTTCGGCGAGAGCGCGACGCTGGGGACAATCCTGATCGCCCTCACCTACCTGGTCGCGAACCTCGCGCTGCCGGTGTACTACCACCGCCACGAGCGAGCGAGCTTCTCGCCGATCAGACATCTGCTGCTGCCGCTGGTGGGCGCCGCCGCGATCGGCTATCCGCTGTATGAGCTGATCAAGCCCGGACAGCCCGCTCCATTTGACCGCTACCCGGCGATCTCGGGCGGCGTGGTGGTGGTGGCGCTGATCTGGGCAGCGGTCGCCTACGGGCGCGACCGCACGCTGGGCGAGCGCGTCGGGTCGATCGTCGCCGACGCCGACTGACCTACCGGCCGGCCTGTGCGAGCGCACGCTCGGTGGCGGCGACCATCAGGTCACCCGCGACCTGCAGTGCCTCGGTGCAGCGCGCCGCGCGCGCCAGCAGGAACGCGCCCTCGAGCGCGCAGATCAGCGAGATGATCAGCTCGCGAGCAGCGGGCTCGGACAACCCTGCGGCGGTGAAGTGCGGCAGGCCGGCGACGATCCATGACTCGAACACGTCGTGGCTGGCCTCGCGCATCGGCTCACTGCGCGACGCCGTCTCCAGCGTGATCGTCGCGATCGGGCAGGCGTCCTCGTAGTCGGTCTCCTCCAGGTGAAGCGCGGCTCCGGCGAAGAACGCGCGCACGCCGGAGACGAGGTCCGGCGCGGGGTCGAAGACGGCCGGAACGAGTAGCTCGTAGAGCGCGCCCGAGACACGGATCGCCTCGGCGCCGAGCTGCTCCTTACCGCCGGGAAAGTGGTGGTAGATCGAGCCGAACGGCGCCTGCGCGGCGGTCACGATCTGCTTGATGCCGGTGGCGGCGTAGCCCTGCCGGCGGAAGAGCTCGGCGCCGGTGTCGAGGATCCGGGTGCGCGTGTCGGGCATCGATCCGGTAGGGTACTCGCTAGAGCGATCAATCTAGTGATGTGGAGGTGGTTCGGATGGTGCTCTCCTGGATTGCGACGAAGGTGATCGGCCTTCTGATGGCCCGCAACCGCGCCGGTGACATCCGTGCCACCGTGGCCCTCGATGCGCCCGATGTCCGTCTCACCTTCCCCGGGCAGAACCGCTGGTCGGGAGTGTTCGCCGGCCGCGACGCGGTCCGGCGCTGGTTGGAGGTACTCGTCGAGACCGGGGTCATGACCTATCCCGACCAGGTCGTCGCCGTCGGCCCGCCCTGGAAGACGACGATCTGCGTCCGCGGCCGCGACCACGCCGACGGGCCGGGCGGCGAACGCGTCTACGAGAACCGATTCGTGATCTGGGGCCGGATGTCGTGGGGTCGCCTGAAGGACTACGAGGTCTACGAGGACACCCATCTCGCCAACGAGTACGACCGGTGGCTCGCCGAGCACCGGCCGGAGGTCACCAGCGAGCTCGCGCTGTCCGGGTAGGAATTCAGCGCCCGGGCTTCGCACGGCACACTGCATGCGTGTCCCGCTTCGAGCACCTGCTGACCGACCGCCTTGACCTGCGGCGCCCGGATCCGGACGCGGACCTCGACGACCTGTTCGCGGTGTTCAGTGACCCCGACGGCTGGTGGTATGACCCGCTGGGCCGCCACCGGGAGCCCCGGCAGACGCGTGATTGGCTGATCCGTGCCGCCGCGCGGTTCGAGTCCGACGGTCTCAGCTACTGGACGGTGCGCCGGCGAGAGGACGACGCGATCATCGGGGTGGGCGGCGCGCAGCGCCAGCGCACGCGCGCCTGGAACCTCAACTACCGGATCGCGATCTCCGCGCAGGGACACGGGTTCGCAACCGAGCTCGCCCGGGCCGCGCTCGATGCCGCGACGACGATCGACGCCGGCGTCCCGTTCATCGCGTGGATCGCCGAGCACAACGCGCCCTCACGGAGAGTCGCCGAGCGACTCGGCCTGATCGACTACGGAACGGCGATCGACCCGTCCGACGATCAGCTGCGGCTTGCCTACGCCGACCGGCCCGTCGGTGATTTCACCGGCTGACGCGATTCTTTGCGCTCGCGGCGCGAGTGACCAAGTACCGGCATGAGAACCGAACCAAGCGACCGAGAGCTGCTGGCGACACTGCGCGCCGACCCGGCGGCGTTCGAGCTGTTCTACCGCCGCCACGTCGATCGCGTGGTCGGCTACGCGGCGCGGCGGCTGCGCGAGCCGGCCGACGTGGCCGACCTCGTCGCAGCGACGTTCGTGACGGTGCTGACGGCTGCACCGTCGTACGACCCCGATCGCGGCGAACCGTCCGCCTGGCTGCTGGGCATCGCCGCGCATCTGATCGCCGGCAGGTCACGACGCTCCCGGCGGGACGCAGCGCTGCTGGCCAAGATCGCAGGCCGCCGGCTGCTGGACCCCGACGACATCGAGCGCCTGGAGGCGCGCATCGACGCGGAGCAGTCGGCGGACGCGTTGCGGCATGCCATCGGCCGGCTCAGGCCACGTGCGCGGGAGGCGTTGCTGCTGGTCGGGGCCGAGGGTCTCACCCCGGCCGAGGCCGCCGAGGTGCTCGGCATCAGTGCTGCGAACTTCCGCATGCGCCTGTCCGCGGCTCGCCGAGCGCTCGACAACTCACTCAAGGCGGGGCGGGACGATCGCCGACCCGACCCCGCCTCCTCGATGCGGTCCGCTCGCTATCAGACAGAGGTCAGAGCATGAGCACCGACACCCGCCGTGACGAAGCCCAGCCGCCGACGGCCCAGTTCGAGGATCGGCTGCTGGCCACGATCCTCGATGAGTTCGACGCCTTCACCGCCACCGCACCGCGCGTCCGGCGAGCTCGGCGCCGATCACGCCGCGCCTTGACGGTGTGGGCGACCGTGCCCGCGCTCGCGACCGCGGCGGCCGCCGCGGTGGCGGTGGCGGTCGCGACCCCCAGGCGGCAGAGCCACCACGTTGCCCGGGAAGTGCCCGTCCACGTCGCGGCGGCGAGCCATCCGAGGCATCGCGCGCTGTACAAGCTGGCTGACGCATCGGTGTCGGCGCCCGCGATGCAGGGGCGCTACGTCGTCCTCGCCGAGACCGACAGCGAGACCGATGAGCCCGGACAGAGCCGGCGAACCACGGTGATCGACTCCCGGACCGGCAGCTCGGTCACCTACCAGCAGCCCTATGCGGACAGCCACGCGCCGTCCGAGCTGACCGAGGGCGCCGAGCGGACCGACACCGAGGCGTGGTTCGTCGCCCTGCCGACCGATCCCGGCGCGCTGCGTGCCCGGCTGCTGCACATGGCCGAGGTCCAGCAGCAGAAGGCAGACGCGATCATGCGGCGCAAGCTCAAGCTGGAGGCCCGCAACGCCGGCGCATCCAAGGCGTTCCCGAAGGTCGCCGGCCCGCGGCCCAGCGACGCGGACCTCGTCTATGAAGAGGCCAACGACATGCTGTGGAATCCGCTGTCCCCACCGGCGCTGCGCTCGGCGCTCTACAAGGTCCTGGCCGGGACGAGTGGGTTCACGGTCGAGGCTGGTGCCACCGATCCCAGCGGACGGCCGGCGGTCGCGATGACGCGCAGCACCAACGTGGATGGGACCGCGGAGACGGACATCACATATGAGGACCCGTCGACCGGCGTGGTGCTCGCCCAGGTGTGGAAGACCGGCTCGGACACGATCACGGCCGTCTACCAGCCGGTGACCAGCACCGACACGATGCCCTCGAACCCGTATTAGGGGCGGCGGGCAGACGCGTCGAGGAACGCG
Organism: Solirubrobacteraceae bacterium; assembly: GCA_035503035.1. Classification (GTDB taxonomy): domain Bacteria; phylum Actinomycetota; class Thermoleophilia; order Solirubrobacterales; family Solirubrobacteraceae; genus Palsa-465. Next base: position 68,978 of record DATJTS010000059.1, read on the forward strand.
ACGATGAGCGGGTGCAGCGCCCCGCTCTCGCCGCAGCCGACCTGCGGCTGGAAGGCGGTGGCCAGAAAGAAGGGGTGGTCGGGGAGCTCGATCGCCTCCACGCCGGCGTCGGGCGCGTGAGCGCTGTGCACGACGCCGGCGTCCTGGAGGCGTCGCTCGACCGCGGCATCCAGGCCGTAGCCGCACCAGTGAAACCCGCTGAACGGCGCGGTGCCGCAGATCTCGGCCAGACGCGTGCCCGGAACCGGCGTGACCTCTCGCCGTTCGCCGTACAGCGTGCATGCGAGCGCGCCGACGACGATGGTCTCGCCGTCGGGGTCGCTCTCCGCGTGTGCCGCTCCGCCGATGCCGCCCAGCGATCGGGCGAGTTCCACGCACGCGTACTGGAACCCGCCGCAGGTCCCCAGATAGGGCGTGCCGGATCGGCGGCAGTGGGCGATCGCGGCGTAGGCGGCGGCGTCATCCCGGTACGGGGTCCCCGGGAGCAGCCAGACGCCGTCCACGGCGTCGAGTTCTCGTGCCTCTCGGCTGTCGGTCGCGGTCCAGCCGCATTCGACACCGTCAGGCATCAAGCTGAAGGCGGCGTCGAGCTCGCGGTGCGTCAGATGTGCCGGGTCTCTGTCGCCCAGCGCGAGGATCCTCACGGCCGCGCAGCATAGGCCAGCCGGTATGGTGGGTGGCGTCGATTCGCCCCGCCCTGGGGTCAGGGAATCCGGTCAGATGCCGGAGCTGACGCGCAGCGGTAGGGACGCGGGTACGGCCGAGAAGCCACTGGACCTCGTCGGTCTGGGAAGGCGGTCCGAACCCGATGCGTCCGAGCCCGAAGACCTGTCGACGACCGTCGGAGCAGACAGCCGACGGGTCCGACAATCGCGGCCCCGCGACTGGGCCGCCGGCAAAGGAGTGGACACATGGCACGTTCAGCCGTGTTGGGTTTCCCGAGGATCGGCCCGAACCGCGAGCTCAAGGCAGCGCTGGAGGGATACTGGTCCGGTCAGGTGGACGAGGCCGAGCTGGATGCCACCGCGCGCGCACTGCGAGCGCGCCAGCTGGACGTCGGTCGTGCCGCGGGCCTCGACGTCCTGCCGGTGGGGGACTTCGCGGACTACGACCACGTCCTCGACGGCGCTGAGCTGTTCAACATCACCGCGGCGCGCCATCGGAGCCAGAGCGGCGGGCTGGACGCTCACTTCCGCGCCTGCCGCGGAGCCGAGGGCGTCGCTCCGCTCGAGATGACCAAGTGGTTCGACACCAACTACCACTACCTGGTCCCCGAGATCGACGACGACCAGACGTTCACGGTCCGCGCCGAGCGGCTGCGGAAATGGACGGATCACCTGCGCGAAGCGCAGGACGCCGGGATCGCCAACGCCCGGCCGGTCCTGGTCGGCCCGTTCACGCTGCTCGTGCTCAGCAAGGGAGCACGCAATCCGCTGAGGCTCCTCGGCCCGCTCGCCGAGAGCTACCGCGCGGTGCTCCAGTCGTTGGCCCGAGCGGGCGCGCGCGAAGTGCAGCTCGACGAGCCGGCGCTGGTGCTCGGTCAGAGCCCTGAGACGATCTCCGCGTTCGCGGCGGCGTACGCGCCACTGCTGGAGCACGCGCCGGTTGAGGTCTGTCTGGCCACGTACTTCGCGGGCCTCGATGACACGGTGCTCACCGCCGTCGGCGAACTGCCGCTCGCCGAGCTCCATGTCGACCTGGTGCGAGCCCCCGGGCGGCTCGACGCGGTGCTGAAGAACCTGCCCGCGACCGCGCGGTTGTCTGCGGGGATCGTCGATGGCCGCAACGTCTGGGCGGTCGATGCCGATCGCGCGCTGGACACTCTGGATGCGGTCGTCGCGCGGATCGGCAGCGAGCGGTTGACGGTCGCCCCGTCGTGCTCGCTGCTCCACGTGCCCTACTCACTCGCGCCCGAGGACGGACTCGACCCTGAGCTGCGCTCCTGGCTCGCCTTCGGCGAGGAGAAGCTGTCTGAGCTCGCGCTGCTCACCCGCGCCGTCGACGCCCCCGCCGCCGAACGCGACGAGCTGCTGGCAGATGTGCGCGCTGCCACGGCCTCCCGACGCGCATCGGTCCGGACGAACGATGAGCGTGTCCGCGCACGTGCGGGCGCCCTGACCGCGGCCGACTACGAGCGGTCGGCGGCACTCGCCGAGCGGCTGGCGGCTCAAGCCGGGCGTCTGCGCCTGCCTCCGCTTCCGACCACGACGATCGGCTCCTTCCCGCAGACCGAGGAAATCCGCGAGGCCCGCCGCAGACACCGTCTGGGTGAGCTCACGGAAGCGGAGTACCACGCCTTCCTGACGCAGCAGATAGAGGATGTGATCGCCGAGCAGGAGCGGCTCGGACTCGACGTGCTCGTCCACGGCGAGCCGGAGCGCAACGACATGGTCGAGTACTTCGGCGAGCAGCTCGACGGCTTTGCGTTCTCCCAGTTCGGCTGGGTCCAGTCCTACGGCAGCCGCGCGGTGAAACCCCCGATCCTCTATGGCGATGTTTCGCGACCGAGTGCGATGACGGTCGAGTGGTGGCGGGTGGCGCAGTCACTCACCCAGCGACCGGTGAAGGGCATGCTGACCGGCCCGGTGACGATCCTGCAGTGGTCCTTCGTCCGCGACGACCAGCCCCGTGAGGAGACCTGCCTGCAGATCGCGCTGGCGATCGCCGACGAGGTCGCCGACCTCGAGGCGGCCGGTGCGGCGATCATCCAGATCGACGAGGCCGCGCTGCGCGAGGGACTGCCGCTGGGGCGCTCTGACCAGCCGGCCTACGTGCGCTGGTCGATCGACTGCTTCAAGCTCGCTGCGGCGGGGGCACGGCCGGACACCCAGATTCACACCCACATGTGTTACTCCGAGTTCGGCGAGATGATCGATGAGATCGCGCGGCTGGACGCCGACGTGATCTCGATCGAGGCGTCCCGGTCGGGCATGGTGCTGCTCGAGGCGTTCCGTGACTTCGCCTACCCGGGTCAGATCGGACCGGGCATCTACGACATCCACTCCCCACGTGTGCCGAGCGTCGAGGAGCTGGAGTCGCTGCTGGCCCGCGCGGCCGAGCGTATCCCAGCCGAACAGCTCTGGGTCAATCCCGACTGCGGCCTGAAGACCCGTCGCTGGCCCGAGACGCGCGAGGCGCTGGCGAACCTGGTGCAGGCGGCGGCGAGCTCGCGCCCGGCAGCCACCGCCCGATGAGCACCCCGGCCTGGGACGGGCTGCCGGTCCTGGCGACGACCGGAGTCGGCAGTCTGCCGTTCGTGGAGCCTGCAGATGCGATCGCTCATGTGACCGGCGCCTACCAGGTGCCGTTCTGCCCACAGCTCCCGCATCGTGACGGCGACATGATCCAGGAGTGGCTGGGCAGCGACCCGAGCCGCTGCGGATGGTCTCCCGATCGTGACCGGGAGCGCCCGGTTGCCTGGGATGCGTTCGTGGCTCAGATGCGCGACGACCCGCCCGCCCACGGCATGGTCAAGCTCCAGGTGACCGGACCCGTCACGCTTGCGATCGCGCTGGAGCGGGCCTGCGCCCGTCGCGGACTCAGCGCGGCGGCGCGGGAGCTCGCGGCGGAGATCGCGACCTGGCTGGCGGCCGGCGCGGCGGGTCAGGTGGGCGAGCTCGAGGCGCTCGGGGTGCACCCGATCCTCGTGGTCGACGAGCCAGGGCTCGCCGCAGCTGGACTCAGCCGCGAGCATGCCGCCATCTGGGACCCGCTCCGCGCGGCGGCGGGCAACTGGGGCGTGCACGTCTGCGGAGCCGTGCCGTGGTCCCTGGTCGACGAAGTCGAGCCCGACGTGCTCTCGTTCGACCTCACCCGCGGAGCCCTCGAGCCGCCGGCGCGTCAGACTCTCGACCGGCTGGTCAGGCGCGGTGGCCGGGTCCTCTGGGGCGCCGTCGACCCCGTGCGGCCCGGGGATGTCGAGACCGCAGCCGCGCGTTTGATCGCAGCGATGTTCTCACTCGGCGAGCTGCGCCCCGCCTCCCACGTCGTGGTCGCCTCGCTTGTCTCGCCGGCATGCGGGAGCGGTCGTCTCTCACTGGAGGGAGAGCTCCGACTCGCGGCGACCCTCGACGCGGTCGCCGGCGTGGTGAGGGACGGCCTTGCGATCGGTCGGGCGCGCCAGGCCAGGCGGTAGCGGCGACGTGACGCTCAGTCGGCCAGGCCCTTATCCCTGAGCTCCTGTCGTGCTGCGTCGGTCTTTGGCAGCTCGGCGAGCCCCATCCCGCTCAGCACGCCCGGGCTCTTGGTGAACTGGATGTCGCGGTAGTCGACGACCTGGACGTGGTTTCCCCATGGATCGGTGAAGTCGAGCGATCCGCGCTGGGCGACATCAAGGCCCGCCTGCCGCATCGCCTCTCGCACCGCCTCGCGATCGTCGACGACGAGCCCGAAGTGGCGGGCCTCGTCCGGGGGCTGGGTGCGACCGGCCGCAACCGCGATGAACTGGTCGCCCATGTCGATGAAGGCCATCTGCCGGCCGGCGCGGCCGCGCAGCTCGAACTCGAAGAACTGCCCGTACCAGGCGAGGGCCTGCTCGAGATCGCCGACCTCGAGCGCGACGTGGTTGATGCCGACGAGCCGGGCCATCACGACCCCTGCACGACCGCGATGGCCTCGATCGAGACGAGCAGGCCCCGGGGCAGGCGCACGTGGGCCGGGGCCGAGCGCGCGGGCGGCGGATCGGGCATGAATCGGGCGTAGACGTCGTTGAGCCGGCCGAAGTCCTCGACGTTGGCGTAGAAGATCGTCGTCTTGACCACGTTGTGCATCGAGCAGCCCGCCTCGCTCAGCACGGCGGAGAGGTTCGTCAGTGCCAGCTCGGTCTGCGCTTCGATGCCCTCCGGGATCTCTCCGGTGGCCGGATCGATTCCCGCCATGCCCGAGCAGAAGACCATGTCGCGGGCGATGATCGCCTGGCTGTACGGACCGAGCGCCGCCGGCGCGCGCTCGGTCGAGACTGCTCTCCTGGTCATTGGTCCCTCCGTCGCCGTGGTTTGTCAGTGCGGCGCGACGCTACGCGGATGGGATCACCGACGCAAGACACGGCCTCCTCGGGCCTGGTGAGATCAGGGTCGTGCCGCGGGGCCGAGTCACCGCGCCAACCGAGAAAGGAACGACATGGGAGAACTGCTCGTCCATGAATTCATCACGCTCGACGGCGTGATCGACAATCCGGTCTGGAGCGCCGAGTACGGCTTCACCCCTGAGATGGGGACGGCGATCGGGAGCATCATGGGCTCCAGCCGCGCGCTGCTGATGGGGCGCGTCACCTACGAGCTGTTCGCCCCGAGCTGGTCCGCACGCTCGGAGGCCGACGATCCGGGCGCGCCGTTCATGAACGGGTCGCCCAAGTACGTGGTGTCCACGACGCTTCGCGACCCTGAGTGGAACAACTCCACCGTGATCGGCGGCTACGACCCCGACGCCATCCGGGCGCTCAAGCGCGAGCTCGACGGCAACCTCTACGTGAGCGGCAGCGGGACGCTCGTGCGGGCGCTGGTGGCGGACGGACTGGTCGATGGGCTCCACCTGTTCGTCTACCCGGTCGTGCTCGGCGCGGGCGCGCGGCTGTTCGGTGACGGGGCGCAGGCGAAGCTGCGACTGACGGAGAGCGAGACGTACGACAACGGGGTCGTGCACCTTGCCTACGGGCCTGCCGGCGCGGCGTGAGGCTCGCGGCGTGCCCGACCGCGCGGCGTGAGCGATCATCTCGGCGGTCATGGAGCTCAGCGATGTCAGCGCTGCCCGACGGACGGGAGATCTCGTCGTCCTGGAGGGTTTTCACGCGATCAAGCACGCGATCCGGTTCGGTGGCGAGATCCTCGGCGCGTGGACCGCGGACCTGGACGAGGTCAACGGACTGCTCGAGCGGCTCGCGCCCGACGTCCAGATGGCGGTCGAGGTCGTCGACGCCGACGCGCTGAGACAGGTCGTCCCGCGCGGGCAGATCGTCGCCGTAGCCCGGCGTCCGTCGCAGCCGGACCCGGTCGCCGTGCTCGCGGGCCCTGGCCACGTCGTGCTGCTCGAGGATCCGCGCCATCTCGGCAACCTGGGAGCGGTCGTGCGGGTGGCTGCGGCGGCCGGCGCCGCGGCAGTGATGACCACCGGGCGCCAGAACCCGTGGCACCCGGACGCGCTGCGCGGCAGCGCCGGGCTGCACTTCGCTCTGCCCGTCCACCGCATCCGCCAGGTCCGGACCGCCGGACGGGAGCTCATCGGGCTGGACCCGGCCGGTGAGCCACTCGATGTGGCGCAGGTGCCGGCCACCGCGATCCTCGCCTTCGGCACCGAGCGCGACGGATTGAGCGACGAGCTGCTCGCCCGGGCGGACCGGCGGGTCGCGTTGCCCATGTCTCCAGGGGTCTCGTCGCTCAACCTGGCGACGGCGGTGGCGGCGACGCTCTACGGGCTCAGGCTGGCGCGGTGAGGGGTCGGCGGTGCGCTCTGCGTGGCTGGGCGACGGCGCGCTGGTGGGTGGCATGCCGCGACGCCGGCTGTCAAGCAGCGCCCGCAGTTCTGAGGCTTCCGTGTGGCGTTCGTGGCGCCGCTTGACAGCCGTCGCCCCGTCATGCAATGAGCAGTGATCTCGGGCCCACTTCGTGTGCCCGAGGACGGGCCAACCAGGACTCTTGACGGCCCCGGGGGGCGCGGATGCGATGTTTTCGTCCTGGTGGTGCACTTTCCCCGCACGCCCGTCCCCGGACTGCTCACTCCGATCACAGGGCCAAGTGCGGGGCGCACCTTGTGCGACCCGATCAATGCCATCAGCGCGGCACGGCGGCGGCAGTCATAGCAGCGCAGAGCCGTTGGCGGAGACCGAATAAGTGCGGGCGCTGCTTGACGGCCGTTGCCGGGACGCGCTACCACCCACCCAACAGAGTCACAGCGACCGCGACCACCCAGCCGCTACAGCTCAGCCGCCGGCCTCCCACGCCGCTTGACCTCACCCGCGGCCGGATGGGCCCGCAGCGCGTCGAGCCACGCGTTCACGCGCGAGAGCTCGGGGGGCGGGGCGAGCTCGGGTCCCCACTGCGGGATGCGAACCGCGAGCGGCAGCCCGGAGAGGTCGGCCAGAGACGGCTCGGCAAGCCCGGCCAGCCAGGGCGTGCCGCCGCGGGCCAGCTCGTCCTCCAGCTTGGGCCAGCGGCGCATCAATCGGGTGCGCAGACGCTCGACGACGTCCGGCGGGTCGCCGTCGACCGGACCGCGCGCCTCCTTGCGGAACGAGAGGAAGAACGAGGCCGTGAGCTCATCGTCGAGCCAGCGCATGAGGCCGCGTGCGGTGGCGCGTCGATCGCGGTCCTCGGGCCACAGCGAAGGACCTGAGCGGACGTCCTGGAGCCAGTCGCAGATCGCGCTCGACTCCCGCACCACGACCTCATCCAGCTCCAGCACCGGGACCCGTCCCGCCGGGTTGAGCTCGCGAAGCCGCGGGGGGCGCTTGTTCGGGTCGATCTCGATCAGGTCGAGCTCGGTGCCGGTGATCGCGGCGGCGATCCGGACCTTGCCGGCGAACGGCGAGAGGTGCCAGGACCAGAGGCGGGGTGCGGCCACGCGGGGAGAATACCCGGCGCCCACTGCTGCAGGTGAGACCGCAACCCGGCCCCGGACGCAAGAAGACCCGCCGGCCAACGTGGGCGGGCGGGTCTCGTTGCCTCTCTCCTTCGGGCGCGACGCTTTCGGCTACTCGGTGACCGGCGGAGGGTACACGTCAGCCACGTACTCGTCCACCTTCTCCGGTGGCAGGCAGGTCGCCACCGCCCAGGTGTAGATGATCAGGCTGAACGCCCCCGAGGCGATGATCGAGCCCCACAGCCCGAGGTCGTTGTTCCCGCCCTGGTCCAGGACGTTCTTGAAGAACCCGATTCCACCGATGATGCCCCCGGCACCGAATCCGCTGAAGTAGTCGATCAGCGCCATGCCGATGATCCAGGTGATGATCCACGGTGCGGAGTCCCAGTCCATCTTCGGTGCGTTCGGGTTGGCCTTCGTCGCGTAGGAGATCCAGATCAGCAGGTACCCGAGCAGCAGGGCCACGATCAGCGTGCTGACGTTCTGCCAGCCGGTGAACAGGATCACCCAGCCGGCGCCGGCGAAGCCGAACGGCGCGAGAACCCCCGCCGCCGGGAGCCGGTAGGTCCGCGGCAACTCGGGCTTCTGCTTGCGCAACGCGCCGAGCGCGACCGGAGCGCCCGCGTACATGAACACCGAGGCACTGGTCACGATGTTGACGAGCTTCGCCCAGCTGGGGAATGGCAGCAGGAACAACACGCCGACCAGGGTCGCGACGATCACCCCGAACACCGGGACGCGCGAGGCATTGACCCGTTCGAACGCCGGCGGCACGAACCCGTTGCGGCTGAGGCCGAACGACAGGCGCGCGGAGGAGGTCTCGTACATGAGCCCGGTGCCGCCCGGGGAAACGACCGCGTCGATGCGGAGCACCGTCGCCAGCCAGGAGATCCCTGCGATCGAGGCCAGGGTGAAGAACGGTCCCGCGTGCAGCGAGTTGGAGACCGAGCTCGTGCTTGTCGCCAGGCCCGTCCAGCCACCGTTGGCCTTCAGGACGTTGGTGGGCATCGCGCCCAGGAACGCGAGCTGGATGAGGATGTAGACGGCGCCGCCGATGAGCATCGATAGGATCACCGCTCGCGCGAGATCACGCTCAGGGTTCGCCGCCTCGCCACCGAGCTGGACCGCCTGCTCGAAGCCGAGCAGCGAGAAGATGATCCCGGCCGGCAGCGTGAGCAGAATCGACTTGATGGCCGAGCCGTGGACGAAGAACCCGCCGCCGGCGTGGCCGAAGTTGGAGCCGTGGAAGTGGCCGATCAGCAGCACGAAGATGGTGATGATCGGGATCAGCACCTTCCAGCTGGTGATCGCGTTGTTGATCCGCGCGAACATGCGGATCCCGACGATGTTGACGATCACGAAGAACACCAGCATGATCGCCGCCGCCAGGTAGCCGACCCCGTGCAGGGTGCCGCCGGCGCCACCCGCCGCCGCGGTGAAGTGGAAGAAGTTGCGGGCCCAGTGAGCGGTCGACAGGTACTGGATCGCTGCCAGCACCTCGATCGGGGCGACCGTGGCCGCCTGAAGGTAGGACGCCCATCCGAACGTCGCGCCGGCGAACGAGCCGAACGCGTAATGCGGGAAGCGGCTGGTGCCACCCGACACCGGGAACAGCCCGGCCAGCTCGGCG
>DATJTS010000060.1:0-35291 GCA_035503035.1 Solirubrobacteraceae bacterium
GTGAAGTTCGTCTGCTCGATGTTGCGCCCGGCCTGGCGCATCGTCTGCATCATGCCCTGACGGGCGACGTGGTAGACGCAGTTGCCCATCGTCAGCCCGGTCGGGCGGTAGCCGGCGCGCAGCAGCGTCGCGAAGTCCTGACCGGACAGGTCCGAGGTGAACGGCCGGCCGTTGGGCGCCCGGTGCAGTTCGCCCTCACGGTGCTTGACGGCGGTTCCCACCGCGATGAACTCCGCGAGATCCGGACCCCAGTCGTAGCGGCCGATCTCGAGGCGGACCCCGACGACACCGTCGGCGCCGAGCTGGTCGGCCTCCTCCTCCATGCGCGTCATCGCCAGCTCGCGCGCGTGGTACATCGCCTGGGTGAGGACGACCATCTCCTGGTTGCGGTTCCAGGCCGCCTGCTGGAAACCGATGTGGTAGATCGAGCTCCCGAGCACCAGCCCCACCGGCTCAAAGCCCGACTCCTTGACGAGCAGGAACTCGTTGACTGACAGGTCGGAGGTGAAGAACCCGCGCTTGGCGTCCTCCTTCATCCGCGCGATGCGCTCTCGCCCGGACTCGGGGATCCCCTCCAGCGAGCCTGCCTCGTAGCTGGCCGCGTGCGGGGCGTCGGCGGTCTGCTCATCGCCGGCCGGCGGCGCGCTCCGGGCCTGTTCCTGGTCGTCGTCGTCTCGTCGGCCGAACAGCGGCATGGGGCTCTCCTCTGATGTCGTCGCTACACGTCGAGCAGGCGCTCGAGCGCCTGCCGGGTCGTCAGGCTGCGTCCGGCGGCGGCCGCAAGCGCCGTGCTCAGCCGCCGGAGCCACTCGTCGGTATCGATGGGCTCCGTCTTCAACACGATCCCGCCGGAGAGCCGCGCGCAGAACGTCTGCACCGACGACTCACCGGCGCGCAGCTCGAAGCGCTCTGCGCCGGCGTCGACCGCGATCGCACGGACTCGCTTGGGCCCGAACAGCCCGACTCGCCCGCGATCGACCTTGACGGCGCCTGGCAACGCGTCGCTCAGCTTCGCGGCCAGCGCCTCGGTGTAGGCCGCGAGGTCCGAGCCGTCGGCGCGAAGCGATGCGGCGAGCAGGTCGACGTCGAGCGCCGCGCCGGGGTCGTCTTCGGTCATGTCCGGGAGCCTACGGGTTCCGTGTCCGGTTGGGAGCGCACTGGGCCGGGGGCGCGGATATGGTTCCCCGTCGTCCGGCCGCACGCGACCTGAGGAGGACCGGTAGTGATCGATGTCGAGGCCCACATCACGGGCACGGTGTGGAAGATCGAGGTCGAGGTCGGCGACGCCGTCGAGGAGGGCGACGCCGTCGTCATCCTCGAATCGATGAAGATGGAGATGCCCGTCGAGGCCGAGGACCCCGGCGTCGTGGTGGAGATCCGGTGCGTCGAGGGCCAGTCGGTGACCGAGGGCGACACGCTCGTCGTCCTCGAGTGAGGATCGCTCAGACCGCGCCCACGGAGGCCAGCTCTCGGCCGGTCGCGCGGAACGCGGTCAGCGAGACCGCGCGCCGGTCGGGATCCAGAGACGTCTCCCACGTCGACAGCTGCGCCACCACCGTCCCGGTCGCGTAGTCGACGAACAGGAACTGGCCGTGGATCCCGAGCGCCAGCAGCTCCTGGCCGCCGGCGGGCACCCACCACTGGTTGCGATAGTGACCGCCCGCCAGCTCCTCGCTGTGCGGATCGGCGGCGAACGCCTGCTTGGAGTCGTCGGCGCCGCGCAGGGTGTCCGACAGCCATTCGGACCCGACGATACGCCCGCCCTGGGCAACGCCGTCGTCCAGGACCATCTGACCGAACCGCGCCAGATCACGCAGGGTGACGCAGATTCCACCGTCGGCGACCGAGAAGCCGTGGGGGTCGACCGTGACGTACGCGTCGGTCTCGGTCCCGATGCGGCTCCAGAGCCGCTCGCCCAGGACCGTGGCGTACGGTTGTGCGGCGGCACGCTCGATCACCAGGCCGAGGAGATCGGTGAGGATCGAGCGGTACTCGAAACGCCCATTGTGCTCACGGTGGTTCCGCAGCCCGCCGAGGTAGGCGAGCGCGTCGGGAGACGGCGCCGGCGCCGGCGACCAGCCGAACTGCGCCTCGCTCGCGCGGATGTCGCTGTTGGGATCCGCGTAGGTCTCGTCGAACGTGGTGCCGGCTCGCATATCGAGCAGGTCTCGCACCGTCGCGCCCGTGAAGGAGCTGCCGGCGAGCTCTGGCACGTGCGCGGTGACCAGATCGTCGGGCGACAGCTCGCCGGAGTCGATCAGGATGCCGGCCAGAACGCCGGTGATCGACTTCGAGACCGACTGCAGCAGGTGGACGTCCTCGCGGGTCATGCCTCGCCGGTATTGCTCGAGCACCAGCTCGCCCCGGTGCAGGACGATCACGCCATCGGTCCGATCGTCGGCGAGGATCCGATCGACGGGCAGGCCGGTGCGCGCAGACTCCGCGTCGCCGAGCGGTGAGGGGCTCCCTGCCCGGCGGATCCGCGCGGTCGGGATCAGCTCACGCACGTGGCGGTAGCTCCAGCCGGTGTTGTCCGGGTCCTGCCAGTTGTCGAGCGTGATCTGGGGTCTCATCCGGGCTTTCTGCATGGTTCAGGGGCGAGGGCGGGCTGGATTATGTTCGATCGCGATCGGCGGGGATGGCTGCGGTTCCGCGCAACGTTGCCCAGCGCGTCGTGTTCCAGAAGTCATGAGCCCCCGACGCACCCACGCTGCGTTGCGGTTCCCGGCGCCCGCGTCGGCCGCAGCCCTGGCGCTGGCCGCCATCCTCGCGCTGCCGGCCACGGGCGCCGCAGCACCGCGTGCCTCCGCCGAGACGCTCACGCCGACGCCGATCACCGCGACCGTGTCAGGGACGGTCACGCAACCGAACGGCATGGGCCTTCCCGGCATGCGCGTGCAGGCGCAGGTCGTCGGCTCCGCCCCGGCCAGCTGCACCGCCACCGCCGGCTGCTTCACCACCTACAGCGGCGACGCGGGCGCGTACACGCTGTCCGGGCTGGGGCCCGCCACCTACGAGCTGTCCGTGCTCGACGGCGCGCGCAGCGTCGACCTGCGACAGATCACCGTGCCCGCCGGCGCCACGACGCTCAGCGCGCCGCTGGCGCTCGGACCGGCGGCGGTCCCCGCGGGTACGACGGCGCGGCACGCACGACGCGACCTCGCGTGGCTGCGGGCGGAGCGGGCGCGCGACGGGGTGCCGGCGGCGGTCGCGCTCAACCCGCGCTGGTCACAGGAGTGCGCCGCGCACGACGCCTACGAGGCGGCCGGAGGCGTGCTGCAGTCCGCCGAGGACCCGACCGCGACCGGCGCCTCACCCGGCGGTGCCTGGGCCGGCCTGAACAGCGACCTCGCCGAGGCACGCTGGGCGCCCGGCCACAGCCCATGGGAAGAGGCCCCGATCCACCTGCTCGCGCTGCTCGCCCCCAGCCTCAGCGTCACCGGGATCGACGACACCGGTACCTTCCAGTGCGCGGTCACGTTCCCCGGGATGCTGCGCACCTGGAGCGGCCCGGACACGGTCACGACGGTGCCGGCTCGCGGCGCCACCGACGTCCCGCCCAGCGAGCTCGCTCGCGAGGCGCCGTTCACGCCGGTGCAGTTCGTCGGGCTGCCCGCATCACGCCGCACCGGCCGGGAGCTGTTCGTCTATCTCAACCGGACCGGCAGGATCGGGCAGGCGCCGGTCCAGATCCTCCACGCCTCGCTGCACACGGGCGGTCGGGCGGTCGCCGTCCGCCGGATCGACTCCGCCACCCGCACGGTCGGGCCCTACCTCGCAGGTGGAATCCTCGTCCCGTTGCGCCCGCTCGCGCCGCGGGCGCGGTATCGCGCACGGGTGACGGTGCAGGACGGGGGGCAGACGCTCACGCACGCCTGGTGGTTCATCACGCGCTGAGCCGTTCTGCGAGGCGATCGCGGTGTGACATGCCGGGGCGCTTGAACGGCCGCGGAGGCGGGGCGCACGAGATCGTGGTCCTCGTGGTGCACAGTTCTCGCACGACCGCCCCCCACTCCCCACTGTGAGCGCCTCCAGGGCCGCCACGCCCCTCAACGCGCTCAGAGTCCCCGCCCACGCCCACGGACGACCGATCACCGGTCCAAGTGCGGGGCGCACCCTGTGCGACCCGATCAATGCCATCAGCGCGGCACGGGGGCGGCAGCCGAGCAGCGCAGAGCCGTCGGCGGAGACCAAAGTGTGCGGGCGCTGCTTGACGGCCGACGCCGGGACGCGCGACCACCCACGCCCGGAGTCACAGCCACCACCCCGATGGAGACCGCCGACGAGTCGGCCTACTCGTCGTAGGGCGTGAAGTCCTGCTTCCGCGCGCCGCACACCGGACAGAACCACGTGTCGGGGATGTCCTCGAACGCGGTCCCAGGGGGGATCCCGCCGTCCGGGTCCCCCTCCTCGGGGTCATAGATGAACCCGCACGATTCGCACATGTATTTCATCGCGCGCAGACTACTCGGCGTTGTAGGGTCGCCGGATGACCGCAGGACGCCCCGCCCCAGACGAGGAGATGCATGACGGGGAGGTGACGGTTCCGCGGCTGGCGGCGACGGTGTTGCTGTTGCGCGGCGGGACCGGCCGACTCGAGGTGCTGCTCGTGCAGCGCACGCTGCGGGCGCGTTTCATGGCGGGCGCCTGGGTGTTCCCCGGTGGCGCGGTCGATCCCAGTGACGGGACCGGGCAGGCGGGCCTGCGCGCGGCCGCCGTGCGCGAGGTGCGGGAGGAGGCCGGGGTCGACCTCGGGCCCGATCCCGAGCTCGTCACGTTCTCCAACTGGATCACCCCCACGGCGGTGAAGATCCGCTTTGACACGTGGTTCTACCTGACCGCGATGCCGGCCGACCAGGAGCCCCGGGTCGACGGCCGTGAGGTCGTCGATGCTCGTTGGCTGACGCCGTCCGATGCGGTCGCGGCGGCCGCCGCCGGGGAGATGGCGATCGTGTTCCCGACGGTCAAGCACCTTGAGCGCATCGCGGGCTACCGCAGCGCCACGGAGCTGCTCGCCGACGCCCGCGGGCTCACCGTGGAGCCGGTCGAGCCACGCGTGATCGGCACCTGCGAGCAGGCGCGCATCGTGCTGCCCGGCGAGCCGGGCTACGACGCAGACTGAGCCGCGCCCCGCTGGTCAGGTGTCGTTGGTGAAGTTGGGCAGCCCGATCGACTGCAACCAGTGGCTCACGGTCTCGTTGAGCACGGTGAACGTGCCTGTCCAGATGAGCACTCCCATCGAGACCAGAACGACGCCCCCCAGTCCGATGACGATCGGGTAGTGGCGCTTGATGACGCCGAAGGCAGAGGTGGCGGTCCCGAACGCGAGCCCGGTGACGAGGAACGGCACGGCCAGCCCGGCGCAGTAGACCGCGAGCAGTACCGCCCCCTGGGCGGCGGAACTCGAGGTCGCCGTTGCCACGCTGATCGCACCCAGGATCGGGCCCTGGCACGGTGTCCAGGCCAGGGCGAAGGCGATCCCGGTGAGCACGGGCCCGCCACGCCCGGCACGCTCCATCAGCGCGGTGACGTGCCACTCCCGGCTCAACCACGGGATGAACGGGGCGGCCACGAACAGCAGCCCCATGGCGACGATGACCGCCCCGCAGATCTTCATCGCCGCCGGGCCGACGAGCGCGGCGTGCAGCGCCCGGCCGCCGAGCAGGCCCAGCGCGATGAACACGAACGAGAAGCTCGAGACGAACAGCAGGCTCGGGCCGATCACTCGACGGGGGCGCACCTCGCCCGGCTGGCCACCCGCGACCGCCGAGATATAGCCCGGAACGAGCGGGAGCACGCACGGGGACAGGAACGAGATCACACCGGCGCCGAAAGCGGCCGGAAATGCGATGCCCGACGCCGCGTCCATCCTGGTGGGTGAATGTACCGCGCCGGAACTTTCAACCGATAAGGGCGTTATTGTCCGAAGAGATCCCGTGGAAGCCTCCGCTCTCCCAGCATCGGTCGGATTGGCGCGCGCCCGGGTTGGCCTAGGGGTCTCCCTGTTGCGGCTGCGCCCTGACGAACAGCTCGTCTCGCTGTTCCGTGCCGGCAATGAGGATGCATTCCGTGTCATCCACGACCGCTACCGGGCGCGGATGCACGCATACGCCCGACAGATGCTGTCGTCGGGATCGGCCGACGCCGAGGACGTCGTCCAAGAGATCTTCGTGCGCGCCTATGCCGGTCTGCGCACCAATCGGCGCGAGCTCGCGCTGCGCGCCTGGCTGTACCGGATCGCGCACAACCGCTGCATCGACGAGCTGCGCAGGCCGCAGGCGATCGCCGTGGAGGCGGTCGACGAGCTCGGCGAGAGCATCCACGCCGACCCGCATCTCAGAGCCGAACAACGCGAGGCGCTGCGGCGGCTGATCGCCGATGTCCAGCGACTGCCCGACCAGCAGCGCTCCGCATTGCTGATGCGTGAGCTCGGAGGCATGCCCTATGCGGATCTGTCCGGCGCGCTCGGCGTCTCCGTGCCCGCGGTCAAGTCGCTGCTCGTGCGCGCGCGGGTCGGCCTGGTCCAGGCCAGCGACGCCCGTGACACCGACTGCTCGTCGATTCGCGAGGACCTGATCGTCGCCCACGATCGCGGCGTCCGCGCCAGCGGACGTGCCCGCCGGCACATGCGTGACTGCTCCGAGTGCCGGCGGTTCCGCAAAGAGGTCCATGGGGTGAGCCGTCGATTCGCGCTGCTCGTCCCCGCGCTCGGTCCTCTGGGGCTCGCGGCGAAGCTGCTCGGCATCGGCTCCCTGGGAGGGGGTGGCGCGGCAGCCGGCTCCTCGACCGGCGCAGCGGCCGGCTCGACCGCCGCCGCAGCGGGCTCCACCGGCGCGGCAGCCGGCTCCACGGCCGCGGCCGCCGGAGGGGGCGCGGCCACCGGTGCCGCGGTTGCCGGAGGAGGCGCGGTGGTGGCCAGCGGCGGCGCACTGGCCGCGGCCGGCACGGGCCATGTCGTCACCATCATCGCCGCCACGGTGGTGGCGGCGGGCAGCGCGATCGGCATCCAGCAGGTCTCCAGCACCGCGCACCACCACACGGCAGCACGCATGGCGCAGGCGAGCATCCCGACCCCGTCGCGCTCCGCCCCCGGAAAGAGCGGCGCCGCCGCCACCAGCGGGTCGCAGGTCGCGGCACACGGCTCCACCCCGAGTGCGGCGATCACTCCGGCGACGACGTCGAACCTCGCTGTCACCGGTGAGCAATCGGGCCACAGG
Organism: Solirubrobacteraceae bacterium; assembly: GCA_035503035.1. Taxonomy (GTDB): domain Bacteria; phylum Actinomycetota; class Thermoleophilia; order Solirubrobacterales; family Solirubrobacteraceae; genus Palsa-465. The sequence continues at coordinate 7,218 of DATJTS010000060.1, forward strand.
CTGCAGCGGGCTCCCGGTGGGACGACCGTGCTCGGGCCCCGGGGCGGGTTCACCGCCGGCACCACGTCGTCGTCGACTGCGACCACTCAGGGAACGGGGACCACGACGGCGACGACGACCACGACGACGGCCACGACCACCACCGGGACCACGACGGCGACGACGACGACCGGCACCGCCACGGCACCGACGGCGACGACGCCGGTCACCACCGACCCCACCGCCACGACGCCGACGTCGACGATCCCGACGACGGGGACATCCGGATCGGGCGAACCCACTTCGACCGAGACGACGCCGGGCGCGAGCCCCCCGACCAGCACCTCCGCCGCCACGACCGCGGCCCGCAACGGTCGCACCGGCGGCTCGACGCTCGTTCCGCTCCGCCCGGCCCGCTCCGGCGGCGGACCGCTACGGGGCCGTCACAGCGCGGGCCTCGGCGACGGCGCCGCGGCGAGCCGCTGAACGCCGCCGGTCTCAGGGGGCCTGGAACGCTCCGGTGAGGTCGGGGCGCTGGACGCCAGACGGCAACCTGCCCTCAGCCTCGAGCTTGTCCAGATGCGCCGCGAGCGTGATCGCGGCGACCGGTCTCAGGCGCGGGTCGATCTCGCTCCACGCCGCGTCGAGTAGCTGATCGGCGGTGCGAGCGCCGGCCTGGAGTGCGACGACCACTCGTCGCTCGCGCTCCAGGCGATGCGCGAGGTACTCATCGATCTTCGCCCGTGGGTCGTCGATCACCGGACCGTGCCCCGGACACAACATCGCCGGGTCGCGGTCACGCAGGCGCCGCAACCCCTCCAGGTAGCCGGTCAGCGCTCCGGGGTCCGCGGCCACGAACACGCTGCCCTCGCCGAGCACCGCGTCGCCGCTGAACGCCACCCGCCCGCTGAGGTAGACGAGGTGATCAGGAGCGTGGCCCGGCAGCGCGAGCGCCTCGAGCGGCCCGAAATGCTCGCCATCGCCGAGCCGCCGGTCGACGCTGCCCCTGGCGGCGGCCAGCGGCGCTTCCGGGAACCGTTCCCGCAGCGGCGCGACTGCCTCGCTGTGGTCGGCGTGGTCGTGAGTGAGCGCGATCCCACCGAGACCACCCCGGCGCTCGAGCTCGTCGCCCAACGCTTGCAGATGCGCGGGGAGCGCCGGCCCCGGGTCGATCAGCCAGGCCGGCCCGGTGCCGGCGATCCAGGTGTTGGTCCCGCTCAGGGTGAGCGGGCCCGGATTGTCCGCTCGCAGCCCGACGACGTCATGGTCGGCCAATTCGATCCGGTGCATGGCGCGGGAGGCTACGGATTCTGGCCCAGAAGGCTCAAGTCTCGCCGCGCACCTGCCGATATGAGGATCAGCTGACCGCATGCGGACAGCACTCTCCTCCTCTCCTCGCGCGAAGCCCCCGCCCCGGCGGGGGTTTCGTGCTTTCTGGGGTCAGCGCGCAACGCTGAGCGGCAGCGGCGAGGCCGGCTTGAGCTCTTCGAGGCGCAGCAGTGTCGTCACCCGGGACGCGCCACCGCGTGTGGAGAGCCGGACAAGCACGCGTTGGAGCTCCGCCACCTCGCGAGCGACGATCACGAGGACCGCGTCGGTCTCGCCGGTCACCCAGTCCGCGGAGATCACCTCCGGCATGTCACGCACCGCAGCCCGGAACCGGCGGTGGCTGGCGTCGTCGTGTGCGTCGAGCACGACGCTGACATAGACCTGCAGCGGGAACCCGGCGGCGACCGGGTTCAGCCGGGCGACGACACCGTCGACGATGCCGGACTCCTTGAGGCGCCGGACGCGGTGCAGGGTCGCCGCCGGAGAGAGCTCGACGAGTCGGGCGAGCTCGACATTGGTGCGATCGGCGTCGCGCTGGAGCTCATCGAGCAGTCTCAGATCAACAGAATCAAGCTGAACGGTCATTTGACGAAATATTCCATCGCACTTGCCGAAAAGAGTCAAATGTGTGACGGCGGTCCGCCGATAGAGGGCTTAGATCAACGTCATGACCTCTTCCCGCCGCACAGCCATCCTCTCGCTCGCCGCCTCCGGCGTGCTCTGGGGGCTCAGCGTGCCGCTCTCCAAGCTGGCGCTCGCCTGGCTGACGCCCGCGTGGCTGACCGTCGCACGGTTCGCGCTCGCCACGCCAGTGCTGGCGTTCGTGGGCCGTCGCGGGCTGCGCGCGGCGCTGACCCCGGGCGTTGTGGCCGCGGGCGCGATCGGCTTCGGCGGCGTCGTCCTGATGCAGAACTCGGGCGTCGCGCTGACCTCGGTCAGTCACGCGTCGGTGATCATCGGCGTGGTGCCGATGATCGCCGCCCTGATCGCGGCGGGCATGCGACAGGCACGCACCGGGATGATGGCCTGGGCGGGCTACGGGCTCGCGCTGCTCGGTATCACGCTGATCGCCGGCCACGGTGGCGCCGGCTCAAGCGACGCCGGCGATGCGCTCGTGCTCACCTCGGCAATCATCTCCGCACTGTTCATCGTGCTCCAGCCACGACTGCTCGAGGGTCGCGATGCCGCCGCGGTCACAGCGGTTCAGTTCGGCGCCGCTTCGCTCGCCGCGCTGCCGTTCGCGGCGCTCCACGGCGGAGTATCGCTCGCCGCGGCGGGACGGATGCCCGCCGAGCCGGTGTTCGCACTGGCGGCGCTCGCCGTCGCGGGGACGCTGCTCCCGTTCTGGCTGTTCGCCCGCGGACAGGTCCACGTCTCCGCGTCGCTCGCCGGCGCGTTCGTCAACCTCGAGCCGCTGGTGGGCGCGGCCGTGGGCTGGGTCGCCTTCGGAAACGCCGCCGGGCTGCCGCAGTTCGCCGGCGCCGTCGCCGTCCTCGGGGGCGTCGCGCTCAGCGCGCTGCCCGAGAGCGCGATCACGCGCGCGGAGGAATCGCTGCGGGACGGCCTGGCGAGGCTGCGCTTCGCGTCTGAGGGACGGCCGTGAGCATGCTCGCGACGGTGACGCCGACGCTGCTGCGGACCTTCGACCCGACGGCGATCCTCGTGCTCGACCTCGTCGGGACGTTCGTGTTCGGTCTCTCCGGAGCGCTCGCCGGGATCCGCGCTCGGCTTGATGGCTTCGGCGTGCTCGTGATGGCGGTCGTCGTCGGGCTGGCCGGCGGCGTGATCCGCGATGTGCTGATCGGCCGCCCGCCGGCGACCTTCCGCGACCCCGTCTACCTTGCCGTGCTCGGCGCCGCCGGCCTGGTGGCACTGATCACGTTCCCGTGGCTGGAGCGGATGCAGAGCCTGATCGACGTGCTCGACGCGGCCGGTCTCGGCCTGTTCTGCGTCACCGGCGCGGCGATCGCGCGCCAGTACCGCCTCGAGGTTCCTGAGGCGATCATCCTCGGCGCGATCAGTGGCGTCGGCGGCGGGATGTTGCGTGATCTCATCCTCCGCGAGGTTCCCCGCGTCCTGCAATCCGGCCTCTATGCCGTGCCGGCGCTGATCGGCTCCTCGGTCGCGGTTGCCGCGCCGGCGGGCGGAGCTCACGACTGGATCTACGCGGTACTCGGGGCGGGCGCCTGCTTCACGGTTCGGCTCGCCGCCGTGCGCTGGCGGCTCTCGCTTCCGCTGCTTCCCCACCAATCCCGCTTCGACGCCTGAGAGCCGGCAACACCTCCCGGGCGACCGGCGGCCGGTAGGCTGCAACGCATGCCGATGCCGAAGCGCACGAGCGTCGAGGACTTCTTCGACAAGCTGGCGCCCGTGCAGAGACCGCATCTGGAGGAGCTGCGCGAGCTGAGCCTCGCCACGGCACCGGAGGCGCGCGAGGCGCTGAAGTACAACCTTCCGGTCTACGTCCGCGGCGAGAAGAACACGAGCTTGTGGATGCTTCAGAACTTCAAGCACCACTGCTCGCTGCGGTTTCCGCCCCGCTTCTTCGCCTCGCATGCAGCCGAGGTGAAGGCGGCCGGCTACGACGCAGGCGCGGGGTTCATCAAGCTCCCGTACGACCGGGATGTCCCGGTCGAGCTGTGCCGCTCGTTGATGCAGGCTCGGCTCGACGAGTATGAGGCCACCGGCGCCGGCTGGTCCGAGGACTGACTCCGCACTCCATCGCGAGCCTGCGCGGCGATGAGCGCTTGACCGGTCCGGACGGCACCGACGCCCGCCGGCGGGCTCATCTCCAACCGGGCACGCGGGCCGCCTCGGCGAGCCAGGCGCGCATCGCCGGTTCCTCCACCTGGGCCACCGTTCTCACCTTCACATAGCGCTCTCGCCCGGTGCTCCCCAGCGGCGGCGGGGACGCGAAGTCCGCGCCGCCGAAGAAGACGACGTTGACCGAGACGTCGTACGCGGCGAGCTGGATCACCCACCCGAGCTCGGGCAAGCCATAGTGCGGTCTCTTCCCCTTCACGCCGTATTGAAGCCCGTCGATCGCCTCGCGGATCAACTCGTCCAGCCGCGAGACGATCGGATGCAGGTCGGGCATCACGCGGCGGATCCAATCCTCGATCTCGGCGTGGCTGTCGGACGGCACGGGAGGCTTTCGGGCCGAACTCGGCTTGCGTGATGGCGTGGAGATGCTGTCCTCCTCCTCAGGTCGCCGCGAACGCAGAGAGCCCGCCGGCGGGGGCGGGCTCTCGCATGTCTGTCGCCGGCAGAGCCGGCAATCGGGGCGCCCGGATTTGAACCGGGGACCTCACCGACCCGAACGGTGCGCGCTACCAGGCTGCGCCACGCCCCGAATGACCTGAGTGTATTCGACGCCGACCGGGTGGCGCGGCCGGATCGTCAGGGCAGGATCGGGCCGAGCAGCGTGGAGACGGGGTTGGTGGCTGTCGAGGTTGTCGTGGAGGTCGAGGTCGTGCCTGAGCCCGAGCCGCCGCCGGTCCCGCCGGAGACTGTCGTCTGGACGGTCGTGCTCACGCCGGAGGTCGTCTTCTGCACCGTCGTGCCGACGCCCGAGGTGGTCTTCTGCACGGTGGTACCGACGGTCGAGGTGGTCTTCTGCACGGTCGTGCCCACCCCGGAGACGGTCTTGTTGACAGTGGTCCCCGCGCCCGAGGCCGTCTTCTGGACCGTGGTCCCGACGGTCGAGGTGGTCTTCTGGACGGTTGTGCCGACGCCCGGCGCAACCCCCGAGACCGTCTTGTTCACGGTCTTGCCGACCCCCGAGACGGTCTTGTTGACCGTCGTACCCACGCCGGAGGCGGTCTTCTGCACGGTCGTGCCCACTCCGGAGGCGGCCTTCTCGACGGTCTTGCCAACCCCCGAGACGGTCTTGTCGACGGTCGTCCCCACGCCGGAGACCGTCTTGTTCACGGTCCTACCGGCCCCGGACACGGTCCTGCCCACTCCCGTCACCGTCTTCTGCGCGGTCGTGGTCACCCCGGTCACGGTGGTTCCCACGCCGGTCGACGTGGTCCTGGTCCGGTGATGGGTGGTGCCGGAGGCTGTCCCGTTGCCCGCTCCCGAACCGCTCCCAGAACCCGAGCCGGTCCCCGTTCCGGACCGGCTCCCGGATCCCGAACCGCTGCCAGACCCCGAACCGCTTCCGGACCCGGAACCTGAGCCAGACCCGCTGCCGGCGGAGCCACCACCGCGGGACCCGGTCGCGCCGCGCGCCGAGGGCGAGCCCGCGACCCGCCCGCCGCCGGACGTGCCGCCGCCGGAGCGACTGGACGCCGTGGTCCCGGCGGCCATGGCCGCGCGGTCGCTGCCACCGCCGCCCGCGACGCTCGCCACCCGCCCCGCCGAGGCATGGTGAGCCGCACCCGCCTGGTCGGCGATGACGAGGCCGCCACCTGCGCCGCCGATCACCAGCGCCGCGATCGCCGCCGCCTGCCCGGCTCCCAGTCCGGCCGCACCGGCACCGGCGCCGGCTGCGCCACCGCCGGCCAGACCACCGGTCGCAGGGTGACCTGCCCCGCGCGAACCGCGCGAGATGAGCCGTCGCAGGAACGGGAACGGCAGCAGCCCGGCGACCTTGTCGACGATCGAGCGCGGCTTGAGCAGCGCGTCGTCGACGCCGGCCATCATCGCCACGTGGCGGCACGGCTGGCAGTGGGACAGATGGCGCGAGTAACGGCGACGCAGCTTGATCCCGAGACCGCGCACGGTCCGCAGCTCGCCGGCGTCGATCGCGCTCTGGATCTGCTCGCATCGGCGTCCGCTGGCCAGCTCGTCGTACTCCTCACCCAGCTTGCGTCGCGCGCGGAACAGGCCGCTCTCCACCATCTGCCGCGTCATCCCCAGCCGCGATCCGATCTCGTCGTAGGAGAGCCCCTCGAACTCGCGCATGACGAGCAGCTTGTGCTGGGTTTCGTTCAGACCGTCAAATGCGCTGCGCAGGTTCTCCAGGGTCTGCTTGGACTCGACAGCGGCGGCGGGCGTCGGCAGCCCGGACTGGAGCCGACCTCCGGCGCCTGACCCTGTCCCCAGCTCATCGGACTCGAACGGCACCTCGCGGGCGCGGGTGCCGCGCCGGAACTCGTCGATGCACGCGTTGCGCGCGATCGTGTAGATCCAGGGCTTGAACGCGATCTCGCTGTCGCTCGCGCGCAACTGGCGCAGCGCCGACATGAAGACCTCCTGGCCGAGATCCTCTGCGCGCCCGTGATCATGGACCTTGGCCAGGATGAACGCGTGGATGCGCTCGCGGTAGCGCGCGTAGAGCTCCTCGAACGCTCGATCGTCGCCCGCCCGCGCTTCATCCACCAGCGCGGTTTCGCTGCGGATTCCAGATGGCGTGGACGCTCTGAACGTCAGCTGCAAGGCTGCTCCAGCATCGGACGGTCCGGCTCTCGGTGCCCGCGTCCGGCCGTTCTGATTATCGCCGACGCGACCGGTCGACCGGTCTTGACGACAGAGGTACCGCTACGCAGCGCTTTTCAAACCAACAATCGCTGATCAATCATCGGCAACACAGCACCGGAATCCGGGGCACCGAGCGGACGTTTGGACGAGACGGGTTGCCACCGTCCGGAAGAGAGGCAATACTGGTGACCATGTAGTGAACAGCGGCAAAGGAGAGACATTCCGATGGCCAATCACCTGACGCCCACCGAGCTGGCCCGTGAAGCCGGACTCGAGCGACGAGACGTGATCGTGAAGTGCGTCGAAATGGGCGTCCCGATCTTCAACGGAAAGATCGACAAGACATTGTTTCTCTCGAGCATGGCCGAGTTGCCGAGCGGGATGACGTCCCAGGCTCAGGCGGCCAGCGCATGACGTAAGCCGGCCGGGCGACGCCGGGATGGCGTCGCCCTCACCGCCGTTCGCCGTTCAGGACGCCGACTGGCGTAGCAGCGTCGCAGTTGTCTGCTCCAGGATCTTGCGCCACGCCCGCGTCGACTCGGTCGACGCATCGAAATGGCGTACGACGTTCTGCACGCGCGTCGCGGAGATCTCGATCCCGTGGCGAGCGCAGATCTCCTTGTAGCGGCGGTACTCGTGGGAGAGGTGGAGCGTCACCGACTCGAATCCATGCCGCGCGATCTCAACGCGCGAGGTGAAGTTCATGACGTTCGTGCGGAACATCAGCTCGTCGGAGGGCTCGGGCTCGATCAGGATGATGTCGACCCCTGGGTAGCGCTCCTCCCATTGCCGGGCCAGCTCGTGCAGGCGCTGATGCGCGAGCAGCTTGAACGCCTGGTAGCCGATCTGCGGAAAGCCCATGCGCGAGACCCGCCGTCCGCGATCGAGCACCGCGTCGCCGTCGCTGATGTACGGCACCAGAGGGTTGACAACGACGATGAACTTCGCGCCCGCCTCCACGGCGACGTCGAGATTGGTCGTCGAGACCAGCCCGCCGTCGACGTACTCGTGGCCGTCGATCTCGACGGGCTTATAGATCATCGGCAGCGCGCTGGACGCGCTGACCGCGCGTGAGATGGGGACCGCGTCGAGCCCCTCGGCGCCGAACACGGCGCGCTCGCAGGTGTCGAGGTCTGTCGCGACCAGGTAGAGCTCGGAGCTGAGCTCGCGAAAGTCGTTGGTGCGGGCTGGATCGGCCAGTATCTCCCGCACGTAGCGCTCCAGGCCGTCGCCGGTGTACAGCCCCGTCGGAAGCGCCTCCGCGAGACCGAGCACCACGTCGACCGCGGACAGCTGCCCGATGTCCCGTGCCAGGGTTCTGACCAGCCCGGCCAACCGCAGCGGCAGCTTCGCGCCCCGAGTGGCGAACTCCCGGTAGTTGGGGCGCAGGAGTGAGCCCGCGCGGACATCCGGGAAGCCGGTCGGTCCGTCGCGCACGATCGCGCGCATCATCTCCTCGGGCGTCACTCCGTTGGCGACCGCTGCGGCGACGAATGACCCCGCGCTCGTGCCGACGTAGACGTCGAACTCGTTGACCGTGCGGCGGACGGAGAGCAGATCGAGCGCACGGAGCGCGCCGATCTCGTATACGCCGCCGGTGAGACCACCGCCGCCGAGCACGAGCGCCGTTTTCGAACGCCGGCGCCGACGCGCGCCCGACCGGCGCGGCCGTCGCGCCGATCCAGCGGCCGGCGGCCGTGCGCTCGAGTCCGTGAGCGTCACCACCTTGTCCATGGCCGACGGGATCTTAGAGGTTGGCGCACACGGCTCCGCACGCCGCCTCCCAGCATCTTCCGCTGCAGCTGGGGCCAAACCGAAGCTTTCGCCGCCGCGATCGGTTACACATGAACGGATGGCCTCGCTGTTCCCCACCCACGCGGTGCGCCGCGCGCTCGTCCGTGTCGCGCTCGCCGCGAGCGTCGCGCTCGCCGCCGGCGCCTGCGTCGCGCCCGCCGCGCTCGGCTCCACGGGAGAGCTCCCCGCCGGCCTCACGCGCTCGCTCAACGCCGGGATGCGCTCCGCCGGCGCGTCCAGCAGCGCGGAGGTGGAGGACCTCAGCACCGGCGCGACGCTCTACTCCCATGACGCAACGATCGCCCGCATCCCAGCCTCGGTGGAGAAGCTGTACACGACGTCCACGGCCCTGCAGGTGTTCGGTCCGACCGCACGTCTGTCCACCTCGGTGCTCGGAAGCGGCGTCCAGACTGGCTCGACCTGGAAGGGCGCGCTCTACCTGCGCGGCGGCGGCGATCCCACGTTCGGCTCGGCGGCCTTCGATCATCGCGCCTACGGGACCGGGGCGACCGTGCAGGGCCTGGTGGCTCAGTTGCGCGCGGAGGGCATCCGCACGGTCACCGGCCCGATCATCGCCGACGCCTCGCTGTTCGACTCCGACGAGGGGACGCCGGCGACAAACAACAAGCCGTCGATCTGGGTCGAGGGTGCGCTGAGCGCGCTGTCGTTCAACCGGGACTGGGCGGACTCGACCGGCGAGGTGTATTACGCCAACCCGCCGCTGCAGGCGGGCAAGGATCTGGTCGCGGCGCTCCGAAGCGGCGGGATCGCCGTCCGCAACCGGACCGTCCGCACCGGTGTCACCCCCCCACTCGCCCGCCAGTTGGCCAGCGTTCAATCGCCGACGATGGCGACGCTGATCGCGCTCACCAACACGCCCTCGGACAACTTCTTCGCCGAGACGCTGCTGAAGGACATCGGCGCCCACGCGGGGTCCGGCGGGACCACCGCGGACGGGGCGGCGGTCGTCCGCTCGACGATCGCCGCGAAGTTCGGGCTGCATCCCTATCTGATCGACGGTTCCGGCCTCTCCTACCGCGACCACACCTCCCCGGCCCAGGTGGTCTCGTTGCTCTCCGGGCAGAGCGAGAACCTCCCGTTTCGCGAGTCGCTGGCCACCGTCGGCGAGACCGGCACGTTGGCCGACGAGAATCGCGGCACCTACGCCCAGGGTCGCTGCACCGGCAAGAGCGGCACCCTCTCGGACGTCTCGAACGTGGTCGGCTACTGCCGCGCCGCCGACGGTCACCTGCTCGCGTACGCGTTTCTGATGAACCGGGTCAACCCGGACGCAGCCCATCCGATCCAGGACCGGATGGAGGTCGCCGTCGCCCGTTACGACGGCTGATCGGAGGCGCCCCCGCCGGCGAGCAGTGCCAGCAGGCCCGGCTCGTCGAGCACCGGGACCTCGAGCTTCTCGGCCTTGGCCAGCTTGGAGCCCGCGCTGTCGCCTGCGACCAGGTAGTCCGTCTTCTTCGACACCGAGCCGGTGACGCGCCCGCCGGCGCCGATGATCCGCTCGGTCGCCTCCTCGCGGGTGAGATTCGGCAGCGTGCCGGTGAGCACGAGCGTCTTGTCGGCGAGCGGGCCCTCGCCGGGCGCCGGACCTTCCTGCGCGAGCGTGAGACCCTCCGCGCGCAGATCCTCCAGCAACTCCCGCATCCGCGGGTCTGCGAGCTGCTCGTGGATCCGTGCCGCCATCTTGGGGCCAACCCCCTGGGTCTGCTCGATCGCCTCGGCATCGGCATCGAGCAGCGCCTCGAGCGTCCCGAACCGCTGGGCGAGGTTGCGCCCGGTCACATAGCCGACCTCCTCGATCCCGGCGGCAAACAGCACCCGGCCGAACGGCTGGCGCTTGGAGGCCTCGATCGCGGCCACGAGCTTGCCCGCCGAAACCTCGCCGAAGCCCGGCTGCTCAGCGATCTGGTCTGCGGTGAGGCGGTAGAGGTCGCCCGCGGTCCGCAGCCACCCCAGACGCATGAACAACTCGACCTGCTTCTCGCCCAGCCCGTCGATGTCCATCGCCGCCGCAAAGTGCTTGAGCAGCTGCCAGCGCCGGCCCGGGCAATCGCGGTTCGGGCACCGGGTGAAGACGGAGTCCTCAGGCTTGACGGTCGGGGTCTCGCACACCGGGCAGCGCACGGGCGGAGTGGTCGGCGGCGGGCGGTCTTCGCGCTCGGCGACGTGCGGGGCGGGTGAGAGCACCTGCGGGATCACGTCCCCCGCACGCAGCACGATCACCTCCTCGCCGGCCCGGATGTCCTTGCGCGCAAGGTCCTCCTCGTTGTGCAGCGTCGCGAGCTTGATCGTCACTCCACCCACCGCGACGGGCTCGAGCACCGCATAGGGGTGCAGGTCGCCGAACTTCCCGGGATTCCAGCCGATCGACTCGAGCCTCGTCGGCGCGGTGGTCGGTGGGAACTTCCAGGCGACGGCCCAGCGCGGGTCACGCCCGACGACACCCAGCCGTCGCTGCAGCGCGTACTGGCTCACCTTGACCACGACGCCGTCGATCTCGAAATCCAGCGATCCCCGGCGCCGCTCCCACTCCTGGCAGCGAGCCACGACCTCCCGCTCGTCGGTGAGCCGCACGATGTCGGGGTGGACCGGGAAGCGGTGGGCGCGCAGCCACTCAAGCGCCTCCCAGTGGCTGTCGAAGGCGATCCCCTCCGTCGTCCCCACCTGGTAGGCCCAGAACGACAGCGGCCGCTCGGAGGCAAGGCGCGGGTCGAGTTGGCGGATCGTCCCCGCCGCGGAGTTGCGCGGGTTCATGAACGTCGAGAGCCCCTGTTCGGCGCGGCGCTCGTTCAAAGCAGCGAAGTCCGGCAGCGACATGTACACCTCACCGCGAACCTCGACCAGCGCCGGTGGATCCTCCATGTCCAGTCGCAGCGGGATCTGGCCGATCGTGCGGATGTTGTGGGTGACATCCTCGCCGATCTCGCCGTTGCCACGCGTCGCGCCGCGCTCGAACACCCCGTCGCGGTAGAGCAGGGACATCGCCAGCCCATCGATCTTCGGCTCGGCGACGAACTCGAACTGCGGATCCTCGATCGACTCGCGGGCGAGGTGGTTGCGCATCCGCTGGATCCAGGCGGTCAGCTCCTCGGCCGAGCGGACATTGGCCAGCGACAGCATCGCGACGGGGTGGCGGACCTTGACCAGGTCCGAAACGGGCTCGCCCCCCACCCGCTGGGTTGGAGAGTCCGGCGTGACCAGCTCCGGGTGAGCGGCCTCGATATCACGCAGCTCGTCGAGCAGCGCGTCGTAGGCGTCGTCGCCCAACTCGGGATCGTCGAGAACGTAGTAGCGGTAGCCGTGATGCTCGAGCTGGCCGCGCAGCTCGGCGGCCCGGGCCGCGGCCTCGCTCCCGCCGTCGGCAGGCGCCGGGCCGCCTGGGCTCATCCCTCCCCCAGCTCGCGGGCGACGGGCTGGAGCAGGGCTGACAGGTCACGACGCGCGAGTGCGTCCATCCCGGCAACGTCGGTGAGGTCGAAATGCAGGGGCGTGACCGCGATCTGCCCGGCGGCGACGGCAGCGAGGTCGGTATCGGCCTCGTCCTCGAGCGCTCCCGCCTCGCCGTAGATCTCATAGATCCGGCCGTGGCCGTTCTCATCGACGAGCCGCAGCGTGTCGCTGTACACCCGCTTGCCCAGCCTTGCGACACGGACGCCCTCCGGCTCGCCGCTCGGCGCGTTGATGTTGAGCAGCGTCCGCGGTGCGAGCTCGACATCGTCGAGGCGCTCGACCATGCGCGCAGCGAAGGCCGCGGTTGTCTCGAAGTCGAATCCGTCGCCGGTGCTCAGGTCGGTGGTGCCCTCAGGCGAGTGCTGGGAGACCGCGATCCCGGGAAGATCGAGCAGGACCGCCTCCAGAGCGGCGGCGACCGTCCCCGAATACGTCACGTCGTCGCCGAGATTGGCGCCGTGATTGATTCCCGAGACGACGAGGTCGATCTCGAAGCCGTCGATCAGCCCGAGCTGGGTCAGGCGCACGCAGTCGACCGGAGTCCCGTCCGTCGCGTAGCCGATCGTTCCGTCATCGAACCCGACCTCGCGCACGATCAACGGGCGGCGGGTCGTGATCGAGCGAGCGGTCGCCGAGCGGTTGCCGTCGGGCGCGACCACCGCGAGCTCGATGCCGGGTACCTCGAGCAGCGCCCGCCGCAGAACCTGTAGTCCCCGCGCGTCGATCCCGTCGTCGTTGGTGAGGAGCACGCGCACGCGTCTCATCCTAGGAGCGCCGTCGGCTGCCAGGCGCTCCGCCGCCGCTCAAAAGAAAGGCCCGGGTGATGAGGACTCGTCACCCGGGCCTAGGAAATCCGCCCCCACGCCTTCCCTGGCTCCTTCTGTAAAGGAATAGTGCGCTTTGGGGAACTTGAGCGCAATCGAACATCTGTCCAGTCGGAGGCCGATCGCTCAGTTTTCGGGAAGCACGCGTCGCTTCTCGTAACCCACTCCGAGCAGCGCCAAGCCGTGCGGCGGCGCGGTGTGTCCGGCCGCCGCGCGCGGACGGCCGTCGAGCAATGTCCGAAACTCCTCGGGCGTGCGACGGCCGCAGGCCACCTCCAGCATCGTGCCGACGAGCGCTCTGACCATGTTGCGCATGAACGCGTCGGCCTCGATCAGGAAGTCGACATGATCGGCAGCCGGGTCGTACTCCCAGCGCGCGGTGAGAACATCACGCCGGAACCGGACGTGATCTGTCTCGGTCGGTGTGAACGCAGTGAAGTCGTGAGTGCCAGGAAGCACGGCGGCGCACGTGCGCAGCGCGTCGAGGTCGAGCGCCTGGCGCCAATGCAGCGCCGTCCGATTCTCGAACGGGCTTCGCGCCCGGCGGGTGAGCAGCCGGTAGCGATAGGCGCGGCTCGTCGCGTCGTGACGGGCCGAGAAGCCGGCGGCCGCCGGCTCGCAGCTCAACACGCTGACGTCGGCGGGCAGCACCGCGTTGAGACCGTCCACGCGTGCGGGCTCGCCTGCGTAGCTGGCGACCTGGCCGAGCGCGTGGACACCCGTGTCGGTGCGACCGGCGACGGTCAGGGTCAGTCCGTCACGCCGCAGGATGACGCCGAGCGCGCGCTCGAGCTCGCCTTGCACGGTGCGCCGGCCCGGTTGCCTGGCCCAGCCCGAGAAGTCGGTTCCGTCGTATTGGATGAGCAGCCGCGACACCGACCCGTCCACCCGAGGGGGAACGGGCCGCGCGGACTCCATCGCTCGCTCAGACGAGCTCGAGCAGCACCATCTCGGTCGCGTCGGAGCGACGCGGCCCGAGCTTGAGGATGCGGGTGTAGCCACCCGGCCGCTCCGTGTAGCGCGGGGCGATCTCCTCGAACAGCTTGTAGACGGTGAACTTGTCCTGGCCGAGCGCCGACAGCGCCTGCCGGCGGGCGTGCAGATCGCCACGCTTGGCGAGGGTGATGAGCTTCTCCAGCTCGGGCTTGACCGCCTTGGCCTTCGCCTCGGTCGTCTGGATCCGCTCGTGCTCGATGACCTCCTTGGAGAGGTTCATGAGCAGCGACTTGCGGTGGGCCGCGGAACGGCTGAGCTGGTAGCGCTGACGCTGGTGACGCATGACGGTGGTTCCTTTGCTCCTGGCAGCGAGAGCTTACTCGTCGCGGAGACCAAGGCCCCGCGCGTGCAGGGTCTCGATCACCTCGTCGATCGACTTCTTGCCGAAGTTCGGGATCGCGTTGAGCTCGCCCTCGGTCTTGGAGACGAGATCCCCGACTGTCTGGATGCCGGCGCGCTTGAGGCAGTTGTAGGAGCGCACCCCGAGCTCCAGCTCCTCGATCAGGATGTCGTCCATCGCATTCGGCGGGCGCTGAGCCGAGCCGACCTGGGCGCCGCCGACGATCGCGGGATCGAGGGCACCGGCGGTGTTGACGTCGCGCAACTCGACCACACGATCGGCATCAGTGAAGATCGCCAGCTGGGAGATCAGGATCTCCGCGGCCTCGCGCAGCGCGGCGTGCGGATCGATCGAGCCGTCGGTCTCGATGTCGAGCGTCAGCTTGTCGAAGTCGGTCTTCTGCCCGACGCGGGCCTGCTCGACGTTGTAGGCGACACGACGCACCGGCGAGAAGATCGAGTCGATCGGAATCACGCCGATCGGCTGGTCGGGCGACTTGTTCTCCTCGGCCGGGCGGTAGCCGCGGCCGCGGCCGATCGTCAGATACACCTCGAGCTTGGTCTTCTTCTCAAGCGTCGCGATGTGCGTCTCCGGGTTGAGGATCTCGACGCCCGAAGGCAGGTCGATGTCCTTGGCGGTGATGTCGCCGGGGCCGGTGACGACGAGCGGCGCCTCGATCTCGGTGGCGTCGGAGTGCATGCGGCACACGATGCCCTTGAGGTTGAGGACGATGTCGGTCACGTCCTCCTTGACGCCCGCGATCGTGGAGAACTCGTGTGCGACGCCTTCGATCCGGACGCTGGTGACCGCGGCGCCGGCCAGCGAGGAGAGCAGCACGCGGCGCAGCGAGTTGCCGAAGGTGTAGCCGAAGCCGCGATCGAGCGGCTCGATCGTGAACGATCCGCGCGTGTCGTCCGCCGACTCGGCGGAGATTCGGGGCACCTGGAAATCAAGCATCACACGTCCTAACGTCGTCTCGAGTTGAAGGCCGCCCGGGAGGGAGGCGGCGGGTGTCGGTCGCCGCGCGCGGCCCGGGCCCCCGGGCTCGCGCGGCTGTCTGAAAATCGCTACTTGGAGTACAGCTCGACGATCAGCTGCTCCTGCACCGGGGCGGCGATCTCTCGCCGCTCGGGCTTGCGGAGCACCTTCGCCGTGAGCGCGTCGTGGTCGGCCTGCAGCCACGCCGGGACCTGACCCGTCAGCTCGGTCGCGTCCTGGATCACCTGGACGACCTTGCCGGCGGAGGCCTTGGAGTGGATCGCGATCACGTCGTTGTCGCGCAGCTGATAGCTCGGGATGTTCACCCGGCGGCCGTTCACGGTCCAGTGGCCGTGGAGGATCAACTGGCGGGCCTGGCGCCGCGAGGCGGCGAAGCCGAGACGGACGAGGACGTTGTCGAAGCGGCACTCGAGCATCCGCAGCAGGTTCTCACCGGTGACACCGGACTGCCGCGACGCCTTGCCGTAGTAGATGCGGAACTGATCCTCGAGCACGCCGTAGTAGCGCTTGGCCTTCTGCTTCTCACGCAGCTGGACGCGGTACTCGGACTGCTTCTGGCGGCCGCGGCCGTGGTCGCCGGGCGGATAGGAGCGACGCTCGACGCCGCACTTATCGGTCAGGCAGCGCTCGCCCTTGAGGAACAGCTTCTGTCCCTCGCGACGGCACTGCTTGCACTGGGGTGAGGTATCTCGGGCCATGTCTGTCTCTGGTTCTGGTTCGTGCCCGCGTCAGACGCGGCGGCGCTTGCGGGGTCGGCAGCCGTTGTGGGCCTGGGGGGTGACGTCCTTGACGCCGGTCACCTCGAGGCCGGCGGCCTGCAGCGAGCGGATCGCGGTCTCGCGGCCGGAGCCGGGTCCCTTGACGAACACCTCGACCTTCTGCAAGCCGTGCTCGATGCCCTTGCGCGCGGCCGCGTCGGCGGTCACCTGCGCGGCGAACGGCGTCGACTTGCGCGACCCCTTGAAGCCGGCACCACCGGCCGACTCCCAGGCGATGACGTTGCCCTCGCGGTCGGTGAGCGACACGATCGTGTTGTTGAAAGACGTCTTGATGTGCGCCTGTCCGATGGGGATGTTCTTGCGGACGCGGCGACGGCCGCGCTGCGGTCGGCGAGGAGCCGGGCTCACTTCTTACCTGCCTTCTTCTTGCCGGCGACCTGCATGCGCTTGGGTCCCTTGCGCGTCCGGGCGTTGGTCTTCGTGTTCTGTCCACGGACCGGCAGTCCGCGGCGATGGCGCAGGCCGCGGTAGGAGCCGATCTCCTGCAGGCGCTTGATCGCCTGCGAGCGCTCACGACGCAGGTCTCCCTCGACGGTGAGCGAGTTGTCGATCAGGTCGCGCAGCTTGACGACCTCCTCCTCGGTCAGGTCACGCACCTTGCGGTCGGGCTCGATCCCGACCTGCGCGAGCAGCTCGTTGGAGGTGGAGCGGCCGATGCCGTAGATGTAGGTGAGGCCGATCTCGACCCGCTTGTTGAGGGGGATGTTGACCCCGGAGATTCGCGCCATGCTTCTCCTTGCAGGGGCAGCTAGCCCTGCCGCTGCTTGTGACGGGGGTTGGAACAGATCACGAGCACCCGGCCGTGGCGCCGGATGATCTTGCACTTCTCGCACATCGGTTTGACCGAAGGACGCACCTTCATGCTGGATTCACCTTGGGGTGGGAAATTTCTGACTTGTAGTCCTCGTCGAGGCTCTGGAGACCGGTACGGCCGCCGCTACCCCGACGAAGGGGGCGCACAGCAGCACGGGCATGCGCTGCGGGCGCACCGGGGGATGTTAGCAACCCCGCCGGTCCTGTCCGCTGGCCCCGTCAGGCTGCCGCAGCGGCGGTTTTTGCCTCGTGCCAGGGCGTCAGAACGCGCGGTCCGTCGGCGGTGATCGCGATCGTGAACTCGAAGTGCGCGGCGAGCGAATCGTCCTGCGAGAAGATCGACCACTGGTCCGAGGCAACGCGGATCGCGTGGCGTCCGGCGGTCACCATCGGCTCGATCGCGAACACCATTCCCTCCTCGAGCGTGATGCCGGCGCCGGCGTGCCCGTAGTTGGGGATCTGCGGATCCTCGTGCATCTCGCGGCCCACTCCGTGACCGACCAGCGAGCGCACCACGGAGAGGCCGTTCGCCTCCACGTGGGTCTGGATCGCGTGACCGATGTCGCCGAGATGGTTGCCGGCCCGGCACTCCGGTACCGCGAGCATCAGCGACTCCTCGGTCACCTCGAGCAGCTTCTCGGCGACCGGGCTGATCGGGCCGACCGGGAACGTCCGCGCGGCGTCGGCCACCCAACCGTCGAGGGTCACGCCGAGGTCGACGGACAGGATGTCGCCCTTCTGCAGCACGTAGGGCCCGGGAATGCCGTGCACGATCATCGAGTTCGGCGAGGCGCAGATCGACCCCGGGAACCCGCGGTAGCCCTTGAATGTCGGGACCGCTCCCTGCGAGCGGATGAACTTCTCCGCCGCGGCGTCAAGGTCGGCCGTCGTCACCCCGGGCCGGATCTTGCCGGCGAGCAGGTTCATCGTGCGCACCAGCAGCGCGCCCGATGCAGCCATCCGGTCGATCTCCTCGGGGGTCTTCTTGATGATCATGTGATCAGTGAATCTAGCCTCTCGGCCGGGGCTGGTGTGGGAACCGTCGCCGAAGCGCCTAGACGTCCTCTTCGATCCGCAACGTGGCGATCACCGCGCGGATGTGGTCGTGAACATCGGAGGGCGGGCGCGTCCCGTCGATCCGCCGCATCAGCCCGCGCGAGTCGTAGTAGTCGACCAGCGGCCGGGTCTTCTCGTGGTAGACCGCGAGCCGGTGCTCGATCACCTCAGGCTTGTCGTCGTCGCGCTGGATCAGCCGAGAGCCGTCCTGGTCGCACATCCCCTCGTGCTTGGGCGGGTCGAACTCCACGTGGTAGTTGTGCCCGGCCTTGACGCACACCCGGCGGCCGGACAGCCGGCGCACGACCTCCTCGTCGGGCACGTCGATCAGCAGCACCGCGGTGATTCGCCTGCCCAACCCGTCGAGCATCTCGCCAAGCGCATCCGCCTGCGGCAGCGTGCGCGGGAACCCATCGAGCAGAAAACCGTCCTGGGCGTCATCCTGGCTCAGCCGATCACGGGCCATCGCGACGATCAGCTCATCGGGGACGAGGTCGCCGGCGTCCATGTAGGCCTTGGCCTTGCGTCCGAGCTCGGTCTCGTTCTTGACGTTCTCGCGCAGCATGTCGCCGGTCGCGATGTACGGCAGCTGGAAGTCCTGGCGCAGGCGGTCGGCCTGGGTACCCTTGCCCGCGCCTGGCGGTCCAAACAGGATGAGGTTGAGCTGGGCGGGCATTGGGAGGCCCGGGACTGTACCTTGCGGCCCGGGTGCATGCCCAGCGGTCGGCAAACCCTGAGCGCCCAGGCTGCGCACCGAGCGGCTCGGGGCTGCGTGGGGTCAGAGCTTGTGGTCCGGATCAGAGCTTGTGATCGGTCTCCAGCAGACGACCGATCTGATGCAGCGCCGCCCGCACCGGATGGTGCCGGCCGAACGTGCCATGCGGGACATGCCTCGGGCGCTTCGCGTCGGCGTACGCCCGAAGGCGGCGGTGCCCCTTCTCATACCCGACCGGCGGCCTGGTGGGGGCCGTGGCCGAGTCGTGGGTCTGGCGTGGGGTCAACGAAATGACAACCACCTCCTCCACTAGTGAGTATCCCACCCGCGGCCGGGAATCGCCAGTGCCAACCCGGAGCGACCCCGCACTCTGGGCGCTTTGATCCCCCCACGCGGCTCGAGGTTCGCAGAGTCGCCGGGCACCGGTGGCCCTGACGACGGTGGGCGGCGCACGGGTGGCGGGGCGGCGATGCTCTCCGGCCCCGATCGCGAACGGTGACCGGAGCCACATCGTGACGAGGCCAGCCCGCCGCTGACACAAGGCGCCGGTGGCCGACAGAGAAGCGTTCTCGGGGCCGGAGAGCATCCCCGCCCCGCCACACCCCGCGCTGCTACTTGAGGAAGCCTTCGTAGTTGCGCATCATCAACTGCGCCTCCAACTGGCGCATCGTGTCGAGCGCAACGCCGATCACGATCAGGATCGAGGTGCCGCCGAAGAAGAAGTTGGCACTCGTCTGGTTGATGAGGATCGTCGGCAGGGCCGCGATCGCCGCCAGGAACAGCGCGCCGGGCAGCGTCAATCGCGCCAGGATGCGGTCCAGGAACTCGGCGGTCGGTCTGCCTGGTCTCACCCCGGGGATGAAGCCACCGGATTTGCGCAGGTTGTCGGCCTGGTCGACCGGGTTGAAGGTGACCGCCGTGTAGAAGTACGTCATCAGGATGATGAGGATCGACTCGCCGAGCACGTAGTGCCACCCCTCGGGGCTGAAGAAGTTGGCGAGCTCGGTCCAGAAGTTCAGACCGTTGTGGCCGAGCAGCTGGCCGATCGTCGGCGGGATCGCCATGATCGAGGCGGCGAAGATCACCGGGATCACGCCGGCCATGTTGACCTGCAGCGGCAGGTAGGTCATCCCGCCCTCGGTCATGCGCCGACCGATCACCCGTTTGGCGTACTGGATCGGGATCCGCCGCTGGCCGAGCTGGACGAACACGATCGCCGCCACCACGCCGACCACGATGAACGGCATGATCACCTTGAACGTCTGATCGGGGTTGCGCCACCAGGCGCTGATGCCGCCCGGGATGCGGGAGACGATCGAGGCGAAGATGAGCAGCGAGATCCCGTTGCCGATGCCGCGCTGGGTGACGAGCTCACCCAGCCACATCAGCAGCATCGTGCCCGCGGTGAGCGAGAGCACGATGATGAAGACCTTGCCGAGGTTGAAGTTGTTGATCAGCGTCACCCCGGCCGACTGCTGGAAGCTGCGGAACAGGAAGACGTAGCCGATCGACTGCGCGAACGCCAGGCCGACGGTCAGATAGCGCGTGTACTGGGTGATCCGCTGCTGACCGACCTCGCCCTCCTTGGAGAGCTTCTCCAGCGAGGGAACCGCGACCTGGAGGATCTGCAGGATGATCGAGGCGGTGATGTAGGGCATGATGCCCAGCGCGAACAGCGCGATCCGCCCCAGGCCACCGCCGGAGAAGAGGTTGAGCAACCCGAGCACGCTGTTGCCCCCGAGCTCCTGCGAGATCGAGGAGACCGCCTTGGGGTTGATCCCCGGCGCGGGGATGTGGTCCCCGAACCGGTAGATCGCGAGCACCATCGCGGTGAAGAGGATCTTCTTCCGGATCTCGGCGATCCGGAACGCGCCGAGGATCGTCGAGAGCATCGGACCCCCGCGCCCCTGCTACTCGACGGTCTGGCAGGTGCCGCCGGCGGCCTCGATCGCCGCCCGGGCGGCGCCGCTGAACGCGTGCGCGTGGACGGTGAGCGCCTTGGAGATCTCGCCCTTGGCGAGGATCTTCACCGGGATGTCCTTGCGGGTGGCAAGGCCCTTGGCCTTGAGCGTCTCGGGCGTCACGTCGGTACCGGCGTCGAACCGGGACTCGAGGTCGCGCAGGTTGACGGCCTGGGTGTGCGTCCGGAACGGCTCGAACGGCATCGACTTCTTCATGTGCGGGCCGCGCAGCTTGCGCATCCGCATGTGGACGGGCATCTGGCCGCCCTCGAAGTTCGCGCGGCTCTTGGAGCCTGACCGGGAGCCGGCGCCCTTCTGGCCGCGGCCGGAGGTCTTGCCCATGCCCGAGCCGTGACCGCGCCCGACGCGTTTGCGGTTCTTGCGAGAGCCGGGAACCGGGGAGAGGTTGTGCAGGCCGATCCGCTCATCGGTCTCCGACTCGGACGCCGGGCGGGCGGGACCTTTTCTCGGGGTCACACCGGAGCTCATGACGCGGACTCCTCCTGGACCTCGACGAGATGCCGCACCTTGTGCAGCATGCCGCGCATCTGAGGCGTGTCGTTGACCTCGATGGAGTGACCGATCCGGCGCAGGCCGATCGAGCGCAGCGTGTCGCGCTGGCGCTGATCGGAGCCGTTGCGCGACTTGCGCTGGGTGACGGTGATCGTGCTCATGCCACGCCCGCGGTATCGGCGGGTGCGGCAGTGCCGCCGTCGTCGTCTGAGCCGTCGGTCGGCAGGACCGCGCCCTCCTCGCCACCATCCCCGGACTCGCCGGTGAGGCCCAGCACCTGGTTGACCGAGATGCCACGCAGCCGCGCGACCTCGTCTGGGGTGCGCAGCGACTCGAGCCCGGCCATCGTCGCCTTGACCAGGTTGATCGGGTTCTGGGAGCCGAGGCTCTTGGAGAGGATGTCGTGAATCCCGGCGAGCTCCAGCACCGCGCGAACGCCGCCGCCGGCGATGACGCCGGTTCCGGGCGCGGCCGGCTTGAGGAACACGCGGCCCGCGCCGAACACGCCGGTGGTCTGGTGGGTGATCGTCGACCCGTGCTTGGGGACGCGGTAGAGGTTCTTCTTGGCGCGCTCGACGCCCTTCTGGATCGCCACGGGGACCTCGTTGGCCTTCCCGTATCCGACCCCCACGACCTCGCGCTCGTCGCCGACGACGACCAGCGCGGTGAAGGAGAAGCGGCGCCCGCCCTTGACCACCTTGGCGACGCGGTTGATCTCCACCACGCGCTCCTGGAGGTCCAGGCCCTGAGCTGAAACTGTGCGTTCGGCTGCCATGAGCTGTACGAGAGTAGCGAGGGTCGACGCCTAGAGCGTCAGACCGCCCTCGCGTGCGCCCTCCGCCAACGCCTTGACGCGACCGTGGTACTGGTAGCCGCCACGATCGAACACGGCGACCTGCACACCCGCGGCCTTGGCGCGCTCGGCGAGCACCTCGCCGGCCTTGTGTGCCTGCTCGGTCGGCCCGAGGTCGCGCAGGTCGGACTCGGTCCAGTTGACGGCGGCCAGCGTGCGGCCGGCGTCGTCGTCGATGAGCTGGGCGGCGATGCCGCGGTTGGAACGGAACACGGAGATGCGCGGACGCTCGGCGGTGCCGCGCACCTTGGCGCGCACGCGTCGGCGGCGCCGCAGGCGCGCCTCGGGACGTGTCTTGACGGTCATGCTCGCTTCCCGACCTTCCGGGCGACGTACTCGCCCTCGTAACGGATCCCCTTGCCCTTGTAGGGCTCGGGCTTGCGCTGCTTGCGGATGATGGCGGCGATCTCGCCGACCTGCTGCTTGGACGCGCCGCGCACGGTGATGCGTGTCGGCTGCGGCACCTCGAACTCGATCCCGTCCGGCGCCTTGATCTCGATCGGGTGTGAGTAGCCGAGTGCGAGCTCCAGATCACGGCCGCGCAGCGCTGCGCGGTAGCCGACCCCCTGGATCTCGAGCTTCTTCTCGAAGCCATCGGTGACACCCGTGACCATGTTGGCGATCAGCGTGCGGGTGAGGCCGTGCAACTCGCGGTGCGGACCACGGTCGGTGGGCCGGGTCACGGTGATCGTGTCGCCCTCCTGCGTCACGGTCATGTCGCGGCTCACGCGCTCGGACAGCTCGCCCTTGGGACCGTTGACCGTCACCAGGCCGGGCTCGATCGCGATCTGAACGCCGGCAGGGACGGTGATGGGTTGTCTACCGATACGGGACATGGCTCGCTGAGACCTACCAGATCCGGGCCACGACCTCGCCGCCGACGCCCGCCAGGCGAGCCTCGTGGCCGGTCATGACGCCCTTCGACGTCGAGATGATCGCGGTGCCCATGCCACCCTGGATGCGCGGAAGGTGCGCGTGATCGACGTAGTGACGCTGACCGGGACGCGAGACGCGCTGCAGCCCTGAGATCACCGGCTTACGGTCGTTGGTGTACTTGAGCACGACGGTGATGTGCTCGCCAGGTCGTTCTGCGGTGGCGGGCGAGATCTCGTATCCCTCGATGTAGCCCTGCTCCTTGAGGATGCGGGCCATCTCGCGCTTGAGCTTGGAGGACGGGATCAGCACGTCGTGATGCTGGGCGCGCGCGCCGTTGCGCAGGCGGGTGAGGAAATCGGCGACGGGGTCGGTCATCGACATGATTGGCCTACCAGCTCGACTTCGTCATGCCGGGGATGTAGCCGTTGTGCGCGAGCTCGCGCAGGCAGATCCGGCAGAGCCCGAACTTGCGATACACGGCGCGCGAGCGGCCGCACCGGCGGCACCGGGTGTAGCCCCGCGTCGGGTATTTGGGGGTGCGTGCCTGACGGACGCGCTGGGACAGCTTTGCCACTTTTCTCCTTGCTCCTAAGCCTGGGCCGCCGGGTTGCGGCCGTCCTTGCGGAACGGCATGCCGAGCGCCTCGAGCAGAGCGAAGGCCTCCTCGTCGCTGGCACCGTTGGTCGTAATCGTGATGTTGAGGCCGCGCGTCTGGTCGATCTCGTCGTAGTCGATCTCGGGGAAGATGATCTGCTCGCGGACGCCCATCGAGTAGTTGCCGCGGCCGTCGAACGCGCGCGGGTTCAGACCGCGGAAGTCGCGGATCCGCGGGATCGCGATCGACATCAACCGGTCGAGGAATTCGTACGCGCGCTCACCGCGCAGCGTGGTGGCAACGCCGACCGGCATGCCCTCGCGCAGCTTGAACTGAGCGATCGACTTGCGCGCGCGGCGGATGTTCGGCTGCTGGCCGGTGATCATGCGCAGCTGCTCGGTCGCGGCATCGAGGACCTTGGAGTCCTGCTTGGCATCGCCGCAGCCCATGTTGACCGTGACCTTCTCGATCTTCGGCGCCTGCATCGGCGAGGAGTAGCCGAACCGCTCGATCAGGGCCGGGCGGATCTCCTCCAGGTATCGGGTCTTGAGTCGTGCCGGCGGAGCCGGGGTTTCCGTTGCCATCAGTTTCTTCCTGTCAGTCCAGTCGCTGCCCGCTGCGCTTGGCGACGCGCAGCCGCTTGCCATCGACGACCTCGATGCCGACGCGGGTCGGCTTGCCGTCCTTGGGGTCGATCAGCATCACGTTCGAGATGTGGATCGGTCCCTCGCGCTCGATCACACCCCCGGCGGTCTGGCCGCCGGCGGTCTGCTGCGGGCGCTGATGGCGCTTGACGATATTGAGTCCCTCGACGTAGACCTTCTCCTTCTTGGGATCGACCCGAAGGACCTTGCCCTTCTTGCCCCGGTCCTTGCCGCCGATCACGACGACCTCGTCGTCGGTCCTGATGCGCGCGGGCATGGTCAGAGCACCTCCGGGGCGAGGGAGACGATCTTCATGAAGTTGCGATCGCGCAGCTCACGGGCGACGGGGCCGAAGATGCGGGTCCCGCGCGGGTTGTTCTGGGCGTCGATCAGCACCGCCGCGTTCTCGTCGAACGCGATGTAGGTGCCGTCCTCGCGACCGTAGGACTTCTTGGTCCGGACGACCACCGCGGTGACCACCTCGCCCTTCTTGACCGCGCCCTGGGGGTTGGCGGTCTTGACGGTCGCGGTGATCGTGTCGCCGACGCCGGCGTACCGGCGGCGTGAGCCACCCCGCACCCGGATCACCAGGATCTCACGGGCGCCGGAGTTGTCGGCCACGCGCAGACGAGTCTCGTTCTGGATCATCGCTACTTGGCCCTCTCGACGACGCCGACCAGCCGCCAGCGCTTGGAGCGCGACAGCGGGCGGCACTCGCGCACGGTGACGGTGTCGCCGATGTGCGCGTCGTTGGTCTCGTCATGGGCGTGCAGCGTCCGCGAGGTGCGGACGATCTTCTCGTAACGCCGATGGCGCCGGGCGACGTCGATCCGGACGGTGATCGTCTTGTCGGCCTTGTCGGAGACGACGATCCCCTGGCGCACCTTCTGCTGACCGGCGACGTGCTCGCGGGCCGGCGTGGCGGTACGGCTGTGGGCCTCGGCCTTGTGCTTGGCGGTCTCCTTGGTGCGCCGCGCCCGGCGCTCCTTGGCGGCCACCGCACGCTTGGCCTCGCGGTCAGCCAGACGCTCCTCGAGCGTGCGAGGACCCGTCTCCGGCCGCTTCGCAGCCTTCGCCGCCCGCGCACGCTGGCGCCGCTCCTTGGGCGCCAGCTGCTCAACAGGCTCCGCGGCCTCGGCAGCCGGCGCGGGCGCGTCCGCACCAGCGGGCGTGCTCGCGGGCGCCTCTTCAGCCGGGGCGTCAGAGCTGGCGGGGGCGGCGTCGTCCGCCGAGGCCCCTTGCGAACTGCCGGCGACAGCAGCGGTTTCGGACTCAGAGGAAGCGGGGGCCTCGGCGGTCGACGCCGCCTCCGTGCCCTCGGTCTCTTCAGTTGTCTTTTCGTCGTCAGCCATGATTTCTCTCAGCGTCAATTTCTCGTTCTCTCACCACGGTCAGCGTCCGGGCGATTTCCTTCTTAGCGGCGCGCAACCCCGCGGTGTTGTCCAGCTCACCGGTGGCGTGCTGGAAGCGCAGACCGAACAGCTCGCGCCGCGCCGTCTGCAGGTGCTCGGCAAGCTCGGTGTCGGTGAGGTCCTGCAACTCTGAAGCGCGCATCACGCGTCCTCTCGCATCACGAACTTGGTGCGCACGGGCAGCTTGTGTCCGGCCAGCCGCATCGCCTCACGGGCGAGGTCCTCGGGCACGCCGGCCAGCTCGAACATGACGCGGCCGGGCTTGACCACGGCGACCCACCCTTCGGGCGAGCCCTTGCCGGAGCCCATGCGGGTCTCGGCCGGCTTCTTGGTGAAGGGCTTGTCCGGATACAGGTTGATCCAGACCTTGCCGCCACGCTTGATCTTGCGGGTCATCGCAATACGAGCGGCCTCGATCTGGCGGTTGGTGATCCAGCCGCAGTCGATCGCCTTCAGGCCGTACTCGCCGAACTGGACGTTCACCTGTCCGCGCGAGAGTCCGGCCCGACGGCCGCGGTGCTGTTTGCGATGCTTGACGCGCTTGGGAGAAAGCATCAGCGACCGCCCCCGTTGGAGCCAGATCCGGACCCGCCCGCCCCATCACCCGAGGGGCGCGGGCCTCCGCCGCCGGCCGGACGCGGACCGCGCCCACCGCCGCCGCCACGGCCCTGGCCGCCACTGGGACCGCGACCGGGTCCGCCCGGCCCGCGGCCGCCGCCGCCCTGGCCGCCACGGCCACGACCACCGCCACCGCCCTGACCACCGGGACCGCCGCCCTGACCACCACGACCACGGCCACCGCCGCCGCCCGATCCGGACCCGCCCGCCCCGCCGCCCTGGCCGCCACGGCCACGGCCACCGCCACCGCCCTGACCGCCACGACCACCCGGACCGCCGCCCTGGCCACCACGACCACCGCGGCCGCGCCCACGGCCGTCACGGCCGTCGCGTCCACCGCGGTCATCGCGCTGCGGCGCGGGCTCGTCCATGATCGTCAGGTCAGCGCCGGTGTAGCCCTCGGGCATGATCTCGCCCTTGTTGATCCAGCACTTGACGCCGATCCGGCCGAACGTGGTCTTGGCCTCGTAGAAGCCGTAGTCGACGTCGGCGCGCAGCGTGTGCAGCGGGACGCGGCCATCCGAGTAACCCTCGGTGCGCGCCATCTCGGCACCACCCAGACGCCCGGAGACCTGGACCTTGACGCCCTTGGCGCCCGAGCGCATCGCGCTGGTGAGGGCGCGCTTCATCGCGCGGCGGAAGGCGACGCGGTTCTGCAACTGCTCGGCGATCGACTGGGCGACCAGGCGCGCGTCGAGCTCGGGGCGCTTGATCTCCAGGATGTTGACCTTGACCTGCTTGCCGGTGATCTGGTGCAGCGCACGGCGCAGCGCGTCGACCTCGGAGCCGGACTTGCCGATCACGATGCCGGGCCGGGCCGTGTTGATGTTGACCTCGACCTCGTTGGCGTTCTTGCGGATCGTGATGTCCGACAGACCGGCATGCGAGAGACGCCCGACGATGTAGTCGCGAATCTGCTCGTCCTCGTGGAGGTAGTCGGCGAACTGCTTCTCGTTGAACCAGTTGGCCTTCCAGTCGTGGATGTAGCCCACGCGGATCGACTCGGGATGAACTTTCTGACCCATGGTGTGTTGCGTTAGTCCTTCGGCGTGAGCAGAATCGTCAGGTGGCTGGTCCGCTTCCGGATCCGCGTGGCGCGACCCATCGCGCGCGGGCGGAAGCGCTTGATCGTTGGACCCTCGTCGGCGTGCACCGCCTTGACGACCAGGTCCTCGCCGACGAGCTCGTGATTGTGCTCGGCGTTGGCGACCGCCGACTCGAGCAGCTTGCTCCAGTCACGGGCAATCGCCCTTGGCGTGACAGCGAGGATAGCTCGCGCCTCGACCACGGATTTCCCGCGGATGTGGTCACACACCAGCCGCGCCTTGCGCGCGCTCGAACGAACGTACTTGGCCTGCGCACGAACGACCGGGGCCGGCGCACCGGGCTCGCGCTCCTTGCGCTCCCGCTGACGCCGCGGCGTCGAAGCGGCCCGATCCGCCCGCTTCGGCTTCGCAGCAGCCTTCGGCTTCTCCTCAGCCTCAGGCTCGTCCTCGGAGGCGTCAGCGGCAGGAGCCTCCTCAGCGTCCTCGCTCGCGAGCTCCTCATCAACCTCGGCGTCGTCCGCGCTCGCGTCCGCCTCGGCCACGGGGGCGTCGGCGGAGGTCGGGGCGTCCTCGGACGAGGCCCCTTGCGAACTGTCGGTGGCCGCAGACGTCTCGTCGGAGGCAGCGGGGGCCTCGTCCGGGGTCGTCTCGACCTTCTCTTCGGGCTCTTCAGTCATCGCCGCTTACCCGTCCCCGCGTGCCCGCGATACAGCCGCGTGGGCGCGAACTCCCCGAGCTTGTGTCCCACCATCGACTCAGAAATGAACACAGGCACGTGCTTGCGACCGTCATGGACGGCGATCGTGTGCCCGACCATCTCAGGGAAGATCGTCGAGGTGCGTGACCAGGTGCGGATCATGCGCTTCTCACCCGAGCTGTTCATCGCCTCGATGCGACCCATCAGCCGCTCCTCGACGAACGGGCCCTTCTTGCTGGAACGACTCATCGCTTCTTACCCCTTCTGCGGCCGCGCACGATGTACTGGTCGGACTTCTTGCCCTTCTTGCGGGTGCGGTAGCCCAGGGTGGGCACGCCCCACG
>DATJTS010000061.1:0-50253 GCA_035503035.1 Solirubrobacteraceae bacterium
GCGCACCAGCCAGCTCAACGTCGGCGGCAACATGGACTTCTTCAACATGCTCGAGCGCGAGCGCCTGGAGTCCAAGAAGATCTCCAAGACCAACGCGGTCACCTCGATCATGGGCCACGAGCTCCCGCCCGAGGACGTCCATGTCGGCCCGTCGGACTACGTGCCGTGGCTGACCGACCGCAAGTGGGCCCACATCCGCCTTGAGGGCCAGGCGTTCGGCGACGTGCCGCTCACCGCCGAGCTGAAGCTCGAGGTGTGGGACTCGCCGAACTCGGCCGGCATCGTCACCGACGCGGTGCGCTGCTGCAAACTCGCCATGAACAGCGGGCTCTCCGGCCAGCTCGACGGCCCGAGCTCCTACCTCATGAAGTCCCCGATGCATCAGCGTCCGGACGGCGAGGCCCGCGAGCTCACCGAGAAGTTCATCACCAAGTACGCGCGCAAGCCGGGCGTCGTCGCCGCAGCCAAGCAGGACGCTCCGGCGCGCGGCAGCCGCACGGCCGCCAAGGCCAAGCCCGCCGTCAAGCGGACCCGCGCGGCTACGAAGGCCTGACGCGGGGCTCGTCAGCTGGGCATCGAACGGCGCCAGGGGTGCTGTTTGGTGCCCAGCGTTGTC
Organism: Solirubrobacteraceae bacterium; assembly: GCA_035503035.1. Classification (GTDB taxonomy): domain Bacteria; phylum Actinomycetota; class Thermoleophilia; order Solirubrobacterales; family Solirubrobacteraceae; genus Palsa-465. The sequence continues at coordinate 617 of DATJTS010000061.1, forward strand.
GTTAATCACTGACTTCGGGAAGGATCTGCGCCGTCCGGGGTCTTGATCGGTGACCCACCTTCTTCGACCTGACGGGAGTTCACCGATGATCCAGACCAGAACGATCGCAACCAGGGCCGGCGCGAGCATCGCCGCGGTTGGCGTGGCGGCGCTGGTCGCCGCCTGTGGCTCGAGCGGCCACGCGAACAGCTCGGCGTCCGCCAGCGGCACCCCGGCCTCCGACAACACGCTCCAGATCTCGATTGTCTCCGGCAAGGACGGCCGCTACCTGGCCGGCGCCGGGGGACGCGCGCTCTACCTGTGGGTGGCCGACTCTCACAACAAGTCGCATTGCAGCGGGGCCTGCGCCGCGGCGTGGCCGCCGCTGCTGGTCAAGACCAAGCCGTCGGCCGGAAGCGGCGTGAAGGCGAGCGACATCGGCACGATCGCACGTGGTTCCGAGCGGCAGGTGACCTATGCCGGCCACCCGCTGTACTACTTCGCCGGCGACAGGCATCGCGGCACGACCACCGGGCAGGGCAGCAACGACTTCGGAGCGAAGTGGTGGCTGGTGGGCGCATCTGGCGCCGCGATCACCCACGGCAGCTCCTCGAAGAAGACCACCTCGTCGGGCGGCTCCGGCAGCGGCTGGTGACCTTCGTCGTGCGCGTGACGGCGGCCCCCTGAGCGGGTCGCCGTCGGCGCGTCGGCGCGTCGGCGCGTCGGCGCGTCAGCGCGTCAGCGTGGCAGCGCGTCAGCGTGGCAGCGTGGCAGCGCGTCAGCGAGCGCGGGCGCGAGATCGCCGCGGCCCGCCACCTGCACCCCGCCGTCCAGGCCGAGCCAGACCGCGACGGTGGAGAGCTCGCCGGCCAGCTCGGCGCTCACCCGGTCGACGTCGACGCCCTCTTCGGCGAAGGCCCCCTGGACGCGCAGGACCCCGGTCTGGCGGTCGGACTTCAGGTCGACGCGGCCGACGAGCTCGCCGTCGAGCAGGAAGGGCAGCACGTAGTAGCCGTAGACGCGCTGGGGCGCGGGCACGTAGATCTCGATCCGGTAGTGGAAGCCGAACAGGCGCTCGGCGCGGGGCCGGAACCAGATGAGCGGGTCAAACGGCGAGAGCAGCGCGCGACCGGGCACCGGGCGCGGGCGCGGCGCCTCGTGCCACAGGTAGGCAGGCGCCTCCCAGCCGCGCACCGCGACCGGGAGCAGCTCGCCGGAGTCGACGAGCTCGGCGACCCGCGCCTTGGAGTCGGCGCGGGGCAGGCGGAAGTAGTCGCCGATGTCCGGCTCGGTCGCCACGCCGAGCGCCCGCGCCGAGATTCGCGCGAGCTCACGCTGGGCGTCCTGGCGGGTGGGCGTCGGGGCGCCGAGCACCTCCTCGGGGAGCACGCGCTCGGGCAGGTCGTAGTGGCGCTCGAAGTTGATCCGCCGGGCCGCCATCACCTGGCCGGTGTAGAAGAGGTGCTCGAGCGCGACCTTGCCGTCGTGCCAGTTCCACATCTGGCCCGCGGCCGGCACCCCCCGCGAGAAGCCCGTGTCGCCGGCGCGGATCGGTCCCTGGTCGCGCACCAGCTGCAGGGTGTCGGCGACGAGCGTCGGGTTCTCGTCGAGGATCCGCTGCATCGAGCCCCAGGCGCCGTCGAGATTCGCCATCCGCCAGCGCAGCAGCGGGTGCGTCTCGATCGGGACGAGCGACGCCTCGTGGGCCCAGTACTCGACCAGCCGGCGGTTCAGGCGCCCCCGCGTGTGTCCGGCGAGGCGATCCAGCACCGTGGGGTCATACGGCCCCAGGCGCGAGAAGACGGGCATGTAGTGCGCCCGCAGGAAGACGTTGACCGAGTCGAGCTGCAGCAACCCGAGCCGGCGCACCAGCGCGGCGATGCGCGCCGAGTCGGCCTGCGGGCCGCCGGCGCCGGCACGCGGGCGGCCGAACCCCTGTGCGCGCAGCGCGATCCGCCGGGCGGCGAGCGGGCTCAGCCGCGCGGCGGCGGAATCAGCGGATCTGGTCGGGGTCCCCACACGGCTCCTCGGTCGACGGACGGGGCGATTCTAGGAACGAGACGGCGACCGTCCGCGGGCGCCGCCTAAGATCACAGCGTGCCCGTACCGGCTGCGGCGCTCACCGAACCGCTCGCGATCGCGCAGGTCACACCGTTCGCATGGGAGGTCTCGGGCGAGGTCAACCATTATGTGGCGCAGATCTCCGAGGAGCTCGCGGCGCGCGGGCACCGCGTGCTGATCATCGCGCCCTCCCAGGACCACGAGCTCGTCCGCGAGTCCCGGCGGCTCGTCCGCCAGACCCCGGAGTCACTGGTGGCCGAGCCAGGGGTGCGGGTGCTCGGCGTCGGAGAGGTTCTCCAGTTCGCGCCCAACCGGCGCAGAGCCGCGTCGCTGCCGGTCGATGTCGCGCGCACGATCGAGGACACGCTCACCTCGGTCCCGCTCGACATCGTCAACGTCCACGAGCCGTTCGCGCCGAGCGCCTCGAGCGTCGCCCTGCGCCACTCGCGCTCGCTCACCGTCGGCTCGTTCCACTCCCCCACCGAGCGGATCCTCTCCACCCAGCTCACCCGCCCGCTCGTACGGCTCCTGTTCAGCCGCATGGACGCCCGCACCGCAAGCTATGCGGCGACCCGGAACCTGTTGCAGACGTTCTTCCCGGGCGACTACCGCGTGATCCCGCCTGGCAGCGACGCGCTCGCGGAGAGCCCGTCGCCGCGATCGGCGGACGCGACCCCGGAGCTGGTGATGCTGGCCACCGAGGAGCGGCCCGCGCTGCGCACCTTCCTGCGCGCGCTGCGGCTGCTGCCCGAGGACGCCGATTGGCATGCGACGGTCTGGTCTCCTCGTCCGCTGCCGCCGCCGGCGACCCTCACGCGGACCCTGCGCGAGCGCGTCACGTTCCTCGACGCGGAGACGACCAGCGCGCCCGAGGTGCTCGCGGCCGCGGACGTGTTCGTGCTCGGTTCCGAGGGGTTGCGCCCGACGCCGGGGACGCTGCTGCGGGCGCTCGGCGCCGGCCTGGCCTGCGTCGCCCCGCGGTTGCCGGTCTACGAGGAGGTGCTGGCCGACGGCGAGCGCGGCCTCCTGTTCGAGCCCGGCGAGGTGCAGACGCTCGGGGCCCAGCTTGCGCGTCTGCTCGGGGATCCCGCCGCGCGCAGCCGTGGCGCCGAGTTCCAGGCCAGGTTGCGCCGCGAGCTGAGCTGGGAGCGTGTGGCGGGCGAGCACGAGGCGATCTACTCAGAGCTCGTGGCACGCCGACACTCGACCGAGGGCAGCGCGCAGCTGCGCGGGCGGCTCGCCGAGCGCCCGCTGATCGACGTCGACCTGCACATGCACACCGATCACTCCTACGACTGCGCGACGCCGGTCGAGGTGCTCCTGGCCGAGGCCTCTCAGCGCGGGCTGGGCGCGATCGCGGTCACCGATCACAACGAGATCTCGGGTGCGCTCGAGGCGCGGGCCAAGGCCTCCGGGATCCGCGTGATCGTCGGCGAGGAGGTCAAGACCGCGGAGCAGGGCGAGGTGATCGGCCTGTTCATCGAGGAGAAGATCCCGCGCGGGATGACGCTTCAGGAGACGATCGCCGAGATCAAGCGCCAGGGCGGTGTGGTCTATGTTCCGCACCCGTTCGACCGGATGCACGCCGTCCCCGACTACGAGCACCTGCTCGGCGTGATCGACGAGGTCGACGCGATCGAGGTGTTCAACCCGCGGGTGGCGATCGCGGAGTTCAACGAGGAGGCGGTCCGCTTCGCCGCCAAGTACCGGATCATCGCCGGCGCCGGCTCTGACGCCCACGTGCCGCAGGGACTGGGCTCGGTGCGGATCCGGATGCGTGCGTTCGACGGGCCCGACGAGTTCCTGCAGTCGCTGCGCGACGCCGACATCATCCGCAACCCCGCGTCGCTGCTCTACGTCCAGGCGCTGAAGTTCCTGCAGACGAAGGCGATGCCACCGGGGGCACGCCGCGCCTCACGCGAACGGCGTGTCCGAAGGGCGACGCATCGCAAGTCCTGATGCAGCGTCAAGGACAAGACCGCCGGACCGCCAATCAGGCGAGCGTGCCCGCCACCGATGACGAGATTCGCGAGAAGTACCTCGAGCGTGCGATCCGCGAGCTGAACTCCTTTGCCCAACGCCTGTCCGAGTGCGAGCACTGCCCGCGCGGGCAGCTGATGCCCGTGCTCGGCTCCGGCCACCCCCAGGCCGACATCATGCTGCTCAAGCACTCCGCCCTCCCATCCGAGGTCGAGGAGGGCGTCGCGTTCTACGGGCGCGGCGGCAACGCGCTGATGAAGTCGCTCAAGCGGCTGGGAATCGATCCGCTCGCGGTGTACGGGACGCTGTGCGTGAAGTGCCCGGTGTTCGGGGAGGGCGGGGATGGGGTCTCGGACGTCGCCTGCGTGGGCCGGCTGCTCGAGGAGCTCGCGATCGTGCGCCCGAAGATCATCGTGGTCATGGGCGAGGACGCGCTGACGGTGCTGGGCGAACTGGAGGTGCCGCTGGCGCGCCCACTCACCGCCACGCCCGGACGGCTGCAGCGGCTGACCCCGTCGATCGAGGCGCTCTACGTCCCGAACATCGACGATTCGCTGGACGACGAGGACGCCAAGCGGGACTTCTGGTCGGCGTTCAAGGTGCTCGGCCAGTGGTGGGAGGACCTGCCTCCGTACTGACCGTCCTCGTTCAGGCGGTGATCGGAATGTGGTTCGGCTGGGCCGCGACGCGCTCCATCCAGGCGCGGATCGCGGGATAGGGCTCGAGCGCGAAGCCGCCCTCGGGCGCGACATGGGTGTACGCGTAGAGCGCGATGTCGGCGATCGTGTAGCACTCGGAGACGAAGAATTGCCGCGTCGCGAGGTGATGCTCCATCGCGTCCAGGGCGGCGGCCCCGGCGCGGAGCTTGGCCGCGCGCTCCTCGTCGCCCGGGGCGATCCCCGCGTGCGCCCAGAACCGCGCCACCGCGATGTGCGGCTCATGGCTGTACTGCTCGAAGAACATCCATTGCAGGGTCTGGGCGTGCTCGTACGACTCCTCGGGCCAGAACTCCGTCCCGCGCGCGAGGTAGCCGAGGATGGCGCCGGACTCGCCGAGCGGACGGCCGTCGTCGAGCACGAGCGTCGGGACGCGGAGCCCCGGGTTGAGCTCGCCGAGGATCTCCGCCCGGTCCGAGCGGTCGATCACGCTGAGCTCTCGCCGCTCGAACGGGATCCCGAGTTGGGTGAGCAGCAGGCGGACCTTGTAGCAGTTGCCCGAGATCGCGTTGTCGTAGAGGAGGATGGCGCGGGCATCGTAACAGCGGGCTAGGTCCGCGTTCTATCCGCGACCGGCTGCCGCAGCGGTGCCCAGGCCGTCGGCGCCGACCAGCCGCGGCACCGCCGCCAGGCGTCCGCGCAGCGCGGCGTGGGCGCGCTCGGTGCTCGCGCCGTCGGGAGCGGGGACGTCGGGAAGCGCAGCCGCGATCCAGTCGAGGTCGGCGCGGTCCCCATCGCTCGACGACCCGCGGAGCAGCCCGAGCTGTGCCCGCAGGTGCAGCCGGGCTCGCTGCATGCGCGAGCGGACGGTCATCAGCGGCACCGCGGTGGCGCGCGCGAGCTCCGCCTCGCCCAGGTCGGAGCAGACGTGCAGGAGCAGCGTGTCGCGCTCAGACGGGCTCAGCCGCTCGAGCACTCGGGCGAGCGCGCGGCCGAACCGCTCGGCCTCGATGCGTTCGAGCTGGCCGTGACGCGGGTCGAGCGGAACTTCGGGACCGCAGCGCCGCAGCCCGCGGTCCGCCCGGGCCGAGCGCCTGAACCACTCACGGACGAGGTTCCGGGCGATCCCGAGCAGCCACGGAGCGGCATCGTCGCCGCCGTCGTACCGGCGGCGGTGGTCGAACGCCACGTCAAAGGTCTCCGCGGCGAGGTCGATGCCGGGCGAGCCGACGCAGGTCACGCAATAGCGGTGGACCTTTGCCCAGTGGCGGTCGAACACCGTCTCAAACGACGGCGGGTGCAGGTAGGAGGCGCGGATCACCGCCGCGTCGCTCACCCCTCTGATCGGCCTCATACCCCTTAATTGGCCGGTTGGGCCGATTCTGTTCCATCGCGCCCGCCGGCGCCCCTTTCGGTCAGCCCGAGAGCAGCACGATCTTGCCGAACTTGGCGCCCGCGCGGAAGCGGTCATAGGCGTCGGCGGCCCGTTCGAGCGGGAACGTGTCGGCGATCGGCACTCTGACGTCGCCACTGGCCAGCGCGGGAAGCACGGAGTGCTCGACGGCGCGGGTGGCGATCGCCTTCAGCTCCAGCGGCCGGGCGCGAAGGGTGGAGCCGTGGATCCGGGCGCGTTTGATCATCACCAGGCCCAGGTTGATCTCGGCGGTCGCGCCCGCGCCGGTGCCGATCACCGCGATCCGCCCGCCGGTCTCCAGCGACATCAGGTTCTCGGCGAGGTTCATCGCGCCGACCAGCTCGAGCACGACGTCGAACGGCCCGTGGTCGCCGAACCCCTCCGGCGCGATCACCGTGGCGCCGAGCGCGGCCACCGCGTCGCGATGGTCGGGGTTGCGGACCGTCGCGGTGACGCGCGCCCCTGCGGCGCGCCCGAGCTGCACGGCCGCGGTCCCGACCCCGCCGGCCGCTCCATGGACGAGCAGCCGCTCGCCGGCGAGCAGACCGGCCTGGGTGAAGACGGCGTCGTGGGCGGTGATGAACACCTCCGGGAACCCGCCGGCGTGCGGCCAGTCGACGCCGTCGGGCACCGCCATGAGCATCCGTTCGTGGACGACGCACAGCTCCGCCTGCGCGCCGCCGCCGACGATCGCCATCACCCGATCGCCGATCTCAAACCGCTCCGCGCGCGGACCGCGCCCGACGACCTCGCCCGCGAACTCCATACCCGGGATGTCGACCGGCACGCCCGGGGGCGGCGGGTAGCGCCCCGCGGCCTGCATGATGTCCGCGCCGTTGAGTCCGGCGGCGCGCACCCGGACCAGCACCTCGCCGTCAGCGGCGACCGGGTCGGGCCGCTCCTCGACGACAAGCTGCCCGTCCTTGATCACCGTGGCGCGCATGGTGGCTGGAACCCTAGTGAGCCCGGCTGCGGGCGATCAGCCCGCCGCGCCGGCCACGCGCGGGGCGCCGGGGTCGGACTCTCCGCCGGACTGCTCGCGCACGATGTAGTCCTCGATCTCCATCACCCGGTCGCGGGAGCGGGTGGCGACCGCGAGCAGGTCGCTCATCGTCGCGACCTCCTCGATCTGCTCCTTGATGAACCACTGCATGAACTGCTCGGCGGCGTAGTCGTGCTGCTCGCGCGCGGTGGCGGCCAGCCGGCTGATCTGCTCGGAGACGCGCTTCTCCTGCTCGAGCGCGAGCGCGACCGGCTCGACCACGTCGGCGAATCCGCTCTCCGGAGCGCTCACCCCGGGCGTGGTCACCGGGACGTCGGTGTCAAGCAGGTACTGGACCATCATCATCGCGTGGTCGCGCTCCTCGAGCGCCTGGCGATAGAAGAAGGAGGCGAGCTGCGGCAGCGTCTCGGACTCGTAGTAGACCGCGCACGCGACGTACTGCTGGTGGGCGGCGAACTCGTGAGCGACCTGCTCGTTGAGCAGATCGTTGAAGGGGGTGGCGGTGTCCATGCCGGGAACCTACTCCGCCGCGGGCGGAGCGGGAGAGGATCGTCTGACCAGCTCCGCTACGCACTCTATGTGCGGGGTCTGCGGGAACATGTCGACCGGCCTGACGCGGACGAGCTCGTAGCCACCGTCGCGAACGAGCTGCGCAGCGTTGGGGGCCAGCGTCGTCGGATTGCACGAGACGTAGACGATCCGCGCCGGAGAGGCCTCGATGATCCGTCGCACGATCTTCTGCGAGAGGCCGGCACGCGGCGGATCGACGACGAGCAGGTCAGGCCGGCCGGCCTGGTCGACGAGCTCGCGCAGCGCCAGGCGGACGTCGCCGGCGAAGAAGTGCGCGTTGTCGATCTCGTTGGCGCGGGCGTTGGCGATCGCATCGGAGATCGCGTCCTCGATGATCTCCAGGCCCCACAGCTCGGCGACGCGCGGCGACATCAGCAGACCGATCGTCCCGATTCCGCAGTACAGGTCGTAGAGCCGCTCGAAGCCTCCGGGCCGGGCGTACTCGGTGGCGAGGGCGTAGAGCCGGTCGGCCATCTCGGTGTTTGTCTGGAAGAAGGCCTCGGCGGAGATCCGGAACGTCATGCCGCCGATCTCCTCATGGAAGCGCGTCGATCCAGACAGGACCTCGGTCGTCCCGCCCTGGGTCGTCTCGCCGACGGAGTCGATGCGGGTCCACAGCAGGCCCTTCAGATCCTCGGACGCCACTGCCGCGATGAGCGACTCACGGTCGAGGCCTTCGGCGTCGTCGGAGGTGACCAGACGCGCCTGAAGCGACCCGGTGCGCCGGCCTTCCCGGACGACAAGGTTGCGCAGGAAGCCCTGGTTGGTCCGCCGGTCGTACGCGGTGAGCCCCTGCTCGCGGCACCACTGCACGATCCGCTCCCGGACGGCGTTGCCGGCCTCCGAGGCGAGCAGGCAGTCGGTGAGCGGGACGATCTCCTCCCAGTTGCCGGGCGCGTGAAAGCCGCACACGAGCTCGCCATCGCCGCCGGTGCCGAACGAGTACTCGAGCTTGTTGCGATAGCGCCACTGCTGCTCGGCGGGGACGATCGGCTCCAGCGTGAGGTCGTCGAAGCCGCCGATCCGGGTGAGCGCGTCTCGCACCTGCTCGGCCTTGATCTCCAGCTGGCGCTCGTAGGCGAGCACCTGCCAGGGGGCGCCCGGATGGTCGGCGACCGGCTCGATCCGGTCGGGCCCGGGGCTGATGATCTCCAGCGCGCGCGCCTCGGCGTAGGAGCGCTTGCGCTTGCCGATGACCGCTCGCACGGTGTCGCCCGGCATCGCGCCGGAGACGAAGATGACGTAGCCGGACTCCGTGCGCGCGACGCCCGCGCCACCGTAGGCGAGCGAGTCGATGGTGAGCGTCAGCTCGTCGCCGCGCTGGGGGCGAGCCATCGTCTGCGAGGTCTCCATCGCGTCTAGATAAGCAGCCGCTCAGCATCGCGCGGCACACTGGGGCGGTGCAGACGGCGCCGAGCCAGCCCGAGCCCCCACCCGAACCGCCCGAGTTCCAGCTCGACCGCCGACAGGCGATCTGTGCCGGGGTGCTGATCCTGCAGGGCGTCTACCGGCTCGTGCTGCTGCTCACGACGCCGTCGTTGATCGGCAGCCACCCGCTGCTGCTGGAGGCGCTGCGCGGCTCGACCTCGTCACTGGTGGCCGGCGGCGCGTTCGCACGGATCGGGCGCGCGTCGCTCGTGTTGGCGCTGCTCGTGCCGCTGCCGACGCTGATGATGAGCGACCCGTTCGTGTGGTGGGCGGGCCGTCTGTGGGGCCCCGGAATCATCGACCTGCTCGCCGGGCCCGGGGCCGCGCGGCGCCGGCGCATCCAGGTGGCGATGCGGCTGATCGAGCGCACGCGGTCGTGGGCGGTCGTGCTCGCGCCGATCCTGCCGGTGCCGAGCGTGATCATCTACGCCGCGGCCGGCTGGACCGGGATGCGGCTGCGGCGCTTCCTGGTGCTCGACCTGATCGGCACGTTCGGCTGGGTCGTGCTGATCGTCGGGCTCGGCTACGCGATCGGGCAGTCCGCGGTCAACATCGCCCACACGATCACCCACTACAGCCTGCTGATCACGATCGGGTTGGTCGTCGGATGCATGGCGGTCGCGGTGTGGCGCGGATGGCGGGCGTCCCCGGGGCCGTCGGCCGACGAGCCGGTCGAGTGAGCATCTCGCTCGCGCGTATCGCCTGTTGAGTTAACCTCAACAACATGTCCAACGTGCTCGTCACCGGTGCCACCGGGTACATCGGGGGCCTGCTGGTCGGCCATCTGCGTGCGGGCGGCGCCGAGGTCGGGGTCGCCGTGCGGGATCCCGCTCGGGTCCGGTTCGACGACAGCGTCACCGTCCATCGCGCCGACATGCTCGACCCCGGATCGCTGCTGGCGATCGGCGAGGGCTACGACGCGGCGTTCTACCTGGTGCACTCGATGGGCCGAGGCGGGGACGGCGCCTACGAGTCACGCGACGCGCAGGGCGCGACGCATTTCGCGCGGTTCGCGCGGGACACGGGAATCAAGCAGGTGGTCTATCTCGGCGGGCTCGGGGACCGGCCGCGCTCGCCGCACCTGCGCTCGCGGCTGCGCGTCGGCGAGATCCTGCGCGACGAGGGGCCGCCGCTCACCTGGCTGCGGGCCGGGATGGTCGTCGGCGCCGGCTCGGAGAGCTACCGGACGCTCCGGTATCTCGTCGAGCGACTGCCGCTGATGCTGGCGCCATCGTGGCTGAAGACCCCGACCCAGGCGATCGCGGTTCAGGACGTCCTGCGCTACCTCGGCGACTCGCTCCACGTCGATGGCGCCCGCGGCCGGGAGATCCAGATAGGGGCGCCCGAGGTACTCAGCTACGGCGCGATGCTCGACCGCATGGCCGACGCGCTCGGCCGCCGGCGCCGTCCACGGATCCCGGTGCCGCTGCTCACCCCGTGGCTCTCCTCGCACTGGATCGGGCTGGTCACCCCGGTCGATGCGGGGGTGGCGCGGCCGCTGGTCGAGGGGCTGTCGACGGACACCACGGTGACCGACCCGTCGGGGATGGAGCTGTTCGGGATCGAGCCGGTCGGGTTCGACGAGGCGTTGCGAGCCGCGATCGCGGAGGAAGGTGGCGACTGACCGCCGACGGTGCCGCCACTCCGTGTGCACGACGTCGCGCAAAGACGGCTCTCGACGGTCGTGGGCGCGGAGAGCGCGATGTTTTGGCCCTCTGGGTGCACATCTTTCACGCACGGGGCCGTCCAACCGGGCCGCCCCCCGCGTCGGCGCGCGGTCGATGTCCAGTCCCCACGGATCAGTCAGAAGAGCCACATTTCTCGCACCATGGGCGGGCCAGCGGCGAGAGTGCACGTTCCGCACCCGCTGCAGGTGAAAAACGTGCAACCCGTAGCGACCGACGCGGCGCGTGGGTGAAAGTGCCCGCCACACGGACGACGAGCACCTGCTCAAGTGCGGGGCGCACGTGTGCGACCCGATCACTGCGAATAGCGCGGCGGGTGACGGCAGTCAAGTGGCGCCGCCCACGCCCACGGACGACTACATACGAACCGCCGCCACTTGACGGCCGGCGACCGGCGCGCTACCTCGCGGACCCCCCGAGAAACTCAGGCCAGGGACTTCTCGAGCGCTCCCACCACCGACTTCCGGTTGGCGTGCTTGCGCTCGTAGTTGAGCACCTTGCGCTGCTCGGGCCGGGAGAGGTCCTTGATGCGGGTCTGCACCTGCGAGACGTTCAGATCGTCGTAGCCGATGATGGGGAACGTCGGTCCGACGCCGGCGGCGCGGCGGGCGCGGTCGGCGCCGCGAACGATCCGGTCGACCGGGTCGGCCTTGCGGACCTTCTTCGCCGTGGACTCGAGCTGGGCGCGTCCCTTGGTGACGAGCTCGTGGACCTCGTCACCGGTGTGGCGTCCGCGGCGCATGATCTCGACGACGAGCTCGTTGGCGTCCTTGCGGGTGATGCGGCCGCGGGAGGCCGCGTCGTCGAGCACCTCCTGGACGCGCGCCCGGGTGAGCGTGATCTGGTCGCGGGTGAGGGCGGTCGAGCGGGCGCGGGTGGTGGTCGCCTTGGCGCGGCTCGCGGTCGCCTTGGTGCCGGACGAGGCGGCGGTCGCGGTGCCCTTGGCGCCGGTCTTGGCCGCGGCGGCGGTGCGGCCGGCGCCCTTGCGGGCGGCGCCGACGGTGCGCTTGGCGTTGGTGGCGGTCGCCTTGGCGGGTGCGCGCGTGGCCTTGGCGCCGGACTTCGCGGCCTTGGTGGTGCGCGTCGTGGTCGACTTCGCCTGCGCCGTCGTCTTGGCGGCGGACTTGCGGGCGGTGGTCGCGGTCGCCTTCGCCTGCGGAGCGGCGGACTTCGTCGCCGCGCGTCGCTTGGACGAGGCGGCCGAGGCCGGCTTGGATGATGACTTCGCGGAGGAAGAGGACGCGCGCTTCGCGGGGGGCATTGATTGGCTCCTGTGCGGCTTTCAGTTCAGGTTCAGCGTCGGTTGCGGGCGAGAGTACCCGCTTCGGCAGATCTTTGTCGCTCTTTGCGGGAAATCCGCACTCAGTCGTGCTCGGCGCTGCCGATCAGCCACTCCAGCAGTGCCTTCTGGACGTGGCGGCGGTTCTCCGCCTGATCCCAGATCCGCTGTCGCTGCCCGTAGAGAACCTCGGCGGTGATCTCATCGCCGGGGTGGGCGGGCAGGCAGTGCAGCGCGATCGCTCGAGGAGCGGCGAGATCGAGCAGCGTGTCGTCGAGGCGGTACGGCGCCAGGTCCTCACGACGCCGCTCCGCGGACTCGGGCGGATCGCTCATCGACACCCACACGTCGGTGTAGAGCGCGTCGGCACCCTCGGCGGCGGCGTGGGGATCGTCGGTCAGCTCCACCCCGTCGAGCTGCTCGAGCTGATAGCCGGCCGGGGCGGCGACCCGCACGGTCATCCCCGCGAGGCGGCCGAGCACCGCCAGCGAGCGCGCGACATTGTTCCCGTCACCGACATAGGCGACCGTCAGCCCGTCGAGCCGCCCGAACGCCTCGCGCAGCGTGAGCAGGTCGGCGAGCGCCTGGCAGGGATGGTGCAGCGCGGTGAGCATGTTGATCACCGGCACGCCCGCGTGCTCGGCGAGCGCCTCGACGATCTCGTCGGAGCCGGTGCGGATGGCGATCGCCGAGGCATGCCGGGACAGGATGTGGGCGGTGTCGCGGATCGACTCGCCGCGGCTGATCTGCATCTCGTCGGGTCGCAGGATCATCGGGTGACCGTCCAGCTCGACGATGCCGGCCTCGAACGAGGTGCGCGTCCGCGTGGAGGGAGCCTGGAAGATGAGCGCGATCGTGCGCCGCCGCAGCGCGCTCGAGGACAGGGGCGCCGCCTTCAACTCCTCGGCACGATCCAGCAGCACGCCGAGCTCGTCGGCGGTCAGCTCTCCGCCGGTGAGGAAGTGTCGGATCACGGGGCGCAGTGTACGTTCAGCCCGTCAGAAATGGACTTACGGGTGCTCACCTGGAACCTGTTCCACGGCCGTGCGGTGCCGCCTGCCGGACGGGACCTGTACGACGAGTTCTCAACCGCGCTCGAGGGGTGGGCGTGGGACGTCGCGCTGCTGCAGGAGGTGCCGCCGTGGTGGCCGCAGCAGCTGGCGCGGACGCTGGGCTGCGAGATGGCGGGGGTGCTCACCTCCCGTACGGCGCTGCTGCCGGTGCGCCGCGCTCTCGCGGTGCGCGCGCCCGATCTGATGCGGTCCGGCGCAGGAGGCGCGAACGCGATCCTCGCGCGCTCGGACCGGATCGTCCAGGGTCGCGCGGCGCTGCTCTGCCGCCGGCCCGAGCGCCGGCGCGTGCACGGCGTGTCACTCGCCGTCGGGGTGTGGGTGTCCAACCTGCACGCGAGCGCCGGCCCGTCGCCCGCCGCCGAGCGCGACGTGCACACGGCGATCCGCGCCTCACAGGACTGGGCCCGAACCGAGCGTCTGCCGCTCATCCTCGGCGGTGACCTCAACCTGCGGCAGGTGACGGGAGATGGACTGCAGCTCGCCGCCTCCTCCGATGTCGACCACGTGCTCTGCGACGAGTCCATCAAGGTGCGCGCCGGCACGATCGCCCGCCCTGATCACGGCGTGCTCTCCGACCACGCTCCGCTCGCGGTCACCCTCTCCATCTGAGCGGTCGCGAGCCGTATGATCGGGACGCAGTGATCCGTCTCACGTGAGGAGGGACCGCATGTCGCGCTTGATTCGTCTGGACCGCACCGGCCATACCGAGATCGCCGAGTGGAACGTCGACGGTGCCGGGGTGGAGCACGCCCGCGCCGCGTTCGCCGCGGAGCTCGACCATGGCTACTTCGCGGTCGCCCCCGGACCGGACGGCGGCGCCGAGCAGGTCCACGAGCTGCCGCTGGACGCAGAGCTCGTCGTGCTCCGCCGGCCGATCGCGGGCGGCTGAGCGATCGCGCCGGCCGGATGAGCGACGGCGCCACCGCGCAGCCGGAGACCGCGCTCTCGCTGGAGGGTGCGCTGCCCGAGCTGGCCGCCGTCGCGTGGCGCCCGCGGGTCGATGAGGCGGCGCTTGAGCGGATCGACCGGCGATGGACGCGCTGGACCGTCGGTCAGGAGGTGCCGTTCCTGCTCATCGCCGGCGGCCTGCCGTGGCTCTCCCCGGTGCTCGGGATCCTGTCGGCCGCCGCGCTCGGGTTCGCCTGGTTCATCCCCCACCTCTACGCCAACCGCGGCGCGGGCGTCGTCGCTCCGCCGCGACCGTGGGGCGCGGCGCGTGGCGAGGCGCCCGCCGCGGACGCCGAGGAGCGAGCGCTCGGCCTGCTCGGCGATCTCGTCGGTCATGAGGCGCGCGCGACGTTGGCCGAGACCGGGTTCGTCTTGGAGCGCGGCCGGTTCGGGGTGTGGCTGCTCGGCCCGGCCGGGGCGCTGCTCGTCCGCGGCGGCGGCCGGCGGGTGCAGTGCTACTGCGTCCACGCGACCGGCGAACCGCTGCCGCGTGCGGACCGGATCGCCCATCTGCTGCTCGCGCTGCGGGCGGACGAGTCGGGGTTTGCGACCGTTTCGAACCTGTCGTTCTCCGGGGCGCGCTGGCGCGTGCGCCGCTGTCTGGACCCGCGGGCCCGGTCCGCGTTCGACGCGGCCACGGCGATCGCCGCCCGGAGCTGACCCGCGGGCGGCGCCGCTCAGGCGGAGCAGCGCTCAGGCGGAGCGGCGCTCGAGCAGTCCCTCGACCCGGCCCGGATCAAGGACGTAGTCGATCACCAGATGAGCGGCACCGATCACGCCGGCCATGTGGCCGAGCTCGGTGAGCGCGATATCGAGATGGCGGGAGGCGACCGGCGTGGCCCGCCGGTAGACGACCTCGCGCACGGCGGCGAACACCTGCTCGTCGACCTCGGCGAGCTTTCCGCCGATGACGACCGAAGCCGGGTTGAGCAGGTTGACCGCGTCGGCGAGCGCGGAGCCGACCAGCCGGCCGCTGCGACGGACCTCCTTGGTCGCCTCCGGATGTCCCTCCTGGGCGAGGCGGACCACGTCGGGGGGTGTGGGCGCGACGTCGCCCATCCGGCGCGCGATCGCCCAGCCACCCGCGACCGCGTCGAGACAGCCGACGTTGCCACACCGACAGACCTCGGATGCCTCGGGATCGACGACGATGTGGCCGATGTCTCCGGCTGCGCCGCGGTCGCCGCGCAGGATCTCCCCGTCGGCGATCAGTCCGGCGCTGATCCCGCTGCCGACCTTGACGAAGATCATGTTCGAGTCCGCGCGGCGCGCGGCGCGGTGCTCGCCGACGGCCATGATGCGCGCGTCGTTGTCGACGAGCACCGGGCAGTCGGTCACGTCGGTGAACAGGCTCGGGACGTCCACTCCGTCCCATCCCGGCATCGCGGGCGGATTGACCGGTCGACCGGTCTCGAAGTCGACCGGTCCCGGAACACCGATCCCGACGCCGAGCACGGCCTTCCAGTCGCGGCCGAGCTCGGCCAGCAGCTCGCCGAACCGGTCCTTGACCCAGGCGAGCACCACCTGCGGCCCCTGCTCGATCGACAGCGACGCCGTGAGCTCGGCGAGCGGCTCGGCCCCGAGGTCGCAGATCGCCAGGTGACAGCCGGTCTGGCCGAGATCGCCGACCGCGACGACCGCCGCGGACTCGTCGAAGGCGAAGATCGACGCCGGCCGGCCGCCGCTGGACTGGGTGTCGCCGGCGAGGCGCACGAACCCCGCGGAGCTGAGCACGGTCAGGCGCTGGACAACCGTCGAGCGGGCGACGCCCAGGCGTTCGGCGAGCTCGTTGCGTGTGCTCGCCTCGCCCGAGCGGATCAGGGCGAGGACAGAGCCGGCTGAGGCGGGTTCGTTGATCCGCGCACCATACCTGGCAGCGCGCGCCCCGACGCCTCCGCGGCGAGGGCCTGGATCGCGGCCCAGTCGCCGCGGGTGATCGCTTCGCCCGGCACCATCCAGGAGCCGCCGACGCAGGCGACGTTGGGGAGGGCGAGATAGCGCGGCGCGAGCTCGGCGTCGATCCCACCGGTCGGGCAGAATCTCGCCTCCGGGAACGGCCCGCCCAGCGCCCGCAGCGCGGCGATGCCGCCGCTTGACTCGGCCGGGAAGAACTTCATCAGGCTGATCTCGTGCTCGAGCACGCGCAGCACCTCGGACGCGGTCGCCACGCCCGGGAGGAACGCGCCGCCTCCCCACGCCGCCGCGTCGAGGAGCGCGTCGGTGCAGCCCGGCGAGACGATGAACCGGGCACCGGCCTCGCGCGCGGCGAGCAGTTGCGCCGGCGTCGTCACGGTGCCGGCGCCGACGATCGCGCCCTCGACCTCGCCGGCGATCCGCGTGATCGCCGGCAGCCCGGCCGGCGTGCGCAGCGTCACCTCGAGGACCGGGAGCCCACCGGCGACGAGCGCCCGCGCGAGCCCCACCGCCGCGCGCTCGTCGGTGACCGTGATCACCGGGACGATCCGGACGTCGCCGAGCAGCTCGTCAAAGGGCGGCGTAGTCATGAATCGGGCTCCTCTGCGATGGGTGGATGTCCGGCCGGGGGGCCGAATCGAGGTCGTGGGCGTCGAAGATCGTCGCGCCGCTGTCCGCGCTGCTCACCGCGTCGCGGAACAGGCGGAACAGCTCACGGCCGGTCCCGTGGTGGCCGAGCGGCGGCGCGGGGGCCGGCGCGCGCTGCGGGAGATCGGCTCCGAGCACATCGAAGCGACCCGTGAGCGTGTCGATGCGGATCAGGTCGCCGTCGCGCAGGCGGGCGAGCGGTCCGTCGTCGGCGGCCTCCGGCGTGCAGTGGATCACGGCCGGCACCTTCCCGGAGGCGCCCGACATGCGTCCGTCGGTGACCAGCGCGACGCGCTGCCCGCGGCCCTGGAGCACGCCGAGCGGCGGGGTGAGGCGGTGCAGCTCGGGCATGCCGTTGGCCCGCGGGCCTTGGAAGCGGACCACGATCACCGCATCGCCGGTGAGCTCGTCGCGGGCGAACGCGTCGAGGAACTGCTGCTGATCGTCGAACACGCGGGCCGGCGCCTGCACCACGCGCGCCTCGGTGGGCACCGCCGACACCTTGATCACCCCGCGGCCGAGCGACCCCTCGAGCATGCGGATCCCGCCGTCGCGGGCGAACGGCCGCACGGGACCGCGCAGCACCGCGGGGTCGACCTCACCCGCGGTGGGCGCGAGCGTCGCGACGAGCGTGCCGTCACGCAGCTCGGGCGCGGTGCAGTAGCGAGCCAGGCCGGGCCCGGCGACGGTGAGGACGTCCTCGTGCATGAGGCCGACCTCGAGCAGCGCCGCGAACAGGCTGGCGCTGCCGCCCGCCTGATGGAACTGGTTGATGTCGGCGCTGCCGTTGGGATAGATCCGGGCGAGCAGCGGCACGACCGAGGAGAGCTCGGCGAAGTCCTGCCAGGTCAGGTGGATCCCGGCCGCCGCGGCCATCGACACCAGGTGCATCGTGTGGTTGGTCGAGCCGCCCGTGGCCAGCAGCGCGACGATCGCGTTGACCAGCGCCCGCTCGTCGACGATGCGACCGATCGGGCTGTGGGCCTCGGGGGCGGCGAGGGCGACGATCCGGCGGCCGGCCTCCTCGGTGAGCGCGCGGCGCAGCCGGGTGCCCGACGGGACGAAGCTCGCGCCCGGCAGATGCAGCCCGAGCGCCTCCATCACCAGCTGGTTGGTGTTGGCGGTGCCGTAGAACGTGCAGGTGCCGGGCGCGTGGTAGGAGGCCATCTCGGACTGCAGCAGCGCCCCGGCGTCGACCTGGCCCTGCGCGTGCTGCTCGCGCACCCGCGCCTTCTCCGCGTTGGGGATCCCGGACACCATCGGGCCCGCGGGCACGAACAGGCACGGAAGGTGGCCGAAGCTGAGCGCCCCGGCGACGAGCCCCGGCACGATCTTGTCGCAGACGCCGAGCAGCAGCGCCGCGTCGAACATGTCGTGCGCGAGCGCGACCGCGGTGGCGAGCGCGACCACATCGCGGCTGAACAGCGAGAGCTCCATCCCGGGGCGGCCCTGGGTGACCCCGTCGCACATCGCCGGCACGCCACCCGCGAACTGCGCGACCCCGCCGGCCCGCAGGATCTCCTTCTTCAGCAGCGCCGGATAGCGCTCCAGCGGCTGGTGGGCGGAGAGCATGTCGTTGTAGGCGGAGACGATCGCCACGTTGGGGACGTCGTGACGGTGGGCGAGCAGCCCCTTCTCATCCGCGCCGCAGGCGGCCACTCCGTGGGCGAGGTTGGCGCAGCCGGCGAGCGCCCGCGGCCGTCCCTCAACGCGCTCCTGCTCGATGCGGCGGTCGATCCGGTCCAGATATGCACGGCGTATCGGGCGGCTGCGACGGGCGATCCGATCGGTGACACTGGCGACCGTGAGGTGGACGTCGCGGCCGCGTCTGACCGAGGGCGAGTTGTACATGCCGGGAGCTATATCTGCTGCCACTTCCGACGTCAAGAGTCAAAACAAGATCTACTTATATTCTTCACCGTCAGAAGCCGTCAGAAGCCGTGCGGGTGGGCGGGGTGCGCCAGCGGGGTGGGCGGGTGCGCCACCGGGGCCGAGCGGGCACGCGAGCCGACAGTGAGCGGGCCGCGCGTCGGCCGGCTCGAGGAAGTCCTTTTTGGGCGCCCATTGAGCCCAAAGGAGACGCCTCCGCGCTGCCCACGGACGCACCGGGGCGGCCTCGCGAGAAATGTGCACCACGGGGACCAGGATCCCGCGACCCGCGTCCCCGTGCCGCCTCGGCCCCCGAGAGTCCCCGATTGGCCCGTCCTCGGGCACACGGAGTGGGCCCGAGATCAGTGCCAACCGCATGACGGGGCGACGGCAGTCCAGCAGCGCCACCCACGAAGCACGGACGCCAAGGAGCTGCGGGCGCTGCTTGACGGCCGGCGTCACGGCATGCGACATCGCGGACGCCCCGCACAACAACCGGCCCGGCCCGCACAACAACCGGCCCGACCCGCGCTCAGCCCCCGCCCCGCCCAGACCTCAGCCCGAACCCCCGCAGCATCATCAGCGCCTTCTCCCCCAGCGTCCCCCGCCCCGGGAGCACCCCGAGCTGCACCGCCGCGTCGTACACGTCGAAGAAGCCACGCACGCGCAGCAGCCGGTCGCCGCGCAGCTCGCAGTAGAAGACGCAATGGACGACCAGGAACCGGCCCGAGGCGGGCAGGCCCTCGAGCGGTGCCCGGTGAGTGCCGAGCAGCTTGCAGGGTGCGGCGACGAACGCGCCGCCGCTGAGCCGTTCGCCGGTCTTCTCCAGTCGCGCGTCCGGGAATCCGGCCCACAACCGCTCGGCGTGGGCCGCCAGCTCGTCGACTCCGGAGAGCAGACGGCCGGTGAGCGGGTCCTCGTAGCCGATCCCGGGCGCGCAGAGCTCACGGAACGCGTCGCCGTCGTGGCCCGACCAGGCGGCCTGCCAGCCGTCGATCAGCTCATCGACCGCGGAGCTCACAGCGACGGGAGCCCCGCCATCGGGGTCGAGGCCTCGGCGTAGCGGCGACGCGGGATCCTGCCCGCGCCGCGGGCGAGCCGTCCGCCGTCGACGCCGGCGCGGATCGCGGCAGCCATCGCCGCGGGGTCGTGGGCGCGTGAGATCGCACTGGCGCAGAGCACGGCGTCGCAGCCGAGCTCCATTGCGAGCGCGGCATCCGAGGCCGTCCCGACTCCGGCATCGAGCACCACCGGGACCGATGCGTGCTCCACGATCAGCGTGATGTTGTACGGGTTGCAGATCCCCATGCCCGACCCGATCGGCGAGCCGAGCGGCATCACCGCGACGCAGCCGAGGTCCTCCAGGCGCCGGGCGAGCGTGGGGTCGTCGGTCGTGTACGGGAGCACCTGAAATCCGTCGGCGACGAGCTCCTCGGCGGCCGCCACGAGCTCGACCGCGTCGGGGAGCAGGGTGCGGTCGTCGCCGATCACCTCCAGCTTGATCCAGTCAGTGGCGAACGCCTCGCGGGCGAGCTGGGCGGTGCGGACCGCGTCTCGTGCGGTGAAGCAGCCCGCGGTGTTCGGCAACACCTCGACCCCGGCCTCGCGCAGGACATCGAGGATCGAGCGGCCGGCGGCGGGCGAATCCGCGCCCACGCCGATCCGCCGCAGCGCGACCGTGCACATCTCGACGCGCGCCGCGGCGCAGGCCTCGCGCAGCAACTCGTGATTGGCGAAGCCGCCGCTGCCGAGGATCAACCGCGACGACAGCTCGCGCCCGGCGATCACCAGCGGATCGGGGATCACCGACCGCCCCCGATCGCGCCGAGCACCTCGACGCGAGCCCCCTCGCACAGGACGGTCGAGGACCACTCGCCACGGATCACCACCTCGCCGTCAAGCGCGACGGCGACACCGCGAGCCTCCGGCTCCAGATCGAGCGAGCGCACCACGTCGGCCACGGTAGCGCCCGCCTGAAGTGCACGGTCCTCGCCGTTGACCACCACCCTCATCGCACCAGGCTCCACAGCCGGGAGGGATCGAACGACGCGAGCAGCGGGTCGAGCGGCTCCCCGCAGAGCGCGTCGACGAGCAGCTCGGCGGTGGCGGGCGCGAGCAGCACGCCACCGCGGTAATGGCCGGTCGCCCACCACACGCCCGGGACGCTCGCCGGCCCGATCGCCGGCAGGTTGTCCGGCGTGCCGGGTCGGATCCCGGCGGTGAACTCGTCGATCACCAACTCGGAGATCCCCGGTACGAGCTCGGCGGCCTCGCGCAGCAGCTCGAGCGCAGCGCCGGCGGTGACGGTCGTGTCGAGGCCCCGCTCCTCCGAGGTCCCGCCGATCACGTAGCGGCCGTCGCCGCGCGGCACGACGTAGGTCGGTGCAAAGCGGATGACGCGCGTGAGCAGCGGGCGGGTGGGGTCGGTATCCGGGTCGTGGAGCCGCATGATCTGCCCCTTGACCGGCCGGAGCGGCACGGGCTCCCCGACCCCCTCCAGCGAGGGACCGCCCGCACCGGTGGCGAGCACGACCGTGCCGGCCGTGACACGCGAGCCGTCAGCGAGTTGCACCTCACCGGCGTGCACCGCGCCAACGGGGCTGTGCGCGCGGACGGCGCCGCCCCGCCGCTCGATCGCGGTGGCGAGTGCCGCGCACAGCGACCGCGGATCCACGGCGTGGTCGTCAGGGAGGTCGAGCGCCGCACGCAGCGCGGGGGCGAGCGCGGGCTCGCGCCGGCGGGCCTCGCTCGGCGCCAAGCGCGCGACGGTGAGCCCGTGCTCCTCACGCAGCGCCCGTTCGCGCTCCAGCGCCTCCGCCTCGTCACCGTCGCGGGCGACCATCAGCGTGCCGCAGCGCGTGTAGCCGACCTCGGCGCCGCCGATGTCCTCGCGCAGCGCCGCGATGAACCCGGGGTAGAGCCCGGCGCTGCGCATGCCCAGCTCGAGCAGCGGCTCCTCGGCGGGCGCGACCTCGGCGACGGGGGCGATCATGCCCGCGGCGTGACGGGAGGCTCCGTGCGCGACCTCTCCGGCATCGAGCACGACGGCACTCATCCCCCGCGCGCAGGCGCGCCAGGCGATCGACAGGCCGACCACTCCGCCGCCGATGATGACGACGTCAGCGCTCTCGGTTGTGGCCACTTCCAGTGCCTCCCTGTCCGGCATTACCCGCTCAGGTGCGACGGTCGGCGGACCCGCGTCCGCCCTCTCAGCCCATCGTGTGGGGCTCCCGTATCTGCCAGGGATGGTACCGCCGAGCGCCTGCGAGACTCGGGGGATGGACTCCCGCCGACAGCGGTTGCATGACGCGCGCCTGTACCTCGTGTGCGATATCCGCGACGACGCGCTGATCGATGGGGCGCTCAGCGGGGGCGTCGACATCGTGCAACTGCGCGACAAGCACGCCGGCGACGCGGCCCTCGTCGCCGCCGGCCGGCGCTACGCCGCGCTGTGCGCCGCGCACGGAGCGCTGTTCATCCTCAACGATCGACCCGACCTGGTGGCCGACGCCGGCGCGGACGGCGTCCACGTCGGCCAGGACGACCACCCGGTGCCGGCCACACGCGAGCTCGTCGGCCCCGAGCGGATCATCGGGCTCTCTACCCACACGCCGGAGCAGATCGCGATCGCGAATCGCAGCGACGTCGACTACATTGGGGTCGGACCGGTCCACGCCACGCCGACGAAGCCCGGTCGGCCGGCGGTCGGGACCGCACTCGTGCGGGAGGCCGCGGCGCACACCGCCCACCCGTTCTTCGCGATCGGCGGCGTCGACGAAGCCACCGCGGTCGCCGTCCGCGCGGCCGGGGCACAGCGAGTCGCGGTCGTGCGCGCGATCACCGAGGCCGACGATCCCGAGGCGGCCGCCCGCGCCCTGCGCGCCGCGATCTCCACGGGGCGGCAGGAGGCGCGCGGTGCCCGGGCGTAGCCGCAAGCGCGGCCGTCACGGTGCACCGCCGCCGGCGCGCGAGGCTCAGTCGACCGCCGCGCCCGCGCGCACGGAGCGGGCCCAGCCGGCCGCCGCGCCCGAGCGGGCGCCCGCGCCGCAGGGGCGGCCGCTTCCCTCCCATCTGCCGCCCCCGCGCGAGAGCCGCTCAGAGGCTCGCAACGCAGAGATCCGCGCGACGCTCGCGCCCTATGCGCCGGGAGAGCGGCCACCGGTCGTGCTCATCTCGACCGCACTCTCCGCCGCGCTGGCGCTGGCCAACCTGGTCTCGTGGCTGGCCGGGTTGAAGGTCTCGGGCCATCACCCCGCCGCTCTCGGGATCTTCCTGTTCTCAGCGGTGCTGCTCGCGTGCGCCGGCGGGCTGTGGCAGATGCGCAGTGGGGCAGTGCTCGGCTTCATGTGCCTGATGGCGATCATCGCGGTCCTGTTCACGCTGCTCCTGATCGAGGCCTCCAACCTGCTCGGCGTGGTGGTCGCACTCGCGGTGATCGTGGTCTCGGGCTACCTGTTCTTCAAGCTCGTCCGCGTCCTCAGCCGCCTCCAGGTACCGCGCGAGCACTAGATTGCTCCACCATGCCCGAATCTGCCTATGACACCGTTGTGATCGGCTCGGGTCCCGGTGGCTACGTCGCCGCGATCCGTGCCGCTCAGCTTGGAATGAAGACCGCGATCGTCGAGAAGGACCGGATCGGCGGCCGCTGCCTGAACTACGCCTGCATCCCCGCCAAAGCCGTGCTGCGCGTCGCCGACGTGCTCTCCGAGATCCGTGAGGCCGACGAGTTCGGCATCAAGGTCGGGGCGCCTGAGGTCGACTACGCCGCGGTCTCGGGTCGGCGCGAGAAGGTGATCTCGACGCTCACCGGTGGTGTCGCCGGGCTGATGAAGAAGAACAAGATCGACGTGATCGAGGGCGCCGGTGCACTGGCCGGCGCGGGCAAGGTCGTGGTCGACGGCACCACGATCGACGCCGGGACGATCGTGCTGGCGACGGGTTCGGTGAAGAAGCCGCTGCCGGGCATGCAGTTCGGCGGACGGGTGATCGGGACCGAGGAGGCGTGGGCGCTGGAGAAGCTGCCCAGCTCGATGGCGGTCGTCGGCGCGGGCGCGTCGGGGTCTGAGATCGCCTCCGCGTACGCGCGGCTCGGGGTCGAGGTGCTCCTGTTCGAGGCGCTGTCGCGCGTGCTGCCGACCGAGGACGCGGACATCTCCAAGCTCGCCGAGCGTGGCCTGAAGAAGCAGGGGATGGAGATTCACACGAACACGCTGGTGCAGGAGATCGAGTCCGGCAAGGACTCGGTCAACTTCACGTTCGGCAGCGCCGAGGGCGAGGTCGAGTGGTTGGTGATCGCGGCCGGTCGCGGCCCCGACATCGAGGGGCTCGGCCTTGACGAGGCGGGGGTGGAGCGCGATGAGCAGGGGCTGATCAAGGTCGACGGCGCACTGAAGACGAGCGTGCCCGGCGTGTACGCGATCGGCGACCTGGTGCCCGGTCCGGCGCTGGCGCACAAGGCCTCTGACGAGGGTGTGATCGCGATAGAGGACGCGGCGGGTGTCCAGACGCACCCGATCGAGTACATCGACATCCCGCGGGCGACGTTCTGCTCCCCGAATGTCGCCTCGTTCGGGCTCACCGAGGAGCAGGCCCGTGAGGCCGGTCACGACGTGGTGGTCGGCAAGGTGCAGTACGGCGCGGTCGGCGCCGGCACCGTCTATGGCGATCGCACCGGCCTGGTGAAGATCGTCGGCGAGAAGCGCTACGGCGAGATCCTGGGCGGTCACATCGTCGGCGCCAAGTCGACGGAGATGATCCAGGAGCTGGTCAACGCCAAGGCGCTGGAGGGCGGATACCCCGAGCTCGCGCACCTCGTCCACGGCCACCCGACGATGTCCGAAGCGGTGCTGGAAGCGGCCCGCGCCGCGGACGGCTGGCTCGTCCACGGCTAGTGGGGTTGGAGGTCCTGCAGGCCGGTCCGGGCGCCGAGGTCACTCCGGCGCCCGAGCCGGCTGACGCGGGCTCCGAGCCGGCTGACGCAGTCTCCGAGCCACCCGACGCGGTCTTCTACTACGACCTGGCGAGCCCCGACTGCTACCTGGTCGCGGAGCGGATCCGCGCCGAGCTTCCGGTCGTCTGCGACTGGGAGCCCGTTCACGCCGTCTCGCTTGGACTCCCCGACGGCGGCGAGGGACTCGATCGTGAGACGTTCGCCGAGGCGGTGGCCGCGCTCGAACTGCTGCCGCTACGACTCCCCGAGGCGTGGCCACCGGACAGCGCGCTCGCGATGCGGACGGCGACCTACGCCAAGGGTGCGGGAAAGTCGATCGCGTTCTCGCTGGCCGCGTTCCGGCAGGCGTTCGCGGGTGGCCGCGACCTGAGCGAGGAGGCGACCGTGCTGCTCGCCGCGGCCGCGTGCGAGATCCACCCCGCAGCCGCGCTGAAGGGCGCGGGGCTCCGCTCGACCGCGGCGGCTCTGGACGCGGCCGGCGCGCGGGCGCAGGCGGCCGGCGTCACCGCGTTGCCGGCGTTCGCCCTGCCGAACGGGGTGACGGTATGCGGACCGCGCGCGCTCGACGAGGCGATCGCCGCCACTCAGCGCCGCTCGCCGACGCAGGCTGGGAACCTTTCTGACGCGGCAGGTCAACAACGCTCCCAGCCCACACGCCGGGAAGGTTTCTCGGGCTGAGGTCGAAGAAAGTTCCCCGCAACCATGCGGGCGAACCGTTCCTACCGGCTGATCGTCACCCCGGGCGCGCGAGAGCCGCGGTTCATGTCCGAGCGCGGCCGCCACGACCGGATCGAGGTCGTGTCGATCGATGACGGGGAGCCGCTGCTCTACTGGGACCTGCCGGCCCGCGAGGCGGCGCGGCTGGTGCGCGAGCTGCGCGAGGATCTGGTGGCGATGAGCGCCCCGGAGTTCCTCGCACTGTGGGAGGGCGCGGACGGAGCCTGAGCTACCGTCTGCGCCTGATGACCGAGACCACCACCCAGGCCTCCGGCTCGCTGAAGGGCGAGTCGAGCGTCGAGGAGCCCGACCGGACCGCACGCGCGATCGGCCGCCGCGCGGCCGAGATCCGGGCGACCGTCCCGGACCTCGAACTCGGTCGCGACGTCGACGCGACCGCGGCGCTGGCGCTCGTGCGCTCGGGCGAGGCGTCGCTGACCGCGATCCTGACCCGCGCCGCGGCACTCGCGCTGCGCGAATCGCCGTGGGCCAACGCGGCGTACCGCGACGGCCGCTTCGAGCGCTACGGCCGGGTGAACATCGGCGTCACGGTGCAGGCCGGCGAGACATCGCAGCTGATCGCCGCGGTGCTGGACGCCGACACCAAGTCGCTCACCGAGCTCACCGCCGAGATCGATCGGCTCTCGGCGCGGGCGCGTGACGGCGAGCTCACTCCGCCCGAGCAGGCCGGCACGACGTTCACGCTGTCGGACATGTCGGCTCACCCCGGCGCCCAGCGCTGGAGCGCACTGGTGATCGCGCCCCAGGCCGCCGCGCTCACCGCCGGCGCGCCGTTCTCAGCACCGGTCGTGCGCGACGGCGCCGTCGTCCCCGGAGAGCTGATCTCGCTCACGCTCGCCTGCGACCACCGGATCCTGTTCGGGGCCCGCGCAGCGACACTGCTCGGGCAGATCGCCGAGCACGTGATCGACCCGACCGCCTGAGCGCGGGTCAGGCCTTCTGGCGCTGCAGCAGGCGGATGTCGTGCGCGAGCGCGCCCGACGTGATCTGCACCGCGGGGAAACCGATCTTCTCGTAGCCCTGCTTGGAGATGAGGAACACGAACGCGGAGTGGTCGGCCTTCGGGGTCACCGGCTGGATCGCGTACGCCTTCCAGACCCGCTTCATCACCCGCTCCGGGCCGTTGACGAAGCTCATGCGGTGCGTCATCTCGTGCAGCGAGAGGAAGTCGCGCCGGTTGTGGACCGTGTCCTGGTGCGGGTCCACCGACACGCCGATCACGTCGACTCCGCGGCCGCCGTGGGGCAGCAGGTTGAGCGCTCCCTTGATCTGCTCGACCATGAACGGGCAATCGTCCTTGCAGAGCGAGTGGATCCATGTGAGCACGACGACGTGCCCGCGGTCGTGTGACAGCGTCACCCGCTTGCCGTCCTGATTGGTGAGCGTGAAGTTCGCCGCCTTGACGTCCGGCAGCGAGTTGCCCTCGAGCACGTCGGCGGCCGCCCGCCCGCGCTGCGAGCTCGACCCATTGCCACCGCTGACCCGGTCGACCACGAGCACCGCGGCGATCGCGGCCACCAGCATCACCAGGACGCCGAGCAACCCCCGTTGGACCTTCGGCGAGGCGAGCATCGGACGCGATTCTCGCAGCTCCCCACGTGCGGCACGCCGACTTCACCGGTCCGAGGACGGACGGAACGACCCGCTCCGGGGGCCGATTCCCCTGGTCCTGAGTGGTGAATGTCGGATGCGCATGGCCCGCTTCAGGAGCCCGCCTGTACTAGCATCTGCGGACCGATGGCGTCTTCCGTGTACAACCGCGTGTCCCAGCACGCCCTGCTCCGGCGCCTGAGCTCCACCGCCTGGGCGGCGAAGATCACGAAGTACGCGATCGGCTCAGTGGTCGCGCTGGTGACCTCGGTCATCGTCTTCGCGGTCATGGACTGGCTGGGAATCCGGACCGGGATCGACTCCGCCGCCGCGTTCGTCGCGGGCGCGATCCCTAACTGGGTCCTCAACCGCAAGTGGGCGTGGAAGATGGAGGGTCGCGTCGAGTGGATGCGGGAGATCGTCGCCTACACGATCATCTCCGTGCTCGTCTGGGCCGCCTCGACCTGGGCCACCGGTAACACCCAGAACTGGACCCATCGCCACGTTGCTCCCGGCGACGGTCTGCAGGTGATCATCACCACCGCGGCCTACGTGTTCGTACAGGCCGTTTTCTTCGTGATCAAGTTCGTGATCTACGACAAGTGGGTGTTCGCAGGCCGCTCGCGTCTGCGCGCGAAGCTGCGCTCGATCAGCGCCGGCGCGCGCGCTCGTTAGTCAGCTGCTGCGCCGGCGAGCCGCACCGCGATCGCGCCACCAGGTGCGCAGGGCCGCCCGGGCGAACCGCAGGCCGTAGCCGAGGTTGCCGCCCTTCTTGGTGCCGGTCGCGTGCTGGCCGCGGTCGCGCATCGTCGTCGGCACCTCGGCGAGCCGGTAACCGTGCAGCGCCGCGGAGATCTGCAGCTCCGAGGCCTGGTACTGCGGCTGCTCGAGGACGACGTCGGCGGTCACCTGCGAGGACATCGCCCGCAGCCCGCAGGCTGGATCGGTCACCCGGGTGTGGACCAGCATCGAGATCAGCAGTCCGAACACGATCACGCCGGCGTGGCGGGTGGCGTCGGTGGTCAGCTCGGCGCCGAGCCGGCGCGAGCCCGACACGAAGTCGGCGCTGCCGGACAGGATCGGCTCGACGACGCGACCGATCTCCTCGGCCTCGTACTGGCCGTCGGCGTCGATGGTGACGATGACCTGGGCGCCGCGCGCACGGGCCAGCCAGTAGCCGAGCTTCAGCGCCGCGCCCTGACCCCGGTTGACCGGGACATCGCAGACCAGCGCGCCGGCGTTGCTCGCCTCCCGGGCGGTCGCGTCCTTGGCGCCGTCGACGACCACGATCGTCTCGGTGGCCAGGCCGGCCGCCTCGGCGGGGATCTCGTGGACGACCTGGGCGACGGTCGGCTCCTCGTTGTAGGCCGGGATCACCACCGCGATCGGGGCGCCCTGGGCGGCGGGGTGGGCAGCCAGGAACTCGTCGACCGCGCCACGCTCGGCGGGGTCGAGCTTGGCGTACTCCTCAGGGGCGATGGTTGCGGGAGGTTGGGTCGAGCTCATGCGGGAACTTTCACGTCGGCGTTTTTCCACTCTTCCCACACACCGACCAGACCACTCGCGAGCGTCGGGTAGCGCGGGGCCCAGCCGGCCGCATGGGCCTTGGCCGGATCAACGATGACCGCCGGCATCTCGCCCGCCTTGGCGGGACCGTGATGGAACGCGATCTCATGGCCGGAGACCTGCTCGACGGCCTGGATCACCTCCAGCACAGACAGCGACTCACCCGAGCCGATCACCATCGGGCCGGCCCACTCATCGCTGGTGAGCGCGAGCACCATCGCCTGCATGACGTCCTCGGCGTGGACGTAATCGCGGATCTGCGAGCCATCGCCGTAGACCTCGAACTCCGTCCCCAGCCGGATGCAGCGCATCAGACGGGCCACGATCGAATCCTTGGCCTGCATCCCGGGGCCGTAGACGTTGGTGAGGCGGATCGGCGCGCAGCGAACCCCATAGACGGCCGTGTAGGCCGACATCAGCATCTCGTCGGCCGCCTTCGTGGAGCCGTAGGGCGTCAGCGGGTTGAGTGCGAGCGATTCGGAGATCTTGGGCGTGGTCATCGGCCCGGTGACGGCGTTGGTCGAGGCGAACGCCAGCGAGCTCACGCCCGCCGCCTTGGCGCCCTCGAGGATCGCGTTGGTGCCGATCACATTGGTGCGGAAGGTCCGCTCCGGCTCCTCGATCGACTTCAGCACCGAGGTGACCGCAGCGAGATGAACGACCGAGTCCATGCCCCCGTCGAACGCGCGCGTGACCGCATCGGGCTCGGCGATGTCGCCGACGACGATGTCGACGCTGGGATCGGGGTGCGGCTGCAGGTCGATGACGCGGACGACCGCGCCGGCGCCGGCGAGCGCACGCACGACATGGCGGCCGATGAAGCCGGAGCCGCCGGTGACGAGGACGCGGCGGCCAGTGAGATCAGGGTCGGACATGGGAAGGCGCGAGGGTAGTCGATCGGACGGCGCCGGGATCGACCGGAGCCTCTGGAGGGGACCGGGTCCCGCGGCCCGACGGGCGAGGATAGTCCGGCGACCGGCCGTTGACGTCGGGGGTGGTTGAGGGCGTGCCCCTCAACCGTGCTGGTAGCTTGCCCTCGCGGTGCCGTCTCCGCCGGATCCGCTCCCGGTTCACCATTCGGTTGCCGCCGCGCGCGCTCGCGCGCGAAGGCAGCGCACACTCCGCCGCCGACGCGCGGCCGCCGCGGCGACGGCCGGGCTGGTGGTCCTGATCCTCGTGCTGCTGCTCACCGGCGGCCACCGCCGGATCCCAGGCGCGCCCCCGGGCGGGGTCGCGGTCGAGGCCCACAGCACCGATCCGTTCTCCTACGCCACCTCACGCGCGGTCCAGTTCACCGAGCGCGCCGCGGCGGGCAATGCGACCGTCCTGTTCACCAAGAGCCCGGGTGGAGCGCTCGCGACCGCCGAGCGGGTCGCGCGCTGGCGGCCGCTGATCGACGCCGCGGTGAAGGGCACGCGGATCGATCCGAGCCTGCTGGAGGGGCTCGTGTTCGTGGAGAGCGCCGGGCGTCCAGGAGTGATCGCGGGCACGAGCGTCACCGACGCGGCCGGGCTGACCCAGATCCTCGCCTCGACCGCGACGTCACTGCTCGGGATGCACATCAACCTCGCCCGCAGCCGCTCGCTGACCAACCAGATCGAGTCGTTCAACGGGAGCGGCAAGGCGGGTCAGCGCAAGCTCGCCCGTCTGGTGCGCGAGCGCCAGGCCGCCGACCCGCGCTTCGATCCGCGCGCGGAGATCGACGCGACCGTGCGATACCTGCAGGACGCGGAGCGAACGTTCGGCCGCGAGGACCTCGCGTTCGCCAGCTACCACATGGGGATCGGCAACCTGCAGAGCGTGCTGCGCCTGTACAACGGCGGCCACCCGGTGCCCTACGTGCAGCTGTACTTCGACACCGCCCCCGACCGTCACGGGGCCGCCTTCCACCTCCTCCAGGGGTTCGGCGACGATTCGGCGCTCTACTACTGGCGGATTCTGGGGGCGGTGCAGATCATGCACCTGTACCGGACCGACCGCGCCCAGTTGCGTCGCGAGATCTCCTGGCAACTGGCCGACGATGCCGGGGGAACGATGCTGCATCCCCCGGGCGACCCGGCACGCTGGAGCACCCCGTCGCAGCTATCGGCCGCCTACGGTCGCCACGAGCTCGTCCCGCTGCCGAGCAATGCGAGTGCGCTCGGCCTCGCCTACGACTCCTCGCTCGGCGCACAGGCCCGTCGGATCTCGGCACCCCGCTCGCTCTACCGCGGTCTGCGGCCGGTCGCCCTGCACGAGCTCGAGGTGCTGGCCGATCGGATCCGTGCCCTGTCCGGCGCCTCGCCGCTGCGGGTCGCCTCCACCGTGCAGGACCTCAAGTACCAGCAGGCCGCGGGGCTGGCACAGCCACTCGCCGCGACCGGCTGGCAGTTCGAGATCGCGCGGCACTACCGCTCGGGCGCGCAGGCCGGCGCCTTTCAGGAGCTGCTCGACCGCCTGCAGTCGCTCGACCTGATCGCCTGGGCGCCGGACGGCGCGGTGATCGACATCACCGTCGCCTCCGACGCACAGTCCTGGCGAGGTTGATCAGCCGTCGGCCGACGCCTGGGGTGGCGTGGCCTGGGAGGGCAGCGCCGCGCGGGCCGGGTCACCCGTGCCGTTGCGCGGCGGGTCAGACCGCTCGCCGCCCTCACCCGCCCGCTCGTCGGCCGGCGTGATGTTCCGTTTGACGGCGTCGAAGATCGACAGGCCCTGGCTGACCAGCCCGGCCGCGATCTCGCCCAGCCCGTCGGCACCGTTGAGCACCGTGATGTCGGCGTTGGCCAGGCCGGCTGCCGCCTCGCGCACGATCTGCGGCAGCTGGTCGATCAGCATCCGGTCGAGCGCCACGCGGTTGTGCGATGCGGCCGCCTCGGCCTGGATCTTGATCCGGTCGGCCTCAGCCTTGGCGAGCACGCGCACCTTCTCGGCATCCGCCTCGGCGGGCTTGACCACCTCGGCGACGAGCTGCTGCTGGCGGAGCTCTGCCGCCCTCTGGGCCAGCTCGGTCTGGGCCTTGATCACCTCGCGTTGCGAGTCGGCCTGCTGGAGCGGACCGACCTGGTTTGACTGCGCTTGGGCCTTGTCAATGTCGGCCTTGTACTGCGCCTGCACGACCGCGGTCTGGCGCTCGTACTCGGCCTGCTTGCGCACGGACTCCTGCTGGGCCTCGGCGGCCGCCCGGTCAGCCTCGGCCTGGGCGATCTTGGCCTGGCGCTGGATGGCGGCGTTGTGCGGCGCGGCCATCGCCGCGATGTATCCCTGGCCCATGTCGTCGATCGATTGGATCTGCAGCGAGTCGACGATCAGACCCATCTTCACCATCTCGGCCTTGGAGCCGTCGAGCACCTCGGTGGCGAGCTTCTGTCGCTCGGTGACGATCTCCTCGACCGTCATCGACCCGACAATCGAACGCAGATGGCCGGCGAAGATCCGGCCGGCGAGTACCGACATCTGGTCCTGGTCGGAGAGGAAGCGCTGGGCGGCATTGACGATCGACTCGGGGTCGTTGCCGACCTTGAACGCGATCACCGCCTTGACCTGAAGCGCGATCCCCTGCTTGGTCACGCACTGCTCGGCGACCTCCGCCTCGCGCATCGACAGCGTCAGGAATGACGCCGAGCGCACGAACGGCATCACGAATGCCCCGTGCCCGGTGATGACGCGGAACGGTGTGCCGTCCGCCTTGCCCTTCCCTCCCGCGATCAGCATCGCCTCGTCGGGGTCTGGTACGCGATAACCCAACATGAAAGTCCCCTTCCTCAGGTCAGCGGATCCGTTTCGCCGCCCCCGAATTGCATCACATCCACTGACCGGTCGCCACGGGAGTTGAACACGAGCACCTCACTGCCACACGGCAGCGGCTCCTCTGAATACGCGAGATAGGCCTCGGTGCCCCCGCCCATCTTGAGCAGCACCTCTCCGGGGCCGTCGGCGCCGCGCGTGGCGACGATGATCACGCCCGAAAGACCGACCGCTGACTGGTCCGAGGTCACCCCTCAGATTGTGGCATTGCGTGCGGGGCGGCAAACGCACGCATCTCGCGCGTTTGCCGCCCAGCACCCGATCAGCCGACCGGCTCGGGCTCCTGCTCGCGTTCGGCGGTCGCCTCCTCGGCGGCCATCCGCTGCTCGTAGGCGGCGCGCGCGGCGTGGTCGGGCGAGTACAGGACCTGGTCGGCCCGGGTGATGCGCGTGAAGAAGTCGACGACCGGGCGCGGCAGCACCTGCCCCAGGCGCATCAGGACGCTCATCTCCCGCGGGACGTAGACCTCGGTGCGTCCGGTCTGCAGCGCGCGCACGATCGCGGCGGCGACGTCCTCGGGCTCGGCGTAGCGCATGCCGCGCGCCTTGGTCAGGCCGGAGCCGAGCTCGGTATGGACGACGGTCGGGCAGACGGT
The DNA here is from genome assembly GCA_035503035.1 of Solirubrobacteraceae bacterium. Classification (GTDB taxonomy): domain Bacteria; phylum Actinomycetota; class Thermoleophilia; order Solirubrobacterales; family Solirubrobacteraceae; genus Palsa-465. Next base: position 33,346 of record DATJTS010000061.1, read on the forward strand.
GGTGACCTTGATCCCGCGCCGGCGGTACTCGGCGCGAATCGTCTCCGACAGGCCGGCCACGGCGTGCTTGGTCGCGCAGTAGGTGGCGCCGCCGGGGAAGCCTCCCTTGCCGGCCACCGAGGCGATGTTGACGATCCATCCGCGGCCGCGGGGCACGAACCGCTCCAGCGCGAGCTTGGAGCCGATGATCACGCCGTGGAGGTTGATGTCGACCAGGCGCCGGGCGGTCGCCTCGCTCTCGGCATCGAACGGGCCGACCGGCATGATGCCCGCATTGTTGATGACGACGTCGATCGCCCCGAGCCGGCGCTCGGTCTCGTCGAGGAAGGCGGCGAAGCTCGCGGAGTCGGTGACGTCGAGCTCGAGGCCGAGCGCACCGGACCCGAGCTCGGACGCGGTGCGGGCGGCGAGTCCCGGGTCGATGTCGCCGATCGCCACGCGCGCGCCTGCGGCGAGCAGCGCCGCCGCGGTGGCCCGGCCGATCCCTCGGCCTCCGCCGGTGATCGCAACCACCTCTCCGGTCAATGAACGCGGCTCGCGGGCCATGTCAGTCCCTCCTCCTCAGAAAAAACGAACACTGTGTCTGGTACTGGAGTGTACCGGCGGCCGCCAGTATCGTGCGCGAATGGCGTCGTTCAGGTTCGAGGGGCAACGGCTCGCCTACGGCGTCCATGGCCGGGGCTCGCACACCACGATCATCCTGCCGGGGCTGCTGCTCTCGCAGAAGATGCAGGTGCCGCTCGCGCGGGCGCTGGCGCACGAGGGCAACCGCGTGATCACGTTCGACCCGCTCGGCCACGGCCGGTCGGCGCGCCCGATCGAGCCCTGGCGCTACTCGATGGGCGCGTTCGCCGAGCAGACGCTCGGGCTGCTCGACCATCTGGGCATCGAGCGAGCGGTGCTCGGCGGCACCTCGCTCGGCGCCAACGTGACCCTCGAGGTCGCCGCCCGCGCGCCGGAGCGGCTCGCCGGAATGGTGATCGAGATGCCGGTGCTCGATCACGCGATCGCGGCCTGCGGCGCCGCCTTCACGCCACTGCTGCTCGCGCTCAAGTTCGGCACGCCCGCGATGCGCGCGCTCGCAAACGCCGCGCGGTTCGCCGAGCGCGTCCCGTTCGTCGAGGGCTCGCTCGCGGAGGTGATGCTCGACTGGATCGCCCAGGACCCGGAGCCGAGCGCCGCCGTGCTCTCGGGGATCCTCTATGGACGGGTGGCGCCCGATCATCGCGAGCGTGTGCGAATGCAGACACCGGCGCTCGTGATCGGACATCCGCGCGATCCCGTCCACCCGTTCTCCGATGCCGGGATGCTCGCCTCCGAGCTGCCCGACGCGCGGCTGCTGCACGCCCGCTCGGTGTTCGAGCTGCGGGTCCGTCCCCAGCGACTCACCGCCGAGATCACCGAGTTCATCTCCGAGTGCTGGAGGCGGCCGCCGGCCACAGAGCCGACGCTCGCCGCGGCCTGAGCCGGGCGCGGGCCCTTGCAGCACGCGAGCCCTTGCGGCAAGCGTCGTTGCGGCACCGTGGCTCCTTGCGGCCGGCGAGTTCTTGCGGGTCGTGAGGGTGTCGCCGCTAGATCGTCGCCACGGTCACGCCGGTCTGCCCGAACGAGCTCATCAGCGCGAGCTCGTTCGAGATCCCGTCAAGGCCGATCCGCTTGGTGATGAGCGGCCGCGGGTCGACAACCCGATTGGCGATGCTGCGCAGCACCTTGGGGTAGTGGCGCACGGCCATGCCCATCGTCCCGGCGATCCGCAGCTCGCGGTTATAGACATCGTCCATGGCCACCGGCGGGGTCGCGTCTGAACCGTAGAGCAGCCCGATCTGGACGTGGACGCCGCGGCGACGCAGGGAGCCGATCGAGGCGCTGATCACGGCGGGTGATCCGATCGCGTCGATGGAGACGTGGGCGCCGCCGCCGGTGAGCTCGCGGATCCGGCCGGGGACGTCGCCGGCGCCCGCGTCGACCGAGGCCACAGCTCCGATCCGCTCCGCGGTGGCGAGCTTGCCGGGATCGAGGTCGACGGCGATCACCCCGGCGCCCGCCGCGCTGGCGATCATCGTGGCCGCCAGTCCGACGCCGCCGCAGCCATGGACCACGACCCAATCGCCGGCGCGGACACCGCCGTGGATGTGCACCCCGGCCCACGCGGTGATGAACCGGCACCCGAGCGCAGCCGCGGCCTCGAACTCGAGCTCGTCGGGCAGCGTGACCAGGTTGACATCGGCATGCGGCACGGCGATCTGCTCGGCGAACGAGCCCCAGGTCACGAAGCCGGGATGGATCGCCTCCAGGCACAGCTGCGTCTCGCCGTCCACGCAACTCGCGCAGGCGCCGCAGCCGCAGCAGAAGGGCAGCGTGACCCGGTCGCCGACTTGGGCGCGGCGGACCTCGGAGCCGACCGCGAGCACCACCCCCGCGCACTCGTGTCCGCCGACGTGGGGCAGCTGGACCGGATCGTGGCCCTGCCAGGCGTGCCAGTCACTGCGACACACGCCGGTCGCCTTGACCTCGACGACCGCGCCGTGGGGAGCCGGATCGGGATCCGCCACCTGCTCAACGCTCAGCGGTTCTCCGTGAGCGGACATCACAGCGGCGCGCATCGCATCTCTCCCCTCATCGTCATCTGCCCGAACTGGATATCGCATCGGCGGTGACGTCGACGACCACGTCGAGCTCCAGTCCGTCGCGCAGCCGCGCATCGTGGGTGGCGACGACGAGCGCGCCCGGCCAGCCCGCCAGCGCGGTCTCGAGCGCCTGCAACGCCTCGACGTCGAGATGGTTGGTGGGCTCGTCGAGCAGCAGCAGCCGCGCACCCGCGGCGGTGGCGGCCGCCAGCTCGGCCCGCGTGCGTTCCCCCGGCGACAGCGTCGCCGGCGGCCGCGCGACCAGGACCTTGTCGAGCCCCATCGCAGCCAGCGCGGCCCGCGCCTGGCGCTCTCCGAGGCCTGCGTGCGCGCGCACCGCGCTCACCAGGTCGGGGCTGTCCTGAGCGAGCAGTGAGCCCCGCTCCTGGCCGAGCTCGGCGACGGCGCCGTCGACCCGGTGCACGCTGCCCCGGGACGGCGCAAGGCGCCCGGCGAGCGCGGCCAGCACCGTGCTCTTGCCGCTCCCGTTCGGGCCCGCGAGCAGAACGCGGTCGCCGTCCCGGACCTCGAGGTCGAGCGGGCCGAGCGTGAACTCGCCGCGGACGAGGACTGCGTCTCGGAGCGCGACGACGATGCCGGAGCGCGAGCCGCCGGCGGCGAACGGCAGCGCGGGCGCCGAGCTCTCCCATGGCGCGTCGGGGATCTCGATTCGCTCGATCCGCCGGGCGATCCCGGCGGCCAGGCCGTCCGCGGAGCGCTGCGCGCTCTGGCGCATCGCGTGACGGATGTACTTGTCAGTCTCGGCGGCGGAGCGGCGCCGCACCCCGTCGCCCCGCCCCCGCATCGCCAGCTCGCGGGAGCGCAATCGGTCGCGCTCGGCGACCGCCCGCTCGTGTGCCTCCAGCGCGCGGCGATGCGCCCGCTGGCGCTCGGTCTCGTAGGCGGCCCACCCACCGGCGAACTCGCGGGCCGCGCCGGTGTGCGGGTCGAGCTCGACCACCTGGTTGGTGACCGCCGCGAGCAGCTCGCGGTCGTGGGCGACAAGCACGATTCCGCCCGCGCGGGCCAGCAGCAGCGCGCGCAACCGCTCAAGGCCGGCGGCGTCGAGGTGGTTGGCGGGCTCGTCGAGCAGCAGCACGTCGGCGCGTGCGGCCTCGATCGCCGCGAGCATCGCCCGGGCGCGCTGGCCGCCGGAGAGCTCCGCCGCCGGGCGATCGAGCAGCGCTGCGTCGAGCTCGCCCGTCGCGGCCGCCTGATCCAGCCGCGCGTCGACGTCGGCGCCGCCGCGGGCCAGCCACTGCTCGAGCGCCTCGGCGTGCGCCTGCACCACGTCCCGCCCGGCCGCGAGCTCGGCGGCGAGCGCGTCCATGCGCGTCTCGGCGGCGGCGACCCCGAGGCGCTCGTGCAGGATCGCTCGCACCGGTCGAACGTCGCCGGTGGCGTCGAGCTGGGGCAGGTAGAGAACGGCGGCCCCGCGCCCGCGCACCACCCGACCGCCGTCGGGGTCAAGCTCGCCGGCGAGGATCCGCATCAAGGTCGACTTGCCGGATCCGTTGGGCCCGACGAGCGCCGTCCGGCTGCGATCGTCGACGGCAAGCGAGACCGAGCGCAGGATCGTGCGTGGTCCGAGCGTGCGCACGATCTCGTGCGCGGAGAGAAGAGGACGGCCCATGTCACCTCCAGTAGGTGGTGTCACTTCACACCCGACGCACGGCCGGTCCGCGGCGACACACCCGCGGTCGGCGACGCGGGCGGGCTGCTCAGGGCGGATGGCGGTCAGGAGGTGCGCATGAGGTGGCGCCGGGCGCCACGGCTCAGGGTAGTCCAACTGCGTCACGGGATGTTCACTGGGGCATGTCTAGGGTGGAAGGCACGGACGGAGCCGCCGTTCCGCGATACGAAATCCGAAAGGACACTCCAATGCACCAACGACACCTCGGCCGCTCCGGCCTGAAGATCTCGGCGCTCACTCTGGGGACGATGTCGTTCGGCGGCGGCGGCAAGTTCGCCGACGTCGGCACCACCGACCTGGAGGGCGCGCGACGCCAGATCGACATGTGCCTCGACGCCGGGATCAACCTGATCGACACCGCCGACGTCTACAGCGACGGGCTGTCGGAGGAGATCGTCGGCGAGGCCGTCAAGGACAAGCGCGACGAGTTGCTGCTCGCGACCAAGGTGCGCTTCTCGATGGGTCCGCACGACAACGATGAGGGACTCTCGCGCCACCACATCATCCGTGGCTGCGAGGACTCTCTGCGCCGCCTGCAGACCGACTGGATCGACCTCTATCAGGTGCACGAGTGGGACGGGTCGACGCCACTGGAGGAGACGCTGGGCGCGCTCCAGACGCTGGTGGATGCCGGCAAGGTCCGTTACGTCGGCGTGTCGAACTTCGCCGGCTGGCAGCTGATGAAGGCGCTCGGGATCGCCGAGCGCGACCACCTGCCGAGGTTCGTCTCCCAGCAGATCTACTACTCGCTGCAGGAACGCTCGGCGGAATACGAGCTGATCCCCGCCGGTGTCGACCAGGGACTCGGCACGCTGGTCTGGAGCCCGCTGGCCGGCGGTCTGCTCTCGGGCAAGTACCGGCGCGACCAGGATGCGCCTGAGGGCTCGCGTCACCTCACCGAGTGGAACGAGCCGCCGGTCTACAACGAGGCAAAGCTCTACGACACGATCGAGGTGCTCGTTGAGGTTGCGGAAGCCCACGATGTGTCCGCGGCCCAGGTTGCCCTCGCCTGGCTGCTCACCCGGCCGACCGTTGCCTCGGTGGTGATCGGGGCGCGGACCGATGAGCAGCTCGCCGACAACCTGCGCGCCGCGGAGCTCACGCTCTCCGCTGAGGAGCTTTCGCGACTCGAGCAGGTGAGCCGACCTGACCTGATCTACCCCTACTGGCACCAGATGGCCAGCGCCGCCGACCGCCTCTCGGCCGCCGACCTGGCGTTGATCGAGCCCTACTTGGGCTGAGCGGGGAGCGCCGCGTCGAGCAGCACCGACGCGGCGGCCTTCGCCGCGCGCGCGGACGCCGGATCGTGGTCCATGCGCGCCGAGGAGCTCGCGCCGTCCCACAGCAGGTGCAGCTGGCGTGCGAGCGCCGCCGGGTCGCGCGCACCGGCGTCGGCGGCGAGCTCCGCAAACGTGCCCCGCACCCAGGCCCGGTAGGAGGCGACCGCCGCATCGGCGCTCGAGCCGTGGCTCTCCGCGGTCGCGTTGGCGAATGCGCAGCCCCGGTAGCTCTCGTCGGCGGCGAGGTCGGCCTGCACGTCGAACGCCGCCAGCAACCGCGCTCGTGGGGAGCGGCGGCGGTCGACCGCGCGGCGCAGCCGCTCACGCATCGCGTTGTGCCGGGTCTCGAGGTACGCCGCGATCAGCTCATCCTTGGAGCCGAACGTGCTGTACAGGGTGGCCTTCGCTACCCCGGCGCGCTCGATCACCCGGTCGATGCCGACGGTGTGCACGCCCTCGCGGTAGAACAGCTCGTTCGCCGCGGCGAGCAGGCGCTCCTTCGCCGTCGCCTGGGTCGTGCCGGTGGCCATCTCGACGGACATTAGTGCTCCCCCCTCAGCGTCGCCACCAATGCCCCGGCGGTGAGCACCGCGAGCACCAGGGCGAGGACGCTCGCGACGCCGGTGAGCGAGGCGCCGCTGCTGACCAGCGCGCCGGCGATGACCGCCGGCAGTCCAAGGCCGACGTAGGCGATGAGGAACACCGCCGACAGCATCCCGGGCCGCTCAGCGGGCTTGGCGAGCGGGACGAGCGTGCGGATCGGACCCTGGAACCCGGCGCCGAAGCCGACCCCCGCGATCGCGCTGACCACCAGGTAGAGGGCGACGGAACCGGTCTTGATCGCGACGATCGTCCCGACCAGGCCCGTGATCAGCATCAGCGCGCCGGTGATGGTGAGCGTCCGTCCGCCGACGTGGCGCAGGACGATCGTGGTCGCCGAGCCGACGCAGGCGAGCAGGAAGAGCGCGAGTGCGCTGTGCCACACCGAGGTGTCACCTGACAGCGAGCGGTACAGGGCGGGGCTGAGCGCGCCATAGAACCCGCCGAGTGACCAGACCGCGAACATGATCGGGGCCGACGCGAGGAAGCTTGCCCGTGCGGCGGCCGGGATGGCGATCCGCGGACGCAGCGCCGACCGCGGCACGCGACGGCGAGGCGTGGCGTCGATCAGGTTCGCGACGCCGAACGCCTGGAGCGCCATCACTGCGATCAGCAGCAGGTAGATGGTGTGCGTCGGCGCCGGCAGGAACTGGACCACCACACCGCTCAACAGCGCGCCGAGGCCGCTGCCGGCGGTCGGGGAGGCCGCACTGGCCACCGCGCCGCGGTCGGGGTCGGACTCGATCATCGTCGCCGACAGGGCGCCGAGCGCCGAACCTGCGGCGAGGCCCTGGATCGCGCGACCGATCAGGATCGGCTCGAACGAACCGGCGAAAGCGAACAGGAGGAGGGCCACCACCTGGCCGGCGACGGCGGCGAGCAGGATGGTGCGGCGGCCGAGATGGGTGGCCAGCTCGCCGAGCCACAGCAGGCCCGCGAGCACGGCCAGCGCGTACACGGCGAAAGCGATCGTGCCGATCAGCGGGGTCGAGTGCCACAGCGCCTCGTACCGGTCATAGAGCGGGGTCGGGGCCGCGGACGCCGCGAGGAATGAGACCACCATCGAGCTGGTGAGCGCCAGGCGTGCGATGCGGCGGCCGGAGCCGGCCCGTTCCCGGGTCGCGGCGGCAGGGCTGGCCTCGTGTGCGCGCTCGATCATCCTGCGTCTGACTGCGGTGGCTGACGTACTCATCGGCTCTCCTGACCTGAGTAGACCGGTCTGTCTGGCTGGCATGTAGGGGGGAGCGTAGCAGACAGACCTGTCTGTTTGCAACGGCGTCAGGGGCGGGCGTGCGGGCGGCGCGGGAGTGCTATGCCGCATCGCAACATCGCCCGCGCATGGGCGCGCGGGGACAGGCAGCGCGGGTCAGGCTGCGGGGGCGGGGACAGGCAGCGCGGGTCAGGCTGCGGGGGCGGGGAGCGGCGGGCCGGGCGGGTCCATGAGGTCCCGACCGGTCGGCCGCAGCTCGTCGTCGAGCTCGAGCTGCCAGTAGTAGCGGGTGAAGGTGACCCCGGCGCGGTAGTCGCCGAGGAAGGGCTCGATCCGCTCGCCGCGTGCCAGGCGCACGATCAGCTCGGGGTAGGTGCGGCCGGGCGGGGCCGCGTACAGGTGGGCCGGGCAGGCTCCGCCGAAGCGGGTGTTGACATCGGTGATGCCAAGCCCGATCTCGTCGTCGCGGAACGCCTGGACGGTGCAGGGTCCGCGGCAACCGAGCACCTCGACCACCCGACGGCCGAGATCGACCAGCTCGGGGTCGTCGATGGTCTGGCCCTTGATCGACTCTCCCCCACGCGACTCGAGCATGTTGCGCGGGATCACCGACAGGCAGCGGCCGTCGAGATCACTGAAGCAGTCCATCGAGAACTCGGGGCCGCGCATCGCGCGCTGGAGCATCGCGGGCTCGCGAATGTAGGCGGCCAGGAACTCTGCTTCACGGGCGTCCTCGGCGCGGAAGATCGAACGCGCGCCCGAGCCCCAGCGGGGCTTGACCATCACCGGATAGCTGTCGACCGGCTGCCCGGGGAGCACCGTCGGAGGGCTCGGCAGGCCGTGGCGCTCGAGCAGCAGGTGGGTCTCGTACTTGTCGAAGGTGGCCCGGGCGATCTCCCCATCGGGCACGAACGCGGGCAGCTGGCCGGCGCTCCGGGCATGGCCGAGGATCTCCAGGTCGAGGTCGGTGAGCGGGACCACCGCCCCGACGCCGAACTCCTCACACATCGATTGGAGGGCGGGGACATACCCCGGCTCGTCGAACCGCGGCACCGCGCGCCGGTGGTGGGCGGCGTACTGGGCGGGCGCAAGCGGGTTGGGGTCGGCGGCGATCGTCATCGCGATCTGGGAGAACGCCGACACGAGCGCGTAGCGCTTGCCGACGCCGGTGAGGATGACGGCGACGTCATGGCTCATGGCGCGCCACCTTAGCCGTCACCCCCCGGTGGCGCGGGCCACCGGGGGATAGCGCCGGCGGCTGCTCAGCTGCCCGAGCGCAACGCGTCGATGAACGCCGTGCCGTTGGGAGTGCCCAGACCGGTCATCGTGTCGTAGCCGCGCGCGGTCACCTGGCTCGTGTCCCCCGGGATCTGCGCGTCGAACGCCTCCGACGCCGGGTGGCCCCAGCCGCTGGTGCTCTCCGGTGCGACCGCAGCGCGGTCGATCGCCGGCGCCGAGCTGTGCAGCGGTAGGACGTCGTCGAATGCGTCCGTTCCGGCCAGCGAGTACAGGAGCGGATCGATGAAGCCGAACGGCGCGGCCTGGCCCTGCTGGGCGTCCGCCACCATGCCCGCGACCAGCGGGCAGGCGAGGCTGGTGCCGCCGAGATCGAACGTGTTGTAGCGCCCGCCACCGGCGATGACCCCCTCGAGGATGCCGGAGTCCCGGTCGGCGTCGGCCGACAGGTCAGGCACGGTCCGATCGAGCTGACCGTTGTAGGTGGCCATCGACGCCGGAACGACCCCCGCCTGGTAGCTCGGCTGGGCGTACAGGGTGCTCACGCCGCCGCCTGACGCGGCCCGCGGAATGCCGTCGTCGACCCAGCTGCCGTGCTCGAGGAATCCGACCTGATCGGACCAGCCGGTCTCGAAGACACGGTTGCCGGAGGCGCCGATGCCGAGCGTGGTGCCGCCAACCGCGATCGAGTACGGGTCCGATGCGGGAACCGCGATCCCCGGGTTGTCGCCCGCGGCGAAGTACATGCCGACGCCCTCGGCGGCAGCGCGCAGATCGATCGCGTGCGCGGTCTGGGCGTAGACGGGCGGATCCTGCTCGCCGCCCATCAGCCCCCAGGAATTCGAGACGATCGATGCCATCGGGGCGGAGCCGTCTCCGCCCAGCACCTCGTCGAGCGCGTCGAACAGCGGCTGGATTCCCTCCAGCGCCTGGTCGCAGGAGTCGCCGTCGATCATCAGCTGATTCGCCCCCGGAGCCATGGCGTAGGCGGCCTCGGAGTCGAGCTGCTCCTCCACGCCGAACGCGTTCTCGCATCCGCTGTCGTCGCCGAGCTGATCCTCCTGGAACTGCGCCGGGGCCGGAGCCGGCAGGCCGTTGGCGGCAGCGTAGTCGGTGAGCGTCTGGAACATGTCGCGCGGCGTCCCGTCCTCGATCAACGCGATCGTCTCGCCCGTGCCGGTGTCGGCGCTCGTCATGCCGTAGGCGCCGCGCAACTGCTCGGCGGAGTACCCGCAGACGGCGACGGCCGCGCGGTGGACCCCGGCGAACAGCGGAACGCTCGTCGTCGTCTGCTGGCCCCAGTACTGCGAGCAGCTGCCGGGCCGGCCGCCCGTGGCCCGGGGCGCGGTGTGGAAAGTCGCGGCAGGAGCGCCGTCCAGGCCTGTCACCGACATGACGTCGGCGCTGACCGAGGCTGGGATCGACAGGTCGCGGTCGTTGGCGGCGAACGTCGCCGTCCCGCTGTCGGCGCGGTAATCGCCCATCTGGACGGAGAACGTGCTGTCGACCTGCGCCGCTGAGCCTGTCGCGGTCACCGAGTCTCGGCCGGAGGCAACCTGGACGTTGGTGAACCCGGCGGACCCGAGCCAGGCGGAGACGGCCTGGGCCTCCGCGGCCGAGGGGCCGTACTGCGCGGTGTACTGGGCCGGGGTGAGGTACTGGTGGTAGTCGGCGCTGCCCGGTGTGGCGACCGAATCGGCGAACGCGGTGGCTCCCGCGATGTCAGGGGTCAGCCAGACCTGGAAGGTGAGCGAGCTGGACGGCGAGAGCAAGCCGCCCGTGGCGGCCGCGCTCGTCGCGGAAGGCGCCGAGCCGGCGAGCTGGATGCTCGGTGGCGCCGGCGGCGCGACAGCAGAGGCGAGAGCGGGAGATGCAGCGCTGAGGGCGCCTGTGGCGACGAGCCCACAGACGATTCGGGTGGGGATGAGCATGCCGAGTCAATTCGGCAAGCTCGCTGACCAGACTTCCGGAGGGACAGGATCTGTACAGCTTCGGGTGCCGGCGACCGTCCGGGGAAACGGTCGCCGGCACCGCAGGCGGTCGGTCAGCTGCCCGAGCGCAGCGCGTAGATGAAGTTCGACCCGTCCGGGGTGCCGAGCCCCGTCATCGTGTCGTACCCCGTGGCCGTCACCTGGTCGGTCTGGGAGGCATACGCCGGTGCCTGGGCGTCGAGCACGTTCAGCAGCGGACGGCCCGCTATAGACGGCGGCGTGTAGGCGGTCTGGTCGAGCACCGGCGAAGACGCCGACAGCGGCAATGCGTCGTAGTAGGCGTTCGTGCCCGACAGCGAGTAGAGCAGCGGATTGATGAAGCCAAAGCTCGTCGGCTGGCCTTCGGAGGCATCCGCAATGACCCCGGCAACGAGCGGGCTGGCGAGGCTGGTTCCGCCGTCGTCGAAGGTCACGTACTGGGCCTTCTTGCCGACGATGATCCCCTGCAGGATCCCGGAGTTGGGGTCCGCGTCGGCCGAGATGTCCGGCACGGCCCGGTCGACACGTCCCGCGGAGGTCGTCGACATCGAGGACGGGACGATGCCGGCCTGATAGGGCGGCTGCGCGTAGAGCAGGCTCGCGCCGCCTCCGGCCGCGTCACGGCCGATGCCCTCGTCGAACCACTGGCCGCCGAACTTGACGATGTTGTCGTCCGACCAGCCGGTCTCGAACAGACGGGTATCGCCCTGTCCGAGGCCGATCGTGGTCCCGCCGACCGCCGTCGAGTAGGGATCCGACGCCGGCACGGCGATGCCGGGGTAGTCCTGGGAGCAGAACAGCATCGACACGCCCTCCGCGGCGGCCCGCAGATCGATCGCGTGCGCGGTCTTCGCGTAGATCGACGGGTATGCGCTCTCGCCATCGGGAAGGCCCCACGAGTTTGACTCGATCGTGGCGCTCGGAGTGTCGCCGTTGCCCGTGAGCACCGCGTTCTCGGCGTCGAACAACGGCTGGACGCCCTGCAGCTGCGTGTTACAGCTGTCACCGTCGACCATCAACTGGTCGGCGCCGGGAGCCATCGCGTAGGTCGCCTCGGAGTCGAGCTGCTCCTCGATGTCGAACTCATTGCCACACTTGTTGCCCTGGCCGAGGATCTCCTCCCGGAACTGCGAGGGCCCCGGTGCGGGCAGGTTGTTGGTGGTCGCGTAGTCGGCGAGCGTCTGCGCCATGTCCTTCGGGACGCCGATCTCGATCAGAGCCACGGTGACACCAACGCCGGTGTTCGTGGTCGACATGCCGTAGGCGTCGCGCAGCTGTCCGGCGGAGTAGCCGCACACCGCGAAGGGGCTCTGCGTAATCCCGTCGAAGCTCGGCTTGATCGTCTTGACGTACTGCGCCCAGTACTGCGAGCACTGTGGCCTGGTCCCGGCGGCGGCAGCTTTCACCGTCGCAGCAGTCGCGGTGTGAAAGGTCGTGGCCTGGGTGCTGTTCAGGCCGGTGACCGCGAGCACGTCCGCGCTCAGCGAGCTGGGGATCGACAGGTTCGCGTCGTTGGTGACAACCGTCGTGCGCCTGCCGGCCGCGTTCGTGCCCGAGTATCGCTTCATCTCCACCGAGAACGCCCGGTCCACGGTCGCGGCGGTGCCGGCCGCGGACACGTAATCGCGCTGTGCGCTCACGGTGACCTTTGAGAAGCCCTGCGAGCTCAGCCACGACTGCACAGCCCGAGCCTGCGCAGCGGTTGCGCCGAACCTCGACGTGTACTGCGCCGGGCTCAGGTAGCGGTGATAGCTCGCGCTGCCCGGTGTGCTCACAGCGGTGGCGAACGCCGCCGCACCGGACTCATTCGGGGCCAGCCATACCTGCAGCGAGAGCTTCTGACCGCTCTTGACCTCCGTTGCACTCGTACCGCCGGTCGCGACCGGCGCGGCGGAGCCCGCCAGCGTTGTGGTCACGGGTGCGGCAGAGGCGGCGGATGCGACGCCCGCCCCGAGAACCGATGCCGCCAGGGCGGCGATTCCCGCCGCTCGAGTTGCGCTCCTCATCAGACTCCCCACCTTGAATCGGGTGACGGCCACCGCGCGCCGCGGGGCCCGGGCGACATCCCATCCGAACATGGCCGGCTCAGGGGCGCCGAGGGGGATTTGGTGCGAGATCGGGCCTCAGAACCCGTCCGGAGATTGCCAACCGCCCGCCTCGCCCTTGTAGATCCCCCCACCACCCCGGACCTGGGCCGCGGTCCGGCGAAGGATCTCCAGGTCCAGGCGCAGCGAGCGGTGCTCGACGTACCAGAGGTCGAGCTCGATCCGCTCGGGCCAGGGAAGTGAGGCGCGGCCGTTGACCTGCGCCCAGCCGGTGATGCCGGGCTTGACCGCGAGCCGCCCGCGCTGGCGATCGGTGTAGGCATCGACCTGGTGCCGGAGCGTCGGGCGCGGGCCGATGACCGACATCTCGCCGCGCGCGACGTTCCACAGGTTGGGCAGCTCGTCGAGAGAGGTCCGTCGCAGCCACGCCCCCAGCCGCGTGATCCGGCTGTCGCCCTCGGCGATCGCCAGCCCGGCGCCGTGGAATTCGGCGCCGGAGACCATCGTGCGCAGCTTGTAGATCCGGAACGGAAGGCCGTCGCGCCCGACCCGGATCTGGGTGTACACGGGGTTGCCGGGCGACTCGAGGCGGATCAGCACCATCAGGGTGAGCACGACCGGCGCGGTGAGGATCGAGCCCAGGCAGCCCACGATCAGGTCAAAGGTGCGGGTGAGCAGGCGATCCATGGCGCGGAGACCTTATCTATCGTCCGCCTGGGAATGGTCCTGCTGGAGGTCATCTTCTGGACGACGGCGGCGTTCATCGTCTGGACGCACGTCGGCTACCCGCTGTTCGTCTCGCTGCTCGCACGGGTCCGGTCGCGGCCGGTACGACGCGAGGGCATCGAGCCGACGGTGACGCTCGTGATCACGGCGCACGACGAGCAGGACTCGATCGAGGCCACCGTCCGCGGAATGCTCGCCCTCGACTATCCGGCCGCGCGGCTCTCGGTGCTCGTCGCCTCGGACGGATCGAGCGACCGCACGGATGAGATCGTCTTGGGGCTGGAGGCGGAGTCCGGCGGGCGGGTGTCGCTGCTGCGCTGCCCGCGGGCGGGCAAGGTGACCGCCCAGGATCGCGCGGTGCGGGAGACCGGCGGCGAGGGAGCGTCGGAGATCGTCGCCTTCTCGGACGCGAACGGCAGCTGGGAGCCCGGTGCGCTTCGGCAGCTGGTCGCGAACTTTGCCGACCCTGACGTCGCGTACGCGTGCGGGAACCTGCGCCTGCGCCGGAGCGACGGGACCAACCGCGAGGGGCTCTACTGGCGCTACGAGCTCTGGCTGCGCGAGAACGAAGCGCGGATCGGGTCGATCACGGCCGGCAACGGCGGCATCTACGCCGTGCGGCGCTCCGACTACCTGGAGAGCCCCGACGGACGCGCCGGCCACGACCTGGGGCTCGTCTACCGGCTCGTGCAGCGCGGCCGCCGCGCCGTCTCCGACCCCTCCGCGGTCGCCTGGGAGACCCCGGCCCGGGACCTGGAGGACGAGTACGAGCGCAAGGTCCGCGTGTCGGCGCGCTGCTGGCAGCACGTGGTCAGCGGCCGGATGCTCCAGGGCGGCGGATCGCTGTTCCTGCTGCAGATCGTCTCCCACCGCCTGCTCCGCTACGAGAGCGGCCTGCTGCACCTGCTGCTGCTCGCGCTCGCCGCGGTGTTGACCGTATTCTCTGGCGCGCATGTCCTGTACGGAGCGCTGCTCGCACTGCAGCTGGTGTGGCTGGCGATGGCGGTGGCGGGCCGGCTGCGGCTGCCGGTGCCCGCCGCGGGGCTCGCCTACTACTACTTCCTGGTCACCTGGGCGACGGTCGCGGGGCTGTGGCGCTACCTGCGCGTCGGGGTGCCCGTGACCTGGGACCATGCCGAGGGAACGCGCGCGGTTTGAGTGTTACGCCGTCGTACGTTACGTAGATTGCCGTTACGCTGTTCTACGTAACACTTGCTTGCGTGACGGTACTCGACGTATTAGGGTGCCCTCATGGCCGGCGCGGCGAGACAGACCAACCCGTTCCGCTTCGGCGACCTCGCACTGGACGACGCGTTCACCGACCGGGTCGACGAGCTCGCCGAGCTGACGGCCGACATCCGCAACGGGCAGAACGTCGTCCTGTTGGCCCCGCGTCGGTTCGGGAAGTCGTCGCTGCTGTGGCGCGCGACGCAGGAGCTCGCCGCCGGTGACGAGGTGCTCGTCGCGCGACTTGACCTGATGCGGACCCCGACGCTGGAGCGGTTTGCCGAAAAGCTCGCCGCAACGATCTACGAGGACATCGCCTCGCCGCTGGAGCAGGCGAGGGACCGGGCGCTCGCCGTCTTCGCCAGCCTGCGCATCTCCCCGACGGTCACGATCTCGCCCGACGGCAGCCTCGGCTTCGGGTTCAGCGGTGGCTTCAGTGTGGCCGATGTCTACGCGACCATCGAGCATCTACTCGCGCTGCCGGCAGAGCTGAGTGCGGAGCGGGGCCGGCGAGTCGCGCTCGTGTTCGACGAGTTCCAGGAGATCGCCAAGATCGACCCGCACCTGATCGCGCTCATGCGCTCGGTCTTCCAGGAGCAGACCGACGTCGCGCACGTATACGCCGGCAGTCGCCGTCACATGATGAGCCAGATCTTCAACGACGAGAACGCGCCGTTCTGGCGCAGCGCCAAGCAGCTCGAGCTGGGGGTGATCGCGCCGGACGTGTTCGGTCCGTTCGTCGCCGAGCGGTTCAAGGCGACCGGCCGGCGAGTCGGCGGCAAGACGCTCGCCCGGCTGCTCGAGATCACCCACGCACATCCCTACGGCACCCAGGAGCTCGCCTATGCGCTCTGGGAGGTGACCCTCGACGGCGGAACCGGGCGCAGCGACGAGCTCGACGAGGCGCTCCGGCGCGTCCTCGCCTCCGAGAACGCCCACTTCGCGCGCATCTGGGAGGACGCGCCGCGCGGGCAGCGCACGTTGCTGGAGGCGCTGGCGCGCGATCCGGGCCGCCCGCCGCTGTCCGCGGAGTACCGCCGGGCGCACAATCTGGCGGCGCCGTCGAGCATCCAGACGGCGCTGAGGGCACTGGTCGACGACGAGGTCGTCGCGGGCTTCGAACGCGGCTACCGGATCGCCGAGCCGTTCCTGCGCGAGTGGATCGTCACCCGCGATCTCTGACGCTCACTCGGCGTCGTTGGAGAGACGAAGGCCGCGCAGCTCCTCGATGCCGAGCACGACGTCGACGAACAGGAACTCGAGACGCTCGCGGGTGGAGCGGGCAGGCGTGCCGGGGTTGACCCGCTCGCGCGGCAGCGGTCCGTTCGGGCCGCTGGTGCGCGAGCTGGCCCCGACGCCGGGGAGCCGGGAGAGCCGCGCTCGGCGCAGGGCGCGGTAGACCGCGGGCTCGGGGTGGAACCCCGGATAGGTGCGGCCCAGCCAGGCACGGCCGGCGGCATAGCCGCGCCACTGGCTCCTCAGGCCGCTCAGGGTGTCCCGGTAGGCGTGGCCCGCGGTCGCCTGCGGACGGACATCGAGGGTGAAGCCGGCGTCGATCAACCGCCAGCAGAAGTCGGTGTCCTCGGCGGCCCGGATCCCCTCACGGAACCCGTGGACTGCCTCGAACGCCGTGCGGCGCACCAGCAGGTTGGCGGCCGCCACGCGCGGGCGGAAGGGATGGGCCATATGCGTCGATGAGTTGAGGAAGTTCTTGGAGACCCCGTAGCGAGCGGCGAGCGAATCGCCCGACGGGAGCGCGTGGATCTCCCCGGCGATCGCGCCCGCGCGTTCCGGGATCGGATCGGCATGCGCGAAGAACGCGTCGATCAACTCCGGCGCGGGGCGGCAGTCGGCGTCGAGGAACAGGATCCAGGGTTGGTCAGTTGCGTTGGCGCCGATGTTGCGGGCGCGGGCCGGGGAGTGCTCGCCGGCAGCCCGGACCACTCTGGGGCGGCTGTGGTCGTTTTCATTGAGGGGTTCCGTCGAACTGACCACAAGCGCGAGGGCGGTGCCCGAGTTGTCAGCCAGGATCAGGGTGTCGCCGGGGCGGGTGTGGAGGCTCTGCAGAGCAGCGAGAGCCTCGCGGGCCTGTTGTGGGGTGCCGGCGAACGGCATGACGACGGCGACTGCGGGGCGGGTGGGCACGCCCCGGATCTTGGCAGCGGTTGTTGTCCTTGAGCGTTCGCGGGGTAGCGATGAGGTCGGGGCGGGCGGGACCGTATCTGTGCCCGACCTCGCGCCAAAGGGGGACTCTGGATGGGCGCGGGTCGGCCGGGCGCCGCCGGGCGGGCCCG
>DATJTS010000062.1:0-6134 GCA_035503035.1 Solirubrobacteraceae bacterium
CCGGGTGGTGAGCGGCGAGATCACAAAATCGTGATCTGACCGTGGGGCGACCGTGACGCGGCTGGGCAATTCTGGCGTCGGTCAGAATCCCCCTCCCGAAAGGACGTTCCCGATGATCCGCTCCCAGCTCACCTCACTCGCTGCCGGCGCCGCGGTCGCGCTCTCTCCCCTCGCCGCCGCCGCAGCGGCCGTGGCGGCGCCCGCGGCTGTGCCCGCGCATCACGTCACGATCGTCGATTGCACCGGCCACAGAGTGATCGCGCCCCGTACCTACGTGCTCGCCTGCGGTGACGGCAACACCACATTGACGCGGCTGCGGTGGAGCCACTGGGGCGAGACGACCGCAACCGCCGCAGCGACCGAGGAGCTCAACCTCTGCATCCCGGACTGCGTGGATGGCCGGGTCGCGCGATTTCCGGTCACCGTCACGGCCGAGCGCCTGCGCGACCACCGCTACCACGAGGTCGTCGTGACCGCCGGCCCCCGGCGGCCCAAGGGCGTCCACCACATCGAGCGCTGGTACCCGATCAAGCCGGGTCAGTGAGCCCCCGGCTCGGTACCTGTTTGTCCGCCCTCGCGCTCGCCGGCCTGCTCGGCGGGTGCGGGGACAGCGGCCTGCGCACCGAGCGCCCGCCTCACCTGCAGACCTCGGCGGTCATCTGGGAGTGCGCGCGGACCGCGGTCGTGCGGCCGCGCACGCTCACGATCGCCTGTGCCGACGACGGAATCGCCCTGACTGACCTGCACTGGAGCGGTTGGGGCGCGGAGAGCGCACGCGCGAGCGGCGAGCTGCAGGACAACCCGTGCGTGCCCAGCTGCGTCGCCAGCCGCCAGGTCGAGTATCCGGTGCAGGTTCGGGTCAGCGGATTGGTGATCGGCGCTCACCACGCGGCGTATTCATCGGTGCGGATCCTGGCCACCGGCCGCCACCCGGCGCACACTCCGCCCCGGATCGCGCAGGAGCTTGAGACCAGCGGCCCCGGAGGACGTTCGTGAGCGGCTCATCCGTCCTGCTCGTGGAGGACGATCCCGCGATCCGGGAGACGACCAGGCTGCTGCTGGAGTCGTTCGGCTTCGCCGTGCGCGAGGCTGCCGACGGCCAGGCCGGGATCGATGCGTTCCGGCTCGAGCGCCCCGATGTCGCGCTGCTGGACGTCATGCTCCCGCGGATCGACGGGATCTCGCTCACCCGGCTGATCCGGGCCGAGTCCGACCTGCCGGTCGTGCTGCTCTCCGCACGCGGCGAGAACACCGACATCGTCTCCGGCCTGGAGGCGGGCGCCGATGACTACGTGCCCAAGCCGTTCGACGGCCCGGTGCTCGCGGCCCGGCTTCACGCGGTGCTGCGGCGCGCCCGCCGGAGCACTGCAGAGGCGCGAGGCGGGGTGCTGGAGGCGGGAGGGCTCTCGATCGATCTCGGCGGGTTGACCGTGCAGGCCGACGGCGTCCCGGTGCGGCTCACCATGACCGAGGTCAAGCTCGCGATCGAGCTCGCTCGCCACGCCGGCATCGTGCTCGACCGCGACACGCTGCTGCAGCGCGTCTGGGACTATCCCGCCGGCGGCGACACGCGATTGGTCGACGTCCACATCCAGCGCCTTCGCGCCAAGATCGGCGGCGGACGGATCGCCACCGTGCGCGGCGCGGGCTACAAGCTGGAGCGGTAGGCGTGCTGCGCTCGTTGCGCGGCCGGATGGCGGTGGCGATCGCGCTCGTTGGCGCTCTGGTCTCGCTGGCGATCGGGGTGACCGTGTACCAACTGACGGCCTCGA
Source organism: Solirubrobacteraceae bacterium (assembly GCA_035503035.1). Classification (GTDB taxonomy): domain Bacteria; phylum Actinomycetota; class Thermoleophilia; order Solirubrobacterales; family Solirubrobacteraceae; genus Palsa-465. The sequence goes on from DATJTS010000062.1 coordinate 1,773, forward strand.
GCACGATCGCGCGCGCTCGCTCCGCGCTGGCCACTCAGGTGACGCTCGCGGCTGCGATCTCCGCGCGCAGCCCCGCGCCGGTGCCCGGCGCGACCGTCGGCGATCCACTGGCGCCTGCCGATCTTCGTGACGCGGTACAGCGCGGGCTGCTCGGCACCGACCGGATCGGGTCCGTGCTGTGGGCCGGGACCCCGGCGCGGGGACACCGGGGCATCTACGTCCGCACCTCGCTGGCGCCCGAGCTCGGCTCGCTGGCGACCCTCCGCAGCGACCTGCTGCTCGCCGGCGCGTTGGCGACGTTGGCCTCGGCCCTGCTCGGCATCCTGCTCGCGGCGCGGCTCTCCCGGCGCCTCGGCCACGCGGCTGCGATCGCCGATCGGGTCGCCGGCGGCGAACTGGAGGCACGAGTCGACGCGGGGGGCGATGACGAGATCACCCGCCTCGGCGACGCGATCGACGGGATGGCGGCGGCACTCAGCGAACGGCTTGCGCACGAGCGCCGGTTCAGCGCCGACGTCGCCCACGAGCTGCGCACGCCGCTGACCGCCCTGGTGACCGCATCGTCGCTGCTGCGGGACGATCGACCCGCCCAGATCGTGCGCGAGCGGGTCGGGGCGCTGCGGGAGCTGGTCGAGGATCTGCTCGAGATCGCCCGGTTGGACGCGGGCGCCGAGGCGGTGCAGGCGACGCGGGCCGACCTCGGCGAGCTCGCCGATCAGGCGGTCACCGCGGCCGGCGGCGAGGGCACCGTGACGGTGCACGGCGCCGCGAGCGTGGTGACCGACCCGCGGCGGGTGCAGCGCATCCTCGTCAACCTGCTGGTCAACGCGGAGCGGCACGGCGCACCGCCGATCGAGGTCCTCGTCGAAGGCCGGCAGGTCACCGTTCGTGACCACGGCGGTGGGTATCGCGAGCAGATCCTGCGAGAGGGGCCGCGCCCGTTCGCCGGCGGTGCCGTGGCCGACGTCGCCGCCGGCTCGCGCGCGGGCAGCGGACTCGGGCTCGTCATCGCGCATGCGCAGGCGGCCGCGGTCGGAGCGCGGCTGACGCTCGTCAACGCACCGGACGGCGGCGCGCAGGCGACGCTCACCTTCGGGGGATCGGAATGAGTGAGCCGCCGAGCCGCTCAGGCGCGGCGCGGCCAGGTGCCGAAGCCGCTCAGGCGCCGGGCGGCCAGGCGCCGAGCGGTCGCCCGATCTCCCACTCGTGACCAAACGGGTCGACGACCCGTCCCACGCGCCAGCCGTGCTCATCGGCCGGCCGGCTCGTCCCGCTCGCGCCCGCGGCGACCGCCGCCGCGTAGGTGGCGTCCGGGTCGTCGACCACGAGCAACGTCCGGCCGGTCGCGCCGCCCAGATGCCGGGGATCAAGCCGCCCGTCGTTCGGCGATGCGGTCGCGATCCAGAACGCCGCATCGCCGACTGCCAACTGGGCGACGATGTCCTCCCCCTCCCCGACCTGATGCAGCACGCGCGCGCCGAACGCCGCCTCGTAGAAGGCGACCGCGGCGGTGGCCGGTTCCACCCACAGCTGCGGCTGAATCGAGGGCATCGGACGAGGCGCAGCCTACGCCTTCGCGGGCCTGGCGGGCCGAGTCGGCTCACTGGTGCGGCTGACCGGGGAGCGCCCTGAGCCAGCCCGGGCTGATCGGCCGCCGGCGCGTGCGACGCGCCGGCCGGGTGCCGTACCACGGACTCGGTTGGTCGTTTTCCAGACGGCCCGTCGGGACATTGACCGACCGCGGCTATGACGGCGGCGTGGAAGCCGTCGGTCCGGGCGACCTGGACGGTCCGGGCGACCCGGACGGTCTCGGGGGCCCCGGGCGACCCGCGCTCTCAGGGCGTGAGCTCGAAGACCTGGCCGGTCCAGGCGCCACGGTCCAGGTCGACCGTGAAGACGGAGGACCGGATGAAGCCGCGGGTCTCGTACCAGGCCACCAGCGCGGGGGCGCCCGCCCAGCAATCGACGCGCAGCACCTCGGCACCGCGCCGGCGCGCCTCGGCGCGCGCGCGGTCGACGAGCCCCTCGCCGATCCCGCGCCGGGCGTGGGCGCGGGAGACGAGCAGCAGGTTGATGTAGAGCTCTGGGCGGTCGATCGGCTGCACGTGCGCCGGGTGCGCACCGAGCGCGACCGCCGCGACATCCTCACCGTCCAGCGAACACACTCGCAGCTCGCCCGACGCGCAGAGCTCGGCGACGTGAGCGCGAGCCGGCTCGCGCGAGGAGAACGGCTCAGAGCCCCATTGCCCTGGCTGGCCGCGGGCGACCAGCCAGGCGATCGCGCCGTCGAAGAGCCCGAGCAGCCAGTCGGCATCCCCGGGTTCGCCGCTGCGGAACGAGAGCTCGGGGGCCGCCATCGGCCCCGAGTCTCGCATCTGTCTCGATTTTCACCCGGTAGGGGGGAGAATCGAGACCACCCTCAGGTCAGGCCGCGGCCGGCTGCTTGTCCTCGACGCTCCAGCCGGATGATCCCCGCAGCGAGCTCTCAGGCGTGGCCGGATGCCACGCGCTCGCGTTCGCGGGGCAGCAGGGTCTCGCGCGCGATCACGAGCCGCTGGATCTGCGCGGTGCCCTCGTAGAGCTGAAGGATCTTCGCGTCGCGCATCAGCTTCTCGACCTTGTACTCCTTGATGAAGCCGTAGCCGCCGAACACCTGGACGGCGTCGGTGGTGACCTCCATCGCGGAGTCCGCGGCGAACCGCTTGGCGTGGGAGGACTCGATCGTGTTGCGCTTGCCCTGGTCCAGCAGGACGGCGGAGTTCCAGGTCGCCAGGCGCGAGAGGTGCACCTTGGTGGCCATGTCGGCGATGATGAACTGGATCGCCTCGTGCATGGCGATCGGCACGCCGAACTGGACGCGCTGCTTGGAGTACTCGACGGCCATCTCCATCGCCGCGCGGGCGACGCCGACGCCCATCGCCGCCACACCCGGACGGGTGCGGTCGAGGGTCATCATCGCGATCTTGAAGCCCTTGTTCTCCTCGCCGACGAGGTGATCGACCGGGATCTCGACGTCGTTGAAGGAGATCGTCGCCGTGTTGGAGGCGCGCTGCCCCATCTTGTCCTCGTGGCCGTCGACCACGACGCCCGCGTCACGCGGGACGATGAAGCAGGAGATGCCGCGGTGCCCGGCCTCCTTGTCGGTCTTGGCGTAGACCGTGTACCAGTTGGCGTACTCGCCGTTGGTGATGAAGCACTTGGAGCCGTTGATGACCCACTTGTCGCCCTTCTTGACCGCGGTCGTCTTCATGCCGGAGACGTCGGAGCCCGCGTCGGGCTCGGTCAGGCAGAAGGAGGCGAACAGGGGCGCCTCGGCGAGCCGGCCGAGGTACTCCTTCTTGAGCTTCTCGGAGGCGGCGATCTGCACGGGTGCGCTGGCCAGGCCGTTGCACGACAGGGAGGTGCCGATGCCCGAGCAGCCCCAGGCGATCTCCTCCTCGATGATGCAGCCGTCGAGCGTGCTGAGCCCGGCGCCGCCGTACTCCTCGGGCAGGTGGTTGTTCATCAGCCCGAGCTCCCAGGCCTTCTCCAGCACCGCGCCCGGCCAGGTGGCGTCCCGGTCGTAGTCCCAGGCGACCGGCCGAATCTCCTTTTCGGCGAAGTCGTGCGCCATCTCGCGCATGCTCTTCTGCTCGTCGGTGAGCGTGAAGTCAACCACGTTCGATCTCCTTATGACACGTCCGATTGACTGGTCAGTCAACCGCTCTGGTACGTAAGGATACCGCTCAACGCGGCGACCGCAACCCCGCACGGTGAGAGACTGGACGAGAAGTGGAGCATGCGTTCGTGATCGTGGTCCTGGTGGTCGGGGTCGTCGGCATCCTCGGCGCGCTGGTCGCGTTGCTGGCCGGCCGCGGCACCTGGGAGTCGCTGGGCCGCGACCGGCTGTTGATGGAGTCCGATCTGCACGATCCCCGAGCCCCGCGGTCGGCGCCCGGGGCGCGCGCCGCCGCCGGTCCCTCCCACCCGTCCGCGGTCGCCGAGCGCGACGAGGAGATCCGACAGATGCTCGAGGCCCGCAACCGGCGCCGACGGCGCCACGGTCAACCCGAGCTCGACGTCGAGGGCGAGCTCGCGCGGCTCACGCGCGCCCCGGCCACCCCCACCGCACCCCCGGGCGAGACCCTCGACGAGGAGCTGCTGGCGGAGATCCGCCAGCTGGTGATCGCCCGCAACCACCGGCGCGCTCGCCGCGGCGAGCCACCGCTCGACGTGGAGGCCGAGATCGCGCGGCAACTCGCCCGGCTGAACGAGTAGCCTGCCGCCCATGGCCGATCCACGCCGCTTCGAGCTCGACGAGCTCGCCATCCGACCGGGGACCTACTTTCACCCCACGACCGAGATCCTGGTCGTGGTCGACGA
>DATJTS010000063.1:0-40150 GCA_035503035.1 Solirubrobacteraceae bacterium
CGGCCGCGACGTCTCCGAGCGCAAGGCGTTCGAGGAGCAGCTCACCCACCAGGCCTTCCACGATTCGGTCACCCACCTGGCCAACCGCGCGCTGTTCAACGAGCGGGTCCGTCACGCGGTCGCCCGTGCGCGCCGCGAGCCGATGGGCCTGGCAGCGATCTTCGTCGACCTCGACGACTTCAAGACGATCAACGACAGCCTCGGCCACGCCGCCGGCGACGAGGTGCTGCTCGAGGTCGCCAAGCGCATCACTCTCGCGGTTCGCTCAGGTGACACCCCCGCGCGCTTCGGCGGCGACGAGTTCGCGATCCTGCTGGAGGACGTCGACGACGTCCAGGCGGCCGCCGACACCGCGGAGCGGATCCTCGAGAGCCTCTCGGCGCCGATGGAGATCGCCCACAAGACGCTCTCGATCCGTGCCAGCGTCGGGATCTCGATCGCCGAGGCGGGCGCGGTGATCGGTGCCGACGAGCTGATCCGCAACGCCGATTCGGCGATGTACATCGCCAAGACCGACGGCAAGGGCGGCTACCGGGTGTTCGAGCCGGCGATGCACCAGCGGATGCTCTCCCGTCTGGAACTGCGCGCCGACCTCGAGCGCGCGCTCGCGAACGAGGAGCTCGAGCTCCACTACCAGCCGCTCGTGCGCCTGCAGGATGGCGCGGTCACCGGCGTGGAGGCACTGCTGCGCTGGCGTCACCCCGAGCGTGGCCTGATCCCGCCCGACGAGTTCATCCCGTTCGCCGAGGAGACCGGACTCATCGTGCCGATCGGCCGCTGGGTGCTTCAGGAGGGCTGCCGCCAGGCGAAGCTGCTGCGCTCCCAGATCGTCAGCGACGTGCTGCCTTCGATCGGGATCAACCTGTCGGTGAAGCAGCTGTTCGACGACGGCATCGTCGCCGACGTGGTCGACGCGCTGGAGCGCGCGGATCTCGATCCGGCCGCGCTCACGCTGGAGATCACCGAGACGGTCATGATGACCGACACCGCGCTGGCGACGGCGCGTCTGGGAGAGCTCCATGAGCTCGGCGTCCGGCTGGCGATGGACGACTTTGGCACCGGGTACTCCTCGCTGTCCACGCTCAGCCAGTTCCCGCTGGACATCCTGAAGATGGACCGGTCGCTGCTGGCCGCAGGCGCCGCTCCGATCACGACCGGACTCGCCTCCGCCGTTCTCGGACTCGGTGACACGTTCGCGCTCGAGGTGGTCGCCGAGGGCATCGAGTATCCGGAGCAGTCCTCCACGCTGCGCGATCTCGGCTGCGAGACCGGCCAGGGATTCTTCTTCGCGCGGCCGATGCCCCCGGCGGCGCTGCTTGAGTTCCTCTCCACCCGTCCCGGGGAGCGAGATCCGGAGACAGTGCCCGCGACGTCGCCGACGCCGTGAACCACTCCTACGAGGGGCTCGACCGCCCCGGAGGTTTCGCTCGCGGCGGGCTGCTCGCCCCGCTCGTGCGGCGGGACTACCGGCGGCTGCTGTCGGGCCTCTCGGTGTCGCTGCTCGGCGACGGCGTCTTCCTGGTCGCGCTCGCGTGGCAGGTGTACACGTTGAAGGGCGCGCCGTCGGCGCTCGGCGCGGTCGGGATCGCGATGACCGTTCCGACGATCGCCTGTCTGCTGCTCGGCGGAGCGCTCTCCGACCGATATGACCGTCGGCGGGTCATGATGTGCGCCGACGCGGTCCGCGCCCTCGCCACCGCAATGCTGGCGACGCTGGCGCTCTGCGGGACCCTGACGTTCGGGGAGCTGCTCGGGCTGGCGGTCGTGCAGGGAGCAGCGAGCGCCTTCTTCGACCCCGCGAGCGACGCGATCGTCCCGGAGCTGCTCGAGGGGGAGTTGCTCGCGCAGGCCAATGCGCTCGATCAGCTGGTGCGTCCACTTGCGCTGCGACTGGCCGGGCCCGCGCTGGGCGGCCTGATCGTCGCGCTGCTCGGCAGCGGCGGGGCGTTCGCCTTCGACGCCGCATCCTTCGCGATCTCGGGCATCGCGGTGGCGACGCTCGCACCCGGGCGGCGCCCCACCGGGGAAGCACGGACGGGTCGCGCGATTGGATCCGAGATCGTCGACGGCTTTCGCTACGTCACCGGGGAACCGTGGCTATGGGTGACGCTCGCCGGCGCGGCGATCGCCTATCTGCTGTTCATGGGACCGGTCGAGGTCCTGCTGCCCTACGTCGTCAAGGAGCAGATGCACCAGCACGCCGGCAGCCTCGGCCTGGTGTACGCCGCCGGCGGCGCCGGGTCACTCGTCTGCGCACTGGGGATCGGCGGCCGTGGTCTGCCTCGCCGACCGGTCCGCTTCATCTACATCACCTGGACGATCGCCACGCTGGCGGTCGCCGGGTACGGGGTCGCCCGCTCCGACTGGGGGCTGGCGCTGGCGAGCATCGCCTTCAACGCGCTGGAGACGGCGGGCACGATCGCCTGGATCACGCTCAAGCAGCGGCTCGTTCCGGCGCGGCTGCTCGGCCGCGTCTCCAGCCTCGACTGGCTGATCTCGATCGGTCTGCTGCCGCTCTCCTATGGGCTCACCGGTCCGGTGAGCGCGGCGCTCGGCGTGCGTACCACGCTCGTCGGTGCCGGGGTGCTGGGGGCGCTCGTCACCGTCGTCGGGCTGCTCGTTCCCGGCGTGCAGGACCCCGACGGCGGACCGCCCGCCACAATGAACGCCCGGACGTTCTCCTCGCTCTCGGGCGCCGACTGACGCGTCGGCGCCGCGGGCGCGCCAGGGCGCCCCGGTAACCTCGGCGTCGCACATGAGCGAGCGTCGTTACGAGCCGTCGGAGATCGAGCCCCGCTGGCAGGCGATCTGGGAGTCCGAGCGGACCTGGGAGGTCCCCAACCTGTCGGCTGCCGAGGCTGACAGTGCGCCTCCGAAGTCCTATGTGCTGGAGATGCTCCCGTATCCGAGTGGCGAGCCGCACATCGGGCACCTGAAGAACTACGCGGTCGGTGACGCGGTCGCGCACTTCCGCCGCCGCCACGGCCACCGCGTCCTGCATCCGCTCGGCTACGACGCGTTCGGGCTACCCGCCGAGAACAACGCGATCAAGACGGGCATCCCGCCCCGAGAGGCGACCGACGAGTCGATCGCCGCCTTCCAGCGGGCATTCCGTGCCTGGGGGCTGTCGATCGACTGGTCGCGGGAGATCGCCTCCCACGAACCCGCCTACTACCGCTGGACCCAGTGGATCTTCCTGCGGCTGTACGAGCGTGGCCTGGCATACCGCAAGGAGTCGGCGGTCAACTGGTGTCCCAACGATCAGACGGTGCTCGCCAACGAGCAGGTGATCGACGGCCACTGCGAGCGGTGCGGCCACGAGGTCGAGCTGCGCCAGCTCGAGCAGTGGTTCTTCCGGATCACCGCCTACGCCGACCGGTTGCTGGATGACCTGGACACGATCCGCTGGCCCGAGAGCGTCAAGGCCCAGCAGCGCAACTGGATCGGACGCTCGACGGGCGCGGAGGTGACGTTCCACAACGAGCAGCTGGGCATCGACTATCCGGTGTTCACCACCCGTCCCGACACGCTGTTCGGCGCCACCTTCTTCGTGATGGCGCCCGAGCACCCGGACGTGTTGAAGCTGGCGGCCGGAACCGCTCAGGAGGCGGAGGTGCGCGCCTACGTCAACCGTGCGCTGAACGAGACCGCGGCCGACCGCGGAGCCGCCGACAAGCCGAAGACCGGGGTCGCGCTCGGCCGCACGGTCACCAACCCGGTCAACGGGGAGCCGCTGCCGATGTACGTCGCCGACTACGTGTTGATGGAGTACGGCACCGGCGCGATCATGGCGGTTCCAGGGCACGACGAGCGCGACCACGCGTTTGCGGTGGCTCACGGCCTGCCGATCCGCCGGGTCATCGAAGGACCTGACGGCGCAACCTCCGACGAGGAGCTGCCCTACGCCGGCGACGGCCCGATGGTCAACTCCGGCCGCTTCGACGGCACGCACAACCGCACTGGCTACGAGCAGATGATCGAGTGGCTGCAGTCCGAGCAACGCGGTCACGGCACCGTGAGCTACCGGCTGCGCGACTGGCTGCTCTCACGCCAGCGCTACTGGGGCTGTCCGATCCCGATCCTCTACTGCGAGTCCTGCGGGATGGTGCCCGTGCCCGATGAGGATCTTCCGGTTCGGTTGCCGGAGGTCGAGGACTACCAGCCTCGCGGGCGCTCGCCATTGGCCGCCGCCGAGGATTGGGTGCACACCACCTGTCCCCGCTGCGACGGGCCCGCCCGCCGCGAGACCGACACGATGGACACGTTCGTCGATTCCAGCTGGTACTTCCTGCGCTACTGCGACGCGCGCAACGACCAGGCGCCGTGGGACCCCGAGGTGCTCGCCCAATGGGCTCCGATCGATCAGTACATCGGGGGCATCGAGCACGCGATCCTGCACCTGCTGTATGCCCGGTTCTTCGTCAAGGCGCTCGCCGACATGGAGCTGCTGTCGGTGCAGGAGCCGTTCGCGGCGCTGTTCACGCAGGGGATGATCCTCGGCCCCGACGGCGCGAAGATGTCCAAGTCGCGGGGCAACGTGATCTCGCCGATGCCGATCATCGAGCGCTACGGGGCCGATGCGGCCCGCTGCTACGTGCTGTTCATCGGTCCGCCAGACCAGGATGCGGCGTGGAGCGAGAAGTCGCTGGAGGGCGTGCACCGCTTCCTCGCGCGGCTGTGGCGCCTGGGGGAGGAGGTGTCCGCCAATGACTCGCGCGGGCCCGCCGAGTCACCGTCGGCGCCGGAGGGCGACGCGCTCACCCTGGTGCGCAAGGCCCACTGGGCGATCGACAAGGTGACCACCGACCTCGACGGGCGGTTCGCATTCAACACCGCGATCGCGGCGATCATGGAGCTCGTCAACGAGCTCTACCGCCACCCGGACGCCGAGCCGAGGGCGCGCCGCTTCGCGGTGGCGACGGCGGCCTCGCTCGTGTTCCCGTTCGCCCCGCACCTTGGCGCTGAGGTCTACGAGACGATCACCGGCGAGCGCGTCTGGGAGCAGCCCTGGCCGCAGGCCGATCCCGCGATGCTCGTGGCCGACAGCTTCGAGCTGGTCTGTCAGGTCAACGGCAAGGTCCGCGACCGGGTGAACGCCCCGACCGGTGCCCCGCGTGAGGAGCTCGAGCGGCTGGCGCTCGCCAGCGCGGGCGTCCAGTCGCACCTGAACGGGCATGAGGTCGTCAAGGTGATCGTCGTGCCCGACAAGCTGGTCAACGTCGTCGCGCGTTAGCCGGCGCCGAGCAGCAGCGCCACCACTGCAGCCGCGCGTTCGACCTCGGGCTCGACGGCCGCGTGCGCGTCGTTGTAGATGAAGCTCTCGGTGAGGCAGACCACCGCGAACGCGAGCGTGTCGATGTCCGCGCGGGGGGCGAAGTGCCCGGCCTCCTGCTCGGCGCGATAGAGCGCGGCGAGCCGTTCGATGGTGCGCGCGTTCACCGAGCCGTGGCGCGAGGTGAGGATCCGGAGCGCGGTCTGGGTCTCACGACGCACGAACGCCTGCAGCGGGGCACTGGTCACGATCGCGGCGACGTGGTGGCGGAACACGGCAAGGAGCCGATCGGCTCCGGCGAGCCCGGCGGTCTCGCGCTTGGCCTCCTCGAAGCTCGCGTCAGAGAGCGAGAACAGCACGTCGCCGAGCAGTTGCTCGCGTGAGCCGGTCCAGCGATAGAGCGTCTGACGGGAGACGCCGAGCTCGAGCGCGAGCGCCTGCATGTCGAGCCGCTCGCCGGCCAGGAAGCGTCGCCGGGCGCTGCGGAACGCGGCGGCGGGCGTCGCCGGGGCCGCCTTCTGTCCGGCCGGCAGGCTGCGCGACGCCCGGTAGGCGACCGATCCCTCGAGCGGGGTGCCGGAGCCCTGTTGATGTGACAGATCAAGCATTTGTCACCGTTACACGTTCGAGATCTGTAGCATGCCGCCCCGGAGAGAAAGGGAGGATCGTCGATGACGACTGGAGAGCTGGGACCGATCACCGCCGCGCCGACGCCGATCCGGCGACTATGGCACCGCTCGCTCGATCGATATCCGTCGAACCCGAGCCGATACCTCAGCCTCGGCATCGTCGTCGCGACGACGATCGTCCTCTACTACCAGCTGTACCTGAGCGGCGGGGTGGCAACGGCGATCCTGCGCAACCTGAACATGTCGTTCACCTACTACGTGAACATCAGCGTGATCGGGTACCTGCTCGGGGCGGCGGCCTCCTGGCTGGCCGGTCTCGCCGACCGCTACGGCCGCGCGAACATCGTCACCGCGGGCCTCGGGCTCGTCGGCCTGCTCTGCCTCGTCGGACTGCCGAACGCGCACACCAAGGCGGCGTTTCTCATCATCTATGTCGCGATCGGGTTCGTCGAGGGAATCATCCTCGTCGCCACCCCCGCACTCATCCGCGACTTCTCCCCGCAACTCGGGCGGGCCTCGGCGATGGGGTTCTGGACGCTCGGGCCCGTGCTCGGCTCGCTCGTGGTGGCTGCCTTCGTCTCGGGCGCCGGGCACCGCAGCTGGCAGGACCAGTACCGGATCAGCGGGGTGATCGGTCTCGTCGTGTTCGCGGTCGCGCTCGTGGGTCTGCGCGAGCTCTCGCCGCGGCTGCGCGACCAGTTGATGGTCTCTCGCAAGGACCGCGAGCTGATCGAGGCCCGCGCCGCCGGCATCGACATCGAGGAGTCGTTGCGCCACCCATATCGCCAGATGCTCCGCCCGGACATCCTGCTCTCGGCGTTCGCCATCAGCGTCTTCCTGATCATCTACTACGTCGCCGTCGGGTTCTTCCCGGTGTTCTTCGAGACGGTGTTCGGGTACAGCCAGTCACGGGCGAACACCCTCGGCGACTGGTTCTGGGCGTTCGACGCGGGCGGACTGCTGCTCGTCGGCGCGCTGTCTGACCGGATTCGCGTCCGCAAGCCGTTCATGGTCTTCGGTGCGGTGTGCGCGATCGCCTCCACCACGATCTTCGCCCTGAAGGCGACCCACCCGACGACCTCCTACTCGACCTTCGTGGTCCTGCTCTCGTGCATCGCGGTGTCGCTGGCCCTCGCCTTCGCCCCGTGGATGGCGAGCTTCACCGAGACGGTGGAGCGGCGCAACCCGGCGTTGATCGCGACCGGCCTCGCCGTATGGGGGCTTGTCATCCGCATCGTGATCGCGGTCAGCGTGTTCTTCGTTCCCAAGGTCGTCACCACCGCGACGACGCTCGTGCAGAAGGGACCCGCAGTCAAGGCGGTCCTCGCCGATCCGGCTCCGGTCGGTCAGACGACGATCGGAAAGGTCGCCACCGCGGTCTCCGCCAACCCGGTGATCGTGGCTCGGTTGCAGAAGGTCTCGGCGCCGCCGACCGCCGCGGACAAGCGGTTCCTGGTGAGTGCCGCAAAGACGCTCGGGCCCGCGAACCTCGCCGCGCTCGTCAAGCCGACGCCGGCGCTCGGTGCCGCGCTCCGGACGCTGACCACCGATGGACCGCCGGTGGCGCGAGCCGCCGCCGACTCCCCGAAGCAGTGGCGGACGTTCTTCTTCGTCGGCGTCGGCGGAGAGGTGGTCTTCATCCCGCTGATCCTGCTGATGGCCGGGTTCTGGGATCCCCGTGCGGCGCGGCGCGCCGAACTGGAGCACGACGAGTGGCTCGAAGGGGAGCTGCGCAAGCTCCGGTCGGGGTGAGCGCCGCCCGCTCGGAGCGACTGAGCGCGGACGTAGACTCGGTCAGGTGCCCGCGTTCAAGCCCGCGTATCTGATCCACGGCGACGATCACGGGCGGATCGCGGAGCGGCGGGCGACGCTCCGCGGCCTGGCCGAGTCGCTCAGCGGCGCCGAGGGGGTCGAGCTGCTCGAGGGCGAGAACGCGACGCCCGACGCTGTCGCTGCGGCGCTGTCGGCGATGACCCTGGCGCTCAGCCGGCGCTTCATCGTCGTCGACGGGGCAGAGCGCTGGAAGGACTCCGAGATGGACGCGCTCGAGGCGGCGCTGCGGGCGGTCGCGCCGGAGACGACGATCGCCTTCTTCGCCCGTGAGGAGGCGCGCGCCAAGGCCCCGGAGCGGCTGCACAAGGCGGTCAAGGCGGCGGGGGGCGACATCAGCGAGGAGGCGACCGTCAAGCCCTGGGAGCTGCCGCGCTGGGTCACCGGGCAGGCGGCGGCACTCGGGCTGGAGCTGACCGCCGATGGTGCCAGGGCGCTGATCACGCACGTCGGCGAGCGTCAACAGCGGCTGCTGCGCGAGCTGGAGAAGCTGGCGCTGGGCGATGCCGGTGAGGAGTCCGCCGGCGCCCCGCTCGACGCCGAGCGGATCGCGGCGCTCACCGCCTCCTCCTCCGAGCGCCGCGCATGGACCGTTGCCGATGCCGTCGTCGCCGGGGATGGAAGCGCGGCGGTCCGCGCCTTCCTGGAGCTGCGGCAGCAGGGCGAGCGCGTCCCCGGGTTGCTCTACTGGATCTCCCAGCGGGTTCGGCAGGCCCACGAGGTCGCGGCCGCGCTGGACGCGGGGGAGTCGCCGGGGCAGGTCAAGCGGCGCCTGCGGATGCCCTCCCGGGCGGCTGACGCGCTGGTCGCGGACGCTGGGCGCCGCGGCACCGAGCAGTTGCGCGAGGCGGTGTGCGAGATCGCCGACCTCGAGCTCGCCTCCCGCGGTGGGGGCTCGGGCGGGGCGGGGGAGGACACCGCCGCGCTGCTGACGCTCAGGCGCCTCGCCGCCTGACTCCCGCCGCTCGACTCCCGCCGCTCGACTCCCGCCGTGCCGGCTGCTCAGTGCAGGACCGTGGAGTGGAGCACCAGGTAGACCGCGAGCAACACTCCCGCGATCACCAGGACCACCAGCAACCGCAGCCAGGGGCTGCGGCGCAGCGACGGGTTGATCGGCCGATCGGTACGTGGCGGAGGCGGGGTGTGGACGGTCGCGTGGAACGTGGGCGAGCGGTGGGTTGCTCCCGCCGCCTCCTCCGCGGTGGCCGCCCGCGAGTCGGCGTCGCGGCGATGGCGGCGCTCGTTCGATAGCTCCTTGCGGGCCTCCTGGAGCTCGGACGTGCGAGCCTGGAGCTGCTCCTCCAGTTCGGCCTGGGTGCGCAGCGTGCGGTCGTGATCGGCCCGCAGAGCCTCCTGGCGGGCACGCAGCGCATGGTTGTCGCGACGCGAGGAATCGAGCTGTGAGGCGGTGTCGGCCGCCTCGCTCTCGGCCGTCCGCGCAAGCTCCAGCTCGGCCTTGACCCGCGCGAGCTCGGCGACCATCCGCCGTGCATCGCTGCGTTCGCGCTCCAGTGCCTGCTCGACCTCGTCGCGGCGGCTCTGCTCGCGTTCGAGCGTCGTCTCGGCGGCGCGCAGCCTGGCGGTGAGCCGCTCGACATCGGCGGCGCGGTTGACCACCGGGCGCGGGCGGAGTGTCAGGGGCTGCGCCGGCGCGGCCGGGGAGGACTCATCCGCGGCCTCGGAGCTCGCGGGGGCAGCGTCCGGGCGAGGAGCGGGAGGCTTCGGCGCAGCCGGGGTCCCGCGGATACGCCGGCGGCGCGGCGGGGTCGGAAATGGCAGGTCGGGCTCGGCGGGCGTGTCCGGCTTCGCAGCGGAGCGTGACTCCGGCTCCGGCTTGGCGGGCGCTGCGGTCGCCCCCGACTCTCCGGCCGCCCGGCCGGTCGCCGCCGGCTCCTCGGCCACCCGACCGGTCGCGGTGATCGGCCCGTCGGCGTTCACGCCGCCGCTTCTCAGCGCGACGTTGATGTTCGGTGCGACCGACAGCTCGAGACCGTCGGCGCCGTCGAGCTCCTCCTCGGACTCGACCGCGAACGCGGCCCGCCAGCTCTCGCCGTCCTCAGCCGCCCATGGCTTGTCGTCGAGCTCGGCGAGCAGCCGGCGCTCGCCCTCGCCCGCGTCACCGCCGGCGAGAATGAGCGCGGGGCGCACGAAGCGCAGCCCTCGCACCCCGAACCAGCGACCGTGCACGTGGGCCCGGCCGTCGATGACCTCGAGCCGGTCGAGCTCGAATGCGACTGCGTCGGATCCCCTGGTCGGCGTGGCGGCGATCGTGAGACCTCCGGTGGCGCCGCGCTCGCGCGCGGGTCGGTTCAGGCGCCGCGGCGCAGGCGGGCAGCGCGCGACTTCTTGCGCGCACCATTGTTGCGATGCAGCGCGCCGCGCTTGACGGCCTTGTCGATCGTGCGCACGAGCACGCGATGCTCGGCGTCGGCCGTATCGCTCTCGCCGGCGGCGACCGCCTGCTCGAGCCGACGGAAATACGTCTTGATCGACGAGGTGTAACGGCGGTTCTCCTGACGCTCGCGCTCGGCGCGGAGGATCCGCTTCTTCTGTGAATGAATGTTGGCCATGGTGCTGAGGGACCGGGCGGGGGCGATTTCCCCGCGGGGCGGCGGCGTACTATAGCGCCCTCCGTGCCCCGTTCCAGCGATAGTCGGCGAGGACCGAGGGGGAGGCCGAACCCCCGGAGCCCTGCGTTCACCGACCCGTCGCAGGCGGCTCCGTCCGAGGTCGTGACCGCGCCCACCGAGGTCGTCCGGGACATGCCGCGCGGGCGGTCGACGCGTGTCGCGGTCTCGACCGCGATCTTCGCGGGGGCGACCGCCGTCTCGCGCGTGGCCGGTATGGCGCGTGAGGTCGTCCAGGCGGCGATCTTCGGGACGAGCAAGGAGGGCTCGGCGTTCACGATCGCCTCCCAGATCCCGAACCTGTTCTCCAACCTGTTCAGCCAGGCTGCGCTGGGGGCGGCGTTCGTGCCGATCTTCACCGACCTCCTCGCCCAGGGCAAGCGCGAGGAGGCACGCCGGCTGGCGGCCGATCTGCTGGGGATGATCCTCGTGATCCTGGGCGTGCTCACCGTCCTGTACATCGCGATCGCCGGGCTGATCATGCCGGCGTTCGTCGGCAGTGGGATCTCGGCGAGCCTCACCGCGGGGCTCTCGCGCGTCCTGTTCCCGGTGGTCCTGCTGCTGTCGGTGACCGGCCTGCTCACCGGGATCCTCCAGGCCTACGACGAGTTCACGATGCCGGCGATCGCGCCGGCCGCTTGGAACGTCGTGATCATCGTCCTGCTCGTCCTGCTGCACACGCACTTCCACAAGAACGACCAGGTCTACGCCTACGCGATCGCGTGGCTGGTGGCGACCGTCGTGCAGATGCTGCTCGTCGCCTCGGCGCTGCGCAAGATCGACTTCAAGCTCCGGCTCGGCTTCAACTGGCGCGACCGGCGTGTCCGGCAGGTGCTGATCCTGTTCTTCCCGGTGACGATGTCGGTCGGGATCATCAACCTCGACGCGTTTCTCAACGCCGAGCTGGGAACGCTGGTCTCGTCGCATGCCCCGATCGCGATCAACGACGCGTTCCGGCTCTACATGCTGCCCCAGGGCGTCTTCTCGGTTGCGGTGACCACCGTGCTGTTCCCGTCCCTGGCCCGGATGGCCAACGCGCGAGACGCGCAGGGGATGCGGGAGACGATCGGCCAGGGAATCCGCCAGATCAACCTGCTGCTCGTCCCGAGCGCGGCGCTCACCGCGGTGCTTGCCACGCCGATCGTCCGGCTCGTCTACCAGCACGAGCATTTCGGAGCCCTGTCCACGCACCGCGTGTCCATCGCGCTGTTCTGGTTCGCGATCTCGCTTCCCTTCTCGGGCGTCAACCTGCTGCTCACACGCACCTTCTTCGCGCTTCAGCGCCCGTGGATCCCGACCGCGCTGGCGGTGATCAACATGATCGTCGACGTGATCGTCTCGTTCGCGCTCTACAAGCACCTGGGCATCGCCGGCCTGATCATCGGCACGCTGGCGGCGAACATCGTCATGACGTACCTGCAGATCCGGCGACTGAGAGCCGGCTTCAACGGCCGACTGGAGCTCGACACGACGCTCATGATCACGGTGCGGATCCTTCTCGCCACGGCGATCAGCACCGCGGTCGGGTGGGCGATCTGGCGGGGCCTTGACGCGCTGCTCGGCCACTCGTTCCTCGGCACGCTGATCGAACTCGGGGTTGCCTTCCCGGTCGCGATCGCGCTCTACGGTCAGCTCGTCCTCGCGATGCGGATCCCTGAGGCCCATCAGGTGCGCGCGCTCGTCGCCGGCCGGTTGCGGCGCGCCTGAGCGTCCGGGTAGTGTGGGCGCGATGGCACGGGTCGGCCAGATCATCCACGGGCTGATGGACGATCCCCAGCAGGAGCGCGCGTTCCTGTCCGCCGCCGGCTTCACCGGCGGCTTCGCCGGCTGCCGGGCGGTCACCCACGCGATCAAGCACAACATCCCGCCGTTTCACAACTTCAGCTCCAAGGGCGGGACCCACATCCATCACTCGACGTTCGGGATCTTCGGGCTGCTCGGGATCGGCTACCTGTGGGCCCAGCAGGTTTTCACCGGCCACGACGCGCCGCCGCGCTGGGGCTCGCGCATCACCGCGACGACCTACGGCCTGGCCGCGGCGCTCACGCTCGACGAGTTCGCGCTGTGGCTCGACCTGCATGACGACTACTGGGACGCGAAGGGCCGCAAGTCGGTCGACGCCGCGATCCTGTTCGCGGGAGTGCTCTCGATGTCGGTCGTCGTCTCGGAGATCGTGGAGGACGCGCGCTATCCGAAGCTCGCCGGGTTCCTCCAGCGGCTCGACATCCGCCGCGGGCTGCCGAAGCCGGGAGCCCTGCAGCCGACCGCCCAGAACCCCGGCTGAACCTCACCCGGCAGTCCCTAACCTTCAGTGCGCATGGCAGACCAGGCGCACATCCGCAACTTCTCGATCATTGCCCACATCGATCACGGGAAGTCGACACTCGCCGACCGGATCCTCGAGCTCACCCACACCGTCGACCCCCGCGCGATGCGCGCTCAGCTGCTGGACTCGATGGAGCTCGAGCGCGAGCGCGGCATCACCATCAAGAGCCAGGCGGTGCGCGTCTTCTACACGAGCGCGCGTGACGGCCAGACCTATCAGCTGCACCTGATTGACACCCCTGGCCACGTCGACTTCACCTACGAGGTGTCGCGGTCGCTCGCCGCGTGCGAGGGCGCGCTGCTCGTCGTCGACGCCTCCCAGGGCGTGGAGGCCCAGACGGTCGCCAACACCTACCTGGCGATAGAGGGCGGGCTGGAGCTGATCCCCTGCATGAACAAGGTCGACCTCCCGGGCGCCGAGCCCGAACGGGTCGCGGAGGAGATCGCCGATCTGATGGGGGAACCCGCCGGCGACGTGCGCCAGATCAGCGCCAAGACCGGGCAGGGGGTCACCGACGTCCTGGACGAGCTGATCGAGCGCGTGCCGCCGCCCGCCGGCGATCCCGACGCGCCGCCGCGGGCGCTCATCTTCGACTCCGAGTTCGACCAGTACCGCGGAGTGATCGCCTACATCCGGGTCGTCGACGGCACCTTCACCAAGGGCGAGGCGATCCGCGCGATGCAGGCCGGCACCGACGCCGAGATCGACGACATCGGCTTCTTCACCCCGGCGATGACTCCCGCCAAGGCGCTCGGCCCCGGCGAGGTGGGCTACCTCATCACCGGGATCAAGGATGTCTCCGTGCTCCGCGTCGGCGACACGCTGACCACCCGGTCGCGGCCGGCCTCAGAGCCGCTCCCCGGCTACCGCGAGGTCAAGCCGATGGTGTTCTGCGGCCTGTTCCCGATCGACTCCGACGACTACCCCGACCTGCGCGACGCGTTGGAGAAGCTCACCCTCAACGACGCGGCGCTCTCCTGGGAGCCCGAGACGTCCGAGGCGCTGGGGTTCGGCTTCCGCTGCGGCTTTCTCGGACTGCTGCACATGGACATCGTGCGCGAGCGCCTGGAGCGCGAGTACGACCTGGAGCTGCTCACCACGATGCCCTCGGTCGAGTACGAGGTGACGCTCACCGACGGGACGGTCAAACCGGTCCACAGCCCCAACGACATGCCCGACCCCGCCCGCATCGCCTCGGTGCGTGAGCCCTACATCCGCGCCTCGATCCTCACCCCCAAGGAGTTCGTCGGCCAGATCATGGAGCTCTGTCAGGACCGTCGCGGCGAGCACGCGGGGATGCACTACCTGTCGGCCGAGCGCCTGAACCTCACCTACGACCTGCCGCTGGCGGAGATCGTGCTGGACTTCTTCGACCAGCTGAAGTCACGCACGCGCGGCTACGCATCGCTCGACTACGAGTTGATCGGGATGCGTGAGTCCGACCTGGTCAAGCTCGACATCCTGCTCGCGGGCGACCCGATCGACGCGCTGTCGATGCTCGTCCACCGCTCCAAGGCGCAGGCTGCGGGGCGAACGCTCACCGAGAAGCTGCGTGAGAAGATCCCCCGCCAGCAGTACGACGTCCCGATCCAGGCGGCGATCGGCAGCCGGATCGTGGCCCGCGAGACGATCAAGGCCTACCGCAAGGACGTGATCGCCAAGTGCTATGGCGGCGACATCAGCCGCAAGCGCAAGCTGCTGGAGGCCCAGAAGAAGGGCAAGCAGCGGATGAAGCAGGTCGGGCGCATCGAGGTTCCCCAGGAGGCGTTCCTGGCCGTCCTCGAACTGAGCGAATGACGGGCGGGGACGGCACGCCGGCCCTGCGCGCGCGGCTGGCCACGATGCAGGGCGACCCTGCGATCGGCTCTGAGCGGATCGCCGTTTACCACGGGGACGGCACGGTCGAGGAGGTCGCGCTCCACGACTACGCCCGCGTCTACGCGCTCCCGGGGGTCTACGAGCAGATCGTGCAGGAGGACCTCGGCTGCCGCTCTCCGGTCCACGTCGCCTCGATGCTCACCGGCGCGCTGCAGGCGCTGGGACGCGAGCCCGCGCAGACCCGGGTGATCGACGTCGCGGCCGGCAACGGCGTCTCCGGCGAGGCGCTGCGCGCCGCGGGAATGGACGTCGTGCTCGGCACCGACATCGTCCGGGAGGCCCGTGAGGCGGCGCTCCGCGACCGGCCCGGCGTCTACGACGAGTACCTCACGCTCGACCTCACCGCGCTGAGCGATGCCGAGGCCGAGCACCTGCGCTCGCTGCGCGCCGATGCGCTCACCTGCGTGGCACCGGTCGGCACCGTTCCCGACACCGTTCCACCGCAGGTGATCGCCACCGTCTGCCGGCTGCTCACCGGCGAGCCGCTCGTGGTCACCCTGTTTGATCCGCGCTTCGGTGAGCCCGATCCGCTCGACGAGCGGTTCTTCGCCGAGCAGGTCGGCGCCGAGGCGACGCTGCTTGATCACGAGCGCTATCTGCACCGCTTCCTGGTGACCGGTGCTCCGTTCGAGCTCGAGGGCTCGGTCTGGAAGCTGCGCTTCAGCGGCTGAGGGGCCGGCCGCCCCAGTCGCGGTCGTCCGGGCTCCACATGAGAGTCCACGGACCGCGGCGGTGACGCAGCGCGCGGGCGCGATGACCGCCGAGCAGCATGACGACGGCGAGCAGCGTCAGCCAGGTGATGGCGGCCGCCAGCAGCATCGCGCCGGCGGTCGCGACGAGCGGGATCATCACGAACAGCAGCAGCGGGTTGGCCCGCACGGCGTGCAACGCCCAGCCTCCGACGGTGCGGTGCTGTGGCCGGTGCTCGGAGCGGCGAGCCGGAGCCCGCTCGTCCGTGCGGTCGCGGCGAACCGGACCCCGCCCACTCGGCAGGTCGTCGAGTACGCCATCGAGATCGGCGTAGGTGAGCGCGGTGAGTGCGCGGTGCACGCGCTCGTCGAGCTCGTCGGGGGAGAGCCGGCCCTCGGTCGCGGCGGCGTGCAGCCGCTCCACGACATGCTCGCGGTCGGCATCCGAGGCTCTCAGTCTCCCGTCGCGGCGCATACGGACAGCGTACGCCGGGTCCGGGGCGCTGGCAACCGCCGCCGGGTCGGTCACAATCGCCCGATGGACCTTGGGCTCAGCGGCCGCGCCTGTGTGATCACCGGCGGCTCGCGGGGGATCGGCCGTGAGCTCGCCCGGCGGCTCGTCGCCGAGGGTGGTTCGGTGTTCCTTGTCGGGCGCC
Source organism: Solirubrobacteraceae bacterium (assembly GCA_035503035.1). Taxonomy (GTDB): domain Bacteria; phylum Actinomycetota; class Thermoleophilia; order Solirubrobacterales; family Solirubrobacteraceae; genus Palsa-465. The sequence goes on from DATJTS010000063.1 coordinate 15,908, forward strand.
GCGAGGCGCCCCTGCGAGAGACGGTCGCCGAGCTCGGCGAGCGCCACGCCGCATCGCTTGCCTTGGACGTCACCGACCGTGACGCCGGGGAGCGGGTCGCGGCCGCCTGCGTGGACCGCTTCGGGCGACTCGACGTGCTGGTCAACAGCGCGGGCGCGATGGACGTGGTCGGGATCGAGGATCTCACCGACGAGATGTGGGAGGCGAACTTCGCGCTGCACGTGATGGCGCCGCTGCGACTGATGCGGGCGGCGATCCCGGCGATGCTCGAACACGGTTGGGGCAGGGTGGTCAACGTGGGCTCCTCCGCGGGTCGCCGGCCCGGCCGCAGCAACCTCGCCTACGGCGCATCGAAGTCAGCGCAGCTCTCGCTCTCCCGCGGCTATGCCGAGCACTACGCCTCGCGTGGCGTCCTGATCAACGCGGTCAATCCCGGCCCGCTGGCCGGCGAGATGTGGCTCGACCCGGGCGGACTGCTCGACCAGTCGGCTGCCGCGAGCGGCGACACGCGCGAACGGGTGCTCGAGCGGATGAGCGCGGGGTTGCCTCTGGGGCGGCTTGGGACGACCCGGGAGGCCGCGGAGGTGATCGCGTTCCTGTGCTCCGAGCTGGCGGGGAACGTCGTGGGCGCGGCGTGGTCGATCGACGGCGGCGCGGTCCCCTCTATCTTCTGAGCCGATGCCAGCGTCCACAGAGGTGGCCGGCAGGATCTACGCGCCGACCGTCTACGCGGTCGGTCGCGAGAAGATCCGCGAGTACGCGCTGGCCACCGGCGAGACCAATCCGCTGCATCTGGACCTGCACGCCGCCCGGGCGGCCGGCCACGCCGATCTGGTCGCGCCGCCGATGTTCGCGGTCGTCTATCAGGGCCCCGGCATGCGGGCGCCGTTCGCCGACCCGGATCTCGCGATCGACTTCCCCCGGCTGCTGCACGCCGGCCAGGAGTTCGGCTGGGGGCCCCTCGTGATCGCCGGCGACGAGGTGACGACAACGGTCTCGGTCGCCGGGCTGCGAGAGGCGGCGGGGATGCAGTTCTTCGACTTCAGGGCCGACAGCGTCAACCAGCGCGGCGAGACGGTCGCGACCGGCCTGTGGCGCAACGTCGTGCGTGCCCGAGAGGAGGGAGAGGGATGAACGAGGCCGGCGACGAGTTCGGCTTGACCGTCACTCCCGACCGCTACCTGACGGTTCGCTACGCCGGGGCGTCGGGGGATTTCAACCCGATCCACATCGACGACGAGTTCGCCCGCTCGGTGGGCCTCCCGGGCCGGATTCTGCACGGGCTGTGGACGATGGCGCAGGTTGCGCGGGCCCATACCGAGGCGTTCGGAGGCCCCGAGACGCTGCGGGAGCTGTCGGTCCAGTTCCGCGGCATGGGCGTGCCTGAGCAGGAGGTGGCGGTCGAGGGAAGCGTCTCGGAGGTCGTGGGCGAGCTCACGCACACACGCGCCCAGGCGACCCAGGACGGCACCAGGATCGTGCGCAACGCCAACGCCGTGGTCGTGACCCGGCGCTCCTGACGGACCCGCCGGCCGTCAAGGGCCGAACTAAAATCTGATGTCGATGCTGACAGATCGTCAGGAACTGGTTCTTCGTGCGCTCGTCGAGGAGTACCTCGACGCGGGCCTCCCCGTGGGCTCAAAGTCGCTGTCGGCTGCCTTCGAATGGGGGCCGTCGACGATCCGGGGAGAGCTGGCGACGCTTGAGGAACGCGGGCTGCTCGCGCATCCCCACACCTCCGCCGGCCGTGTCCCCACCGAGGCCGGCTACCGCTACTTCGTCGACCGCCTGCTGCCCGACCCGGCGCCCACGCGTCCCGAGCTGTCGCTGTCCCTGGTGCGCCACGAGATCGACGAGGCGATGCGGGCGACGACCGAGACGCTGTCGCAGGTGACCAACCTGCTGGCGATCGTGACCGCCCCCCCGATCGAGACCTCGACGATCCGCCATATCGAGGTGCTGCCGCTGCAGCCTCAGGTGGTGATGGTGGTCGTCATCACCTCCACCGGTGGCGTCTCCAAGCGCATCTTCACCTTCCCCGCCCCCGTCGACCGCGGCCTCGTGGAATGGGCCGCGAGCTACCTCGACGAACGACTCGTCGGCCTCGGCCTCGGCGCCCGGATGCTCCACCAGCGGCTCGTCGACCCGACGCTCCCGCCCACCGAGCGCCGGTTCCTGGCGACGCTCGCTCCGGTGTTCACCGATCTGGAGACCTCCGACGAGACGATGATGTACGTCGAGGGGACGGCCAAGCTGCTCAGCGCCGGGCGCCGCAGCGACGTCTCGGAGCTCAACCTGCTGGTGGAGACGCTCGAGCGCCGTGTCTCGATGCTCGGCGTGCTGCGCACGGCGCTCAGCGACGACGCGGCGGCCGAGCGTGAGGTCCTGCCCGCGGTCCGCGGCGTCTCGGTGCGGATCGGCGCCGAGAACGAGCTTCCCGCGTTGCGTTCGGTGGCGCTGGTGGCCGCCGCCTACGGGCTGCCGCGTCGCCCGCTCGGCGCCGTCTCGGTGATCGGGCCGCTGCGCATGAACTACGGGGCGGTGATCGGCGCGGTGCGCGACGCCGCGGCGCAGCTGTCGACGTTTGTCGGGGAGGTGTATGACGAGCGATGAGTGCGGGGCAGATGCCACGTGACTACTACGAGGTGCTCGGCGTCTCCCGCGACGCCAGCGAGGCCGACATCAAGAAGGCGTTTCGGCGCCTGGCCCGCGAATTGCATCCCGACGTCAACTCCGAGCCGGATGCCGAGCCGCGCTTCAAGGAGGCCGCCGAGGCCTACGAGGTGCTGTCGGATTCCGACCGGCGGGCGACGTATGACCGCTACGGCCACGAGGGACTGCGCTCCAGCGGTTACGCATCCAACGTCGACGGATTCGGCTCCGTCGCCGACATCTTCGAGGCGTTCTTCGGCGGTGGTCAGGGCGGGGGGTTCGGCTCGATCTTCGGCGGCGGTGGGGCCCCGGGCGGCCCCGCGCAGGGCGGCGACGTCGGCTCGGCGGTCGAGATCACGCTCGCCGAGGCGGCCACCGGCTCCGAGGTCACCGTCGAGTACGACGCGGTGGTGCTCTGCGAGCACTGTCGGGGCAACGGCGCCGAGCCCGGCACGCCGATCGAGACCTGCCCGACGTGTCAGGGAACCGGTCAGCTGCGCTCGATCGCCCGCACCCCGTTCGGACAGGTCGTGCGTGCGACCGCCTGCGACCGATGCGGCGGCGAAGGCAAGATCGCCCGGGATCCCTGCCACGTCTGCTCCGGCCGCGGACGGCGGGTGGAGCGCACGACGGTGAATGTCCAGGTCCCCGCGGGTATCGAGGACGGGCAGCGGATCCGCGTCTCCGGTCGCGGTCACGCCGGTGAGCGCGGCGGTCCGGCGGGCGACCTCTACGTTCAGGTCCGCGTCCGCGAGGATCCGCGCTTCGTGCGTGACCAGCACGACCTGATCACGGTCGTCGACGTCGCCGCGCCCCTGGCGGCACTGGGAACGACGGTCACGGTGCCGACGATCGAGGGCGAAACCGAGCTCGAGGTGCCGGCCGGAACCCAGCCCGGGGAGACGCTGCGGCTGCGCCGTCAGGGCATGCCGTCGGTGCGCGGCGGACGCCGGGGAGATCTGCGCGTCGTGATCAACGTCGTCATCCCGCGCCATCTGCATCGCGACCAGCGTGAGCTGCTCGAGCAGCTCGCCGAGAGCCTCACCTCTCGCAACCTCGATACCGGCGAGTCGATGCTCTCAAAGCTCCGGCGCGCGTTCGGTGCCTGAGCCCGCGCCCGGCCGCTGCGGAGCACGTATCCCACCGCCGTGCTGAGGCTTGCCGTCCGGGTCGCCCGCGCCGAGGCCGAACTGGTGCTCGCCGAGCTGCTCGAGCTGGCGCCGGGCGGGGTGGAGGAGGTCGATGTGGATGCGGACACCGTCGAATTCGCGGTCTACGGTGCGCAGGGCGAGCTGCCCGAGCTCCCGGATCTGCGCGCCGCGGCGGCCGGCGCCGGTGGGACGCTCGTCTCGGTCTCCACGACCGAGGTTGCCGACGACTGGGCCGATCGCTGGCGCGCCTTCCACCGCCCGCTGGTGATCGAGCGCGGCGGGGCGCCACGACTCACGGTCCGGCCCCCCTGGGAGGCGACGGCGCAGTCCGGCCTTGATGTGGTCATCGACCCCGGGCAGGCGTTCGGCACCGGCGCCCACGCCACGACCTCCCTGTGCCTGGAGCTCCTGCTCGACCAGGCCGCGCGGCGGGGGTCGTGCGTCGATCTCGGCTGCGGCTCGGGAGTCCTTGCGATCGTCGCCGCGCTGCTCGGCCACGAGCCGGTGCTCGCGCTCGACTATGACCCGCTCGCGGTGGCGGCGACCGCCGAGAACGCCCAGCGGGCGGCGGTCGCCATCGACGTGCGCCGCTTCGATCTGCGCAACGAGCAGGTGCCCCCGGCCGATCTGGTGCTCGCCAACGTGCTCGCCGGACCACTGCTCGGCTGGGCCGGATCCCAGTGTGAGCTGCCGCCGCGCCTGATCCTCAGCGGCCTGCTCGTCGCCGAGGCCGATCGGGTCTCGGCCGCGTACGTCCGGCGTGGAATGCGCGAGACCGACCGCCGCACCCGCGGCGAATGGGCTGCGCTGGCGCTCGAGGTCTGAGCGATTTCATCGCACCCGTCGATGAAATCGCTCACCCGCGCGGCGGCGCCGACCTGGATAGGGCGAGCACCCAGAATCTTGTCCACGCGGCCGATCCCCGCAGAGCCGCGGGGGCGGATGCTTGATCGCGTCGCTTGTGGTTCGCACAACCAACAGCAGAGGAGGTGACCAGTTGCCCAACCCACTCGCGATCGGCGTGACCATCGGTGGCCTGCTCCTCGACGTCGTCGTGCCACGGCCCAAGCCTCGTGCCATAGCTCCGCGGGAGTCCTCTCTCCTCTCCGGGCGGACAAGCTCGAGGACACCGTGGCTCCAGGACGTCACACCGGAGTACGACGGGCAGTCGGTCGTGGGAGGAACTCGCAGCTGACAGATGACCCGCCCGCCCCGTGGCCACGCGGCGTGGGGATGCGCCGCGGTGCACCGCGGGGCGGGCAGGTTCGTTACCGTCGCCGGGCGTGACCGGCTTCGCCGTCAAGTTCCTCGGCTGCAAGGTCTCCCAGGCGGACGCGATGCTCGCCCGTGGGGCGCTGCTGGCCGCCGGTCACGTCGAGGTCGCCGAGGACGAGGCCGAGCTGCACGTGATCAACACGTGCTGCATCACCGCCGAGGCCGAGTCCAAGTCGCGCCAGTCGGTGCGCCGGTCGCTGCGGCGGGCCGGCCGAGTCCATGTCGCCGGCTGCGCCGTCAACCTCGCGCCGGAGCGGTTCGCGGAGATCGACCCGCGGGTGCGAACCTTCGTCGGGACCGCGGATGAGGTCGCCGAGGCGATGGGGGAGGCAGAGGGATCGGCCCGGGCCCGGTCGCCGCTCGCCTGCGCGGACACCGAGCACGACGTCCTCGCCCGCGAGCGAAGCGCTCCGGGCCGCGCGAGCGCACGCACCCGGGGCTTTGTCAAGGTGCAGGACGGCTGCGACTGCCACTGCGCCTACTGCATCATCCCCACGGTGCGCGGCCCAGCGCGCTCGCGCCCGGCGAGTGCGATCCTGCGAGAGGTCGAGCGCCGCGTGGCCGAAGGCCAGCCGGAGATGGTGATGACGGGCATCAGCGTCGGCGACTACCGCGACCCCGAGCGCGGCCTCGAGCTCGGGGAGTTGATGATGGAGGTCGCGCGGGTGCCCGGCGTCGAGCGCGTGCGTCTGTCGAGCGTGGAGGTGATTCACGTCAAGGACTCGCTGCTGCGGGCGCTGTGCGAGGAGCCGAAGGTCTGCCCGCATCTCCACGTGCCGCTGCAGTCGGGCGATGACGGCGTGCTGTCCGCGATGGGGCGCCATTACACCGCCGGCGAGTACCTCGCGCACATCGACAGGGTGCGCGAGGCCACCGCCGGCCGCCGGGAGGTTCAGATCACCGCCGATGTGATCGTGGGCTTCCCCACCGAGGACGAGGCAGCGTTCGGGCGCACGCTCGATGCCGTCGAGCGGGCCGGGCTCGGCCGCGTGCACGTGTTCCCGTACTCGCCGCGGCCGGGCACCGTCGCCGCCGAGCTCGGGGATCGCGTCCCGGCCGAGATCAAGAAGGAGCGCGGGCGACGGCTGCGGGCGCTGTCCGAGGTCCGCTCGCGGCTGCATCGCGCCCAGCTGCTCGGATCCGAGCTCGAGGTGCTCGTCGACAAGGTCGCCGCCGACCGCTGCTCCGGATACACGCCCGACTACACCCGCTGTTACCTCGACGGCCCCCCCGCCCGAGCCGGAGAACTGCTCACCGCGCGGTCGCTCGAGCTGCACGCCGACGGCATCCGCTGCGCGGTCGTGTGACGCGCGTCAGGTGCCCGCCTGGCGAGTATCCTAAAAGTAGCGTTATGACCACGATCACCGAGCAGCTCAGGACCGACATGACCGGCGCGATGAAGGCGGGCGAAAGGGACCGCGTGGGCGCGCTGCGCCTCGTCCTGTCCGAGCTTCAGAAGGCAGCCAAGGACGGATCCGACGATGAGCTGACCGTGCTGCGGCGCGAGCGCAAGCGCCGCCTGGAGGCCGCCGAGCAGTTCCGTGACAACGATCGCCCGGAGCTCGCCGCCCAGGAGGAGTCCGAGGCCGCGCTGATCGCCGGCTATCTGCCCGCCGAGCTCTCCGACGACGAGCTGGACGCGATTGTCGCCCGGGCGATCGCCGACACCGGCGCCTCGAGCGCACGCGACATGGGACAGGTGATGAAGGCGGTGATGGCCGCGTCGGATGGGCGCGCCGACGGCAAGCGGACCTCGGCGCGGGTCCGTGAGGCGCTCGCCGGCTGATGCGCAGCGTCGTCGAGCTCTCCAACGATGTCGCCACCGAGCTGGCCGGCTCCCAGGATGCGGTCCTGCGCACCCTGGAGACCCACCTGGACTGCGACGTCTTCCTGCGTGGCAACCAGCTGACGCTCGACGGGGACGCGAGCGCAGTGGAGGCCGGCGTCAAGGTCGTGCAGGAGCTCGCCCAGCTCATCGACCAGGGTCATGAGGTCGCGCCCGGGACCGTCGAGGCGGTGGTCGGCGCGCTCTCGGAGCACGAGTCTCCGGCGCGCATCCTGGACGATGTGGTGTGGCGGCATCGCGCCACCAAGGTCGCGCCCAAAACGGTCAACCAGAAGCGCTACGTCGACTCGATCCGCAACAACACGATCACCTTCGGCATCGGCCCGGCCGGCACCGGCAAGACGTTCCTGGCAGTCGCGCTCGCCGCCGCCGCGCTCTCCCGCCGCGAGGTCAACCGCATCATCCTCACCCGTCCCGCGGTCGAGGCCGGTGAGCGCCTCGGTTTCCTGCCCGGCGACCTGATGGCGAAGGTCGACCCCTATCTGCGCCCGCTGTTCGACGCACTGCACGACATGCTCGAGCCCGAGAAGGTCGCCCAGCACCTCGAGCGCGGCGTGATCGAGGTCGCCCCGCTCGCGTTCATGCGGGGTCGGGCGCAGCCGCTCAATGCCGGGGTGCTCACACCCGACGGCTACCGCCCGATCGGCACCCTGAAGATCGGCGATCTCGTCACCGGCTCGGATGGTCGTCCCACGCCGGTTCTCGGTGTGTTCCCGCAGGGTCAGAAGTCCGTCTATCGCGTGTCGACGCAGGATGGCGCGTCGGCGTTGTGCTGCGGTGAGCATCTCTGGCACGTCTTCACCGCGTCGGACCGGCGGCGCGGCGCGCCCGGTCGAGTGCTGCGGACAGAGGACATGATCGGCAATCTGCGATCCGCCCATCAGCATCGGTACGAGCTGCCGTTGCTGTCGCAGCCGGCGTCATTCCCGATCCGCGAGGTCCCCCTGGATCCGTATGCGCTCGGTCTGCTGCTCGGCGACGGGTGCCTCTCGTTGAGCACCACCCCGAGCTTCGCGACGAACGATCCCGAGCTCGCGATGGCTCTCGAGCACGCCCTGCCCGACATCGAGCTGACGCCACGTGGTGGCGTGAATTATGTGCTCCGCCACACGCAGGGGCACCGTGGCGGAGTCATCGTCGCCAACCCGGTCACGGTGGCGTTGCGTGCGCTCGGCCTTGCGGGCACCTACTCGCATACCAAATTCATCCCTGAGGCCTACCTCCACAATGCCGCGGACGTACGAATAGCGCTCCTACAGGGTCTGCTCGACAGTGACGGGGGCCCGGTCAGCCAGGACGGCCGAAGCTGCCGGATCCAGTACACGACGTGCTCACCGGTGCTCGCCGAAGACGTCGCGTATCTGGTTCGTGGGCTGGGCGGGGTGGCGTACGTCCGAGTACGCAGGGCCGCCGGGCGCTCCCCGGGCCGTGCCCGTGGAAGGCCCGTCGAATATCGCCACGACGCCTTCGTCATGGATATCCGGCTGCCCGCAACGGTCTCGCCGTTCCGGCTGGACCGCAAGCGGGCACGCTATGACGCCCACGGTGGGGGCCGCCCGATGCGCTTCATCGACTCGATCGAGCCGGCCGGCGAAGCTGAGTGCGTCTGTATCCAGGTCGCCGCCGCGGACTCGCTGTACATCACCGACGACCACCTGCTCACGCACAACACGCTGAACGACTCGTTCATCATCCTCGACGAGGCGCAGAACACGAGCCCGGAGCAGATGAAGATGTTCCTCACGCGCCTGGGCTTCAACTCGAAGATGATCGTCACCGGGGACGTGACCCAGATCGACCTGCCGCGCGAGCAGGGATCCGGCCTGGTCGCGGTCGCCGAGATCCTCCAGGGCGTCGATGACGTCGATTTCGTGCGGTTCGGCGGAGAGGACGTCGTGCGCCACAAGCTGGTGCGGCGGATCGTCGCCGCCTACGACGAGCACTCCCAGCGCATGGCGCCCGAGCTGCGCGCCCGGAAGGCGGGTTGAGGACCCGGCCCGGCCGGTCGTCCGGACGACGACGATGCTCGAGGTCGAGGTGATCGGGATGGAGGCACACCACGCAGTCGCCGAGGAGGACTCGCCCAGCCCGACGGCGGTCGAGGTCGAGGAGCTGTGCGCGTTGGCGCTGTCCTCGGCGGGGATCGAGGAGGGCCACGTCGCGATCGAGTTCGTCGACGAGGAGCGCATCCAGGAGCTCAACCGCGAGTACCGGGGACGCGACGCGCCGACCGACGTGCTCTCGTTCGGCGTCGACGAGGATGCGCCGACCGCGGGACCGCGTGAGCTCGGCGACATCGTGATCTGCCCGCCCCGGACGGCGGACCTGCGGGAGGCGGTGATCCATGGCGCGCTGCATCTGACCGGGATGGATCACGAGACCGACCACGGCGAGATGCTCGCCCTGCAGGCCGAGCTGATGCGATGGGTGAGCTGAAGGTGGGAAAGACGGAACCGGCCCCCCCGACCCGGTCAGGGTTCGTTGCGCTTGCCGGGCGCCCCAACGTCGGCAAGTCGACCCTGGCCAACGCGATCGTCGGCGCGAAGGTCGCGATCGTCTCCGACAAGCCCCAGACGACCCGGCGAGCGATCCGGGGGGTGGCCAACGGCCCCGACTGGCAGCTCGTGCTCGTCGACCTGCCGGGGGTGCAGCGGCCTCGTGACGCGCTCACCGAACGGATGCAGCAGCGCGTGGAGCATGAGCTCGCCGACGCGGACGGCTGTCTGCTCGTGGTCAACGCGATGCAGGGGATCGGTCCCGGGGACCGCTTCATCGCCTCGCTCCTGCGTCCCGCGGCGCAGCGTGGCGTGCACGTGGCGATCGCGGTCAACAAGGTCGACCGCGCCGATCGCGCCAAGGTGACCGCGACGTTGCAGGACGCGGATCAGCTCGAGCTCGGCGGCGAGATCTTCCCGGTGAGCGCGCGCACCGGGACCGGCGTACCGGCGCTCACCGAGCATCTCGTCTCGATGCTGCCCGTGGGACCGATGTACTTCGACTCCCACCAGCGCTCCGACCAGGCGCCGTCGGTCCTGCTCGCCGAGCTCGTGCGCGAGCAGGTGCTGGCGCGGACCCGCGAGGAGGTCCCGCATGCGGTCGAGGTCGAGGTCTCGGAGATCACCCATCCGCACAACGGTCTGGTGCGGATCGAGGCCGTCGTGCTCTCGGAGACGGAATCGCAGAAGGGGATCCTGATCGGCGCTCACGGCCGGATGATCAAGGCGATCGGCACCGCCGCGCGACGAGCGATCGAGCGCGAGCTGGGCAGCCAGGTCCACCTCGAGCTGTCGGTGCGGGTGCGCCGGCACTGGCGAGCGGACGAGCGCGTTCTGGATCGGCTGGGGATCGAGTGAGGCCCAGACGTGGGATCGCGACGCTCGTGGCGGGGGCGGCGATCGCTGCGGCGATGCTCGCCGCGTTCGCCATCGCGATCGCGCACAACCAGTCCCAGAGCCGCCGCAGCCTGGAGCACCAGGCGCACGACCGCACCATGCTCGTCGCGGGTCTGCTCGACGGGATCTTCGGTCAGGTCAGCACGCAGTACGAGTCCGAGAAGCGGGCTCTCTTGGCGCCCGTGGTTCCTGATCGGATGCTCCAGGCGTTCAAGGGGCGAAATGACTATGCGGCGCTGCTCAGCTCGACCGGGACCGTCCTCGCTCACTCGAGCGGCTTCACGGCACAGGCGCGCCGCGCGGTGCTCACGGGCTGGGCCCTGAAGCTGCTGCGGAGCGGGGACAAGTGGGCGCTCGGCAACCGGTTCCCGTACGCCGGCAGCGGTGTGGTCAACCTGGGCGTCGCGGTGCGGAAGGGATCGGTGCGGCGCTACCTCATCACCGGGTTCTCGACCAAGGAGCTCGGCATCTTCGTCGACGGCGAGCTCGCGCAGGTGCACGGCGTACAGCGCCAGCACCAGGTCATGGTCGACGGTAACGGCATCGTCGTGGGGTCCACGGTCGTTGGCCGGCCCGTCGGATACGCGTTTCACACCCCGGCTCAGGAACGCGCCCTGCGTCAGCCATCGGGCGTCTCCTCAAGCCCGCAGTATGGAACGCGGTACTTCGACTCGGTGAGCCTGCCGAACTCGACCTGGCGGCTGATCATCTCGATTCCGGTGAGCGAGTTCTTCGCCTCGGTGGACGGCTTCCATCACTCGCTGCCCTGGATCATCCTCGGGGCGTTTGCGCTGGTTGCGCTCGTCGCACTGTGGCTCGTCTGGCGAGCGATCGAGGCCGCGCAGCGCATCCGCATCGCCAACCGGCAGCTTTCGGACGCCAATGCCGAGCTCGCGACCGCCCAGGTCGATCTCGAGCAGGCCAACAGTGCGCTCGCGCGCTCCAACACCGAGCTCGAGCGTCGGGCGCGAGAGCTCGTGCGCTCCAACACCGAGCTCGACCAGTTCGCGCAGGTCGCCTCGCACGATCTGCAGGAGCCGCTGCGCAAGGTACGGACGTTCACCGAGCGGATCACCGAGACCGAGGCCGAGCACCTCTCCGACCGCGGCGCGGATTACCTGCGCCGCGCGAACGCCGCGGCCGAGCGCATGCAGGTCCTGATCGAGGATCTGCTCCGCTTCAGCCGCGTCTCGACCCGAGGACGCGAGTTTGCCCCGGTCGACCTCGGCGCGGTCGCCGGCGACGTACTCGACGATCTCTCCGAGCTGGTCCAGAGCACCGGGGCGAAGGTCGAGATCGGGCCGCTGCCCACGATCAATGCCGACGCGACGCAGATGCGCCAGCTGCTCCAGAACCTGATCTCCAACGCGCTGAAATTCCGTCGTGACGACGTCACGCCGCAGGTCCGCGTCGAGGCGATGGCGGAGGCGGGCTGGCTGACGCTCACCGTGGCCGACAACGGAATCGGCTTCGAGCCCCAGTACCGCACGCGCATCTTCCGGGTGTTCGAGCGCCTGCACGGCCGCGGCGCCTACCCGGGGACCGGCATCGGCCTCGCGCTGTGCCGCAAGATCGCGGAGCGTCATGGCGGCACGGTGGTCGCCGAGGGCGTGCCGGGCGAGGGCGCGACGTTCACGGTCACGCTGCAGACCGAGCGCACCAGCCCGGTCTCCGACGCGCCGGAGGGCCCGAGCGCACCTGATGGCGAACAGGAGCCATATGTCGCAGTTTGACGTGCCTCCCCGGCCGTTCACGATCCTGCTCGCTGACGACGACGAGGAGGACCGGGAGCTCGCCCGCGACGCGCTGCAGGGCTCGCGCCTGGCCAACGAGATGCAGTTCGTCACCGACGGACAGGACCTGCTCGACTATCTCCGTCACGAGGGCCGCTGGAACGAGGAGAACTCGCCTCGTCCCGGGATCATCCTGCTCGATCTCAACATGCCCAAGAAGGACGGGCGCGAGGCGCTGCAGGAGATCAAGGCCGACGAATCGCTGCGTCGCATCCCGATCGTGGTGCTCACCACCTCCCAGGACGAGGCCGACGTGCTCGCCACCTACGACCTCGGCGTCAGCTCGTTCATCACCAAGCCGGTCACGTTCGGGGGGCTGGTCGACGTGATGAAGACCTGGACGCAGTACTGGTTCGAGATCGTCGAGCTCCCCGACGGCAGCGACACGGACGACGAGGCCTGACCTGATTCGCCGCGGGGTCGCCGGACGGCCGTTCCTTATCATCAGCGCAGTGGACGACTCCGAGGTCGCATACGACGAGCGCGGCCTCGTGCCCTGTGTGGTGCAGGACGCCGGGAGCGGCGAGGTCTTGACCGTCGCCTACATGAACGCCGAGGCGCTGCGCCTCACGCGTGAGACCGGCGAGATGCACTTCTTCAGCCGCCGCCGCCGCGAGTTGTGGCACAAGGGGGAGACCTCCGGCAACACGCAGGCGCTGCGGGCGATCCGCTACGACTGCGACGCGGACGCGCTGGTCGCGCTCGTCGAGCCGGCCGGCCCGGCCTGCCACACCGGTGAGCGAACCTGCTTCTATCGCGGCGAGCTGGAGCCGGGGGTACCGTTCGAGGTGTTGCCTGCGCTCGAGCGGACGATCGTCGCGCGCGCGGCTGAGCGGCCCGAGAAGTCCTACACGACCAGGCTGCTCGATGATCTCGCGTTCACCGGAGCCAAGGTGCAGGAGGAGGCCGAGGAGGTCGCTCGCGCCGCGCGGGAGGAGTCGGACGAGCGTGTCGCCGAGGAGGCCGCCGACGTCATCTACCACCTGCTCGTCCTGCTGCACGGCCGCGGGCTCTCGCTCGCCGATGCCGAGCGTGTGCTCGAGGCGCGCCGCGGCTGATCGATGATGACCGCACCGTCGCTCGCCGAGGTCCGCGCGCTCGCGCCCGGCCATGACCTGGTGCCGCTCTACGAGACGTTCGTCGATGACACCCAGACCCCGGTTTCGGCGTTCCTCAAGCTGCGCGCCGGCTACGCCACGCACCCGGCGCAGCCCTCGTTCCTGCTCGAGTCCGCCGAGCAGGGCCGGGTGGGGCGCTTCTCGTTCATCGGCGTGCGCCCGCGGACGGTCCTGCGCTGGTCGCTCGGCGATCGGGGCGATCCATACGCGCTCGCCCAGGCCGAGCTCGGACGCCGCCGCGCCCCGGCCTCGGTACCCGGCCTCGAGTTGCCGTTCGCGGGAGGCGCGGTCGGGTTCTTCGCCTACGACCTCGTGCGCACCGTCGAGCCGCTCGGCGCGCCGAACCCCGACCCGCTCGGGCTGCCCGACCTGGCGCTCATGTTCACCGATTCGCTCGTCGTCTTCGACCACCTGCGCCATACCGTCACCGTGCTCTCCAACGTCGAGACCGGCGAGCGCCTGGAGGAGTCCTACGCGCAGGCGGCAGGGCGCATCGCCGAGATCCGGGCGCTGCTTGCCGGTCCGGTGCCTCGCGGCGAGCCCGGCCGCGGCGAGCGCGATCTCGCCGAGCTCTCCTCGAACATGAGCCGGGAGCAGTTCGAGTCGATGGTCGCGCGGATCATCGAGTACATCTACGCCGGCGACGCCTTCCAGGTGGTCCCCTCCCAGCGCTGGTCGGGACCGGTGCCGGTGGAGGCGTTCTCGATCTATCGCGGGCTGCGCGCGGTCAACCCCAGCCCATACATGTACTTCCTCGACTTCGGTGACTTCGAGATCGCCGGGGCGAGCCCCGAGCCGCTGATCACGGTCGCCGGACGTCGGGTCGCCACCCGGCCGATCGCCGGCACCCGTCCACGCGGGGGCACCGTCGAGGAGGACGAGCGGATTGCCGCCGAACTGCTGGCCGACGAGAAGGAGCGCGCCGAGCACGTGATGCTCGTCGATCTCGGTCGCAACGATCTCGGCCGGGTCTGCGAGTACGGCACGGTCGAGGTCGAGAGTTTCATGGCCGTCGAGAACTACAGCCACGTGATGCACATCGTCTCGCAGGTCTCCGGGCGGTTGCGTGACGGGGTCGAGGCGCTTGACGCGCTCCGCTCCGTGCTGCCCGCGGGCACGCTGTCCGGCGCGCCGAAGGTCCGGGCCATGCAGATCATCGACGAGCTCGAGCCCGTCAAGCGCGGCGGCTACGGCGGCGCCATCGGCTACGCCAGCTACACGGGTGAGCTCGATACCTGCATCCACATCCGGACCGTCGTGGTCAAGGATGGGGTCGCGCACGTCCAGGCGGGCGGCGGCACGGTCGCCGACGCGCAGCCCGACTACGAGTTCCGGGAGTCGGTCGCCAAGTCGCGCGCGGTGATGCAGGCGATCGAGCTCGCCGTCGCCCAGCCCGAGTGGCCGTGAGCTCAGCGATGCGGATCCTGATCATCGACAACTACGACAGCTTCACCTACAACCTCGTGCAGTATCTCGGGGAGGACCCGCTGGCGCCGGAGATCGACGTGGTGCGCAACGATCGCGCCTCCGTCGAGGAGCTGCTTGCCGGCGGCTATGACCGGGTGATCGTCTCGCCCGGGCCGTGCACGCCCAACGAGGCCGGAATCTCCCTGGATGTCGTCCGGCGTTTCCCCGAGGCCGGCATCCCGCTGCTCGGCGTCTGCCTCGGTCACCAGGCGCTCGTCCAGGCGTTCGGGGGACGGGTCATCACCCATGAGCCGGTCCACGGCAAGACGACCGTGATCAACCATGACGGTCGCACGATCTTCCGGGAGCTGCCCGTCGGACTCGAGGTGGGGCGCTACCACTCTCTGATCGCCGACCCCGAGCTCCCGGCCGAGCTCGAGCGCAGCGCCGCGGCCGACGGCATCGTGATGGCGGTCCGCCATCGCACCCTGCCCGCCGAGGGTGTGCAGTTCCACCCCGAGTCGGTGCTCACCCAGTGCGGTCACGAGCTGCTCTCCAACTTCCTGGAACGAGTGGAATAGCTGATGGCCCCGGGCGATCCTCTGATCACCTCCGCGCTGGACGCGGTTGCCTCCGGCGAGGACCTGACGCGCGAGCGCGCCGCACAGGTGATGGCGCGGATCATGGCCGGCGAGGTGTCGGAGATCCAGATCGCCGGGCTTCTGATCGCGCTGCGCACCAAGGGGGAGACCGTCGACGAGCTGGCGGGCCTGGCGACGACGATGCGCGAGCTGGCCACTCCGGTCGCGGTGGCGGTCGACCGGGCCGAGCTGCTCGACACCGCCGGGACGGGCGGCGGGCGCAGGACATTCAACGTGTCGACCACCGCGGCGCTGATCGCCGCCGGCGCGGGCTGCACGGTCGCCAAGCACGGCAACCGCTCGGCGACCGGCCTGTCGGGCTCGGCGGATCTGCTCGAGGCGTTGGGCGCGCGCATCGACCTCGGCCCCGCGCAGGTGAGCCGCTGTATCGAGGAGGTCGGTTTCGGGTTCATGTTCGCCCCCGCCCATCATCAGGCGACGCGCTACGTCATTCCGGTGCGGCGTGATCTCGCGGTGCGGACGATCTTCAACTTCCTGGGGCCGCTCACCAACCCCGCCGGCGCCGAGCGGCAGCTGATCGGCGTCTCCGACGCGCGATACCTGGAGACGATGGCGCGGGCGCTCGGCAAGCTCGGGACCCGACGTGCGCTCGTCGTGTCCAGCGAGGACGGGCTCGACGAGCTGTCGATCTCCGCTCCGACGATGGTCTGGGAGGTCGGATCGGACCTCGCCCACCCAGCGCGAATGGAGACGATCACGCCCGAGTCGGTCGGCTTGGCGCGCTCGCCCGCCGAGTCAGTCCCGGGCGGCGATCCGGCCGAGAATGCCGCCATCGCGCGCGCGGTGCTGGGCGGCGAGCAGCCACCCGGTGACCCTGCCCGCGACCTCTCGGTGCTCAATGCCGGCGCCGCCATCTACGCGGCCGGCCGTGCCGAGTCGATCGCCGACGGCGTGGCGATCGCCCAGCGCGCGATCGATTCCGGTGACGCCGCCGCCGCGCTCGAGCGATTCGTCGCCGAGACCGTTCGCCTGGCCGAGGCCCCTGCCTCATGAACGAGCTTCAGCGGATCGTCGCGCGCACTCGTGAGGAGCTCACCGGCCGGATCGCGGCGCGGCCGCTCGCCGATGTGCACGCAGCGGCGTTGCGCCGGCTGGAGGAGGACCCGCCGCGCGGATTCGCCGCGGCGCTGCGCGCCCCCGGTCTCTCGGTGATCGCCGAGCACAAGCGGCGCTCACCGTCGGCGGGTGTGATCCGCGAAGGGGTGGAGCTCGAGGCTGTCGTGGCCGCCTACGAGCGCGGCGGCGCGCGCGCGATCTCGGTCCTCACCGAGCGGGTCGGCTTCGGCGGCGCGCTCGAGGATCTCGCCCGCGCGCGCGGGGCGACGTCGCTGCCGCTGTTGCGCAAGGACTTCATCGTCAGCGAGTATCAGGTGGCCGAGGCCGCCGCAGGCGGAGCCGATGCGCTGCTGTTGATTGTCGCCGCGCTCGGCGACGACGAGCTCGGCGCGCTGCTCGGCCACGCCGCCGGCTACGGCCTCGACGTGCTGGTGGAGGTCCACGACGCGGGAGAGCTCGAGCGGGCGAGCCGGTTCCAGGTGCCCGTGATCGGGATCAACAACCGCGATCTCACCACGCTCCAGGTCGATCTGGAGCGGACCTTCGAGCTGTGCGACCGGGTCGCTCCGGGCACGACGGTCGTCGCCGAATCGGGACTGCGCACCCGCGCCGATATCGACCGCGTCACCGCGGCCGGCGTCGAGGCCGTGCTCATCGGGGAGTCGCTGATGCGCTCGCAGGACATGGAGGGTGCGCTCCGGGCGCTCGTACAGTGAGTCGCAGATGAGCTCCGCCCCCAAGATCAAGATCTGCGGGATCACCCGGTCAGAGGACGCCGACGCCGCCGTCGCCGACGGCGTCTGGGCGCTCGGGCTGAACCTGTGGCCGAAGTCCAAGCGCCGCTGCCGCCCGGCCGTCGCGGCGGAGATCGCCGCCGCTCACCGCCGCCACGTGCAGATCGCCGGCGTGTTCGTCAACCCGACGCTCGACCATGTCGTGCGGGCCGCCGACGAGATCGGCCTGACCATGCTCCAGTTCCACGGCGACGAGGGGCCGTCGTTCTGCGCCGAGGCCGCGCGCCGCACCGGCTGCCGTGTGATCAAGGCCGCGCGGGTGCGCAGCGGTGCGGACATCCAGGCGCTCCGCTCCTTCCGGACGGACTACCACCTGCTGGACGCCTACGTCGCCGGCGTGCCGGGCGGCACCGGTGAGACGTTCTCCTGGGAGCTCGCTCGCGGACACCGCGGACCGCCGCTGATCCTCTCCGGCGGGCTCACCGCGGCCAACGTCGCCGAGGCGATCGCGGCGGCTCATCCGTACGCCGTCGACGTGGCCAGCGGGGTCGAGTCGGCCCCGGGGATCAAGGATCCCGCGGCGATGCGAGCGTTCGTGGACGCCGTGGCGGCGACCGCGCCGGCCGAGCCCGAGCAGGATGAGCTCACCGCGGACCAGCCTGGGGAGGAGGCCGCGTGAGCGCCGGGATCGAGCATCGCTTTGGGCCCTACGGCGGCCAATACGTGCCCGAGACCCTGATGCCCGCACTCGCCGAGCTGGAGGACGCCTGGCTGGCGGTCCGTGACGATCCCGGCTTCCGTGAGGAGCTTGGCGGGCTGCTGCGTGACTACGTGGGCCGCCCGTCGCCGCTCTACCACGCGCGGCGGCTGTCGCAGGAGGCCGGCCATGCCGTCTATCTCAAGCGCGAGGACCTCAACCACACCGGGGCGCACAAGATCAACAACGCGCTCGGTCAGGCGCTGCTCGCCCAGCGGATGGGCAAGGGCCGGATCATCGCGGAGACCGGTGCCGGCCAGCACGGGGTCGCCACCGCGACGGCGTGCGCGCTGCTCGACCTTGAGTGCGTCGTGTTCATGGGCACCGAGGACATGCGTCGCCAGAAGCCGAACGTCGAGCGCATGGGGCTGCTCGGGGCCGCGGTGGAACCGGTGGAGGCCGGAGCCAGGACGCTGAAGGAGGCCGCCTCCGCGGCGATCCGCGATTGGGTCACGAACGTCGAGACCACCCACTACATCATCGGCTCGTGCGTCGGCCCGGCGCCGTACCCGGCGCTCGTTCGTGACCTGCAGCGGGTGATCGGCGATGAGGCGCGCGCCCAGGTGCTCGAGGCCGCCGGCCGGCTGCCCGACCGGGTGATCGCGTGCGTCGGCGGCGGTTCGAACTCGATCGGCATGTTCGCGGGCTTCGTCGATGACCCGTCGGTGGCGTTGATCGGGGTCGAGGCCGCGGGCGAAGGGCTCGACACGGGCCGCCACGGGGCGCCGCTCACCGTCGGCGGGCGCGGGGGTGTGCTGCACGGCGCCTTCTCGGCGGTGATGCAGGACGAGGACGGTCAGATCCTCGAGGCTCACTCCATCTCGGCCGGGCTGGACTACCCGGGCTCCGGTCCAGAACACGCGTGGCTGCGCGACTCGGGCCGTGCTCGGTATGAGGCGATCACCGACGAGCAGGCGCTGGCGGCGTTCGCGCGGCTCGCTCGCCTGGAGGGGATCATCCCGGCGCTGGAGAGCTCACACGCGATCGCCTGGACGCTCTCCGCCGAAGGCGGCTCGGACCTGGATGTGGTGTGCCTCTCCGGTCGCGGGGACAAGGACCTCGCCGAGGCGCTTGAGAGGCTCGGCCGCGTGTGAGCGCCTCGGGGGTCGAGCGCATCGCGGAGGCGTTCGCGCGGGCCCGTGCCGACGGCCGTGCGGCTGCGCTCATGCCCTACATGATGGGCGGCTTCCCCGACCTCGAGACCTCGCGAAGGATCGGCGAGGCGTACATCGAGGCCGGCGCGGATCTGATCGAGCTCGGTGTCCCGTTCTCGGACCCGCTCGCCGACGGTCCGGTGATCCACGCGGCCGCGACGACCGCGCTGGCGGAGGGGGTGACGCTCGCCGACGTGGTGGAGCTCGGCTCCGAGCTCGGCCGGCGGGTCCCGGTGATCCTCATGTGCTACGTCAACCCGATCCTCGCGCGCGGCGTCGAGCGCTTCGCCGACATGCTGCTCGAGGCGGGGATCTGCGGGCTGATCGTCCCGGACGTCCCGTTCGAGGAGGCCGGCGAGCTCTGGGCGGCGTGCGCCGGCCGGGAACTCGGGTACGTGCCATTGGTGGCGCCGACGACCTCGCCGGAGCGGATGGCCGGGGTGGGCGCGACCGCACGCGGGTTCCTGTACGTCGTCGGGGTGACCGGAACGACCGGCGAACGGTCGACCCAGAGCGACGGTCCCTCCGAATTACTCGCCCGTGCACGGGCGGCGACCGACGCGCCCGTCGCCCTCGGCTTCGGCATCTCGACCCCCGAGCAGGCGGCCGCTGCGGCCGCGGCGGGCGCCGACGGGGTGATCGTGGGCAGCCGCCTGGTGCGCGCCGCGGGCGCGCTGGACGGAGGCCTTGAGGCGGTGTCCGGTCTCGTGCATGACCTGTCGGCGGCGCTCACGACGTCGTGAGGAAGTAGGATTCGACGCCGCCATGGGTCTCATCCTCACCGCCACCGCCGGCCTCTGCATCTGGATCATCGTCTGGGCGCTGAACGTCAGCGGGCTCGACGCCATCTTCTTCGCCATCGGCATGGTCCTGATCGCGATCGGCGTCCGCAACCTGCTCCCGTTCCTGCCCGGCCGGCGCGACTAGCGCCCTCCGAACGCCGGTGTCCAGAGGCCTGCCCGCCTGCGCGCGCGCAATCGGCCGTCCGCGCGGGCGAGACGCCGTGGCCGGCCTGTGTGCGGGGGCGGTCGCGATCCTGCTCGCCGGCTGTGGTGCGGCGTCCTCGGCGAGCAACTCCGCGGCGACCGTCTCCGGCACGACGCTGGACATCGTCGCCTCCCAACCACCGGGAAGCACGGGCGGTCAGGTCGCAACCGACGTCCTGAACGCCGAGCGGCTCGCGTTCTCGCAGTCTGGCGGCAAGGTCGGCCAGTATCAGCTGCGCTTCGTGGTGGCGCACCAGGCCGAGGTCTCCGACGACGCCCGTGCGGCGATCTCCGACACCAAGGCGATCGCGTATATCGGCGAGATCGCGCCCGGCACCTCCGGCGTCTCGGTGCAGATCACGAACGAGCTCGGCATGTTGCAGGTGAGCCCGAGCGACACCGCGGCGTTCCTGACGCACGCCACGCCGGGGGCCCCCGGCTCTCCGAACCACTACTACCCGGCGCGCAGCACGTACGGCCAGACGTTCGCCCGCCTGGTCCCGACGACGATCGCCGAGGCGAGCGCGATCGTCGCGCGGATGAAGGCCGAGAATCTGACCAGCGTCGATGTCGAGCACGACACGAGCACCTACGGGGTGTCGGTCGCCGATGAGGTGAGCGCCGACGCCCGCAAGGCGGGGCTGACCGTCACCAGCAGCCCGGGCGGCTCAGGTGGCGGGGCCGTCTTCTACGCCGGATTGCCGCGCGCCGCGGCCTCTCACGCACTCGATCAGGCGGCCGGAGGCGGTGCCAAGCTGTTCGCTCCCTCCGCGCTCTACGACGACGCGTTCGTGAAGACGCTCTCGCCTGCCGCACAGCAGGCGCTGACCGTCTCCGCGCCGGGGCTCACCGCCGGATCCCTGGACTCGGTCGGCCAGAGCTTCGTCTCGAGCTTCGCCCAGCACTACGGCCATCAGCCGGCACCGCAGGCGATCTTCGGCTACGAGGCGGTGCGCGCGGTGATTGCGGCGCTCCGGCAGGCGGGCGCCCACGCCGATCAGCGCTCGACCATCGTCACCGACGTCCGCGACCTCACGCAGACCGCAGCCCAGTCCGCGCTGGGCGCCTACAGCCTGCACGGCGGGGATACGAACCTGGACTCGTTCGTGTTCGCGCGGGTGTCGGGCGGCTCGCTCGTCGTCTCCGCCAAGGGGCGGTGAGCCACCGGCCGCTCGCGCGGCGCCCGGGGCCGGCGGCGCTGGCGGCCGCCACGCTGACGTTCGCCGGGCTCGCCGGGCTCACGCTTTGCGGATGTGGCGGGTCGACCTCCCGCGGGGCCCGGATCTCCGGCGGCCGGCTGGTCGTCTACACCGGCCTCCCGCTCCTCGGGCCCACGGCGGCATCCGGCCGCGCCGTGCTGAGGGGCGAGCGGATGGCCTTGGCAGCGGTCCACGGACGCGTGGGCCGCTACCGGATCGTGCTGCGCGCGCTCGACGACGCGACCCGCGCCAGCCGCGGCTGGAACCCCGGCCAGACGGACACGATCGCCACCCACGCGGCCCGCGACGACCGCACGATCGGCTACATCGGCGACCTCAACTCCGGCGCCAGTGCGGTGTCGCTGCCGATCCTGAACCGTGCTCACATCCCGCAGGTGAGCCCGCTGGCGACCGCGGTCGGGCTCACGCGGGCCGGGCCGGAGGCCTCGCCCGGCGAGCCCGAGCGCTACTACCCGGCGCGGACCCGCACGTTCGCGCGCGTCGTCCCCAGCGACCTCGTCCAGTCCGCGGTGCAGGCCAGGATCCAGCGCGCGGCCGGCTGCGACCGCGTGATGGTGCTCTACGACGCCGAGTTCGACGGCCGCGATGGGGCCTCGTCCTACGAGGTCGCGGCCCGGCGCGCAGGTCTGCGCATCATCGGTGCCGAGCAGGTCGACACGAACCCAGCCGGTCTGCGCTCGCTCGCCGCCCGGCTGGAACAGCTCGAGCCCGATTGCGTCCTGCTCAGCGCGCTCGATCAGGACGGCGCCGCAGCGCTTGCCGACACCACCGTCGAGGCGGTGCCCAGTGCCCTGGTGTTCGTGACCGCGTCGGCGGCCGAGCCCGGGTTCGTCTCCTCCCGCGGCGGCGTCGAGGTTGGCGACGACTCCCAGCTGACGATCACGTCGCCGACGCTCGGCTATCGCGACTACCCGCCCGCGGGGCGGCGCTTCCTGCGCGCGTTCGACCGCCGTTACGGCTCCGGAGCGATGCAGGGGATCTGGGGCGAGGCGGCGATGTCGCTGCTGCTCGACGCCATCAGGCGCGCCGGTGACGGCGGCCGCCACGACGTCACCCGCGCCCGCGTCATGCGCGCGATCCTCACTACGCGCGACGAGCACAGCGTGCTCGGCACCTACTCGATCACGCGGAGCGGCGACACGACCCTGCGCCGCTACGGCGTCTACCACGTCGCCGGCGGACACCTGGTGTTCTGGAGGGCCGTGCGCGGCTGAGCGGGGTGGCGCGGTGCGCCGGGCGTGGCGAGATCGGCCCTCGAGTGCTCGTCGGCGGCCGGACGCTACGGTGTGGCCGATGACCGACGCTCCGGTGCGGCTCGCCGATCCCGAGCTGGAGGAGTGGCTGCGCGCGCAGCCGCCGTTCGCGCTTCCAGATGACGTCGGGGCACTGCGCGCGGCGGGCGCCGAGAGGGCCCGCGCGCGTCCGTCCGGTCCGGATCTCCAGCGCGTCGTCGACCTGGAGGCCGAGGGCGTCCCGGTGCGCCTGTACGTGCCGGCCGGCGAGCCCGCCCCGCTGCTCGTCCATCTGCACGGTGGCGGTTGGACGATCGGCTCGATCGAGACCCACGACCGGCTCTGCCGCCAGCTCGCGGCGGGCGCTGCCACGCGGGTGCTGTCGATCGGCTACCGGCTCGCCCCCGAGCATCCGTGGCCGGCCTCCGTCGACGACGCGGTCGCGGTCCTGCGCTGGGTCGCCGCAGGCGGCGCCGAGGGTCCGGTCGCGCGTCTGGCGGTGAGCGGCGACAGCGCCGGTGGTGCACTCGCGACGCTTGCCTGTCTGCGTCTGCGCGACGAGGCCCCGGGAGCGCTGCCCGACGCGCAGATCCTCTTCTCCCCGAACACCGACCTCGCCGCGGACACGGAGTCGATCCGCACCAAGGGCCGCGGTTTCTCGCCCGATGCGCGACTCGTGCGCTGGTTCAACTTCCAATGGGTGCCGGACGAGTCTCGCTGGATCGATCCCGGGGTGAGCCCGCTGCGCGCGCCCGATCTCACCGGCCTGCCCACGGCGCTCGTGATCACCGCCGAGCACGATCCGCTGCACGACGAGGCCGAGCAGTACGCCGCGCGTCTCGCCGCGGCCGGGGTGACGACGACGCTCCGGCGCGAGCTGGGCGTCGTGCACAACCCCCTGCTGCTCGCCGACGTCTCACCCGCCTGCGCCGCCGCGCTCGACCGCGCGATCGCCGACGTGCGGGCGCTGCTCGCCCCGCGCTGAGCCGGCGGCGCTGGCCCGCTCCGGCCACGACGCCGTCCTCGCATCCGACGGATAGGCTCAAACCCGCGATGCCCGACGAGCTCTTCCTGATCGACGGCAACAGCCTTGCCTACCGGGCGTTCTTCGCCCTGCCGGAGTCGATCGCGACCTCGACCGGGGTGCCCACCAACGCGATCTTCGGGTTCGCGTCGATGCTGGTGAAGATCCTCACCGATTACGGGCCGAAGGCGACGGTGGTGGTCTGGGACCGCGGGCACAGCGGCCGCAAGGAGGTCTACGCCGAGTACAAGGCGCAGCGCAGCTCACGCCCCGACCTGCTCAAGGAGCAGTGGCCGGCGCTCGAGCCGCTGGTGGAGGCGTTCGGGTATCGCAACCTGGGAATCGACGGGTACGAGGCCGACGACGTGATCGCATCGATCGCCGAGCGGGCCAAGCACGAGGAGCCGCCGATCCAGGTGATGGTGGTCACCGGCGACCGCGACGCCTACCAGCTGGTCGATGACCGCGTCTCGATCATGACCACCAGTCGCGGGATCACCGACACCAAGGTCTACGACCGGCAGGGGGTCATCGACCGCTACGGCATCCCCCCGGAGCTCGTGCCGGACTTCATCGGCCTGAAGGGCGACACGTCCGACAACATCCCCGGTGTCCCGGGGATCGGCGACAAGACCGCCGCCGACCTGCTGCAGCGGTTCGGGTCGCTGGAGAACGTGCTCGCCGCGATCGACGAGATCTCCGGCGCCAAGCGCAAGCAGAACCTCACCGAGCACGCCGACGACGCCCGGCTGTCCAAGCAGCTGGCGACGATGCAGCGCGAGCT
>DATJTS010000064.1:0-22250 GCA_035503035.1 Solirubrobacteraceae bacterium
ACAGGGTCGAGCCCTCGCCGCGAAGCGCCGTCGTATCCGGAAAGGACTTGGTGAGCGAGCCGCGCCCCGGCGGTTCCGGGGATTTGTTCGGCGCGTTGGGCGAGGTACTCGGCGGTCCTCCTCGTGCGGTGAGCGGGCCCGGCGTGGTCACCGTGCCGGTCGCGGTCCTGACTGTCCTGGCCCTGTTGTCACCGGAGGACGGCGGCGTGACGATGCCGAAGAGTGCAATCGTCGTGAGCACCAGAGCAGCCGCCGCACGCAGCGGGCGCGGCACACGCGACGGCCGGGTCAGCCACCGCGGGATCCGCGTCATGTCGACACCCGATTCGAGCGCTCGGCAAGCGCGTCCGCGCGCCGCTCGGCCTGCTGATGGCGGCGCTCCTCGGCCAGCAGCGCGGCCATCGTCTGCCAGATGCCGACGACGATCATCGCCGTCGAGCCGATCACCCACATGATCGCTCCCGCGTGCTGCTGGTCGCTCACCGCCGAGATCCCCAATGCGTGGTCGGGAGCGATGTAGGGTCGGTAGACGACCGACGTGTCGCGGTTGAGGTAGGCGCCGATCAGCGTCATCGGCAGCATCGCGGCCATCACGTAGCTCAGTCGCGCGACGCCTCCCAGCCGGTGGCGCGCGACCGGATCGCCGTCGAGGACGGGCCACCACATGAGCAGCCCTGCGGCGAAGAACGCGGCGTGCTCGCCGTCGTGGAGAAGGGGCTCACGCAACGTCGCGTCGTAGAACGCGGGAAGGTGCGCCGCGCCAACGATCAGCGAGAAGACGAGCAGGCAGGTGAGCGGGTGGGTGACCCTCCGCAGGCGGTTCAGGCCGCGCACGATCCGCGCGCGGCGGTCGCGTGGCGCGGCGCGGAGCGCCAGCATCACCGGCCGGCCGGCGAGCAGCAGCACCGGCGCGAGCTCCAGCAGCAGCAGGTGCTGGACCATATGCGCGCTGAGCAACACCGTGTCCTCGGTGTCGTAGCCCGACTGGATTGCGACCAATCCGATGAGCAGACCGGCGGCGAACGACGCGGTCCGGGTCCTCGGCCATGCGCCTCCGAGTCGGCGAACGCCGAGCGTGTAGACGGTCATCGTCGCCCCCGCGCCAAGGTCGGGCGCAGCCGCCCAGTGCCAATCCTGCGCGGCCAGGGTCCACAGATCCGGCCCGCTCATCCTGGGCCCCCACCCACGGTTGCCCGGCGCTGGGCGTGCAGCTCACGCATGAGCAGCACGCATCCCAGCGCCAGCAGGCCCCCACCTCCGAACACGAGGAACTTGCCGAATACGAAACCGAGCCCGAGTGCACCGGCGCCGATCGCGAGGGTGACCGCGCCCGCGCTCGCCGCCGGGATCGTGCGTGTCACCTCGACCGGTGGTGGCGCGCCCCTGCGAGCCGGTTCTCCGCGACCAGCGAAGCTCAGTCCGGCAGCAGTCAGGTAGCTGGCGGCCGCCGCGAACGCATAGGTCGCGCTCTGGATGGCGTCCTCGGTCCAGATCCGGTTGCCGACCCCGAAGACCACCAGCAGGCTGCCGAAGATCACCAGCGGCCAGGCTCCGCCCCTCATCGCGGGGCCTCCGGGGTGGGTCCGGCGGGGTCACGCTCACGTTCGGCCTCTCTGAGATCGAGCAGCGGTGCGAAGGAGCGGATCGGTGGCAGCGGGCGCTCGAAGTTGAGCGGCGGTGGCGGCGACGTGGTCGCCCACTCGAGCGTCTGCCCCTCCCACGGGTCATCGCCGGCTTCGACGCGGTTGCGCAACGAGACCCACAGGTTGACCAGGAAGATGAGCACGCCGATCGCAATCAGCCCGGCCCCGGCGGTCGACAGATCATTGTCGGTGATCCAGCTCGGATGTTGCGGGTAGCGCGCGATCCGCCGTGGCATCCCGTCGGCCCCCACCAGGAACATCGGGAAGAAGGTGAGGTTGGCGCCGACGACCATCACCCAGAGCTGCCACCTGCCCAGCCGCTCGCGCAGCAGCGCTCCGGTGACCTTGGGAAACCAGTGATACACCCCTGCAAAGAAGCCGAAGATCGATCCGGCGAACAGCGTGTAATGGAAGTGTGCGATGACGAAGTACGTGTCATTCGCCGCATAGTCCAGAACCGGTGAGGCGACGAAGATGCCGCTCAGACCGCCGATGAGGAACTGCACGAAGAAGAACAGCGCGAACAGCATGGAAGTTCGCATCACGAGCCGACCGCCGATGAGCGTGCCCATCATGTCGAAGTACTCGATCCCCGCGGGCACGACGAGCAATGTCGAGGTGAATGCGAAGTACTGATTGGTGACCCCGCCGGTGATGTACATATGGTGTGACCAGACGCTCATCGAGAGGGTGACGAACGCCATCATCGAGATGACGAACGCGTGATAGCCGAACCACCGCCGGTGCGCGCAGGTCGCGATCGCCTCGGCCGCGGCGCCCAGAAATGGGAAGAACATGACGTAGACGACCGGATGGCCGTAGAACCAGAACAGGTCCTGGTAGTCGATCGCACCGGTGAAGCCAGAGAAGATGTCCGCGCCGGTAAGACGCTGGATGAGCAGCAGGCCCATCGCGACCAGCAGCACCGGGAAGGCGGCGACGACCATCAGCACGGTGACGAGCGCGGTCCAGGTGAAGACCGGCATTCGCAGCACCGCCATGCCCGGCGCGCGCCGACCGAGGATCGTCACCAGCACGGCAGCACCCATCAGCATGGAGCCGGTGACCGCGAGCAATACGCCGACGACCCAGAGGCTCTGGCCCGGCCCGGGCGTGTACGGCGAGGTTGACAGGGGCACGTAGGAAAACCAGCCATCGCGGCCCGGGCCGCCTGCGGTGAGCCATCCCGATTGCATGATCAGTCCGCCCGACAGCCACACCCAGAAGCCGGCCAGCGAGACGCGGGGAAGGGAGATCGAGCTTGCCCCGATCTGAAGGGGCACCAGATAGGTCGCCATCGCGATGGCGATCGGCGTGACGAACAGGTAGACCATCGTCGAGCCGTGCATCGTGAACAGCTCGCTGTAGGTGTTGTCGGACACCACGTCAGAGTTGGGCGTCGCCAACTGGGCGCGCATGAGCAGCGCGAACACCCCGCCGACCAGGAAGAAGATCAAGGACAGCGAGCCGAGATTCACGCCGATTCGCTTATGGTCGGTGCTCATCAGCCTGCCCAGCCAGCCAGCCGAACGGGCGGGTGCGCGCGCAGGTTGCGGAGCCTGGATCGTCACGCCGCCCCCGTCCTCGCGGGCGCGGCACGGCCCGTCGCGCGGTGCGCCGCCAGCCAGGTGGCGAACTTGCCGGGCGGCAGCACCCGCACGGTGAAGGTCATCTCGCTGTGGTACTCGCCGCAGAACACCGCGCACTGCCCGCCGAAGCTGCCTGTCCGCGTGAAGGTGAGCGTGACGTGGCCGGTGTGACCGGGGATCAGGTCGCGCTTGAATTCGAGCTGTGGGACCCAGATCGCATGGATCACATCCAGCGAGGCGAGGTTGAAGCGGATTGCGCGATCGGCCGGCACCACGAGCGGCTGGTGACCGGTGCGCCCACTGCGCGCGGTGATGCCGTCCCCGACGTAGCCAAAGGTCCACTCCCAGCGCGCGGCGGTGACGTTGATGGTCAGACTCGGTCGCTCGCGGTTGGCGACGGTGTCGACCTGATGCTCAGCGCTGAACGTCTCCCAGAGCAGGAAGGCCACTACGCAGGCGAGCAACAGCGCGTAGCTGCCCTCGAGCCAGGTGGCGTTGCTGCGCCGCGAGGGGGCCCCGGCCCCGCGGTAGCGCAGGATCGCGCCGATCACCACGAGCACCACCACGACGAACACGCCCGCGGCGATCGGCACGTAGATCGAGAAAAGATGCCCGTACTCGGCACGGGTGCTCACGAGGGCTGCGCTGGGAGGGAAGTCGCTCACGGGGGCTCGGACAGTCAGGGGCGCCCATCGGCCGACGGCGTGTTGGCGGCGGCCTCGAGCATCGACATCCCTTCCCGGCCTCGCGCGGAGGCAAATCGGCTCGGTCATCTGGCGAACGCCCGGCTGATCCGGATGCGGTCGGCGAGTTCTCTGCCGAACAGCGGCACGTGCGAACCGGGCGTGTCCGGGCAAAGCTGAGGCGGTGCCCCCGATCCGATCCCAATCCCGCGAGTCCCGGCGTGCAGCGCGCCTGAACCGGCACTGGGAGGCGATCGTGCAGGGCGAGCTGCGGCGGTTGCGCCCCGCGTCCGATTCGGCGACACGCGACCGCCGGCGCCGAGCCGACGAGACCAGGCCGCGCAGCGGGAGGAAGCCGTGAGCGACTCGTCACGATCCCGAGTGGCGGTGGTGACCGGCGGCACGGCTGGCGTGGGCCGGGCGACGGTGCAGGAGCTGGCCGCGCGTGGCTTCGATGTCGCGATCCTGGCCCGAGGGAGGGCAGGTCTGGACGGTTCAGCGGGTGACGTGGCCGCGCACGGCCGCCGCGCGCTGCCGGTCGTCTGTGATGTCGCCGACCCCGAGGCGGTCGAGGCGGCCGCCGCGGAGGTGGAGCGTGAGCTCGGCGAGATCGACGTATGGGTCAACAACGCGTTCGTCGGTGCGCTCGCCTTCTTCTGGGACACCTCGCCGCAGGAGTTCAGGACGATCACCGAGACCACCTACATGGGCCAGGTCCACGGCACCCGGGCCGCGCTGCGACGCATGCGCCCCCGGGGCCGGGGCGTGATCATCAACGTCTGCTCGGCGATGTCCTACCGCTCGATTCCGCTGCAGTCGGCCTACTGCGGCGCCAAGCATGCGGTCAAGGGCTTCACCGAGGGTGTCCGCACCGAACTCGCCCACGAACGCAGCGCGGTGCGCATCTGCATGGTCCAGCTGCCCGGCCTGAACACCCCCCAGTTCGACTGGAACCTCAACCGGATGCCCGAGCATCCCCGCCCGGTCGCCCCCGTCTTCTCGCCCGAGCTGCCCGCTCGCGCGATCGCC
Source organism: Solirubrobacteraceae bacterium (assembly GCA_035503035.1). Lineage (GTDB taxonomy): Bacteria > Actinomycetota > Thermoleophilia > Solirubrobacterales > Solirubrobacteraceae > Palsa-465. Next base: position 4,945 of record DATJTS010000064.1, read on the forward strand.
TTCCTGGCCGAGCATCCCCGCCGCAACATGTGGGTGGGGATCTCGACCGCCTACACGATCCTCGGGGAGCGGCTCGCACCGTGCCTCGCCGAGATCTACCTCGCCCGCACGGGAGTGGGCGGACAGCAGATCTCGGGAGATCTCCCGCGCTACGGCGAGAACCTCGACCAGCCCCGGGATGAGGACGCCGACCGCGGCGCCCACGGACCGTTCGGCGACGAGGAGATCTCGGTGGACCCCGTGAGCTGGCTGTCGATGCACCGGGGTGCGGTGCTCGCCGGCGCGGCGGGCGTGGCGGCGGGCGCGCTCGCGGTCCTGCGCGGATGAGCCAGGGGCAGCGTCGGAACGCGGATCCGGCCGCGACGCCGCCCGTGCGGGTGATGCTGCGGCCGATCGGCTCGCCGCTCACCGTCGGGATGTCGGGGCTGGCGATCGCATCGCTCGTGCAGAGCGGCGTCGAGCTGCATTGGACGGCAAGCTCGCAGGATCCTCAGGCAGGCCTGGTGCTGCTCGCCGTCCCATTCGTCCTGCAGCTGCTGGCGTGTGTGCTCAGCTACCTCGTGCGCGACGGCGCGACGGGCGCCGCCGTCGGGGTGCTGTCGACGAGCTGGCTGGCGATCGGCCTGATCGACGTCAGCTCCCACCCGGGATCGACGAGCGGACCGCTCGGACTGCTGATGCTCGCCGCCGGGGGCGTGCTGGCGCTCACCGCCGCGGCGATCGCGACCGAGAAGCTCCTGCCGGCGCTCGTGTTCGGATCGGCCGCGGTGCGGTTCGCGGCATCGGGGATCCATGAGCTCTCCAGCGCGCCCGGGTGGCAGACGGTGGCGGGACTGCTCGGTCTGCTCGTCTGCGCGCTGGCCGGCTACGCGGCGTTCGCGTTCGAGCTCGAGGGCCAGCGCGAGCGCCCGGTGCTGCCGACCCTGCGCCGCGCGCCCGCCCGGCGTCAGCTGTGCGAGCCGTCCGTCGACCCGGGCCGGCTCGCCCGCGAGCCGGGCGTGCGAGAGTCGGCCTGAGCCGAGGCTCAGGCGACCGCGTAGCGCTCGGCGCGCTCGGACAGGCTGAGCCCGTGGCCGGGGGTCGCCGGATCGGGGGACAGCGCCCCGCCGACCGGGCGCAGCACCCCGTCGAACAGTGCCGCTTCGATGCGCACGTGGTCGTGGAAGTACTCGAGATGCACCAGCCGCTCGAGCGCGCAGCCGACATGCGCGCTCACCGCCGGCGCGCAGTGCAGTGACAGCGGCCGGTTCGCCGCCCCGCACAGCGCGTCGATCCGCTCGAGCTCCGTCGGTCCGCCGCACCGGGTGACATCGGCCTGGACGACGTCGACGGCGCCGGCACCGAGCAGGCGCGCGGCGTCGTAGCGGCTCCAGCTGTACTCGCCGGAGGCGATGGCCAGCCCGGGCGGCGCGTGCTCACGCACCGTACGCAGCCCCGCCGGGTCGTCCTGGGTGACAGGCTCCTCGAGCCAGCGGACGTCCCACTCGGGGTAGCACTCGGCCCAGGCGATCGCCTCCGCGACCGAGAACGCGCCGTTGGCGTCGACCATCAGCTCGGCCTCAGGACCGATCGCCTCCCGCGCGGCGGCGATCCGAGCGGGATCCTCGGCGGGCTCACGGCCGACCTTCATCTTGACCCGCGGGATCCCCGCGCGCACCCAGCCGCCGAGCTGCTCGGCGACCTGCGCCGGAGAGTAGGTGGTGAAGCCGCCCGAGCCGTACACCGGCACCGCGTCGCGGACCGCGCCGAGCGCGACCGCCAGCGGGACGCCGAGCAGTCTCGCCCGCAGATCGTGCAGGGCGACGTCGAGCGCCGAGATCGCCAGCGCACCGATCCCGCCCTGCCCCGCATTGCGCAGCGCCGCGTGCATCGACGCCCACGCGGCGCGGGGCGCGAGCGGGTCACGCCCGCACAGGACCTCCTGCAGCTCGTGGTCGATGAGCGATCCCACCGCCCGCGGGCCGTAGGTGTAGCCGAGCCCGGTGGTGCCTGCGCCGTGGACCTCGACGACGACGATCGTCGTCGACTCCCAGGCGAACGTCCCGTCGGACTCGGGCGCGTCGGTCGGGACGAGGTAAGCGCGCGTCTGGACCCGCTCGATCCGCGCCTCAGCCACGGCCCGCACCTGCGCCCGCCCCTGCCGGTACCCGGCCAGAGGCGAGCCGCGCGGCGAGACGCGAGGCGAGCGCCATGATCGTGAGCGCCGGGTTGGCCGATCCCTGGGTGGGCATCACGCTGCCGTCGCAGATGAACAGGTTGGGGACCCCCCAGGCCCGGTGGTCGGCATCGATCACCGAGGAGTCCGGCGAGTCGCCCATCCGGCACCCGCCGACGAGGTGGGCGTAGCGGTCGACGGCCAGCGTGTCCTGCGCGCCGGCTGCCTCCCAGATGCGCTCGATCACCCGCTTGCCGTAGGCGATGTTCGCCCGGTCGTTGTCGCACTGGGAGTAGGAGAAGTGGGCGACCGGCATCCCATGCGAGTCCGTCTCCTCGGCGAGCGTCACCCGGTTCTCGGCCCGGGGCAGCAGCTCACAGAGCAGCCCGAGCGTCGTCCAGTGGGCGTAGTCGCGCATGTACTCGCGCAGCGCATGTCCCCAGTGACCGTCCGCCAGCACGTGCTCGGCCCACCCGATCGGCAGCGGGCCGACGGTCTGGATCGAGAAGCCGCGGGCGAACCCCCGGGAGCTGTCGGTCTCATAGAAGTCCTCCGAGCAGATCTCGGGGGGTGGCGCCTTGTACTGGTGCATCACCTGCGGGAAGCGACCGGCGACCTGCGGGGCGCCCTGAACCATCACGTAGCGTCCGACCTGGTCCTCGCGATTGGCCAGGCCCTCGGGGAAGCGGGCGCTCGTCGAGTTGAGCAACAGCCGCGGCGTCTCGATCGAGTAGCCGGCGACGACCACGACCGCGGCGCGCTGGTGGCGCTCGGCGCCCTGATGCCGGTAGGTGACGGCGGTGCAGCGCCCGCCCTTGTCGACCTCGATCCGCACGGCATGGCTGTCGGCGCGGACCTCGACGCCATGCGCGATCGCGTCAGGGAGGTGGGTGACGAACGGCGAGGCCTTCGCATTGACCTTGCACGCCTGCAGGCAGAAGCCGCGGTAGATGCAGTGCGGGCGGTTGCCGAACACCCCGTTGGTGATCCCGACCGGGCCGACCCGCATCGTGATCCCCGCTCGGCGCGCTCCCTCGCGCGCGACCTCGGCGGCGCCGGAGATCGGGTGGGCGGCGTGCGGATAGCGGTGCGGATCGCCCCACGGCCAATCCTGGCCGGCGACCGGAAGCTCCTTCTCGACCCGCTCGTAGTGCGGTCGCAGATCCCTATAGGCGATCGGCCAGTCAGCGCCGACGCCGTCCTGGGAGCGGGTGCGGAAGTCCGAGGGGTGAAAGCGCGGCGTGTAGCCCGCGTAGTGGATCATCGAACCGCCGACCCCGTGGCCGGAGTTGTTCTTGCCGAGCTCGACCGGATCCTGCCCGCCGATCACCCGGGGCTGGGTCCAGTAGATCCCATGCTGGCCGGCCTCGTCGGAGACCCAGTCACGGTCGGGATCCCAGAACGGACCGGATTCAAGGATCACGATCCGCCAGCCGCGGCGGGCCAGACGCTGCGCGAGCGTCGAGCCGCCGGCACCGGCGCCGATGATGACCATGTCGACCTCGTCCGCGTCGGCGTAGCGCGCCATCGAGGCGGCGCCGGGGATACCGCGCCGGTGGACGTCGAGCAGCCAGGCGGAGTCGTTCTCCTCCGGGCGGGCGGAGGCCTTGACGAGGCCGCCAAGACGGGTGGTGACGCCGCTCATCCCCGGTTCTCCAGGTCGCTGACCGGGTCCAGCCCGAACGCCTCCTGCGGCTCGTCGGGATCGACCCCGGCCGTGCCCATGTTGCGACGCATGTAGCCGCGCGGGTAGGCCGGCCCGCGGAAGCCGATCTCGTTGAACGCCCACGGGTGGGAGTAGAACTCCGAGAGGGCACCGCGCATCATCACGCTCCAGGCCCGCGTGACGTTGAGGTCATCCCATTCCAGCTCGCCCTCGGAGAAGCGGGTGATCAGCTCCACGCGCCCGTCGTGATCGAGCTCGGCCAGCCCGTCGAGGTGGCGCGCCGCGCGTTTCCAGGTCTCCGGATCGGGTGGCATGTCCTCGTAGCGGTAGCCGTCGAGCTTGCCCGCCGACAGCTTCGCGGCGACCATCTGCAGCACCGGGATCCGCGGCTCGGCGTCCTGGGCGAGGACGATGTCGAGGAACGCGCCGAGCGTGCGCTGTTCGGCGGCGTCGAAGAAGCGGCAGTCCGGCACCTGCTCGACCCTCTGCACGAGCACGCGCCGCGTCACCGGATCCCAGTGGTCGCGGTCCTCCATCACGTCGAAGTCCGGATAGCGCCCATGCATCTGCGGGGTGACCCCATTGCGCTGGCGAGGGAGGCCCTGCGGATCGGCGAGGCGACCGCCCTCGCGGTTGTGGGGCAGGTGCTCGGCCCCGGAGAACGAGTGCGCCATCGCTACTCCCCCTCGCGGCGCATGACCGCCGCCATCAGACCGATCCCGCCGATCATCGCCAGCGATCCCGGCGCGAGTGCGGGCGGCCCCATCACGAGGTTGTAGGTCGGCTCCTTGAACCCGCCGGGCTTGCGCGCGATTCCCCGCGCGTGGAAGTACACGCCGGCCAGCCCGTCGGCCAGGAACACCGCCGAGAGCGCGGGCAGCACCGTGCGCGCGGCGCGCCCGGACACCACCCCGGCGATCCCGGCCGCACTGAGCGCGGGCGAGAGCGCGACCGGCGTCCACATCCACTTGTTGCCGAACGAGCCGCCGTAGTGGTTGATGTAGATCTCGAGCCCCATCGGCAGCGCGCTCGCCGCGGTGGCGGCGCTCAGCAGCTTCTGCGCCCGGCCGGCGCGGAGGTTGGCGACGAGGCTCATCGGGTGAGGAACTCCGCGAGCTTGCCCTTGAGCGACTCCCGGACCATCCGGCCCGAGGCGGGGTCGCGGTCGGCGAGCGCCTTGGCCATCCCGTGCGCCTGCTCGAAGCGGATGTGAGGCGGCAGCGGCGGGACCTCCGGATCGGTGACGAACTCCAGCAGCGTCGGACGGTCGGCCTCGAGTGCCTGATCCCACGCCTCGCCGACGCCGTCGGGCGATTCCACACGGATGCCCTCCAGGCCGAGCAGTCGCGCGTAGCCGGCGTAGTCGAAGTCGGGCAGCTGCTGGGAGACCTCGAGCCGGGCGTCGCCCGACATCACACGCTGCTCCCAGGTCACCTGATTGAGGTCGTCGTTGTGCAGCACGCAGATGACCAGACGCGGGTCGCTCCAGCGGTCCCGGTACTTGGCGACGTCGATCAGGCTGTTGATGCCGATCATCTGCATCGCGCCGTCGCCGATCGCCGCGATCACCGGACGGTCCGGGTAGGCGAACTTCGCCGCGACCGCATAGGGCACCGCCGGGCACATCGTCGCCAGCGTGCCGGAGAGGGCGCACATCATTCCCTCGCGAACCTTGACGTGGCGCGCCCACCAGTTCGCCGAGGAGCCGGAATCCGAGGTGAGGATCGCGCGGTCGGGCAGGCGCTCGGAGAGTTCGTGGAAGACCCACTGGGGGTTGAGCGGCTCGGCGCCCTGGTGGGCGCGCTCGTCGAGGATCTCCCACCAGCGCGCCACGCCGGACTCGATCTCCTCACGCCATGCATGGTCGCTGCGGCGTGAGAGGCGCGGAATCAGCTCGCGCAACGTGGCGGCGGCGTCGCCGACAAGCGCGACCTCGGTCGGGTAGCGCATCCCGATCAGCCGACCATCGATGTCAATCTCCACGCAGCGCGCCTGGCCGGGCTCGGGCAGCCACTCCGCGTAGGGAAAGTTGGTGCCGACCATGAGCAGGGTGTCGCAGCCCTCCATCATCTCGTAGGACGGCTTGGTGCCGAGCAGCCCGATACCGCCGGTCACGTGGGGCAGGTCGTCGGGAACCGCGGCCTTGCCGTTGAGCGCCTTGGCGATCCCGCAGCCGAGCAGATCGGCGGTCTGCAGGACCTCGTCGGCCGCACCGATCGCGCCCTGCCCGATCAGCATCGCCACCCTCTCCCCGCTGTTCAGCAGCTCCGCGGCGGCATCGATCTGGCTGGGCGCCGGCACGGTGTGCGGCGCGCGGTAGCCGACGCTCGAGAACACCGCACCGTGGGCGCGCGGCGGCTCGGAGTAGTCGAGTTCCTGGACGTCGTTGGGGACGATGATCGCGGTCACCGACCGGGTCGCGGCCGCCACCCGCATCGCGCGATCGATCAGCAGGTCGACCTGGGCGGGCACGGTCAGCATCTGCACGAACTCGCGCGCCACGTCCTTGTAGAGCGAGACGAGGTCGATCTCCTGCTGGTAGTCGGCACCGAGCGAGGAGCGGGCCTGCTGGCCGACGATCGCCACCACCGGCTGATGATCCAGGCGCGCGTCATAGAGACCGTTGAGCAGGTGCACGGCGCCGGGCCCGGACGTCGCCATGCAGACGCCGGCTTCGCCGGTGAACTTGGCGTGCGCGCACGCCTGGAAGGAGGCGAGCTCCTCGTGGCGGGTCTGGACGAACTCGAGTTCGTCGCCGACGGCGTGGAAGCCCGCGAGGATGCCGTTGATCCCGTCGCCGGGGTACCCGTAGACACGCGGGACCTTCCAGGCGATCAGGCGGCGCAGGATCTGCTCTCCGACGGTGTGGCTCATGGGGCGTCCTCTCGTGTCGATTCCCGGTCGGGGGGCCGCAGCGCCGCCGCGCACTCGAGCAGCAGCGCATGGACGAACGCCTGCGGCAGGTTTCCGCGCAGCTGACGCTGCGCCACGTCGTACTCCTCGGACAGCAGCCCGGAGGTGGCGCAGGCGCTCCGGTTGCGCTCGAACCAATGCGCGGCCTCGGTGTGACGTCCCTGCGTGTGCAGCGAGAGCGCCACCGCGAAACCGCACAGCAGGAACGCGCCCTCGGCCTCCCCGAGCGGGCGCGCGTCCGGGCGGTAGCGCCAGCAGAAGAAGTCCTCGCTCAACGAGTCCTCGACGGCCCGGTGGGTGGCGAGCGCGCGCGGGTCGTCGGGTCGGGTCGCGCCCCGGATGCCGGCAAACAGCAGCGCTCCGTCGACGCGATCGTCGTCGGTCGCCCGTCGCCAATGCCCGTCGGGAGCGACCGCGTCGGCGGCATTGGCCAACAGCTCGTCGGCGAGCGCCAGCCATCCGGCCGCGCGGCGGCCCGCGGTCGGGCGGGCTGCGATCCGCTGCAGGCCGGCGACGCAGATCAGCCGGCTGTGCGTCCAGTGGCGGTTCTCCAGCTCCCAGATGCCGGCGTCGGGCTCGCCCCGGCGGGCGGCGATCGCGTCGGCGGCGATCTCGACCGCTCGCCAGCCATCCGCATCCAGCCGGTCGCGCTCATCGGCGGCGGCCAGGCACAGCAGGCTCTCGCCGAACGCATCGAGCTGAAACTGGTCGCCGGCGTGGTTGCCGGACACGTCCGCGCCACCTGGATACCCGGGCAACCCGAGCGTCGACTCCGCGGGGAGCGGGCCGCCGTCGACGGTGTAGGCGGGCCGCAGCCCCGGGCCGTCGTCGAGCAGGCGCGCGCGCAGGAACGCCGTCGCGTCGTCGAGCAGGTCATCGGCCTCGGCCCGCGCCGCGGCCTGCCCGGCCATCGCCTGGTCACGCACCCAGGCGTAGCGGTAGTCATAGGAACGTCCGGCCTCGGCGCGCTCGGGCAGCGACATCGTCGCCGCGGCGACCATCCCGCCCCCCGGCGTGGTGAGACCGCGCAGCACCGCACGCGCCTGGCCGGCGTCCCGGGCCGCAAGGCCGACCGTCGGCGGTGGCGCCTGCTCGCGCCAGGCGGTCTCGGTCTCCCGCCAGGCGACGTCGGCGGGTGGCAGCGGTCCGTCGGCACCGACTGACAGGACGAGATCGCGGGACTCCCCGGGCGCGAGCTCGAGCGTGACGCTCAGACCGTGCGCGCCCTCCGCGTTCGCCGACGGGACGCCGCTGAGCGCGAAGCGAGCCTCGCCGATCCGCCCGCGCCAGATCTCTTCGTCTAGACGCACGCCGCGCGCCGCCGCGCGACCGTAGTCCGAGGCCGGCGCGCACACGACCTCGACGCTCGCCGGACCCCGGACGGCCACGATCCGCCGCAGCAGGACCGCGCGCTGCGGATCTCCGGGAAAGGCCAGCGCGTCGCGGGATTCGAGAATTCCGGTCTCGGTCACCCAGCGGCTGCGCCAGATCAGCGAACCGGGCTCGTAACGCCCGCCCCACACGTAGCGCCCGCGGGGAGTGACCGAGAACGCGCCGACGCCGCCGAGCAGTGAGGCGAACGCGGCCTCGTCGGCCCAGCTCGGCGCGCACATCCACGCGACGTCGCCATGAGGCCCGACGAGCGCGCCACGCCGGCCGTCGGCGATGAGCGCGTAGTCGCGGAGAACGTGGGGCTGAGCGGATCGGGGTCCCGCGGTCATCATCACCGATCACTAACCCTCTGGAACGCGCCACCCGTGCCGGCCGGTTCGGTCGCGAACAACGCCGGCGCGCTGGCCGCCGCCCGCAGTTCGACAGCGGACACGCGTGCAGGTACCTACGGCGCCTCAGGCTCGTGCGGCGCGCCCGCCCGGTGCCCGGGGGGGCCCTTCTCGCGGGTGAGAGCATCGACCGCCCGGTTGGTGAGCAGCCAGCGATCCGATGCGTGACGCTCCAACATGCCCGCATCACTCAACCTCCCGAGCGCGAGCGTGACGCTCGGCCGCCGGACGCCCACGAGCATCGCCAGGGTCTCGTGCGTGAGCGGCAAGGTCACCGTGATCCCGGCGGTCCCAACCCGCCCCCATCGCTCGCCGAGCAACCAGAACAGAATCGTCAAGCGCGTCTCGGCGTTTGACAGGTGGCTCGCGGCGTGGTTGAGGGCGAGCGCACGCGCCCGCCGGGCGACACGGCTGATGAGCTCAGAGAGGATCGTGGGCCAGCGGCCCACGCGGCGAGCGAAGTCCACGTCAAGCACGGCGAGCCGAGTCGTGCGCAGCACTCTCCAGCCCAGACAGACGCTCAGGGGTGCGTACTCGCCGTCGGCGTCCCAGGGCCGGAACAGATCGCCCGGGCCGAACACCTCACACGCGACCCGATTCTCGACGCGCACGGTGCGGATCATGACTCCGTCGACGAGGAACAACCCGAGCCATCCGGGAGTAGCCTGCCGGCTGATCTCCTCGGGGGACCACGAGGGACCGTGGATGTCGATCGTCCAAGCCAGCGTGTGCGCCCGAGCCAGACGCATCTCCTCTGATCCGAGACCGTTGGCGAGATCCGGATCGACATCGAGAAGCGGGACCCCGCGGGCCTTCATATCGGCAGCACCAGACGAACTGTGATCATCTCTCCGGTGAGTGCCCGATCGATCGAGGTCGTACCCAGGTCGGGCTTCCACTTGGTCGGGTCTCTGGCGATCGAGAGCAGTGACGAGCTCGATCAGCGAGCACGCTTGCGTGAATGAACGAGCCGAACGCGGTTTGGGACGCAAAGGGCATGCTCCGCGGATACCGCAGACGCACTCACCCAGCGACTGCGGGGCGCGTGAACCACCGATCCTGCGGCGAGTCCAGAAGGATGAACGTGCCCCTCGCACCACGGCCCAGGGTCTTTCGACGAACCATCCGACTCAGCGCCAGGGTGATCGTGGGACGGCGAGCTCCGACGATCTCGCCGATCACCTCATGAGTGAGACTGAGGGTGATCTCGACCCCGCGTGGCGAGACACGCCCCCAGCGGCTCGCGAGGTGCCAGAGGGTGACCAGAACTTTGTCGTCGATGGAGGTGAAATGGCTCACCGCGGTCAGGTAGGCGCTGGCGCGGGCCCGGTGCAGGAGCCTGCCGGAAAAGGCGATGAGCAGCTCGGGGCGCTGCCCGATGACCCTGGTGATGGCGGAGCCAAGGACAGCGAGACGAACCGGTTCGAAGACGCGCCAGCCAATCTCGGCTGGCACGCAGTCCAGCTCGTGGTCGTGGTCCCACGGGCGCAGGATGTCGCCCGGGCCGAGCAACTCGATCGCGTGTGCCTGCCCGATCCCAACACGTCTGCCCATCAGGCCACTCAGGACGAGCAGGCCGAACGTGGTCGCAGCATCGTATTCGGGCGGGCCCGGATCACCGCGATCCAGGATGACGACCGGAGCCCGGAGCAACCGACCGGCGCCGATGGCGACCTTCGGGTCCAGAGTCGCGCCAAGGTCGGGATCCTCGTCAAGAATGCCGACCCACTCGCGGGTGGCGGGCACCGGCTGGCCGGGTGGCGTCGAGCAGCCTCGTGCAGCTGATGTCGGCGATCGCGGTTCTCGCCGTGGGTCGAGCAGCTGGCTACTCGCGGCCATCGATCGGGACGAGGACGAGAGCCCGCTCCCCGGCGTGGAGCGTGAGCTCTGGGGCGGCGACGTGGATCTCGCGGCCCTGGGTGAGCGCAACGACGGCGCTCCCCGCGGGCCATTGCACCTCGTCGATGCGCCTGCCGTTCGCGGGAGACCCATCGTTGACTCTGACCTCGAGCAGCTCGTACCCGGGCAGCGGGCGCGTGGGCTTCCGCTGGCCCGCCGGCTCGCCGGCGGGGTTCCGCGCGTTCTCCGACGAGGCGACGGCCTGCATCTCCTGCTCGCCGGTCGCGAGCTTGTCGGTCAACGCCTTGAGAATGTCCGAGCGGGTGATCCAGCCCTGTAGATGACCATCGTGGGAGAGGACGGGTAGCCCATCCCGGCCGTAGAGGACCAACTGCCGTCGGGCCTGTTCGAGGTCCTCGTCGGCATAGAGGACCTGGGGACGGCGGGACAGCGTTACCGGCCCGAGCAGCTCCTGCCACATCGCCGGATCGGCCGCCAGGGATCGTTGACGATCGTCTCGGAACAGCCGCGGCTGATCGTCGATCGCGGCCAGGGGTTGCATCACCTGGTCGACGCTCAACGCGCGCAGCGCGCCGATCGCTTTCGGGCGCTCGATATCGATCCCGCGCCGCAGGAGCTTGGTGGTGTAGATGCTGCCGTGGGTGATCTGACGTGCGAACTGTGACGCCAGCCCACACGCGAGCATGATCGGCAGCGTCAGCGTGAAGTTCCCGGTCATCTCCGCGACGCTCGCGATCGAGGTGAGCGGCGCCTGGGCAGCGCCGGCAAACACGCCCCCCATTCCGATCACCCCGTACAGCGCGACCGGACCGATGGCGGGGCCGAACAGATGATGGGCAACCACACCGAAAGCCGTCCCGGTCGCAGCGCCGATGAACAGCGAAGGCGCGAACACGCCGCCGGAGCCACCGATCCACAGCGTCAGACTGGTCGCGAGAATCTTGCCGGCCAGCAGGATCAGCACGAACCAGAGCACATAGTTACCCGCGAACACCCGATCCATCACCGGGTAGCCGACGCCGTACATCTGCGGCAGGATCAGCAGTAACGCTCCCAGGAAGAACCCTCCCGCGACCGGCCGCATCCACTGTGGCCGGCCTCGCCACAGCAGGTCCGCCGCGTCCTCGCCCTTGTAGACGGTCTTCTGAAACAGGACGCCCATCCCACCGGCGATCAGGCCCAGCAGGGCGATCAGCAGATAGCTGAAATCATTTGTGAGTGCCAGGTCATGCGGCACCTGCGCGAAGAACGCAGCGCCCCCGAAGAACGCTCGGCTGATCACGTCGGCGGTGACCGCGGACAGGATCGTGGCCGCCAGCGCCTCAGAGGAGAACTCCTTCAGGACGATCTCAAAACCGAAGAACAGACCGGTGACCGGAGCATTGAAGGTCGCCGAGATCCCACCGGCGGCGCCGCACGCGACGATGATTCGCAGCCGACCTTCGCTGGTGCGCACCCACTGCCCGACTGTCGATGCGAACGCCGACCCGATCTGAACGATCGGGCCCTCGCGCCCCACCGAGCCGCCTCCGCCGATACACAGGGCCGAGGCGAGCGCCTTGACCAGAGAGACCTGCGGCCGGATTCGACCGCCGTTCTCAGCGACCGACAACATGACCTCCGGAACGCCGTGGCCGCGCGCCTCAGGCGCAAACCGCTGGATCAGCGGCCCGTACAGGAGCCCCGCCACGACGGGTGCGACGAGCACGAACCAGATCCCGAGAAAGGGCAGGTGGAGGCTCGCCTGGTGACCAAACTGGCCGTAGGTCCGCTTCCCGGTGAACAGCCAGGTGAACAGGTAGATCAGGTCTCTGAAGCCGGCGGCGCCCAATCCTGCGCCTGCACCGACCACGAGTGCCATCGCGACCAGGCCGAGTTTGGACGCCGCAAGCCAGGCTCGCGCCTTGACCAAACCGCCGTCGGGCTCGGACCCGCCGGTCTTCTCCCGTCCAGGGTCTGCGCTGGCACTCATCGCGCTGCGCCCTCCGGACCTTCGAGGCCGCGGAGCAGGGCATCCAGACCGAGCCGGAAGGCGCGATCCGGGTCGAGCTCAGCGAGTTCGCCTGCTCGGCCGGCTAGAACCGGAAACGCATCGGGCCGCAGCGCTTGCAGCCTCTCCAAGCCGCTGCCGCCGGCCGCGTCGACCGTGAAGCCGGTCACCTCGGCCAGCGCGTACCCCCGGGCATAACTGATCGTCGCTCGGTAGATCGCGAGCGCCGTAACTGGCTCGAAGCCAGCCTCAACGAGGGTGCCGAGCAGCCGCTCGACCGGTAGCAGCAGAACCTCACCGAGGGGCTGCATCCCCACCAGCCGAAACGTTGCCGGCCGCTGTACAGCGACCTCCCGAAGCGTGGTGGCGAAGTCGTGACAGTCCTCGCGCCAATCCGATCGCTGCTCGAGATCATCGAGTGGCTCCAGCAGTCGCTCGGCGATCGCTCCCAGAAGATCCTCGCGCCCCGCGAAATGGTGGTAGATCGCCATCCCCTCCACCCCGAGCGCGGCCCCAAGCCGACGCATGCTGAGCGCCTCAGGGCCGTCGTGCTCGATCAGCGCAATCGCTACATCGAGGATTCGTTCCCGGGTCAGGGGGCGGCGGTTGGCGGTGTGGTCGGAGCGAGACGAGGACATCAACGTGAAGTTTACGGCGTAATATTTACACCGTATAGCAGGTCCTCGTGCATTGCACCGAAGCCGGTCACAGATCCGGCGACCGGGCACGACTCTGGGCGCAAAGGTTGCTCGAGTTGTTCGAGGCGATGGCCGCGCCCCCGCCCACGATGCCGCGAGTAGTACATAGAAGTGGTACATCGCGTCCGAGCGAAGCGTCCTGCCGATTGGGCCAAAAAGACAAAAGCCCCGCATATGCGGGGCTTTTCTCAAGGGTGAGCGATGGGACTCGAACCCACGACCGCCTGGACCACAACCAGGAGCTCTACCAACTGAGCTACGCCCACCGTGGGATGGATGAATCTACCAGCGAGCGGGGGTTGCCCGCCGAGGCCGCTTGGTGCCGCCGGACGGCGACTCAGCGCGGGCGGTCGGCGCCGTCGGCGCGGTGATCCAGGTGGAGCGCGTGACCGACGCGCCGCCAGAGACCGGCAAGGTCCCAGTGGTCGCTCGAGCCCCACAGCATGATCAACGCAGTGCTGAGAACGATGAGCCAGATCACATCGTGTAGATCGACACGATCTCGCCCGGCAGTGAGCTCCGCGGCGAAAATCGGCAGCTTCGGCGCGCCAAACGCAGCGTTCCAGTGCACGATCGCCACGCGATGACGGCGCGCGTGCAGGCAGCCGGGTCGGATGATGGGTGGAGAAGCCGGAGGGCCACCGCCCGCCGGCACCTTCTCGCGCTCGGCCCGCCGGTACGCTGGGGACCCTCCGCCCGCGTAGCTCAGCTGGATAGAGCGACGGCCTTCTAAGCCGTGGGTCGCAGGTTCGAGTCCTGCCGCGGGCGCTGGAAGCCGCTGCCGTATCGACCTCCGATGCGAACAGATCGCTCACGCGATCTTCTTCAGAAGGCCAGTTGGGATTAAGGGGCGGTCCGTACTTTGTCCCGCCGGGGCCGGCACCCGACCAAAGGACACCGATGGTGGCCACCTTCAGACTGGAGATCATCCTCGACGAGCGTGACGGCGGGCCAACCGGTCGCGAGGTCGGAGAAGCTCTGTGCGGTGCCGCGTCGCACCTCTCGTTCCTGGAGAGGCCGCTCGACCGTGACGGGATCGTGCTGGACCGCGACGGGAACGGAATCGGAAGCTGGCAGATCACGGCGGACCGGGAAGCGGGACAGACGCCAGACGTGCGCAGCCGTTCCTGAACGACCCCCACCGGGTAGAAGCGACTGCGGCGCGTGATTCCCGCACGCGCGAACCGGAGAGGGAGGCTCTCATGGCAGCGCTTGATTGGGTACGGCGGGCCGCGATCGCGGTCCTGGTGACGTGTGCCTCGATGGGAATCGGCGCCGCAGCGGCGACCAGCGCTGCGGCGGCCGGCGTTCCCGGCTCGGGAACGAGCAGCGGCGCTGCACCGGCCGCGGCCGGAGTGCCACAGGCCGACGCGAGCCCCACGATCTCGGCGACCACGAAGCTGAACCGGCGCCGGTTCGTCGCCGCCGGCACCCGTGCGTACGTGGTCGGCGTGGAGGACGGATCGTTCCCACCGATCGGTTGGCACACGACCGGCCAGATGGGCGGGATCTGGGCGCCGCCGATCAAGGCTCTGGACGGGCTGTGGTTCCGCCTCGGGAACGCATGGCTCGACAACGCCAAGCAGTTCACGAGCGGACCGGGTCTCGTCCGGCTCTCGTTCCCGGCGACCGATGGCATGCGCCCCACCCTGACCGAGTTCTCCCCCGACGGGAGTCCGGTGGTGCTGATCGGACTCACCCTGGTGCCGGTCGACGGCATGGCGCAGAGCGTCAACCTGCTCGCCCAGGCGCACAGCCAGGTGATGGCGGCGTATCCGTGGTCATCGACAACCCCGACCGCCGACCAGGTGGAGAATCCGGACACCGCGTCGGTCGTCGGCCACGGCGTGCAGTTCCAGCAGCAGCAGACGACCGACTACGCCGAGGTCGGATCCACCGTCACCCCGTCGCAGGTCACGGCGGGCAGCGGCGATTGGGGCCCGACGACCAGTGCCAACCAGACTGTCTTCGGCTCCAAGGGCGCCGGCGGCCAGCTCTCCTGGAACCTCCAGGTTCCCGCGCAGGGCACGACTCTGTGGGTCGGGGTCTCCGCCTCGCAGCTCGGCGCCTCACCGGCACTGCAGGCCCTGCGCACCGGGCTCGCCCACCCGTTCGGCCTGCTCGCCGACAAGGTGGCCGAGCGCGACGCGGTGGCCGGGCAGAGCAGCTTCCAGGTTCCCGACGCGTCGGTCAATCAGGCGCTGCTGTGGAGCAAGCTGAACCTCGCTGACCTCCACCGGACGGTCAAGGATCTCCAGATCCGCGACGTCGACGCTGGAACGGCATACCCGCCGCCGATCAAGACCGTTCGCAGCCTCTCCGGGATCGACGCGGCGTATCCGGACTACGCGGAGTTCTTCGGAACGGACGGGGCCTACAGCACATACGGGCTCACGGTCTCGGGCCAGTGGAGGACGGCGATCCAGCAGCTCACGACGATCCGCAAGGTGTCGAGGATCGTGAACGGCAGCACCGGGAAGGTGGTCCACGAGGTCAACTCGACCGGCGCCGTGTATTACGGCGACAACAGCCAGCCGGGCGACATCAACGAGACCGCCCAGTTCGCGATCGCCGCCGACCTGGTGTGGCAATGGTCAGGCGATCCCGCGGTGCTGAAGGACAACTACCGGTTCATCCGCGACGGCGAGCACTACCTGGCAAGCCTCGCCCCGAGCGCGAGCGATCCGTGGCCGGCGGGAGACGGCATCCAGGAGTCCACCGGCCTCGGCCAGCAGCCCCTCGACGTCGCGTCGGAGAGCATCCAGGCACTCGGGGCGCTGCACGACATGGCGGTGGCGATGCACGACACCGCGACCGCCACCTGGGCGGCGAACCGCCAGGCGGCGATGCTCGCCGCGTTCGGCCAGTGGTGGATCCCCAGCCAGAACCTGTTCGCCGACTCGCTCTGCGATGGCCCGAACGGTTCGACGTGCACACAATCAGGTCAGCAGCTGCAGCAGCGCTACTGGATCAGCGTCGCGCCGATGGAGCAGGACGTCGCCCCCGCCGATGAGGCGAACGCCGCGCTCACCACGATGGAGGGGCCCACGTTCACCGGTTCGTGCGGGCTCTACGTCGATGGCGTCGGCGGACCGGCGGGCACGGGCGGCCAGACCTGTTACCTGGTCAACACCGGCGCGCTCGCGGTCGCCGAGGCCAACTACGGCCGCATGAGCCAGTCGACCGCCGACATGGACAAGGTGGCAGGCCAGCTCACCGTCGAGATGCCGGGCTCACTGCCCGAGCTCGCCCAGAGCAGCCAGTACAACCCGTATGAGGCGTTCACCAGCCGCGCGAACGTGATGCAGGCGTGGTCGTCCTACGGCCTGCTCTGGACGACGGCGCACGACATCCTCGGGGTGGTGCCCGACGCTCCTGACCACTCATTGGCGGTGGTTCCGGACCTGCCCTCCTCCTGGCCCACGGCGTCGGTGCAGCATCTCGATGTCGGCGCCGACCAGCTGGCGGTGCAGGCGAGCCAGGGCGGGGGGAGCTTCACCACCGATGTGACTGGAGCTCAGGGGCTCGCACTCACCATCGGGGCCGTGATCCCATCGGGGAGCTCGGTCAGCTCGGTCACCCTGGACGGCCAGCCGGTGCAGTACCAGACGACGACCACTCATCGTGGGGTCGAGGTCGCGGTGAACGATCCCGACAGCTCGGGCGCCCTGCAGTCGCTGGTCGTGAAGACCTCGAGCTGAGACAACGGGAGCCGGCGTCCCCGGGCGCCGGCTCCTCGCCGCCGCGTGGCTTTGCGTTGAACGCCTAAAAGTGATATCACTTTGGCATCAGTTTCAACCTGAGTCCCCTGGAGGGCGGTCATGAGCTCAGCGTTCGACGGAGATCCAACCCCGGAAGTCGCGCCGGTCGGTCACACCGGGCACCGGGTGGTGATCCACGAGCGTGCCGCGTGGGCGGTCACGGGGTGGCTTGGCGTCGCGGTGCTCGCCGTGTGCGTCGGGCTCGGCTTCGTACTGGCGGGCACCTCCACCCCGGGCCTGATCGCGATCCCGATCGTGGCCGCGATCGTCGTCGCGAGCTCGCTGGTGATCGTGCAGCCGGGCCAGACCAAGGTGATGCGGTTCTTCGGCACCTACTACGGCACGATCCGCCGGACCGGGCTGTGGTGCGTCGTGCCGCTGTCCGATCGCCGCGGCGTCAGCATCCGGGTGCGGAACTTCGAGACCAACCGGCTCAAGGTCAATGACGCCGACGGCAATCCGGTGGAGATCGCCGCGATCGT
>DATJTS010000065.1:0-46536 GCA_035503035.1 Solirubrobacteraceae bacterium
CTCCTGCACGTCGTCGACGGAGCCGTAGTCCGGGTGCACGCGGGTGAAGTCGGAGATGTCGTATCCGCCGTCGCGCAGCGGCGACTGGAAGAACGGCAGCAGCCAGATGCAGTCGATGCCGAGCCACTGCAGGTAGTCGAGCTTCTCGGTCAGCCCGCGGAAGTCGCCCGAGCCGTCGCCGTTGCCGTCGAAGAAGCCGCGGATGTGGATCTCGTAGAAGACCGCACGCTTGAACCAGAGCGGCTCGGGTTCGAACCAGGCGGTGTTCTGGGTCCCGGTCGGGGCATCCGCGGGTTGCCCGAGGCGACCGGGGCTCGATTCACGCGCGAGCAGGTGTGTGAGCGTCTGCGGACCGACGGACACAGGTGCCTCCTTACAGCTCGACCGTGAGCACGTGGGCCATCCGCCAGCCCGGCGCCAGGCGAACGAAGTTCTGCCCGATGCGCCACGCGTACCGCTCGCCGGACAGCAGGTCATGGGCGGTGAACGCCGGCGGCACTCCGACCGACGCGGGGACCGTCACCATCCCCTCCTGGGGGGTGTGCGCGTCCAGGCACGCCACGGTGATGATCGTGTCGCTTCCGGTCCGCTTGACGTACGCAATCAGTCCATCGTTCCCGGTGTCCAGGAAGGTGATGTTGGAGAGCTCCTGCAGCGCCGGGTGGGTGCGACGGATCTCGTTGAGCCGGCTGATCATCGGCAGCAGCGGCCCGTCGAGCGCCCGCTCATGGATCTCGTACTTCTCGGAATGCAGGTACT
Source organism: Solirubrobacteraceae bacterium (assembly GCA_035503035.1). Lineage (GTDB taxonomy): Bacteria > Actinomycetota > Thermoleophilia > Solirubrobacterales > Solirubrobacteraceae > Palsa-465. The sequence goes on from DATJTS010000065.1 coordinate 760, forward strand.
CCTCAGAGCCGGCGCTCACCGGAACGTTCTCGTAGTGCTCGTAGCCCGAGTAGATCCCGTAGCTCGGGCTGAGCGTGGCGGCGAGCACGAGGCGGGTCTCGAATGCCGGCCGGCCGCCCTGCTGCAGGTACTCGTGCAGGATGTCGGGGGTGTTGGTGAAGAAGTTGGGCCGGAAGTACTCCTGCTCGCCGGAGTAGGCCAGCTCGGTCATGTACTCGGTGAGCTCCCAGCGGCCGTTCTTCCACGTGAAGTACGTATAGGACTGGGTGAACCCGATCTTGGCCAGGTGGCGCATCACCGACCGGCGGGTGAACGCCTCGGCGAGGAAGATGACGTCGGGGTTGCGAGCGTGGACCTCGTCGATCAGCCACGTCCAGAACGCGAACGGCTTGGTGTGGGGGTTGTCGACCCGGAAGACGGTGATCCCACAATCCACCCAGTGCAGCACCACGCCGAGGAGCGCGTCCCACAGGCCACGCCAGTCCGGCGAGTCCCAGTTGACGTTGTAGATGTCCTGGTAGCGCTTGGGCGGGTTCTCGGCGTACTTGAGCGTCCCGTCCGGGCGGCGGTGGAACCACTCGGGGTGCTCGGTGAGCCACGGGTGATCGGCGGAGGCGTTGATGGCAAGGTCGAGCGCGACGTCGATGTCGTGGGCGGCGGCGGTCGCGGTCAGCGCGCGCAGGTCGGCCTCGGTCCCCAGATCAGGGTGGATCGCGTCGTGACCACCGCTCGCGTCCCCGATCGCGTACGGGGAGCCGGGGTCGCCCGGAGCGGCGGTCGGCGCGTTGTTCCGGCCCTTGCGGTTGGTCAGCCCGATCGGATGGATCGGGGGCATGTAGAGCACGTCGAAGCCGAGCTCGGCCAGGCGCGGGATCTGGGTCTCCACCGCCCGCAGACCGCCCCACGACCGGGGAAACAGCTCGTACCAGGCCCCGAAGCGGGCACGCAGCCGATCGACCTCGGCTACCAGCGGCCGGTCGAGGGTCACGCTCCCGTGCCGGATCGGGTCGGAGTCGATCACCTCAGCCAGCTCGTCGCGGAGCGCGATCTCGTGCTTGGCATGCTCGGCGAGCGCCGGGTCATCGAGCTGCTGTGCGGCGCGTTCGATCTGCTCGGCGGCCGCGCTCGATCCTGCGTGCTCGGCCGCCGCGCGCAGCAGCAGGACGCCCTCGGACAGCTCGCCGGAGAGGTCGGTCTGGGCGGCTTTGACCTTCCGCGCAAGCTCGTCGCGCCACGTGCCGAACTGGTCGGTCCAGGCCTCGATCGTGTACTCCCAGCGTCCGGGGCGATCGACGGTGAATCGGCCGGCCCAGCGCACCCCACCCAGGTGGGCGTCGACCCGCTGCAGCGGGCACTCACCGGCGCTGCCGTCCGGCGCCCGGTAGCGCACGACCGCCCGAAGGATCTCGTGGCCGTCCCGGAAGATGTCGGCCGAAACCTCGACGGCGTCGCCGACGCAACGCTTCACCGGGTAGCGGCCATCGTCGACGCTGGGTGACGGGTACTGGATGACGATCCGGCGCGGCGACTCGTCGCGCCCGCGGCGGCTCGAACCCGTGTCGGCAGGGGCCGGGGACGCCGAGGCTTCGACGCTCACCGGTGACGGCACGGGGTCTCGTGGGCAGAGAAGTCCACTACCGCGAACATAACCGGCATCCCACATCGGGTAAACACCCATGCTGTGAACGAGTCCTCCTCCGAGCCCGAAAAACTCACCTACGGCTCATATCTCGCGCTCGACGAGCTGCTTGCGGCCCAGCGACCCCGGACCGACCAGCCGGACGAGCTGCTGTTCATCGTCATCCATCAGGTCTACGAGCTGTGGTTCAAGCAGCTTCTCCACGAGGCATCGCGGATGCAGCGCTGCCTGGCGGACGGCGCCGCGACCGGGGCGGCGCGGGCGATCGAGCGGATGCTGACGATCCTCAAGACGATCGTCGCCCAGGTCGACGTGCTGGAGACGATGACGCCGGCCCAGTTCGGCGCGTTTCGAGACGCGCTCGACTCCTCCAGCGGCTTCCAGTCCGGCCAGTTCCGTGAGGTCGAGGTGATGCTCGGCCGGCGCGATGAGCGCGCGCTGCGGCCATTTCGTCCTGATTCCCGCGAGCGTGAGCGGATCGCGGCCGCGATGACGCGCCCCTCGCTGTTCGACAGCCTGCTTGCCTATCTCGCCGCGCAGGGCTATGCGGTGCCGTCGGCGGTGCGCGAGCGGGACCCGTCGGTCGGCTACGAGCCGTCGTCGGAGGTGCGGCAGGCGTTGCTGGCGGTCTACGCCGACGACCGAGCGGAGGCAGCGCTCTGTGAGCGGATGGTCGACCTCGACGAGGGCGTGATGGAGTGGCGCTACCGCCACGTCCAGATGGTGCGCCGCATGATCGGCTCAAAGCCGGGGACGGGTGGGTCGGCGGGCGTCGACTACCTCGCCTCGACGCTGATGCAGCCCGCGTTCCCGGACCTGTGGGCGGTGCGAGGGGAGATCGGGTAGCGGGGCGGTTGTGGCCGATCTCGAGCGTTCCAGCGGCGTTCAGCTGCACCTCACCTCGCTGCCGGGCGGCCGGCTCGGGCGTGAGGCGTACCGGTTCGTCGACTGGCTGGCCGACGCGGGCCAGACGTGGTGGCAGGTGCTGCCGCTGGGGCCGCCCGACCGCTATCGCTCGCCCTACAAGTCAGCCTCGGCGTTCGCCGCCTGGCGGGGCTTCCTGGCCGAGCCGCGCGCGCCGGTGAGCGCCTCGGAGATCGCCGACTTCCGCGACCGCCAGGCGTTCTGGATCGCCGGCTGGGAGCAGTATGGGGGACGCGGTGCGGTCGCCGACCAGGTGCGATTCGACCGGGAGTGGGGCGCGCTGCGCCGCTACGCGTCCGACCGCGGGGTGCGGATCCTCGGCGATGTCGCCATCTATGTCTCCCCAGGCGGCGCGGACCACCAGACCTGGCCCGAGCTCTTCCAGCAGGGCTGGGTGGCGGGCGCCCCACCCGACGCCTACTCCGACACCGGCCAGCTGTGGGGCAACCCGCTGTACGACTGGCCGGCCCTGCAGCGCCGTGGCTACCGCTGGTGGGTGGAGCGAGTGCGGCGCACGCTCGAGCTCTTCGACATGGCCCGCCTGGATCACTTCCGCGGGCTGGTCGCCTACTGGGCGGTGCCGGCGGGTGCGCGCACCGCCGCCGGGGGCCACTGGCATCGCGGTCCGGGCGCCGGGCTGTTCCGCGCCATCGAGCGCGAGCTCGGGCCCACGCCCGCGGGGCGGCGGGCCGCGGCGGCGCCGGGCTGGACCGGGCGGCTCAACATCCCGCTCGTGGCCGAGGACCTCGGGGTGATCACGGCGCCGATCGAGCGGCTCCGCGTCTCGCTCGGACTGCCGGGCATGCTTGTCATCCAGTTCGGGATGGAGCCCGGGGACGACGCGTCCGTGCATCGACTGGAGAACCACCGGTCGGACCGGATCGTCTACACCGCCACCCACGATCAGGACACCACGCGCGGCTGGCTGGACTCGCTCGATGGTGCGCGGCGATCGTTCGTCCTCGCCGAGGTCGCCCGTCACGGCGTCGCCGAGCCCCGCTCGCCGTGGTGGGGTCTGATCCGCTACACGTTCTCCTCACGGGCGCGTGTGGCCATGGTGCAGGCCCAGGACGTGCTCGGCCTGGGCTCGGAGGCCCGCATGAACCAGCCGGGCCGGGCGGGCCACAGCTGGCGCTGGCAGCTGCAGCGGGGCGCCTTGACCCCGGCGCTGGGCCGGAGGCTGCGCGCGGCGAGCGAGGAGGCCGGGCGGCTGCCCGCGGACCGATGACCGGCCGACCCCGCCGCCCGCGGCCTCACGTCGGGTGCGGTGGGGGTTCAACGAGAACGACCACGGCGATCCTCCTCAGCCATTTGGCCCGTCGACCGCCGGCCCGTGGGAGGCCTGCGGTCGTTTTCATGGCGGTCTTCAATAAAAGCGACCACAGCGGTCCCCGCCGGCGTGTTGGCCCCAGGCGGCGTGTGGTCGGTTTCATGGTGGAGTCCAATGAAAACGACCACAGCGGTCCCTGCCGGCGTGTTGGCCCCAGGCGGCGTGTGGTCGGTTTCATGGTGGAGTCCAATGAAAACGACCACGGCACCCGTCAGGACTAATTCGATCGAACAAGTCCTAGAGTGAGCGGCTGATCATGAGCGAACCCGTCCGCATCACCACCGTGCTGGGCAGCGTCACGCCGCCCGGCCGCCTGCACCGCGCGCTCACGGAGGCGCTGGAGCGTGTTGACCCGTCGGCCGCGACCAGCCAGCTGTTCGACCTCGCCGACCTGGAGCTCGGGTATGCCGATGGGCGCCCACCAGAAGAACTCGGCGGTGGACCGCTCATCGACGCACTCGCCGACGCCGACGCGGTCGTGCTCGCCACGCCGATCTATCGCGGCTCGCTCACCGGCGCGCTCAAGAACGCGCTCGACCTCACCCCGATCCCGGCGCTCCGCGATACCCCGGTCGCCCTGGTGTCGATGGGTGGCTCGCACCATCACTACCTGGGCGCCGAGCGCCACCTCCGGGACGTGCTGTCGTTCTTCGGCGCGCTCGTGTTGCCGACGGCCGTCTACCTCAGTGGCCGCGATTTCTCCGATGGCGTACCCGGCGAGCGCGCGGTCGCCGAGCTCGACGCACTGCTCGCCGCGACGGTCTCGCTGGGCGCGGCGCGGCGGGGTGCCGAGCCGCTTGGGCCGCCTCCGCTCGCCGCGGGCTTCTGAGCGATCCCCCGGCCGCTCTCCGCGGACGCTCAGGCCTCGCGGCGTACCGCGAGCAGGCCGTCGACCTCGGCGTCGATCGACCAGCCCGCGACCGGATGCTCACCCCGGAACAGCTCGTCGACGACCGCGGTTACGCCGGTCGAGCCGAAGCCGTCGGGTGCGCCGTGGCGGGCGTCGTGGAACGCGATCGCGCCGCCCCGGGGCACGTGGGGATGCCACACGTCCCAGTCCTCGCGGCAGCCCTCGGGCGAGTGGTCGCCGTCGATGAACACGAAGTCGACCTGGGGCCCCGGCCAGGTGCGCCCGACGTCCTGGGAGCGGGCGACGTGCCACTCGATCCGCGGGCCGCGGTCGCCGCCGCCGTGGCGCCGCATCGCGCGCCGGGTGGCGAACGGGGCGGCCTGCCAGCCGCGCGGGAGCGACCAGCCAACGGGGTCGACGAACGGGTCGATCAGGTGCAGCGTGCTCTCGGGGCCGAGCACCTCGCACAACACCACCGCCGAAGAGCCCTCGTAGACGCCGATCTCGACCACGCAGGCCCCGCCGCGGGCCAGCCGCCGCAGCACCTCGGCCTCGGCGTCGGAGTGCATCGGCCGCGGTGGGATCAGCCCCGCGGCAAGCGCCAGCGAGCGCACCGCGGGATGGTCTCGCATGCGCTCGGGCACGAGCGAACGGAACGCCTGAGGAAGGGCCATCGCGCGAGAGGCTAGGACCCGCGCAGCTCGCGCAGGCGCTGCTTGAGGTTGCGGTAGACGTAGGTCCAATCGCCCTGCAGTGCGCCGACCCGCCCACGGGCGCCGGGTGAGATCAGACGCGCCGGGTCGACACGGACCTCCATGCCATCGGCGGCGAGCGCGGCGAGGACCCGGCGGGCGATCGCCACCTGACCGAACGCCGTCGGGTGGACGCGGTCGACCATCACGTGGTTGCGCGCCCCGAAGCCCTGCAATGAGACGACGAGCGCGCCCTCGGCCGTGGCGTTCGCGCGGACCGCGTCGCCCAGCGCGGCGACCTTCGCGGCGCCGGCCGGCGGGCGGCCGAGGTTCAGCGGCGGGGTGAGGCAGACGACACGGGCGCACCGCTCGTGCAGGAACGTGAGCGCGTCACGATGACGCGCCGCGAACACGGGCGCATCCCACGCGGGGCCGCGCACGTCGTTGACGCCGATGTACAGGCATCCGAGGTCGTAGGGCCCGTCCGGATCGGTGGCGCGCGCCCTGAAGGCGGGGATCTGCTCGGCGAGTAGATCGCCGGCGTCGGCGCCGTCGACCGCGTAGCCGGTGTACGGCAGGCCGAGTCCGCGCGCGGTCCACAGCGCCCACGACTGCAGCGCGACCCCCCACTGCAGCTCCCCGCCGCCGTTGGTGATCGAATCGCCGAACGCGAGCACGCCGAGATGGGGGCCGGGGGAGGCGGGCATCGGGGGCGCGGATCGTAATGGCTCGGGGGCGCGCGGCTCCCGCAAAACGGCCTCCGGGCTCGGGGCCGCTGCCGTTCTTGCTACTAATCGGCACGTGACGGCGACATCGTCCACCGACGGCAGCCGCGACATTGCCTTCGCCACCGAGGATCTCGCGGTCCGGCTGCCCGAGTCGCTCGCGCCGCTCGCGCGGCTTGCCTTCAACTACCGCTGGTCATGGCTGCCCGGTGCGCCCGAGCTGTTCGAGGCGCTCGATCCGGAGCGGTTCGTGCTGTGCGGCCAGAACCCGGTGCGCATGCTCCAGGAGCTGCCGGGCCGGCGGCTCGCCGTGCTCGCGCAGGACGAGACGTTGCTGCAGCGCGCCGGCGAGCTCGAGGCCGCGATGCGTGCCGAACTGGATCGCCCGGTGGAGCCGCGCTGGACGCCGCCCCAAGCGCCGATCGCGTTCCTGTGCGCCGAATACGGCGTCCACGTCTCGCTGCCCGTCTACTCCGGCGGCCTCGGGGCGCTTGCCGGCGATCTGTTGAAGGAGGCATCGGATCGCGGTCTGCCGCTCGTCGCGGTCGGTCTCATGTACCGCAAGGGTTACTTCCGCCAGCGGATCGACGCGTCGGGCTGGCAGCACGAGTACTGGGTGGAGACCGATCCCGAGCGGCTGCCCGCCGCGCTCGTCACCGCGGCCGACGGCTCGCCGCTCACCGTGAGCGTGCCGATCGGCGCGGGCGTGGTAACCGCGCGCATCTGGCGGGTCGACGTCGGGCGGGTGGCGCTCTACCTGCTTGATTCCGACTGCCCGGAGAACGATCCACTCCAGCGCTGGATCACCGGTCGCCTGTACGACGGCGACCCACAGACGCGCCTGGCGCAGTACGCGCTGCTGGGGGTCGGCGGGATCCGCGCGCTGCGCGCCATGGGACACGAGCCCGCAATCATCCACCTCAACGAGGGCCACGCCGCGCTCGCGCCGTTGGAGCTCGGACGCGCCGTCGATGGAGTCCCCGCGTCGCTCGACCAGCTCGTCGAGCGTGCCCGCGCGCGGACGGTGTTCACGACCCACACGCCGGTTCCGGCCGGCAACGACAGCTACGGGCCGGGTGAGATCGAGGAGGCTCTCGGCAGCTTTGCCGGGGAGCTCGGCGCGACGCCGGCGGAGCTGCTCGCGCTCGGTCACAACGCGCCCCGAGACGGGAACGGGCCGGACGAGAGCGCGCCGTTCGGCGTCACCCAGGCGGCGCTGCGGCTCAGTCGCGGTGCCGGCGCGGTGAGCCGCCGCCACGGTGAGGTCGCCCGTGAGATGTGGCGCGACCCGATGTGGCCGGGGCGCGAGGTGGCCGAGGTCCCGATCGGCCACGTCACCAACGGCGTGCACGTCCCGACCTGGCTCGGGCAGTCGATGCGCGAGCTGTTCGACGCGCACCTCGGCGAGGGCTGGCTCCAGCGCCAGGACGACCCAGGCGTCTGGACCGCCGTCGACTCGATCCCCGACGGCGATCTGTGGGGCGCGCGCGGGCAGCAGCGGACCGAGCTCGTCGAGTTCATCCGCGCTCGCAGCGTCTCTGACCGGCTCGGGCGCGGCGACCTGCGCGGCTACGTCGACGCAGCCGCGCGGACGTTCGACTCCGCGGCGCTGACGATCGGCTTCGCCCGGCGCGTGGCGACCTACAAGCGGCTGGACCTGCTCACCCGCGACCCCGACTGGACGCTTGCGCTGCTCGACGGCGAGCACCCGGTGCAGGTCGTGCTCGCCGGCAAGGCCCACCCCCGTGACGAGGAGGCCAAGCGGGCGTTGCAATCGCTGTTCGGGATGAAGGCCGCCCGGGTGATCGGTGAACGCGTCGTGTTCCTCGACGACTACGACCTGGCCAGCGCGGCTCGCCTGGTCCGCGGCTGCGACGTGTGGCTGAACGTGCCGCGTCCGCCGCTGGAGGCGAGCGGCACCAGCGGCATGAAGTCGGTGTTCAACGGCGGGCTGCAGCTGTCGGTGCTCGACGGCTGGTGGGCCGAGGCCTACGCTGCCGGCGAGGACGGCGGCGCGCCGAACGGCTGGGCGATCCCCGGCGAGGTCGACTCGGATCATTACGCCCAGGACGAGCGCCACGCGGCGGCCCTGCACCACCTGCTCGAGCACGAGGTCGTGCCCTCCTTCTATGAGCGCGACGAGTCCGGTCTGCCGTCGCGCTGGTTGCAGATGGTCCGCGCCTCGCTGCGCACGCTCGGCCCGACGTTCTCCGCCACGCGGATGCTCGGCGAGTACGTGTCGGGCCCCTACCGCGGCTGACACCCGCCCGTCGCCAGCCGATCCGCTGACGGGGGCTTTCGCCCGCCCTGCTTCAATTTCGCAAAGTTTGGTGATTAGGTTTCGTTAGGTCTGGGTAACAAACGCTCACTGGAGAGGCGTTCGTAAGAGATTGGCTTGCGCTTGGGACCTGACGCGCACAACCGGTCGTGCATCTATCGCGCAGCGATCACGCTGTGCGCGGTCCTGGCAGCGCTCGTTCTCCCCGCGACCGCGCTCGCGGACGGTGGCGGTTCCCCACTCGGATCCGTCGCCAACCAGGCCGCGACCGCGGTCGCGTCCACCACGGCCGCGGCCGCGCCGGCCTCCACGGTGACCCAGTCCGCGGCGGCGCCGGTGACCCAGGCCGCGACCGCTGTGACCCAGGCCGCGGCCTCGGTGACCCAAGCTGCGACGCCGGCTCCGTCGACGCCCCCAGCGGCTGCGTCAACGCCGGCATCGGCGTCGGCCAGCCAGGTCGCCGCGCCGGTGGCCAAGGCGGCGGCGCCCGTGACGAAGGCGGCGGCGCCGGTGACGCAGGCGGTGGCCCCGGTGGCGCAGGCGGCCGCGCCGGTGACCAAGGCGGCCGGGCCGGTGACCAAGGCGGCCGCGCCGGTGGCCAAAGCGGTGGCGCCGGTGGCGCAGGCGGCCGCGCCGGTGGTGAAGACGGTGGCCAGCACCGCCGCGCCGGTGGTCAAGACGGTGGCGACCACGGCGGCGCCGGTGGTCAAGACGGTGGCCAGCAGCGCGGCTCCGGCGGTCAAGACGGTGGCAAGTGCCGCCGCGCCGGTGGTCAAGGCCGTGGCGACCACGGCCGCGCCGGTCGTGAAGAGCGTGGCGGCCACTGCGGCGCCGGTGGTGACGGCGGTGGCGGCTACTGCGGCGCCGGTGGTGACGGCGGTGGCGGGTACCGCGGCGCCGGTCGTGAGGACCGTGGCGAGCACAACGGCCCCCGTGACATCCACAGTGCAGCGGACAGCGGCGGCTCAAGTCGCCGCGATCACGTCGGGTGCATCCGCTGCGGGCACCGGGGCGACGCCGGCTATGGCGTCCCGGAGCACGTCCGCGCCCGTGACCACCAGCGGTCAGGCCGTGGCCTCCCGCTCCGTCTCCTCGACGACGGCCACCGTCCCCTCGACGGCTGGTCCGGCTCGGCAGCCTCGCCGACCGGAGAGCTCGATTGCCCGGCGGCCCTCCCGGACGAGGTCGACCCGCATCCGTCATCGTGCCCCCGCCGCTGCCGTTCACGAGCGTCGCGCGGCATCTGCCCCCGCCTCCGCGTGGACGCGAACCGCGGGGCGGACGAGGGTCGCGCCGGCTCAAGGTCAGTCGCACTCCGCGCACGCTGCGGCCGGCGTCCTGCGGCCCGCGAGGCCGCACCCGATCGTCCTCCCGACACCGGCCGGTACGTCGCCGGCGACGGGTGGCTCGGCCGCCGGCGCCGCGCCTGCAGCAGGTGCGCCTGGTGGGGCGGCGTTCGTTTCCTTGAGGGCGGCGATGCCCGCACCCAGCTTGTTCGTCGGCCTCAGACGGCCGACCCATTCCCCCGGCTCGCTGGCGCTCGTGTTGCGCCTCGAGCGGCCCGGCTAGCCCGCGGCTGCCAGATCACCGCACCCCTTTGGGCTTGATGAGGGAGCCCCGGGTGCGTCTCTGTCCAGCTGATACCGGGAGATGTTTTGATGACACGTCCAGTCTGGGCGTGGGCGGGATGCAAGACGCGGGCTCGCGTCGGCAACTTGGTCTCACGTCTGCCAGGGCTGACGGTCTCGGTGGTGCTCCTGTGTGCGCTGGTGCCGGCGGTCGCGTCGGCACACAGCGAGAGGAGATCGCACACCGGCCGCCAGGGAGTTCACAAAGTGAAAACAGCGGTTCATCGGTCCGCCCGCGCGGCAGGCTCGCGCAGGGCTGACCTCCAGATCGGGAGCGGGGAAAGCTCGCGGCATGGGTGGACGGCAGTGCGTCGGCTGCAGCGAGGCCTGCGGCGGGCCGGGTATGCCCCGGGGCCGGTCGACGGCCGTTACGGGCCGCTGACCGCGGCCGCGGTCGAGCGGTTCCAGACCAACCACGGGCTTCGCGTCGATGGGATCGTCGGACCGGTGACTCGCCGGGCCCTGCGGGCGGCGCCCGTGCTCTCGCTCGGCGCCGGGGAGGACAGCGCGGACGGCTCGCCGGCGGTCGCCCATCTGCAGCGCCTGCTGAAACGAGCCGGGTTTCGAACCGGCCGGGTGGACGGTCGTTTCGGTCCGCGGACCGAGCACGCGCTGATCGCGTTTCAGCGTGCACGTCACCTCGCCGCCGATGGGATCGTGGGAGCGGCCACCGGTCGCGCATTGGAGACCGTGGGGCGGGTATCACCGCGCCACTCGGTGCCGAAGGGCAAGGCGACGCCGTCTCACTCCGCGCCGGTCAAGCACGGATCTCAGCCGAGCTCGAACTCCAACTCACACCCCAACCCCAGCTCAAACCCCAACCCCAACCCCAAATCCAAGTCGACGCCACGGCCGGCACGGACGACAGCGCCCGGAACGCCGCACGCGCCACTGGTCTGGATCCTGATCGCGCTCGGTGTGATCGGGGTGATGACCGCGATGACCGGCTACTTCCAGCGGCCGATCAGGGCCCGCGCCGCCCAGTTCAAGGCCCTGCGGAAGCGACCGACGGTGACACCGGAGGCGCTGCCTGAGTCGGAACCCGCACCGGTCACATTCCTGCTGTACGAAGACAACAGCGGCGGCTACTACTGGACGATCGTCGCCGACGATGGGCATGTCCTGGCGCGCTCCGCGGTGTTCGCGTCCTACGAGGAGGCCAACTTCGCCGCGGACGTCGTGTACCGCGGGGTAGCCGGGGCGTCGTTCGAGGATCGCAGCGGCGGTCCACCGCCGGCCGATCTTCCCGCCTCGCGCGGTGTGGCAATGAAGCCGGAGGGAACCGACCAAGGGCGGCGGTTGAACCAGGGCGGCAGCGTCAGCCGCGAGGACGTGACACGACACGCCATGGAGGCGGGGTGGGCGTGGCCCGCAGGTTCCTCCAATACCCCGGGAGGTCCCCGACGATGAGACAGCGAGCGTTCCTGCGCCAGGAAGGCAATGTGCGCTGCCAGCGTCTGTGCGTACTCGTCGCGGACGCGGACGGTCTGGCCCGGGCGACGACGAGCGAAGCGCTCTACGCGAGCGGGCGGGTAGCCGTGGTGCTCTGCGCAAGCGACGGGTGGGAGGTTCGTGCGCTTGCGCAGCGGTACGGGCCGGCGGTGGTCCTGATCGACACCTCGCTGCCCGGACCGCTGGCGATCACCGAAGTGATCGCCGAGATCCGCGATGCCTGTCCGCAGACCAGAGTGCTGACGATGGCCGCCGGTGACGATGCGGCGGCCATCTCGGCGCTGCGGGCCGGCGCCGTCGGCCACGTGGGCAAGGATCTCGCGGCCGCGGTCGTCGCGCGGCAGGTCATGCGGGTCGCCGATGGCGAGGCGGTCATCCCCCGGCGGCTGACGATGGAGCTGCTCTGCCTGTTGCACGAGGCACCGGATACAGGGTGGCGACCACTGCGCAGCCGACTGACCACCCGGGAATGGGAAGTGGTCGACCTGCTCGGCGACGGGGCCGGGACACAGGAGATCGCCGACGCGCTCGTGCTCTCCAGAACCACGGTGTACAGCCACATCAAGAGCGTGTCCCGGAAGCTCGGCGTCCACACCCGTGGCGAGGCGATCGTGGCCGCCGAGGAACTGAGGCGCGAAGAGGCATTGGGGATCAATCTCCCCAGGCGGGTCGCATGAAGTTCCTCAAAGCGCCCCCGCCAGGACGGGAAACCTCGTATCAGGTGATTGTGATCACGGGGCGGCGACAGGGCCCACGCCCCTCGCGACGCAGTCTGCACACCTCGAACCACCCAGACAGGAGGCATCATGCAAGAGACGCGCGAACTGACGCTCGAGGAGCTGGACCGGGAACTGGCCGAGCAGCTGCCTGCCCGCGACCTCATGGGCTGTTACAACCCCTGCTGCCATCCGTGCGCGCCCCCGCCGTGCCAGCCGTGCGGGCCGACGATCACGGTCAGCGTGTGCGTGAGCGTGTCGCTCTGAGCGACGACGTTCGGCTGACAACCTGCCGGTTCTGTCGGGGCGGCGCGATGCGTCGCCCCGACATGCTGTCGGGCGTCCGAGGCCTTCCGCGATGACCTCCCTGCTGACCTCACAGCGTCCGCCGGCCTCAAAGACCGCGGACCAACGCGTGTCCACCGCCTGGCGGCTCGTCGCCGGGACCGAGCTCATCGGTCAGCTCGAGGGCTCCGGACTGCGCGAGCCCCCGTACCTGGTGCGCCGCCCGGACGGCCAGGTGGTGCAGCTCTCCCGCCTGCTCTTCGTGATCGCCGGCTCGCTCGACGGCAGCGATCTCGCGACCGCCGCGGCGCGTGCCGGCGAAGCGCTCGCAGTGCGCATCAGCCCCGACAATCTCGCCCACGTCATCGAGCGCAAACTGGCCCCGCTCGGCATCGTCAGCGAGGACGGATCGGTCCCGCCCGGCCTGGCGCCGCGCGACGTCCTCCTCGCGATGCGATTCCGTGCCGGCCTGATGCCCGCACCACTCGTCCGCCGGCTCGCGCGATCACTCCACTTCCTGTACTGGCCGCCGCTCGTCGCGATCGCCCTCGCCCTGCTCGCCGGCCTCGACGGCTGGCTGATCGTCCACGGCGTCGGGACCGGCGTGCGCGAGATCATCCGGGTGCCGACGCTGATGCTGGCGCTGCTCGGGCTGACGTTCGCCTCGCTGCTCTGGCACGAGCTCGGGCACGCGACCGCGTGCAGCTACGGAGGTGCGCGGCCGGGGCGGATCGGTATGGGCATCTACCTCATCTGGCCGGCGCTCTACACCGATGTCACCGACTCCTACCGGCTGGGGAGGAGCGGTCGGCTGCGGACCGACCTGGGCGGGATCTACTTCAACGGGCTGTTCTCACTCGTCGCGATGGGGATCTTCGTCGCCACCGGGTACGCCCCGCTGCTCGTGCTGATCGTCGGCCAGCAGCTGATCATGCTCGACCAGTTCACGCCGTGGATCCGCCTCGACGGCTACTACGTGGTGAGCGACCTGATCGGTGTGTCGGACCTGTTCGAGCGGATTCGTCCGGTGCTCGCCAGCCTGCGGCCCGGGCGGCCGGCCGATCGCCGCGTGACCGAGCTGAGGCGGTGGGCGAGATGGGCGGTCACCGGCTGGGTGCTCACGACGATCGTGGCCCTCGCCGCGATGCTGTCCGTGCTCGTCGCCAAGGCGCCTGTCTACATCTCGAGCGGATGGACGTCGATGGTGCTACAGGTACGCCACGCGGGGGCCGCAGTGGACCACGGAGCGATCGCGAGCCTCCTGGTGGGAGTGATCGGCATCGCGCTTCTGTTGCTGCCCGTGGCGGCCGTCCTCTACACGTACGTGTCGTTGTGCTGGGGCACCGGTTCGCGGCTGGCTCTGCGCCGGGAGGATGTGACGCTCGCCGGAGCCGCGTAGGCCCGCCGGGATCATTAGGCTGTCGCAGGTGACCGCCCTCCTGCGACGCTCCGCCGTCGAGCTCGCCGAGCTCATCCGGGAGCGGGAGCTGTCGGCGCGGGAGCTGGTGCAGGCTTCGCTGGACGCGATCGCGGAGCGCGACGGCCGAGTCAACGCGTTCACTCACGTCGCACCAGAGGCCGCGCTCGCCGAGGCCGATCGAATCGATGCGACGCTGTCGGCTGCCGATGCCGATGAGCGCCCGTTCGCCGGCGTGCCGATCGCGATCAAGGACAACCGCGCGGTCGCCGGGATGCCGTTGACGATGTGCAGCGACATCTTCGGGGGGTTCGTCGCTCGACAGGACGCCTACAGCGCGCGGCGCCTGCGGGAGGCGGGCTTCGTCATCGTCGGCAAGACGGCGCTGCCGGAGCTCGGGATCCTGCCCACGACCGAATCCCGGCGCAACGGACCGACTGCCAACCCCTGGGACCTCACCCGCACGCCGGGGGGCTCCAGCGGCGGCGCCGGCGCCGCGGTGGCCGCAGGGATGGTGCCCGTCGCGCACGGCAACGACGGCGGCGGCTCTATCCGCATCCCGGCTGCCTGCTGTGGTCTGGTCGGTCTCAAGCCCTCCCGCGGGCGCGTCTCATCGGGACCGGACGCCGGCCACAGCTTCCTGGCCATCGACGGCGTGCTCACCCGCGACGTCCGGGACACGGCGGCGGTGCTTGACGTGCTGGCCGGATACGAGGCCGGCGACGCGAGTTGGGCGCCACCCCCGGCGGCGCCGTTCGCCCGGGCGCTCGAGCGCGGATCGTGGGCGGGACCGCTGCGTGTCGCCCTCATGCTCGAGCCCGCGCTCGACGGCGCAGTCGTGGATCCGGTCTGCCTCCAGGCGGCGCGCGACGCCGCGCAGGTGCTGTCAGGCCTCGGCCACGAGGTGTCCGAGGTCCCGGCGCCGTGGACGAACCTGGGAATGCTGCCGACCTTCACCTCGGCGTTCGGGCCGCTCAGCGCGACCGGAGTCGCCTTCGGCGCGCGCCTGGCCGGACGCGAGCCCACCGAGGACGACGTCGAGCCGCTCACCTGGGAGATGTACCAGCTCGCCCGCACTCAGAGCACGCTCGCTTACCTCGAGGCGCAGACGACGCTCGAGGTGGTGGCGAGGCGGCTCGTGTCGTTCATGCTCGAGTACGACGTCGTGCTCACTCCGGCACTGGGGATGCGCCCGGTCAAGACGGGCGAGATCCACGGCCGTGGACCCGATCCGCTCGATCACTTCCGGCGCTCCGGGGACTTCACCCCCTACACCGCGATCGTCAACGTCACCGGGCAGCCGGCGATCGCCGTGCCTCTGTTCCACGGCGATGACGACCTGCCGCTGGCGGTCCACCTCATCGGCCCGCCGGCCGGCGAGGACGTGCTGATCGGCCTTGCCGCTCAGCTGGAAAGGGCCCATCCGTGGAGCGATCGCACGCCGGAGGCGTTTGCGTCTTCGTAGAATGGCCCGACCGTCGGCGCTCGAGCGCCGACGCAGTTCAGCGAAACACCAGAAGCGAAGGGATCCGACACCCCCATGGCCTACGTCATCGCGGAGCCGTGCATCGGCACAAAGGACAACTCGTGCGTCGAGGTCTGCCCGGTCGACTGCATCCATCCCACGCCCGACGAGCCCGACTACGGCAATGTCGAGATGCTCTACATCGACCCCGAGGAATGCATCGACTGCGACGCCTGCGTCGAGGCATGTCCGGTGGACGCCTGCTTCGCCGAGGATCAGCTGCCCGACGAGTGGCAGAAGTACGCGCAGCTCAACTCGGACTACTACAAGAACTGACGCTCAGCTGAGCGCCGCGACGGCGCGGTCGACGTCCTGGACCGTCGCGGGAAGGTGGCAGGCGATGCGGACGCGGCCTGCGCGGACGGACGCCCGCACCCCCGCCGCATGCAGGCGCTGCTCGGCGCCGGGAGCATCGAGCGTGGTGATCGCGCTCGGTGAGGGCGCAATCCCGAGCCCGTCGCGCAGCCGGTCGGCAAGCGCCCGGTCGTAGGCGCCGATCCGCACCGGGCCGAGTTCGTCGATGAGCTCGAGCGCGGGCGCGGTGCCGGCCCAGCACGTCCAGGCGGGGGAGACGTCGAAGCGCTTGGCGGTGCTCGGCAGCCGCAGCGGGCCGCCGTAGCAGGCGGTCCACGGGTCCGCCGCCGCGTACCAGCCGGCGGTGTGGGCGATCACGCGCTCGGTGGCCGCCGGCGCGATCCGCATCAGCGCGGTGCCGCGAGGGGAGAGCAGCCACTTGTAGGCGCCGGCACAGACATAGGTGAAGCGCGCACCGTCGATCGACAGCCAGCCGGCGGCCTGGGTGGCGTCGAGGAAGACGTCGGCGCCGTGGTGGTCCGCCGCGGCGGCGAGACCATCGAGGTCGGCGATGCGACCATCGGCGGACTGAACGGCGGACACGGCCACGAGCGTCGTCCGGCCGTCGATCGCCTCGGGCAGGCGATCGAGCTCCACCTCGCGTACGTGGACACCGCGCGCCTGCTGAGCGAGCATCGGGAAGAGCACCGAGGTGAAGTCCCCGGCGGCGGTGAGGATCTCCCCGCCGGAGGGCACCGAGGCCGCCACCAGCCCGGCGAACACTGACACCTGGCCGCCGCACGCGACCTCGGCGGAGGGAACTCCGAGGATCCGAGCGAACGCCGCACGGGAGCGCTCGACGTCGCCGTCGAGGCGACGGGCATCGATCCTGCCCTGCTCCCAGTCGGCGATCGCCTGGCGGGTCGCGTGCACGGCGGCGAGCGGCGGGACGCCCGTCGTCGCGGCGTCGAGATGGCCACGGACGTCGGGGAAGCGCTCCTGCGCCAGCGCGATGAGGTCGAGTGGTCTGGGATCTGCGGTGGCGGCCATGGCGGTTATTTGACAGGATGAGATCTCAAAGCGCCACTCACGATTTCTTTGATCTCTGAAAGCTCTGTTTTGAGATGACGTCTCCACCGCCGTTTGACCTCCATCGCCTGCGGGTGTTGAGGACCGTCGCCCGCGAGCGGTCGTTCAGCGCCGCGGCCCGGGCGCTCGACTACACCCAGCCGGCGATCGGCCACCACATCCGGCGGCTCGAGGCCGAACTCGGAACGCCGCTCGTCATCCGCCGCGGGCGGACGATCGACCTCACTCCGGCGGGCGAGACGCTGGTTGCGCGGGCCGACTCGCTGCTGGCGGGTGCGAGCGCGGCCTGGGAGGAGGTGGCGGCCGTCGCGGGGCTCCGCGCCGGCCGGGTGCGCCTGGCGACATTCCCGAGTGCGGGGGCGACCTTCGTCCCGCCGGCGCTCGCGCTGCTGTGCGAAGCCCACCCTGGCCTGGAGGTGACCCTGGTGGAGGACGAACCGCCGGAGCTGGGAGCGCTCGTCCTGCGCGGGGAGGCGGACCTGGCGGTGAGCTTCGAATACGGCGGGGCCGACGACGTGTCCGGGCTCGAGCGCACCGAGCTGGGCCATGAGGAGAAGCTGGCGGTGCTGTGGGCCGGCCATCCGCTCGCTGCGGCTGCAGAGATCGACCTCGCCGATCTGCGCGATGCGCGCTTCATCGGCGGCTGCCCGCGTTGCCGCGGCCATCTCGTGTCGCTCTGCCGCCAGGCGGGATTCGAACCTGACATCGGGCTGTCCACCGACGACTGGGTCGCGGTGCAGGCGATGGTGGCGGCGAGGCTCGGAGTAACGCTGCTGCCCGCGCGGGTGCTCGGTGCGGTGTGCCACCCGGATGTCGCGATCCGGCCGGTGCGCGGGCGTCCGACGCGCACGATCACCGCGCTCACGCTTCCCGGCGCCGATCAGGTTCCTGCGGTGGGCGCGCTCCTCGCGGTGCTCCGCGAGCAGGCCATGCGCCCGGCGACACCGCTGCGCTGGACGGACGCGCGCGCGGAGGCGCTCACCAGGGCGTGAACTCGGAGTATCCGCGGCGCAGCAGGTCGGCCGGACCCGTTCGCAGCACCGACCAGGTCTCGTCGGCCTCAGCCTCGGTCGTCTCGACCACCCAGCCGAGGTTGCTCGTGCAGTAGCCGACGGCGTGCGCGACCGACGGCAGATGCGTGTCGTCGACGAACACCGTCGCCCCCGCGGTGAGGAGCCGGGCGCAGAAGACGAGGTCGAGGAACACGTTCTCGAAGCGGTGACTGCCGTCAACGAACGCGAAGTCGAACGTCTTTCCCGCGGAGAGGAGCCGCGGCAGGACGATCTCCGAGCCTTCGTCGTAGAGCTCGACGAGTGAGCGGACCCCGGCGCGCTGGAGCGTGCGGACGCCGGCCCCGCCGAACAAGGTCTGATCGGAGAGCAGGCTCCCATCCTGGAACGGGTCGATCGCGACGTGGCGTCCGCCGCCGCCGTTCTCGATCAGGCCCTCACAGATGAACAGAGTGGAGATCGCGTAGCCGAGGCCGATCTCAAGTGTGTGCGCCGCCCCGTCGGCGATCACCCGCTCCCGCAGCGCGGCGCCCTGGAGCGGGCCGATGGCGATCGGCGACAGCGCGCGGGTCTCGCCGCCACGGGTCTCGATCGTGCCCGCGGCGAGCAGGCGTTCGCGGTGGGTGCGCAGCTGAGCGAGGTCGGGCAGCGGAGGCGCGCTCGGTCAGGCCATCGGCAGCGACATGCCCGCCGGCTTCGGCGCCGCCGCCGGGGCGGGCGCCTGCATCACCGGCAGCTCGATCGGCGAGAGCGCGATCAGGCCGCGGGCACCCTGACGAATCGCCTGGGAGGCTGGGTCGTCGGGGTTGGAGAAGACGAGCGGGATGCCCACGTCCGACTGCTCACGGAGCGGCATGGTGAGCGGCACCTTGGCGAGCAGTGGGACGTCGAGGTCGACCGCCAGCTGCTGACCGCCGCCCTCGCCGAAGATCTGGAAGCGCTCGCCCGACGGGGTGGCGAATCCCGACATGTTCTCGATGACCCCACACACCTCGAGCTTCAGCTTGGATGCCATCTCGGCCGAGCGCGCGGCGACCTTCTGGGCCACCGGCTGCGGCGTGGTGACGATCAGGAACTTCGCCTGCGGCAGCAGCTGGGCGAGTGTCATCGACACGTCGCCGGTGCCGGGCGGCAGGTCGATCAGCAGGTAGTCCAGGGCGCCCCACTCGACGTCCTCCAGGAACTGCTGCAGCGCCTTGTGGAGCATCGGGCCACGCCACACGACGGCGGCGTCCTGCTCGACGAAGAAGCCGATCGACATCACCTTGATGCCGTCATGGGCCTCGATCGGGATCAGCTTGCGCTCGCCGGAGACCTTCGGGCGCTGGGCACCCACGCCGAGCATCCGTGGCTGCGAGTAGCCCCACACATCCGCGTCGAGCACGCCGACCGCCTTGCCCTCGGCGGCGAGCGCCGCCGCCAGGTTTGCAGTCACGCTCGACTTGCCGACACCGCCCTTGCCCGAGCCGATGCAGACCACGTTCTGCACCTGCGCGAGCGCGCCCTCCGGGAGTCCGCTGTGGCGGCCGAGCTTCTGCTGCAGGCCACGCTTCTCCTCGTCGGAGAGAACGTCGAAGGTGAGGTTGACCCCGATCACGCCGTCGAGGTCCCGGATCGCCTTGTCAACAGCGGTCTCGAAGTGGCTGCGGATCGGACAGCCCGCGGTCGTCAGCGACACGATGACGTCGACGACTCCGTTCGGGTGCACATCGATCGAGCGCACCATCTCCAGCTCGACGATGTCCCGCCGCAGCTCGGGGTCGATGACGGCGCGCAGTGCTTCTCTGACCTGGTCTGTCGTGGGCATGCATTCCATTCAAGCAGGTCGGAATTGGGGCTCTCCGGGGTCCCCGGGCGATCGCGAGCTAGCGCGCCCGGCGCCCGGCCGTCACGCAGCGTCGGTCGCTTTGTGGGGCGTCCGTGTGGCGTTCGTGGCGCTGTTGTGACTGCCGTCGCCGTGCGCGCTAGATGGGCAATCAGGTCGGGCTCACTGCGTGTGCACGACCTCGCGCCATTCGGCGACTCTCGACAGGCCCGAGTCGGTCGGCGCGGGTCCGCCAGGTGGATCCGCGCGCTCCGCCAGGCGACGCGGGGAGGGCCGGGGTGGGCCAGCGGGTGCGCGGGGGGGCCGCAATCGCCCACGCGTCCCTCGGCCGAACCGTCCAAAGGGCGCTTTCGGCATCCCCGAGGCCATTTCTGCCCACGACGGTCCGGGGTCGACGGAGGCGCGGGACGTTTCGGCATCCCAGACGCCCTTTCCGCCCAACATGGCCCCGCCCGACCGGCGCGTGGGCGAAAACGGCGCCCTCGGCAGTGGTCCCCCGTCGGGGGGCACACGGAGTGGCCCTTGGCTGCAATCAGCGCGGCGGGGCGACGGCAGTCAAGCGGCGCCACCCACGCCCAAAGCCCACCACGCGCACCCGTCGCCGCTTGACGGCCGGCGACCCGGTGCGCCACATCGCGAACCTTTTGAACACCACCCCTTGACTTTGAACCGCAAACTATGTTTGACTTTGCATTACAAACAAAACTCAGCAAGGGGGAGACCAGGCCATGCAGGGCACGCACGACATCGAGCATCACGAGACCGCCGACGACGAGGAGCCGTTTGACCCGAGGGAGGCGGCGCGGGTCCTGACGGGCGCCGAGCGCGACGCGCAGCGGCAGCTGTCGATGACCCCGCCGCTGGTGACCGCTGCGCTGGGGCTGCTGATCCTGGGGGCGTACATCGCGCTGTATCTCTCGACGCACGATCAGCATCCGTACGCGGGGCCGAGTCTCGGCGTGGTGGGGCTCGTCTACGCGACGGTCGCGGTCGCGAGCGCGATCTCGGCGACGATGTACCGGCGCGCCCGCAAGGGGGTCAGCGGACCGTCGATCCGGCAGCAGCGACTCGAGGGGATCGCGATCGCGCTCTCCTATCTGGGCAGCCCCATGATCCAGGGGGCGATGAAGTACTACCACGCGGGCAATGCCGTCGTCTACGGGGTGATTCCGGCCGCCGGTCCGCTCATCATCGTGGGGACCACGATTGTCGGGCAGGCGTTGATCAAGGAAGACTGGACACAATTCTGGCCGACGCTGGTCGTGGTCATCGGCGGCTTCGTCGCCCTGTTCGTGGGACCGAGCGGGTCCTGGCTCGCGGCGGGCATCGGCCTGACCCTGGGCGTGGTCGGCTATGCGCTGATCAGCGGCCGGCATCTCCTCACGGTCTGGTCGCGGTGAGCCCACCCCGATGAGCACGGACTCTCTCGATCCGGTGATCCACGCGCCCGTGCGCCTGCGGATCGTGGCGACGCTCGCCGCTCTGCCTGCGGGAGACGCGCTCTCGTTCACGCGCCTGCAGGAGATTCTCGACCTCACCTCGGGCAACCTCATCACCCATCTGCGCAAGCTCGAGGACGCCGGGTATCTGGAGAGCGAGACGAGCGGGAACGGGCGGGCGTCCAAGACGTCGATCACGCTCACCGGCTCGGGCCGCGAGGCGCTCGACGGCTACACGCGAGCCCTCCGCGATCTTCTCGGCGGCCTCTGAGCCTCATCAAAATGCACCACTCTCAATCTCCACCTGACGTTTAATCCCAAAATCGAGAGTCCACAGCACCATGACGACGGCAGAACGTTCGCTACGAGCGAACCTCAGTCTCACCCTCGACGGGAGGTACCATGGCGCCGGTGGTCCGGCGGACCTCAGCCCGATCGTCCCCTACGCGGTCACCGACGTCGCGCGCGACCATCTCGCCCGGTTGCATCGGGGCGCCACGACCGCCCTGCTCGGGCGCGGCAGCGCCCAGGGGTTCATGGACTACTGGCCGCCGGTCGCCGACGACGAGAACGCAGACCCGCGCGACCGCGGATATGCGGCATGGCTCCGCGACACCGACAAGGTGGTTCTGTCCACGACCCTCACCGAGGCGCCGTGGCCGAACACGCGGATCATGAGTGGACCCGTCGCCCAGATCGTCGGCGAGCTGATGAGCACGGGGGAGGGGGACATCCTGGTCAACAGCAGCCCCAGCCTGATCAAGCCGCTGCTGCGCGCGGACCTGATCGACCGGCTGCACATCATGGTCAACCCCGAGATCGCCGGAGCCGGGGAGCGGCTGTTCGAGGACGGCCTGCCCGCCACGAGGTGGTCGCTCGTCTGCCACGAGGCCGGCGAGCTCGGCGAGCTCGCCCTGATGTACGACCGCGCGCGGTAACCGCGCCGCCGGTCACCTGGCGCGGTGACCGGCCGCGCGCAGGGCTTTTGAGTTCGGCCAATGGGCTGCCGAGTTCCGCTACCGGGTCGCGGACTTCCGCTGCCGGGTCGCGGAGTTCCGCTACCGGGTCGCGGACTTCCGCTACCGGGTCGCGGAGTTCCGCAGGCGGAAGCGCCCAACCAGACCGGCGAGCTGCTCGGAGGTGTGGGCGAGCTCGCTCGCGGAGCCGGCGATCTCCTGTGCGGAGGCGCTCGTCTGCTCGGTGGAGGCACTCACCTGCTCGGTCGAGGCCGACGTCTCCTCGGCGACCGCGGCGGCCTCGGCGATCTCCCGCTGGACGCGCTCCGAGCTCGCGGTCACCAGATCGATCGACTCGATGATGCTGGCCGCACGCTCGGTGACGTCCTGGACGGAGGCGCCGAGGCGCAGGAACGACTCGCGCGCGGCGGCGACCGTTTCGACGCCCGATTCGGTGGCCTGACCGCCGGACTCGACGACCTCGATCGCGTTGGCGGTGCCCTTCTGGATCTCGCCGACCAGGGCCGAGATCTTCTCGGCGGCGTTCTGGGACTCCTCGGCGAGTTTGCGGACCTCCTCGGCGACGACCGCGAAGCCCTTGCCCTGGTCGCCGGCGCGGGCGGCCTCGATTGCGGCGTTGAGCGCGAGCAGGTTGGTCTGCTCGGAGATCGCGGTGATCGTGGTGATGATCTCGTCGACCTGCTCGGACTTCGCGCCCAGCTCCCGGATCGCGGAGGTCGCAGCGGCGCTCGCCTGCCGGACGACGTCCATCGCCGCCGTCGCGTCGCCGACCGCGGCGACGCCGTCGTCGGCGACCACCCGGGCGGCCTCGGTGAGCTCCGCGGTCTGGCGCGCGGTCTCGGCGCTCGCGCCCGCGACCGACACCATCTCCGCGGTGAGTTCGCGGGCCGATTCCATCGCCCGTGCCTGGCGCTCGGCGCCCTGGGCGACATCCTCGACGGCGCGGGCGATCTCTCCGACCGCGTGGCCGGCCTCCTCGGAGGTCGCGGCCACCTGGTGGGAGGAGGTGGCGACGACTCCCGAGGTGGAGGAGATCTGCTCGATCAGCAGCTCCACGTTGTCCCGCATCGCGGCGATCGCGGTGCCGAGCCGGTCACGCTCGGAGCGCGTGCGGACCTCGACGTCGAGGTCGCCCGCGGCGATCGTGTCAGCGACGCCGGCCATCTCCGACAGGTAGTCGACCATCTCCCGGAAGCTCTCGGCCACCTGGCCGATCTCATCCTGTGATCCGCTCTGAAGCTCGACGTCCAGCTCACCTGCGGAGATCCGCTTGGCGGCCCGGCTGACCAGCACCGCGGGCCGCGCCATCCGCGTGGCGACCACCCAGATCAGGCCGGCGACCAGCAGCAGCACGATCGCGGCGACGATGATCAGCGTGTCGCGCAGGCTGTGTGCGCTCGCGAGGATCTCCGACACCGGCGCGACGCTCACGAACCCCCAGCCGCCCGCGGCGACCGGCGTGTAGAACATCTTCACCCGCTTGCCGGTGAGTGGGTCGGTGGTCTGCACCGAGCCGCTGCGCCCCGCCCGGACGGCGGCGGCGATCGTCCGGAACGCCGGAGTGTGCGTCGAGCCGGCCAGCTGCGTGAGGGTCCGGCGGCCGATCAGCTTGCGGTTGGGGTAGGTGACGAGCAGCCCGGCGTGGCTGACCACGAACGAGTAGCCGCTGCGCAGCACCTTGATGCGGTTGACCTGGGTGGTGAGCGAAGTGAGCAGCCGGTCAGTCCCGGCGACGCCGACGAAGTGGCCGTCGTGGAGGATCGGGCTCGTCGTGCTGGCGTACATCTGACCCTCGTAGAGGTAGGGCTCGATGTAGCTGTCGGCGCGCGTGTCGCGCGGCTGGGTCCACCAGGCGAGGTGCTGGTAGTCCTGCATGTCGAAGCTGAGCGCGTCCTTACCGCTGATCCGCGACCAGGCGCTGCCGAACAGGCCGCCCGGACCACTGCCCGGCTCGCCGACGTGCTGCGCGTCGTCGTCGAAGGCGTTGGGCGCGTAGTCGATGTAGGCGTCGAGGATGTTCGGGTTGCGGTCGAGCACCGCCTTCTCGGCATTCATGACCGCCTGGCGCGACCCGCCGACCATCTGGCCTCCGATCGCCGCCAGCGAGCGCGCGATGTCCATGCGGGCCTGTGCCTCGCCGCTGAACCGCGCCGCCTGATTCTCGTTCGCGTTGGCGACGCTCTGAGAGACGCTGTGCTCCTGCGCCGAGGTGACTTTCTGGACGGCGATCATCGTCATCGCCGCAACGGCGACGGCGATTGCCGGGAGCAGAACGAGCAGGAGCTTGGTGCGGATGGAGCGGATCGGACGCATGCGGGGCCTTCGGGACGGAAGTGGGGGTGAGCTCCCGAGATCGGCGAAGTCCAGCGCGCCTTGACCGGCGCAGTCACCGTGCGGACACGCCCCGGCTCATGTCACTGATCGGGCGCACAGGGACGCCCGCGACGCCGAGGCGTCGGACGGGCGTCCGTCCCTCCCGGCCGGAAAGACTCAGGCGAGGCTGAGGCCCGGGATCGCCGGGCCATCGCCGTTCGGGGCCAGCGCGATCGCAGGTCGCTTGCCCTGGGCGGGGGCGGAGCCGCCGTCGGCTTCGCCGGTGTCGACGGGGGCGGCGGAGGCCGGTGCGATCTCGGGTACGACGATCTCGGATGCGAGCGCCACGAGTGCGGCGTCGGCCTGAGTGAGTGTGCTCGCCTCGTCGACCCGCTGGCGCAGGAATGCGTCGATGCGCGGGCGCAGAGCGACCGCGGAGTCGAGCAGCGGATCGGTGCCTGACTGGTAGGCTCCGATCGAGATCAGGTCCTCCTTCTCGCGATACGCGGCCAGCGCGGCCCGCAGCTTCTGGCCGGCGGACCGGACCTCGTCGGTGCAGATCTCGCCGATCAGACGGGAGACCGACTGCAGCACGTCGATTGCGGGGTAATGACCCGCGTGCGCCAAGGAGCGCGTCAGCACGATGTGACCGTCGAGGATCGAGCGGACCGCATCAGCGATCGGCTCGTTCATGTCGTCGCCGTCGACGAGCACCGTGTAGAGCCCGGTGATCGCCCCGCGCGGCGAGGTGCCGGCGCGCTCGAGCAGGCGTGGCAGCAGCGCGAACACGGAGGGCGTGTAGCCGCGCGTCGCCGGCGGTTCGCCGATCGCGAGACCGACCTCGCGCTGAGCCATCGCGAAACGCGTGACCGAATCCATCATCAGCATCACGTTCTTGCCCCGGTCGCGGAAATGCTCGGCGATCGCGGTCGCCGTGAACGCCGCCTGGATGCGGACCAGCGCGGGCTGGTCGGAGGTTGCGACGATCACGACCGAGTGGGCGAGCGCGTCGCCGAGGTCTCGCTCGATGAACTCCCGGACCTCGCGACCACGCTCTCCGACGAGGGCGATCACGTTGACATCGGCGGTCGTCGACCGGGCGATCATGCCGAGCAGTGAGGACTTGCCGACGCCCGAGCCGGCGAAGATGCCGAGGCGCTGGCCGATGCCACAGGGCACCAGGGTGTCGAGCGCGCGCACGCCGAGCCCGATGCGCTCGGAGATGCGCGGGCGAGAGAGCGCGTCGGGAGGGGCGGCCTCGGCGCTGCGGCGGGCGGCGTCCACCAGGTCGCCGTACTCGTCGAGCGGGTTGCCCAGGCCGTCGATCACGCGGCCGAGCAGGCCCTCACCGACCGGCGCCTCGAACGGGCGACCGGTCGCCCGCACGAGCGTGCCCGGGCCGATCCCGCGCAGCTCGCCGAGCGGCATCAGCAGCGTACGACCGCCACGAAAGCCGACGACCTCGGTGGGGACCGGCGCACGCCCGTCGCGGCCCTCGCCGACGAGGCAGATCTCGCCCATCTCGACCGACAGGCCGCTGGTCTCGATGATCAGGCCGATCAGATCGCGCACGCGGCCCCCGCGGCGGGCGAGGTCTTCCTCGGCCAGCCGGCGTGAAACCTGGGCGATCGTTTCGGAGGTGAAGGTCTCGGCGAGCGCGCTCACGCGACGGTCCGTCCGAGCTCGGCGCAGACGATCTCGCGGGCGCGCTCCAGCTGAGCTTCGACGGTGGCGTCGATCTCCCCATCCTCGGTGCGCGCGATCACGCTGCCGTGGCTGACCCGACGGTCGGCCTGGACTCCGAGGTGGTCGATGCCGCCGAGCTCGGAGCGCAGCCGGGTGACGGCCGCGGAGAGCACGTCGAGCTCGCCCGGGTTGACGACCAACGTCACCTGCCGGCGGTCGGCGAGCCGGCGGAGCATCAGCTCGGCCACGTCGACCAGTCGCTCGGGAGCGACCGAGATGGCGCCGGCGACGATCTGCTCGGCCAGGCGAAGTCCGAGGGCGACCGCGTCTGAGCTGAGCGCGTGGAGATACTCGTCGCGCAACGCGTCAAGGGAGTCATGCGCCTCGGCGATCAGCAGCAGCGCATCCTCGAACTGGGCCCGGACGGCGCGCTCGGCCTGGGCGCGGCCCTCAGCCTCACCCTGGGCGCGCGCCGCCTCGCGGATCGCGTCGGCCTCCTCCATCGCGGCAGCGAGAGCGTCCTGTCCGCGCACCGTCGGCGGCTCCAGCGGCTCAAAGTTGAACGGCGAGACGACTTCAGCGGTCTTGGGCACGGCGGATCTCCGAGGGATCGAGGGGTCTGTGTGTGCCCACCCAGAGCACACATCCCGGGTTATCGGCCCGGGATGCGTGTTGCTTGAGTCTGAAGACGTCGATTTGCAGGCGCTCCGCGCGTGCGGAGCCCCGCGACGTCAGGATGAAACCTTGAAGCGGGCGACGAGGCGCGTGAGCTCCTCGGCGCTTCCGGCCAGCTGCTCGGCGGTCGCGGCGACCTCCTGGGCGGAGGCAGAGGTCTGCTCCGTGGAGGCCGAGACCTGCTCGGTGGAGGCGGAGGACTGCTCCGCGACCGAGGCAACCTCGGAGATCGAGTCCTGCATCATCTCGGCGCTGGCCGCGATCTGCTCGGAGGCGGCAGCGATCTGTTCGACGCGGGCGCTGATGTCCTCCACCGAGTCGCCGATCCGCTGGAACGCCTCGCGGGTGCGGATCACCACGGCGGTTCCCTGCTCGGTGCGGACGGCGCTGTCCTCGACCACGGTCACCGCCTTGGAGGTGTCCCCCTGGATCGCCCCGATCAGCGTCGAGATCTCCTCTGCGGCGTTCTGGGACTCCTCGGCGAGCTTGCGGACCTCCTCGGCGACGACCGCGAAGCCCTTGCCCTGCTCGCCGGCGCGGGCGGCCTCGATTGCGGCGTTGAGCGCGAGCAGGTTGGTCTGCTCGGAGATGCCGCTGATCGTGTGCACGATCGCACCGATGCGCTCGGACTTCTCGGCGAGCTCGCGGATGGCGGCGGTCACCTCGTGGGAGCTGTCGCGCACCGTGCGCATCGCCTCACTGGCCTCCTCCGCGGCGGTCACGCCGTCCTCGGCCAGCTGCCGGGCGGCGTGCGCGGCCTCGGCGGTGCCGCTGGCCTGCGCGGCGGAGTCGGCGACCGCGCGGGTCACCTCCTGCGCCGAGTGGCGGGCGGCGACCACCAGCTGGACCTGGCGCTCGGCGCCGAGGGCGACATCGCCCACGGCGGTCGCAATCTCACCGGTCGCGCGGCCGGCCTCCTGGGAGGTCGATGCCATCTGGCTCGAGGAGCTGCCGAGGTCCCCGGCGGCGCTCGTCACCTGACCCACTACCTCACGGAGAGTCTCGGCGGACTGGTTGTACGCGGCGAGCGTCTCGACCATCTTGTCGATGATCCCGTTGACAGCGGTGGCGATCTGGCCGATCTCGTCGCCCGACGGATTCTCGATGTGCGGGGTCACCGGCTCGTAGGAGCGGGTGAGGTCGCCGTCGGCGAACGCGCCGAGGCCCTCCCAGACGAACACGATGCAGTTGTCCTTGAGGGAGTTGATGCGCGAGAGCACCGCGTCGACCGCGCGCTTGATCGAGCGCGACAGGGTGAACGCGACCGCAGACCCGACGAGGATCGAGAGCACGAGCAGGATGAGTCCGAGCGTGCGCGCCGTGGAGTAGTTGGACTGGTCGGCCCGGTCGACCTTGCCGGCCTGCTCGGCCGCGAGCGCCGAGACGGCGTTGACCGTCTTCTGCAGCGCGGTGAAGGGGACGTAGATGTGGCTGAGGACGGCGGTGGAGGCCCGGGGGGTGAAGGCTGCGGCGGACGCCTCGTGGTAGGTGGCCCACTGGGCGCTCAACTTGCGCACGAGCGCGCGCTCGGCTGCGCTCGTGGACAGCGTCGAGAGCTGGCGCAGCGCGGCGTCGATCTTGCCCGTGTCGGTCGTCGCGAGGGTGACAATCTGCCGCTGGATCTTGGGGCCGAAGCTCGCGTAGACGTCGGCGGCCCCGTTGTAGCCGTTGCTCAGCATTCCGACCTGCCCGATCGTCTGCTCGACCGGAAGCTGCCGGCTGGCCAGCTGGTGGCCGTCGCGATGCAGCGTCCCGAGCTGGAGCAGCAGCACCACGCCGAGGATCGTGGTGAGCGCGAGGAGCACCCCGAACCCAGAGAACAGCTTCACCTGCAGCGATGCGTTGCGCATCCTCTTCACTTCAGTCTCCTTTCCGCCTGCGAGACCAGACGGACGAACGATTGAGGCCCGCCTGCGTCGCGCCCCCGGATGAGACTGTGCAGGTGGCTGAGATCCACTACTCAACATGCGTTATCGGCCGGCGGCCGAGCGCGCTTGAGGGCCGCCCACACGCGGCCCTCCAGCAGCGGGAACCGCCCTCCGCGACGGAGCATCGCTCCGCCGGTCCAGGGAGGGCGAGAGTGACTAGGCCAGCGCCTTGCCGACGGCTGCGAGCAGGCCCTCGGGCTGGAACGGCTTGACCACGAAGTCCTTCGCGCCGAGCTTGATCGACTCGATGACCTTGCTCTCCTGGCCCAGCGCCGAGCACATCAGGACCTTCGCGCCCGGGTCGATCGCGATGATCTCCGCCAGAGCCTCCAGGCCGTCCTTCTCGGGCATCGTGATGTCGAGCGTGGTGAGCTCGGGGCGGAGCGCGGTGTACTGCTCCACCGCCTGAGCGCCGTTCTCGGCCTGACCGATGACCTCGTGGCCGCCGGAGGTGAGCGCATCACTGACGACCTTGCGCATGAACGCAGCGTCGTCGACTACCAGTACTCGTGCCATTTTCTTGGGAACTCCTTGTGTGTGGGGGTCAGTCGGTGAGTGCCGGGGTGGCGGGCTCCCGGCTCTCCATCTCTGTCAAGCGGATCGTCCAATGACCGTTGTCGTCGACCATCAGCGTCCCTTGAGCGAAGCGCAGTCCGTTCACGTACAGGTCGACTGGGGCATCGGCGTGCTTGTCCAGTTCGACGACGGCCCCGAGCGGCAGGGTCAGCGTGTCGGAGAGCGGGAGTCTCGTGCGGCCGAGCTCTGCCCAGACGCGCATCGAGATGCCGCGGAGCGTCTCCTCGACGTCGCAGGGACCGCCGTGGTCGGGCGAGGTGCCCGCCGGAGCCGAGCCGTCGTCACTGGCGAACTCGTTCATCGCCTGGCCGACCCGCGTCACAAACGCGCTCGGCACGAGCTGGACCAGCCGGCACCGCGCTCCGCCGACCAGGAAGGTCGTCGAGGTCGCGTACGGCGCCGATCCGAACATCTCGTCGGCCTGCGCGGCGTTGTCAATCGTGCGCGTCTGCGGCGGGGAGATCTCGATCTCCTGGCCGAGCACGACACCGACCGCGCCGGCAGCGGCCGCCATCATCTGGTTGGAGGCCTCCGAGACCGCGGACAGCTCGAGATCGGTGAGCGGGGCCCCCTCCTCGACCTCGGCGCCCGCGCCCATCCGCTCGGCCAGCGTGCGCGCGCTCGCCGGCGGGGCGAGGAACACGTTGCCGCCGGTGACGCCATCGACGTATGAGACGCCGGCGGCGACGGTGCCCGGTTCGATCGAGCCGAACGGCGACTCGCCGGTCTCAAGGACACTGACCTCGCCGCGCTCGACCGCGCCCGGGGCGAAGATCTCCAGGACCTGGGCGATCGCCTCGGCGGTCGAGGCGCCGAGGCGCAGAAGCGCATCACGCTGGTTGACCGCGCCGCTCACGCTGATCGCCTCCGCTCGGCGTCCGGCCTCGCCTGAAAGTCGGCGGCGTGAGTCGTCCCGCTTCGCTCCTCCTCGAAGAAGCCGCTGAGCTGGACGGCGCGCCTCGGGCCATGACGACCGGCCCGCGCCCGGGCGAGCGGGACGGAGTCGGCGTACAGCTCGATCCCATCGGCGGCCGGAGCCTCGAAGTGAATCGTGCTGCCGGGACCGAGCGCGAGGATGTCCCGGACCGCCATCTGCACGTGCGCCACCTCGGCGCGCACAGCCACCGGCACATTGCCGAGCGGATCGTGCAGCGGCGTCCCATGGGCGGACTCCTCCTCGTCCTGCTCACGCCCGGAGAGCCTGCGCTCGATCGGCTCGATCGCCGCCCAGGGCACGAGCAGCCCCAGCGAGTAGGACTGCTGGTTGATCTTGACCTCGATCTGCGTGCTGAAGGTGGGCTCGCTCACCGACGCGATCTGGCTCGCGTCAGGCGCGTCGAGCTCGATGACCTTGAGCGTCACTCCGCCGAGCTCCTTCCAGGCCTGCGACAGCGGGGTCACGATCGAGTCGAACAGGCTGTGGGCCAGCGACCAGTCGATCTCGGTGAGCCGGCGATTGCGGCTCGGTCTCTCCGGCGCGCCGCCGAGCATGCACTCCAGGCACACGATCACGAACGACTGCTCGAGCGCGAGCACGATCCGGCTTCCCACCGGCTCGATCTCGAGCACCGCCAGCAGCGAATTGGGGGCGATCTGGCCCTGCGTGGCCGTCCACGTGAGCTGGGCGGTGCCGAGCGGTTCGAGCTCGAGCGGCCAGCGCAGCTCGGAGGAGAGCCGCGTGTTCGCGGTCTGGCAGAAGGTGTCAGTCGCGCGGTTCAGGCCGCGCTGATGATCAGCACCGAACTTGGTGGGGCGCGAGAAGTCGACGGTGCGCACCCGTCCGCTGCGGCGCGTGGTCGTCGGCTCGGATTCGGGCAACTGCCCGTCCTTGGCCGCCTCGACGAGCGCGGCGATGCGATCCTGTTCGAGCACTTCCATCAGGCTGCCCTCCCCGCTGCCACACCGGCAGCGGCCGGGAGCAGGTCGACCTCGTAACCACCGGCGATGCGAACCGTCGCCGCGCCATGACCGACGGAGATCCGCACGGTCCGGCCCTGCGTGCCACCCGTCTCGGCGGCGTCGCAGCGCACCCCCGCGGCGCCCAGCGCCGAGCGGACGGCGGCCTCGTTGCGGGCACCGATCTCCAGCTGGCCACCGCTTCCGAACATCGCCGCGCCGCCCGTGATGGCCACGCGCAGACGTCCGCGGACCGCGCCGTGCGCGGCCATCTGCGCGAGCAGCTCCGGGACCGCCGTGTCGGCGAACTTGCCCTTGGCTGCGCGCTCGCCACCCGATTCGGGCAGCATCACGTGGGCGAGACCGGCAACGTGTGCCTGTGCGTCGATCATGACCACACCGATACATGAGCCGAGCCCGAGGGCCACGAGCTCATCGTCGGGATTGCCTGAGACAACGATCTCTCCGATGCGTGCATGCGTCATCCGGCTCAGCTCACGTCGGGGCCGAGACCGAGAGGCGTGAGCAGCCCCTCGATCCCGCCAGAGGTCGGCAGCAGCATGAAGCCGATCGCGCATTGCTCGCCGGCGATCGTCAGCTCGGAGTCGAGCAGCAGGGCGACGTCGTCGTCGCCGGCCACCTCGGTCATCACCGAGGCAACGAGTGCGCCGACCATGTCGACCTGCAGCAGCGGGGGGCAGGGCATCAGATCAAGGCCGGTCATCGCAGCCAGGCCGTTGAGGTAGGAGGTGCCCAGGATGTTGCCGATCTCGCGCAGCGCGGACTCACCGACTTCGGTACCCGCCTCGACACCCAGGAGCTCGCAGATCTGGAAGGTCTGCTCCGGGGGGACCAGCAGCAGCACCTGGCCGCCGAAATCTCCCGCGACACCGATCAGCACCGCGGTGACCTCCTCCTCAGGGTCGCCACAGGAGTCGATCGCGTCGGCGATCGAGCACGCGACCGCACGCGGGACCGAGATGTCGACCTCGCGCGCGAGCATCTGGGACAGCGCGCCGGCGGCGCCCGCGGAGGCGATGTTGGCCAGTTCCCGGAGGGCGTCGAGCTGCGAGTCGTTCAGGCTGATGGTCACGGGGGAGCTCCGATCCGCTCAGGCGGCGACGGCGGCGGACGCCGTCGCGGCGAGGTCGACGTTGGCTGTGATGGGGCGCTGCGTGCCGACGGGGGAGAGCGCGTCGCAATCCACGATCAACGCGATCCGGCCATCGGGCAGGGCGGTGCCGCCCGACACGGGCTCTCCGCCGGAGACCGCCCCAGGGAGGGGGCGGGTGACGAATTCACGCTGACCGATGAGCTCGTCGACGGCGAGCGCCATCCGCTGCTCTCGGCTGCGGACGATCACCGCGAACTCGTGCGGCCTGGGCTCCCGCCCGAAGACGCGCGAGGCGTCCAGCAGCGGAAGCACGGCGTCGTCGAGGACGAGCAGCTGCTCGCCGGCGACCGACTGGACGGGATGCTCGGCGAGACGCAGTGTGCGCTCGATACGGTCGAGCGGGATCGCGTACGGACCGTCGCTGATGTCGACCAGCAGTCCGGACACGATCGCGAGGGTGAGCGGCAGCCGGATCTGGGCGGTGGTGCCCTGTCCATGGACGGACTCGACGATGACCTCGCCACCGAGCTCCCGGATCTTGGCGCGCACGGCGTCCATCCCGACCCCGCGCCCCGAGATGTCGTTTGTCGTCTCGGCGGTCGAGAAGCCTGGAGTGAACAGCAGCTCGACGGCCCCCGCCATGTCGATGTCGTCGACGGTCGAGGGGTCGATCAGCCCGGACTTGGCTGCCTTGCGGGCGATCGCGGCGGGGTCGATGCCCCGGCCGTCGTCGCGCACTTCGATCACGACGGATCCGCCGGCGTGGCGCGCGGCGATCTGCAGCGTGCCCTCGGGGGGCTTGCCCGCGGCGCGACGCTCCTCGGAAGGTTCAAGGCCGTGGTCGAGCGAGTTGCGCACGAGGTGGACGAGCGGGTCGCCGAGCGCGTCGACCACCGTCCGGTCCAGCTCGGTCTCGGAACCGATCAGCTCGAGCCGGACGTCCTTGCCGAGCTTGGTCGAGAGGTCACGCACGAGCCGGGGGAAACGCAGGAACACGACGTCGACGGGGATCATGCGGACCTGCATGACCATCGCCTGCAGGGCCTGTGAGCTGCGGGTGAGCTCCTGCATCGCCTGGTGGAGCTCGGACACGTCCAGCTGCGATGCGATCGCCTCCAGCGCGGTGCGGTGGATGACGAGCTCGCCCATCGAGTGCATCAGCGCATCCAGGCGCTCCGCGTCGACGCGCACGGTGCGCGAGTTGCCCGAGGCGGGTCGGGCGGCGGCGGCCTGGCGCGGCTTGGCGGGACCGGCGGGAGCGGGCGCCGCGC
This sequence comes from Solirubrobacteraceae bacterium, assembly GCA_035503035.1. Classification (GTDB taxonomy): domain Bacteria; phylum Actinomycetota; class Thermoleophilia; order Solirubrobacterales; family Solirubrobacteraceae; genus Palsa-465. The sequence continues at coordinate 34,314 of DATJTS010000065.1, forward strand.
CGGGCTCGGCGGCAGGGTCTGACTCCTCCTGGTCGGTGGCTGCGGTGGGCTCGGGCGCTTCGGCGGCCGCCGGCACAGCGGCGGTGTCCACCGGAGCGGCGGCTTCCTTGACGGGGACGCTCCGCTCAGTGGCCTCGTCGGCAGAGGTGGCCGAGAGCTCGTCGATCTCGACGCCGATGACGTCGGAGATTCCGGCCACGGTCCTCGTCACGACCTCAAGCTCGTGCTCGCACGCGAGCCACGCCTCGATCAGGTTGCCGTCGAACTGCTCGACGCCGTCGGGCGTCGGGGCGGAGCCGAGCGTCTCCCCGTGCTCGCCCAGCGCAGCCAGCACCATGTGGGCACGAACGCTCGGCATCAGCACCGCATCGCTGAGCACTGCGCGGACGTGGAGCACCCGGATCCCGTCGCCGAGCAACGCCTCCAGGTCAGGGACGACCCGGCCGCCCTGGCGCTCGATCTCCTGCTCGGGGGCGCGGGCGTAGACGAGGCTGCGCAGGCGAGTGATCAGCTCGGAGGGGTCGAGCTCCTCGGTGCCGACCGACTCGATCGATTCGACGGCGCCGCCCAGCGCATCCAGGCAGGCGAGCACGGTGTCGACGGCCTCGCGCGACAGCGCGCGTTCGCGCTGGCGCAGCAGCTCGAAGACGTCCTCCATCTCGTGGGTGAGCGTCGCGATCTGCTCGAAGCCCATCGTTGCGCTCATGCCCTTCAGGGAGTGCGCGATCCGGAAGATCGTGTCGACCTTCTCACGGTTGCGCGGGTCCTCCTCGAGGCTGACGACCGCAAGGTTGAGTTCCTGGAGGTGCTCCTCGGCCTCGGCCAGGAACATCGGCATGTACTCAGAGGTGTCCATCATCGGTCCTTGCGGTAGAAAAACGGTGCAGTGGGGGTCAGGCCGAGGGACGCCGGGTTCGCGACGCGCTCGGTCGCGCCGACGAGCAGGTAGCCGCCCGGGCGAAGGGATGCAGTGAGACGCTCGTGAAGCGTGTCTCGCACCGGTTCGGAGAAGTAGATGACGGTGTTACGGCAGACGACGAGGTCATGGCTGTCGGGCCGCGGCTGCAGGCGCAGCAGGTCGCCGATCTCGAAGCGCATCATCCGGCGCAGCGCCTCGTGCGCCTGCCAGCCGTCCTGCACGCGGTCGAACGCGGCGCGCATCGTCGGCTCCGGCACGGCGCGGGCGTCGTCGAGCGAGAAACGCCCGCCCTGCGCGCGCTCCACCATCCGGCGATCGATGTCGGTCCCGAGGATCGACACCGTGGCCGTGGGGATGCAGCTGCGGCAGACGGCCGCGATCGTGTAGGCCTCGGCACCGTAGGAGCAGCCCGCGCTCCAGATCCGCACGCGCGAGGTGCCCGCGGCGAGCTCGGGAAGCACGCTCTGCTCCAGATGCGTGATCTGGGCGGGATGGCGCCAGAGCTGGGAGACGTTGATCGTCACCCGGTCGAGCAGGTTGTCGAGCAGCTCGCCGTCGGCGCGGAGCATCGGCAGGGTCTCGGCGAGATCCTCGATCCCCAGCCGGCTGAAGAAGGTGCGCAGTCGCCGCTCCATCTGCGGGCGGCGGTACTGGGTGAGGTCCACGCCGCAGATCCGACGCAGGCCCTCGCAGAAGACAACGTAGTCATCGGCCGTGCTCGAGCTCGAGGCAGCGCCCTGAGAGGTGATGATGCTCATGACCCCGCCTCTTCGGCGATCGCGTCGGCGAGCGCGTGCAGCGGCTCGACGCGGTCCACCAGGCCGGCCTCGGCGACCGCCCGCGGCATGCCGTAGACGGTGCACGTCTCCTCGGCCTCGGCGAGCACCCGGCCGCCATGCCGGCGCACCGCCTGCGCTCCGCGCAGCCCGTCCTGGCCCATGCCGGTCATCACCACCAGCAGCAGCCGATCGCCGTGGCGGCGGGCCGCATCCTCGATCGTGAGGTCGGCGCGTGGCCGCAGCCCGCCGACCGGGTCATCGTCGGACAGCTGGGTCCGGCCGGCGTCGTCCATGCGCAGATGCCTGCCGCCCGGAGCGAGCAGCACCACGCCGGGGTTGAGCATCTCCGCGCCGGCGGCTTCCTTGACGGTGAGCTTGCTCGCGCGGTTGAGGCGGTCGGCGAGCGAGGCGGTGAAGCCGGCCGGCATGTGCTGCACGATCATCGTGCCCAGGCCCAGCGGGGAGGGAAGTTGAGGAAGCAGGGCGGCGAGCGCCTTGGGGCCGCCGGTGGAGATCGCGATCAGCACGACCTTCGCGCCGCGGGTCGAGGCGCGGGGCGCCGGCGCGGGCGCGGCGCGCGGGGTCGGCTGCTTGGCGGCGGCAAGCGCCCGGCGCCATGGGGCGTCGAGCGGCTGCGGGGTCGGGGTCAGGCGCAGCGCGGTCGCCTGGCGGCGCGAGGTGACCGCGAGCGTCACCCGGCCGAGCAGCGTCTGCTCGAACACGGGTGCGTCGCCAAGGCCGGTCGGCTTGGTGACGAGCTCGAAGGCTCCCTCGGCAAGCGCGTCGACGGCGTAGGCGCCCTGGGCGGGCGAGAACGCCGAGACGACGACGACCGGGAGGTCGAGGTTCTCGCCGCGCATCGTGCGCAGCACATCGATGCCACCCATGCCGGGCATCGAGAGGTCGAGCGTCATTGCGTCGGGGCGATGGCGACGGCACTCCTTGAGCGCCTCGTCGCCGTCACGGGCGGTGGCCACGACGTCGAATCCGCCACGCGTGAGCACGTCGCCGACGAGCCGCCGCATGAGCGCCGAGTCATCGGCGACGACGACGCGCGGGCGGGTCGATGTCGAGGCCGCGAGTGTCATGCCGCGGTGGGCAATTCGGCCGCGGGGAACAGGCAATCCAGCGTGAGCAGCGCCACCAGACGCCCCTCGACGCGGATGATCGCCTGGATCAGCGAGCTGTCGGCGGTCGGGGTGGCGGAGATCTGCTCCTCGCTCACGGTGAGGACCTCCTCGACGGAGTCGACGATGACCCCGGCGGTCTCGGTGCCGATCTCGGCGATCACGATCTTGGTCTGCTCGGAGACCTCGGTGCGCGCCCCGATGCGGGCGGCGACGTCATAGACCGGGACGATGCGCCCGCGCAGGCTGATCACGCCGCGCAGCCAGTCGGCCGGCGAGGCGACCGAGCGCGGATCGCTGTAGCGAATGATCTCCTGAACCTGCTGGATCGGGAGGGCGTAGTGCTCGCCACCGAGGCTGAACACGACAAGTTGGTGGGACTGGTTCTCCGTGGACATTTGTGCTGCCTGCTCCTTGCGTTTGCGGGCGTCCGGACCCGCTTGTCCGGACGCTGATTCCCATGGGGAGTAGTCGTCAATCGAACTGGCGAACTTGAGCGTCCGCGGTCAGATGACGGCTTCGTCTTCGCCGCGGGCGAGGACGACTGTTCCAGCCTCTTCGAGGCTGCGAACGACCGCCACGACCTTGCCCTGCGCCGACTCGATGTCACGCTTGCGCTGGGGCGGCTGGTACTCCATCTCCTCGGCGAGCATCTGGGCGCCGCGCTCGGACATGTTGGACAGCACCTTGGCCTTGACATCCTCGCTGACGCCGCGCAGGGCGAGCGCGAGATCCTTCTGATCGGTCTCGCGCAGGATGAGCTGGATCGAGCGATCGTCGAGCTTGACGATGTCCTCGAAGACGAACAGCAGCCGGCGCACTTCCGCAGTCAACTCGGCGTCGGCCTCGGTGAGCTGCTCCAGCACGTTGCGCTCGGTGGAGCGGTCGGACTGGTTGAGAATCTCGGCCAGTGACTTGACCCCGCCCGCGCCCGTGTACTCCTGGGCGACGACGGTGGCGAGCTTCTGGCGCATCACGTCCTCCACCTGCTGGACGACGTGCGGGTTGGTCTCCGCCATTCGCGCGATGCGCAGCGCGATGTCGGGCTGCGTCGTCTGGTCCAGGCAGCACAGCACCTGGGCGGCGAGCGTCGTGTGCAGGTTGGCGATCACCAGGGCGATCGTCTGCGGGGACTCGCTGCGCAGGAAGGTCGCGATCTGCTCGGCGGGAGTGCGGCGCAGGAACTCGAATGGGCGCTTCTCGATCACCGTCGAGAGCCGGCCGACGATCTCGGCGGCACGCTCGCCGCCGAGGGCGCGCTCAAGCACCTCGCGCGCGTACTCGACGCCGCCCGCGGTGACCGCGTCGAACGCCTCGACGGTCGCAGCCATCTCCTCCAGCACCGAGTCCGCGATCGACGGCTCGAGCATCCGCATGTTCGCCATCTCGAGCGAGAGCTCCTCTATCTCCTGCTCGTTCATGCGTGCGAACACCTCGGCGGCGCGCTCGGCGCCGAGCGAGACGAGCAGGACGGCGGCCTTGCGGCGGCCCCTGATGTTGGCCGGCAGCGGCGCCGGGGGCCGCTTGGCGGGCACGGGGGAGTTGCCCGGGGGTGGGTTGTAAAGCTCGACTGCCATCCCGACTAGTCCTCCGCCATCCAGGCGCGCAGGTGCTGGGCGACGAGATCGGGATCACGTGACACGAGCTCCTCGATCTGCTTTCGCGCGACCCCGACGTGCGGCTGCAGCGAGCTGACCTCGACCGGCATGGAGGCCTCCAGCGCGGCCAGCGGCCGGGGAGACTCGAGCTCGGAGAGCCACTTGGGCTGGCTGAAGGAGTCCTTCTCACGCTTCTTGATGGCGCGCAGCATGAAGACCAGGAACACGATGGCGCCGATCCCGAGCGCTCCGTACTTGCCGTACTTCATCATCGGGTTGGCGGCGGCCGGCTTGACCGTGGTCGTGCTGGCTGGCGCGAACTTCAGCTGGTTGACCGAGATCTGGTCGCCGCGCTTGGGGTCAAGGCCGACGGCGTTGGAGACCGCGCTCTTGATCGTCTTCAGCTCGGACGCCGGGATGCTGGAGTTGACGAGCACCGACACGCTCTGGCGCTGGATCGCGCCCGGGGCGATCACCGAATGCGTGATCGTCTTGTCGACGCCGTACTGGGTGTGGTTGGTGTCGTTCTTGTAGTTGCTCGTTCCGCCCGAGCCGCTGCCGGTGGAGTAGGCGGGGATGTTGCTCGTCGTGCCGGAGGTGCCGGAGGCCGCCGAGCCGTTGCCCTTGAGCGTCTGGTTGGAGGTGTTGGCGTCCAGCGCCGTGCCCTTCTTGCCGTAGATCAGCTGCTCCTGGGTCGCGCGGTTGGCGTTGAGCGTCGCATTGACGACGACCTGGGCCTTGCCGACGCCGAGCGTCTGGGCGAGCAGCGCCTCCACCATCGTCGACTCCGAGGAGTCGTACTTCTGCTCGGCAGCCTCCTCGGCGGGGAGCCCGCCGCCGGAGCCGGCCGACGACGATGGCCACAGCTCGGCGCCGCTGGAACCGGTGATCGTCACCTTGTTCAGCGACAGCCCGGGCACGCTGGACGCGACCAGCTGGGCGATCCCGCGGACCGCGCCCGGCTGCAGGTCCGAGGAGCCCGACAGCAGCACCGAGGCGGTGGCCGACTGGCTCTGGTCGGAGAAGAGCTGATCCTGGCTGTCGGGGATCACCAGGTTGACCTGGGCAGATGAGATGCCGTCGATCGTCTCGATCGTCGACGCGAGCTGGCCCTCGAGCGCGCGCTCGTAGGTGACCTGCTGCTGGAAGTTGGACTGCCCCAGCGACTGCTTGTCGAGCAGCGAGAAACCGGGCTGCGAGTTGCCCAGGAGGCCGGCGCTGGCGAGCGCGACACGGGCCTGAGCGGTCTTGCCGGACTCGACCGCGATCGCGGTGCCGCCGTTCTGGATCTGATACGGGATCCCCTCCGTCGACAGCGTCGAGGTGATCTTGCTCGTCTGCGAAGGATCGATGCCCGTCTCCAGCGTCGAGTAGCTCGGCGCGGAGGCGAAGTGCATCACGAGCACGATGAAGACGACGGCAGCCGCAAAGGCACCGCCGACCATCGCCCAGCCCTTCGGCGACAGACGTCTCACCAGGTCCATTACTGAGCCCATCGGCAGATCTCAGCTAGACCTGAAGCGAGAACAAAGTGGTCTCTGCCGAGATCAATTTGTTCTGGATCTGGGAGGCGACATCCATGGCCAGAGACGCGTTCTCCACCGCGGTGACGGCGGTCGTCGGATCGCTGATCGTGCCTGTCGCCAGGCCCTGCGCAGCGGCGGACGCGGTGTTCTGGGTCTGGTCCAGCCCGTTGATCGCGCTGGTGAGCGCGGAGCCGAAGCTGCCCGCGCCGGTCTTCGCCGGCTCCGAGACCGAAGAGGTGGAGCCGATCGAGCCGACCGAGCCGACAGAGGCGGCGGAGCCGAGCGCGGAGACGCCGGAGATGGCGGGAATCATTTGAGCAGCTCCAGCGTGTCGGAGTACATGGTCTTGGATGTGCTCATCGCCGTCACATCGGACTGGTAGGTGTCCGACTCGTCGATGAGGTCGGTCATCTCGGTCACCGAGTTGACGTTGGGCATGCGGACGTAGCCCGCCTTGTTCGCGCCCGGAGCACCCGGGTCGTACACAAGCTGGTCGGGCGTCTTGTCGGCGACGATCCCCGCCACCTCGACGCCGCCGGGAGGCGCCGACGAGTTCCCCATCGCCTCTGAGAGCGAGGTTGAGAAGTCGCCACCGACGGACTGAAGCTCGACCTCCTGGCGCTGATAGGGCTTGCCGTTCGGACCCTGAGTCGTCTCGGCGTTGGCGAGGTTCTCGGACGTGACGTCCATCCGCATCCGCTCGGCGGTGAGGCCGCTCGCGGAGATGTTGAGGGCGTCGAAGAAGCTCATGAGGCACCGCCCTGGCCGATCGCGGTCAGCATGATCTGCTCACGTGCGGCCGCGACCTGAGTGAGGTCCTGGTAGAGCAGCCCGTTCTCGGAGATCTGCGCCGAGGTCTGCTCGGCGTCGACTCCGTTGCCGTCGGCGGAATTGACCCCGCCCTCGTTGGCGGCGGTGAAGTTCACCGAGGTGGGGGACTGGCCGGCCTGCATCGCCGACTCGAGTTCGCCCTGGAAGTTGACGGTCTGCGCCTGGAAGCCAGGCGTGTCGGCGTTGGCGAGGTCGTTCGCCAGATATGTCTGGTCCAGCATCGATCCGCGCATCGCAGATTCGAGGGACACCTGTGTCGTATCAAGGAGTGACATGCGGTCAATAGGTCGCGGACCGGCCCTCCGTGGGCACTCATCTGACCCGCTCCTTGCAGGTCGCTTGGATACTCGGCCACCGGGCCCGATCCTTGAGGGTTCGGGCCCGGGTTCGGCGGTCGTACATCGGTCCAAAAACGCCGATGCGAGTCAGGGTTCGCGGCTCGCGGATGGAGCCGCGCCCCGCCCCCGTCACGCCGAGGTGAGGACGCGCCGATGCGACGCGTGGGCCGGCGCGTAGCCGGCGGCGGCGCGGCGCGCCGTGCGCACGCGGGCCAGGTCGCGCACGATGGCGCTCCGCACGCGGCCAAGCTCGGCCGCGATCTCAGCCTGCAGGTCCAGGCAGCGCTCGAGTGCCGCGCGTGCCTCCGGTGGCGGCGCCACCGGGGCGATCAGCTTGACGATCGCCGCGCGCTCGCGCTTGACGGCGGCGAGCCGATCGAAATCACGCGCCACGACCAGCTCGAGCTCGCGACGGATCGTCGCCTCCAGCGCCTCGTAGGGCGCTGCCGGAGACTCGAACACGCTCATCCGGCGAGCACTGCGACGGTCGTCCGCTCTGCGGCGGTCCTCTGAGCGGCGTCGTGCTGGTCGGCGATCGTTGCCCACGAGTTGCGCAGCTGGCCGAGCAGTTTGCTGACCTGCTCCAGGTGCTTGGGGTTCTGCTCGAGCCGGGCGCGCTGGCATTGGCGCAGGGAGAAGCTGTAGATCGAGGCGAGATTCGCCGGGATCTGACCCTGGCTCATGTCGAGCGTGTTGCGCAGATGACGCAGGATGTGCTCGGCACTGCGCAGCTTGTTGTGCGCGGTGGCGATGTCCCGCTCGGACATGGCGACGCTCGCCTGGTGCAGGAATCGCCGGGCGCCGTCGTAGAGCATCACGATCAGTTGCGGCGAGGAGGCGGTCAGGACGGCGTTGGCGCGGTAAGCACCGGATGAGGCGTGGGCGTATGAGGTCATGTAGGTCAGAGGGCGTTGATCTGCTGGGTGAGCCAGGAGCTCTCCGAGCTGTTGGACGAGAGAGCCGATTCCATGGCTGCGAACTGCGTGACGAGCTGGTTCTCCTGGTCCGTCAGGTTGGCCTGCATCGTCGTGATCTGGTTGCCGAGGCTGCTGACCTCGGTCGTGTTGCCGTTGATCCGCTGGGTGATCGTGCCCCCGGCGTCGGCCTCCGTGCCGACGAGTGAGGAGAAGCTGTTGGCCCACCCGCCGAGCAGCTGCTGCACGCCGGTGGGATTGGCGGTGATGGCGTTCGTCAACGAGGTGGTGTCGAGCGTGAGATCGCCGGCCAGCGAGCTGGCGGACTCGGTTCCGCTGCCGGTCGTCGCGCCCGTGCTCACCCCGACGGCGAGCAGCGAGGTGAGCGATCCGCCGCTGATGCCCGAGACCGTCGCGTACATCGCCGAACGCATCTGGGAGAGCAGATTCTTCAGATCCTGATCGTCGTACAAGGTGCCCGTCTCGGTGCCGTTGGTGTCCGCGGGCGTCGTCGAGAGCTGGGTCTGGATGGTGGTGATCGCCGTGTTGTAGTCGGTGATGAACTGCTGCACCGCGGTCGACACGTTGGAGCTGCTCATCGTCGGAGCGGAGATGTTGACCGTCGCCGGGCTCGACCCGGTCACGCCCGACAGCGTGAGGGTGACGCCGGGGATCGCGTCGGTCACCGTGTCCGACGCCGAGTACTGGGTTGCGCCGGTGCCGATCGAGTACGCGGCGTCCTGGCCGGCTTGTGCGTCCGCGGTGATCTCCGTCAGCGAGCCGCCGCCGTCGACGACCGAGATGTAGTCCGGGTTGGAGACGGACTGGTCGCCGGTCGCCCGGTCGGAGAGCACCAGGTTGCCCGACTGGGTCACTGTCGCGTACACGTCGAGGCTGGAGTTGTTGTTGATCGCCTGGGCGAAGCTCGTCGCCGTCTCTCCCGCCTTGATCGTCACGGCCTGGCCGTCGATCGTGATCGCATCGTCGCTCGTCGGCGAGCTGTAGGTGAACGTGCGCTGCGCCGACTGCGCGAGCGCCGTGACGCTCACCGCGTAGCCGCCCTCGACGGCTCCCGTGCTGCCGGTCAGCGCCGCGCCGACGCTTGACGAGTTGCTGGAGGTGACCGTCTGCGTCGGGTCGTACAGGCTCGGATCCAGCAACGCCATCGCGTCGGTCTGGACCGTCTGGAGCTGGCTCTGGATCGTCTCGAGCTCGGAGTTACGCGCGTTGAGCAGGCTCTGCTGATTCTCGAGGTTCGTCAGCGGCTCCTGCTTGGTCGCCATCAGCTCCTCGATGATCTGATCGGTGTTCAGACCCGAGGAGAGGCCGGTGACCTGCGGCGTCGAGCTGCCGGTCAGCGTGCTCAGCGTGTAGCCGCCCGTCGTGGTGGACGTCGTCGATCCGGTGGAGGAAGTGGACATGATCAGCTCCGGGTTCTCGTCAGTCGAGGGTGCCGCCCGAGGCGACGGAGAGGACGGTGCTCGGCGACACCGTGCCGAGCACGGTCCCGTCGAGGCTGGTCAGCTGCACCGAGAGGCCGCTGGTCTCGTCGGTGCTGAAGTGGAGAGCTTTGCCGGCGGCGCCGAGCCGGTCGGCGGCCTGGGCGGCAGTGAGCATCGCCGCGAATACCTCCTGGGGCGGCGAGCTCGGAACCGTGTCGAGCGTCACCGAGTCGCCTGTCGGCGCCGCCGGGCCCGACGTCTGCAGGTTGGCGCGCCGGGCATCCCGGACGCTCTGCGAGAACGCGTGCGTGAGGTCGGCGGAGATCGGGTTGATGCTCATGGCGCTTGTCGATTACCTGGAAGGGGCGGGCGGTGGCCCATCGGGGGCCTCCCTGCCGTGTACCCCGGGTAATCGTTCGCGCGAGGGCCGAACTTGAAGTCGGTTCGATCATCCGTCCAAACTCACGCCGGGGCGCCGGCCTGGGCGCGCCGGATCACGTCGATCAACTTGCTCGCAGCGGTGAACGACGGGTCGAGTTCCAGCGCCGCCTGCGCGAACAGGATCGCGTTGTCGTTGGCGCCGGTCGCCGCCGCCACCTGGGCAAGGCCGAACCGCGCACGCGCGTCCGGCGCCTCCGCGCAGACCGCGAGCCACTGTGCGGCCGCGCCGGCGGGATCTCCATGACGCAGATGGATCTCGGCGACCAGCTGGGCGCGTTCGCGAGCGGGCAGGCGTGAGGAGTCGAGCAGGGCGCGCAGCTGCGCGTAGGGCTCCTGCGCCCGCGCCCGGAACATGAACTCCAGCATCGTGGCCAGCAGCGGGACACTCGCCACCGCCAGTTCCTGGTGGCACGGCTCGCCGGAGGCGGCCTGCAGCCAGGCGTCGAGGAACTCGCGCTCGGCCTGGGGGAGGCCGACCCGGACGGCCCGGTCCCGCGAGGCACGCGCGCTGTCCAGCTCACCGCCGGCCAGCCGCGCCGCGGTCTCGATCCGGCATGCGAGGGCCGCGTAGGGGTCCTCGTCGGGAATCGGTGCGACCGCCTCGGCGGCCTGGCTCCACTCGCCGTGAGCGAGCAGGATCTCGGCGAGCGCGACCCGAACTGCGCTCTCGCGCTTGGCGTCGCCCTGCTCGATCGCGGCGCGATACTGAGAGACCGCCGCGCCCGGGGCGCCCGAGCGCGCGAAGGCGCGCGCCACCGCGATCCGGGCGGCAACGGTCATCGGATCCAGCCGGGTTTCGAGCTCGGAGAGGATCTCCCTCGCGGTCGCGCCCTGCGCACGGCGCGCAGTCACGTACAGCGCGGCGACGCCCAGGTAGCTCGGGTGATGCGTGATCGACCAATCGAGATGGGTCACAGCCGACACAGCGTCGCCACGGTCGAGCGCCAGCTTGGCGAGCGCCAGCCGGGGCAGATAGGTGCCGCTGCCGACCAGCCCGCCGAAACTCGCCGGTGCGTCGCCCTGGGCGATGCAGCGCTCGAGCTGCGTCTCTCCCGCGTCGCGCTGGCCGAGGTCGAGATGGGCCGCCGCCTGCTCGAGCAGCAGGTCGGTGTAGTCGGGGAAGTAGCCAAGTCCTGTCTCGGCGAACGAGATCGCCTCCGCCGGCCGGCCGCTCAGCCGCAGTGCGCGGATCAGGGTGGACAGCAGCGAGGGGGAGTAGAAGGTGCTGAGCACCTCATTTCCCGCGACGAGCAGGCTCCATGCGCTGGAGAGCTCGTCGATCGCCTTGCCGGTGTCGCCCAGGGCGGCGTACTCGCAGCCGAGGTTGAAGTGCAGGAACGGCGTCGCCGGCGCGCCCGAGTCGCGCTGCTCGAGCAGCAGCGAGAGGTTGCGCGTCGACTTGTCCTTCGCCGCGCGCGTGTCCTCGAGATAGCCGTAGTGCTCGATCCGAACCGAGCTGTGGCCGACGCGGCCGGGGACATCGCTGGGCAGCGTCGTGTAGATCTGCTCGTGGATCGTGCCCGAGAAGCGGTACTGGGGACGGTTGCGGAACACGCGCAGGGCCGTGTTGACGATCGCGGCGCCGTCGCCCAGCTCGCCGACGAAGCTCGTCTCGATCAGATGGAAGGCTTCGCGCCAGGTCTGGCCGGTCAGCTCCCGCAGGCGCTCCACATCCTCGGCGACGAGCACCTCGTCGGCGTCGAGGTAGATGATCCAGTCCGAAGTCGCGGCATCGAAGGAGACGTTCCGTGGCTCCGCGAACGATCCGGTCCACGGGCACTCGATCACGCGGGCGCCGAAGGAACGTGCGATCTCCATCGTCGCGTCGGTCGAGCCGGTGTCGACGACGATGATCTCGTCGACGGCCGGTCGGATCGCCTCCAGGCAGCGGGGCAGCATCTGCTCCTCGTCCTTGACGATCATGCACAGGCTGATGGTGAGCCCGGTGGCGGCTCGGGCGCGGCCCGAGATCCCGCGCGCGCGGCGGACCAGGGCGGGGACCGCGTTGTGCAGCGGCCGGCTGGGGCGCCGGCCGCGCAGTCGCTGGGCGAGCTGGTCGCGGTTGCGCGCCAGGTCAGGGAGGCTCGGATCTAGCCGGGCCGCCGCGCCGAACAGCGCCCGTGCACCGTCGAGCGCCCACAGCTCGTAGCAGGCGACGCCCGCGTATAGCAGCAGCACCGGCTCGCTCGGCTCGCGGTCGAGGATCGTCAGCGCGCCATCGGCCACCGACACGAACGCGCGCACCGCATCGGCATCCGACGCCGAGCGCGCGAACAGCAACCCCTGCTGAAGCACGAGCAGTTCAGTC
>DATJTS010000066.1:0-16161 GCA_035503035.1 Solirubrobacteraceae bacterium
GGATCAACGTCGATCCGGACCGGCTGGCGGCGGCCTGGCGCGAGCTCGACGACCCGGCCGAGTTGCACCGCCGCAGCTACGCCGGCGAGTTCGACCCGGGCACCTTGCCGGATCTGCGCCTGCCCGACCTCTAGGCTGCGGGCGGTCACCCCGTGACCCGGGCAGAGCCGACGTGGTCGTCAGCGACGCGGCGATCCTCTACGACACCGCCAACCGGGCGGTCTCGGTTGAGCTCTGCCTAGCTCCCGAACCGTCCGCCGACCTGCTCGCGCAGGAACGGGATCACGACCTCGTCAACCCGGGCGGGGTCTTCGATGAAGGGCCAGTGCCCGAGCCCTTCGAGCAGCTGGATCCGGGCGGACGGGAACGACTCGCGCTGGAGATCGGCCTGCTGCCAGGGGAGGTAGGCGTCGGTGGTCCCCCACACCACGAGCGCGGGACGGTCGAGCTCGCGCAGCGGCGCTCCCAGCGCGCCCATCGCCGAGGCGGGGGTCGACCGATAGAGCTTCAGCACCGCGCGCTTGGTGTGCCGCGCGCGAGATGCGTCGTAGATGCGGTCGATCGCTGCCGGGGTCAGCCGCGGGTTGTCGTGGCCGACCACCATTCGCACGCCCGCTCGGGTGGAGGTCGCCATGAACAGGTCGCCCAGAACGGGCGTCCGCCAGATCCGAGCCAGTCGATGCCATCGGTAGTCGAGGAGCACACCAGTGTTGATGAGGGTCGCGCTGGCGAACGCCTCGGGATGTTCGACCGCCCACACCAGGCCCCACGGCCCGCCGAAGTCGTGCATGACGAGGTGCGCGCGGTCGATCCGCATCTGATCGAGGATCCCGGCCAGGTGCCGGGCATAGCCGTGGCTCGAGTAGTCGAAGTCCGCCGGGTGGTCGGCGGCGCCGTAGCCCGGCATATCCGGGGCGATCGCGCGCGCGAACTCGCCGGTGCGGGTCATGAGGTCCGTCCAGTCCTCCTTGGGGCCGGGGTTGCCGTGCACGAAGACGACGGCCTCGCGGGTGTCCGGGTCCCCGCTGGTGAGCACCGGCGAACGAACGCCGTCGACGGCGACCAGCTGTGTCTCCGGCCTGGTCACGTTGACGCCGCCACCTCCTCGGCGACCTCGGTTTCGCCGGCGTCGCGATGTGCCTCGAGCGCCACGTAGTCCGGCCGGCGGTTGAGGCGTCGCCGCCGACCGTCGGTGGCGACCAGCTGACGCGCCTCGCGCAGCACCTGACCGCGGTCGGCGCCCGGTCGGCGCAGCGCCGCCGCGGTCGCTCTGATCACCAGCGGCGGGGCGAACACCGTCGATGGCTTGCGGCGATGCATGAAGACATCGCCGAGCTCCTCGGTTCGGCCGTGCTCGTAGAGTCGCCTCGTGACCTCGACGACGGTGGCGGGCGCGCGGCCGGCGGCACCGAAGTCCGCCGCCAGCCAGTAGTGCTCGGCCGCGTCGCGGTCGCGCCACCGCGCCCAGGCCGCGAGCTCTTCATCGAGCGTCTCAGGTGCCTCATGGATCGCCCGGACGATGATGGGGGCAAGCGCCTCGACCTGGCGAAACGCGTCCGAGATGCCCTGCCCCGGTGCCGGGTCCTTGAAGTGACCGGCGTCGCCGACCAGCGCCCATCCAGGTCCGGACGGCTCGCGCAGGAAGCTCTCGAACCGCAGCATCCCGAGCATCTTGCCCTCGGCGCGGGCGCGGGTGAGCGTCGCGGCCACCGGCGAGCACGCCCGCATGTGGTCCATGAATGCCACCTCGCGGTCCCGGCGGAACTCGTTCAGGAACATCATGTCGGGCAGCAGGATCACCTGGTAGAGCCCCGCGTCGCTGGGCATCCCGATCACGAAGCGGCCCTCCCAGCGGTGATAGATCACCGGGGGATCGGGGCCGGGATCCGCGTCGGCGAAGAAGCGCCAGTAGCCAAACCGTTCGCCGGGTGTGACGTTGTATTTGCGCGCGCCCACCATGGGCGCCACCGTCGAGTTGCGCCCATCGGCGCCGACCACCAGCTTGGCCAACAGAGTCCGCTGCGCTCCGTCTGACGCGGTTCTCACCCCGACGACTCGGCCCCCGTCGCGGACCAGCCCGACGACGGTGGTCGACATGAGGGTCTCGGCCCCGGCGTCGGCGGCGGCGTCGAGCAGGATCGGATCGAGCACGAAGCGCCGGACGGACATGAACGCGCCCTCGTCGCCCGAACGCCGCGCCACATCGAAGCTTCCGTGGAAGTCCTCCTGGCGAAGATCGACCCGGTTGCACATCCGGGCACCCGTCTGGCGGACCCTCTCCAGCACGCCCAGCCGGCGCAGGAAGTTGATCGCCGGTGCCTGGAAGATATGCGTCGAGAGCGTGTCCTTGGGAAACGCGGCCCGTTCGACCACCGCAACGCTCAGGCCCTGTCGCGCGAGCAGCGCCGCCAGCGGTGAACCCGCGCAGCGCCCCCCGACGATGATCACATCGAATCTGTCTGCCACCGGTGCTCCTCTCGATCCCGGCCTGCGGGCGGCGCTCTCACCCCTGCCAAGAGCGCCGCGACAGGCTCAGCTCGGCAGCGGCTCGTGCTCCCTCGGCGCGTTCGAATAGTCCTCGGCCGGCTCCAGGAAGCCAAGGAGCTGCTCGCGCAGCTCGGGCGTGTCCTCGTGGCCATGGACAGACGCCGCGTGCTCGGCCGCCGCACGGACGACCTCGTCTTGCTCGCCGATGATCGTGAGTGAGCAGTTCGACTCACTCGGCCAACGGCGGCAATCCGCCATCACTCGGCCCATGCTTCGCCTCCTTGGTTGGACGGCGACCCCTCGCGGAGCGATCATCCCACCGCGCGAATCACAGATCAAGCCGGGCGACCCGCCAGGTCCGCCAGCAGCAGCGGGCTTGGCGGCGAGGGGTCCTCAGGCCCGCCCGGCGTCCGCTGGAGCATCCCGTCGACGAGCTCGTAGTGCCCCAGGGAGCGGATCGGCGGGGAGTAGACGTGGATGGTGATCGCGCCGGGATCGTGCTCCATGCGATGGATGCCGTCATTGCCGAAGCTGAACGAGTCACCCGCCCGGTACTCGCGCACGAGGCGCGGTCTGCCGTACATCAGGGCCTCGTTGCGCGCGACGCCGCTGATCACGTGCACGCCGACGCACGATCCGTCGTGGTCGTGGTAGCCGGTGTCGCGCGGCTGCCACCAGAGGTTGAGCCACGCCTCCGAGGACACCGAGCGCCACAGCAGCACCGCCTCGCCCTCGTCCTCGCCGCTCAGCTCTGAGACATCGAGGGCGGTGGCGGCCCGTTGCGCCCGCTCGGCGCACTGCTCTGGTGAGAGTGGCCCGGCTGCCTGGGCGAGTGCGGCGAGCAGCTCCGGCCGGCGGACCGGCCCGCCTGCGGCGGTCACCGGCTCGCTCGCGGTGGTCACCGACCCGGTCGCGGTGGTCACCGACCGGGCCGCGACGGTCATCGGCTCGGCCGCCGACACGCCCTGCTCGGCCTCCAGGGCAGCCGCCAGCGCGCCGATCCGCGCGCTCGCGTCGACGGCGAGAGGCCCGCGGTCGAGGTGCCGGCGCACCAGGCGGTGCGCCGACCCGGTGCCGGCGCCGAGCTCGTCCACGGTCTGGCGCAGGTCGATCGCCTGGGCGGCGCACACGAGCTCCACCGCGGCGAGCCGGATGACCAGGCCGCTCATCGCGTGCAACCGCGCCGCCGCGGAGGGCGCCATCGTGATCCGGTCCTCGATCCCCTCTGCGATCGAGGAGGTCGGCTGCTCGAGCGTGACCGGGGCGGCCAGCAGCCGAGCCTCGGCGGCGAGCGAGGCCGCGCCGTGGCCGATGATCGCCAGCCCGTCCTCCGGACTGTCCGGTGTCTCGCGGAGTCCGGCGGGGAGATCGGTGAACCGCGGGTCGAGCAGCTTCTGGATCCGCTCGCAGGCGATGGTCACCGCACCGGCGAGGGCGAGGCGAGCGTGATCGAGCGCGAGCGCAACGGGTGCGATCTCATGTCCGCCGGTCGAGATCGCCCGGTCCTCGGCCCGGATCACGAATGCACTGTCGCCCGAGGAGCGCAGCTCGATCGACAGCTGGGTGTGCAGATGCGCGAGCGCCCCGTGGACCGCGCCGTGGGTCTGCGCGATGCCCTTGAAGCACAGCGGATCCTGCAGGTTGCGCGCTGCCCGCCGGCGCTCGGCCAGCGCGCCGCCGGCGAGCAGCTGCGACAGGTGGGTGCGGGCGACCTCGTCGCCGGGATAGGGCCGCGCGGCGACGATCGCCGGGTGCAGCGCGTCCGGATTGGCGAGGACCGCCTCGCACGACAGGGCGCCGGAGCGCTCGAGCGCACCGAGTGCGCGCCGGGCCCGGTCGAGCGCCAGGCATGCGGTTCCGACGGTGTAGGCGTTGGAGTTGAGGATCGCGTGGGCCTCGCGCGGCTCGGGGCTGAGCGGCTCGACCCCGGCCGCCCGCAGCTCATCGGGCGAGGTCGTCTGGCCGGTGATCGCCAGCCCGATCTCCGCCATCTGGCTGAGGTCGGCCTGCCCGACGGAGCCGATCGTGTGCAACCCGGGGGTGAGCCAGGCGTTGAGGGTCGCGCACAGCGCCTCGGCGACGTGCGGGCGGACCCCGGCGTGGCCGAGCGCCAGGCCGGCGGCGCGGGCGATCATCGCCGCCCGGGCGAACTGAGGTGGGGCGAGCTCACCGTGGCCGACGGCGTGGGAGACGAGCAGCGCCCGGTTGAACGCGGTCTGCTCCTCATCCGGCACCGCGACCCCCTTCAGGGCACCGACCCCGCGGGTCACCCCGTAGATGGAGTCTCCGCGCTCAAGCGCTCGCTCGAGCACCTCGCGCGAACCCGTCATCGCCTCCCGGGCGGCCCCACCGAGCGCGACCGTCCGCCCGGCCGCGACCGCCACCACATCCTCCGGAGTGACGGCGCGGTCGCCGAGCACGAGCACGGTCGGGTCGCCGGTCATGAGCGCGCCCGCCCGCGTCCGAGGCTCACGAGCGTCCGGTCGCGCGCCTCCTCGACGCGCTCGAGCTGCCCCGGCTCGTAGCGGCCGAGCAGGCCGCGTCCCTCGCGCGCACCGCCGGCGTTCTGCGCTGTGAGCCTCGCCAGGGTGTCCGGGACGGTTCCCGTGTTCGACAGCGCGGGGAACAGGCCCTCGGCCACCGCGGCATGGACACCGAGGCCGGCCAGGTCCATCGTGGCGAAGGGACCGATCGCCGCCCACCGAGCGCCGAGCGCAGCGGTCACCGCGGTATCGATGTCGGCGACGTCACAGATCCCGGCCTCGACCAGCGCATAGGCCTCGCGCAGCAGTGCGTACTGGAGCCGGTTGGCGACGAACCCAGGAGTGTCCAGGCGCAGGATGATCGGCCGCTTGCCCAGTGCGGCCGACCAGCCGGCGAGCCGCGCGGTCGTGTCCGGGGCGGTCGTCGTCGCCGGGACGATCTCCACCAGCTCGATCAGATCGGCGGGATGGAACCAGTGCCACGCGGCGAACCGCTCGGGCCGGCGTAGCGAGGCCGCGAGCTCCGCCACCGGGAGCGAGGAGGTCGTGGTCGCGATCACGCCGTCCGTGTCGAGGAGCACCTCGGCTCCAGCGAGTACCTCGCGCTTGAGCTCGAGATTCTCCGCGACCGCCTCGAGCACGAGCGCGAACCTCACTCCAGACGGAGGCCCGACCGTGACCTGGAGGTGGTCGTGCACCGCGTGCGCCTGATCGGCGTTGAGCGCGCCGAGCGACCTCAGCCGCTCCGCGCGGCTGCGCGCCGCCCGCAGGCGTTGCCCCACGGTGCCCAGGCGCCGGGCGATGACCGTGACCTCGGTGCCGTGCGCCGCAAGCCACACCGCGGCCGAGAGGCCGATCGTGCCCGCTCCGAGCACCGCCGCCGACCGGGGCGCCTGTGCGGTCATTCCCAGAATCGCTCCTGCGCGAGATGCTCGATCAGGAGCGTCCCGGCGTGGGCGACGTGGTCGGTCATCGCTCGGCGCGCGCGTTGCCCGTCGCCCGCGGCAAGCGCGGCGAGGACCTCCTCGTGCTCGGTCACGTTGAGCGCGAGCAGCTCGTCCGCGCCACCGGCCGCCTCGGTCACGTAGTCCTTGGGGAACCGCTCCCGCAGCCGTTGCGCGTCCTGGAGGAGCGCGTCGTTCTCCGCGCAGGCGAGGACGAGGTCGTGGACCGCGTCGTTGGCGGCTCCCAGCGCGGCGGCGAACGCGGAGCGGTCCTCGTCGGCGGCGTTGGGCCACGGTTGGTCCCGGAGAAGCTCGGCCAGGTCCCCCTGCAGGCGTTCGAGCCGTCGCAGCGTCGGCCGGTCGATGCGCGCCGCGGCCCGTTCGGCGGCGAACCCCTCGAGCTCCGCGCGCAGTTCGTAGAGCTCGCGGATCTCCCGCCGGCCGGGGCGGCGGACGATCGCGCCGCGGTTCGGCCGCAGCTCGACGAGGCTCGACGCGGCCAACCGGGCGAGCGCCTCCCGGATCGGGGTGCGGCTCACCCCGAACCGGGCGCATAGCTCGTCCTGGGCGAGGTGATCACCGAGTCCGATCCGTCGTTCAAGGATGTCGCGCTGCAGGCGGTACGCGATCTGGTCAGACAGCGTGGCTGTGGGCGGGAGGGCCGGGCCGGCGACGGACATCGCAGGATTGTATCCGTAAATCCAATCTGCTTGGATTGGATCCATGGATGCATCCGTCACCGGCGTACGCATCGGGACCCGGGCGCCCCTGGGGACCGAGCTGAGCTGTCCCGGCTGGGAGCAGGAGGGCGCGCTCCGCTGTCTGATGAACACGTTGGACCCGGCGGTCGCCGAGGACTCCTCGCGGCTGATCGTGTACGGGGGCCGGGGCAGGGCCGCGCGCAGCTGGGAGGACTACGACCGCATCGTCGCGGCGCTGCGCCGACTCTCGGACGAGCAGACCCTGCTGGTCCAGTCCGGGCGGCCGGTCGCGGTGCTGCCCTCGCACGCCGACGCGCCGCGGGTGCTCATCTCGACCGCGATGCTCGTTCCCGCCTGGTCGGACGAGCAGGAGTTCGCACGTCTGGAGACCGCGGGGTTGACGATGTTCGGGCAGATGACGGCCGCCTCCTGGTTCTACATCGGCACCCAGGGGATCCTCGGGTTCACCCACGAGACGTTCGCCGCGATCGCCCGTCGTCACTTCGGCGGCACGCTCAGCGGTCGGCGCGTGCTCACCGCGGGGCTGGGCGGAATGGGGGGCGCGCAGGGGCTGGCGATCGCCAACCTCGGAGGACGGGCGCTGATCGTGGAGGTCGACCCCGAGCGCGCCGCACGCCGTGCCCGGGACGGCTGGGTCGACACCGTCACCTCCGACTACGGCGAGGCCCTCGCGGCTCTGGACGCGGGGGACTCCCGGCGGGGCCGCGCGGTGGCGCTCGTGGCGAACATCGCCGAGATCGCGCCTCGGCTGGTCGGCGACGGGGTGTCCTTCGACGTGGCCACCGACCAGACCGCGGCGCACGATCCCCGCCACGGCTACGTCCCGATCGGCTGCACCGCCGACCAGGCGCGGGCAGCGGCGGACGCGGCCGACCGGGAGCAGGGCCAGGCCGCCGCGCGAGCGTTCGACGGGGCGATCCGCCGCTCGCTCGTGGCTCACGCCGAGGCGCTGCTCGCGCTGCGGGATCGCGGCACGATCGTCTTCGAATACGGCAATGGGCTGCGTGCGCAGGCGGCGATCGCCGGCGCTGGCCGGGTCGAGGAGATCCCCGGATTCGTCGCCGAGTACGTGCGGCCGATCCTCGCTCGCGGCGTCGGGGCCTACCGCTGGATCTGTCTCAGCGGCGACCCGGAGGATCTGCGGCGCACCGAGGACGCGGCGCTCGATGTGATCGGCACCGACTCGCTGGCGGGCTGGTTCTCGCTCGCGCGAGCCCGCGTGCCGCGCCAGGGCCTTCCGGCCCGCGTCTGCTGGCTCGGCCTCGGTGAGCGCGAGGCGGTGAGCACGCGCCTCAACGAGCTCGTCGCACGCGGAGACGTCGGGCCGCTGGCGCTCGGTCGCGATCACATGGATCCCCATTCGGTGGCGTCGCCCTCGCGAGAGACCGAGGGGATGCGCGACGGCTCGGACGCGATCGCCGACTGGCCGATCCTGTCGGCGCTTCTGAGCGCCGCCCAGGGCGCCAGCTGGGTTGCGGTCGGGAATGGAGGCGGCGTCGGGATCGGACGCAGCATCCACTCCGCGATGACGGTGGTCGCGGACGGGTCGGAGCTGGCGGCCCGCAAGATCGCGCGGGTGTTCCACTCCGATCCCGCGCTCGGCGTCGCCCGGTACGCACACGCCGGCTATCCGGAGGCGCTGGAGGAAGCGTCGCGCTCCGGGGTGGATCTCGCTGGGTCGGCCTGAGCGCCGGGAGGCGCGGCCGTGAGGTGGACCGCAGCGCAGAGCCCGCCGCCGGTCCGCGGGGTCAGGATGAGAGTTCCGTCGTGCGCGTGGGTGATGCGCTTCACGATCGCCAGCCCGAGGCCGGTCCCGGCGTGATCGGTGTGGATGCGCTCGGTCCCGCGCACGAAGGGCTCACTGAGCCTGGAGGCGAGCTGTGGGGTGATGGTGTCGCCGGTGTTGGCGACGGTGAGCACCACCTGCCCCGGATGAGCGGTCGCGGTCACCTGCACGCTGCCCCGTTCGGGCAGGTTGTGGACGATCGCGTTGTGCACGAGATTCGTGGTCAGCTGGAGCAGGAGCGCGTGTGAGCCGATGGTGGCGGTGAGCTCGCCGCTGGTCTCGATCGTGACGTCGTGCTTCTCGGCGAGCGGCAGGAGCGCTTCAGTGGCTTCCTCGGCGATCAGAGACAGGTCGACGTGGTCTCGGGCGAAGGACCGACGGTCGGCTCGGCTGAGCAGCAGCAGGGCGTCGATGAGTTCGATCGCCCGGGCGTTGACGTCGTGAAGCCGCCTCAGGAGCTGGTCGGTGTCGCGCCTCGGATCGCTGCGGGCGACCTCGAGCATGGTCTGGGTGATCGCGAGTGGGGTGCGCAGCTCATGCGAGGCGTTGGCGGCGAACCGCTGCTGCTCGGCGACGTGCGCCTGCACGCGCGCCAGCAGGCCGTCGATGGTGTCGGCGAGATCCTTCAGCTCGTCGCGAGGGCCTGGCAGCGCGAGCCGCTCGCTCAGGTCGTGCTCGGAGATCTGCCGAGCCTTCGTCGTCATCGTCCGTACCGGACGCAGGACCCGGCCCGCGACCAGCCAGCCGAGAGCGACCGAGATCACGCTCATGATCGCCAGCGCGATCCCGGACTGGATGAGCCCCCGGTGCAGATCGTGGCGGTTGCGGGCGACGGACGCGGCGTACATCCGGCGCACCTGCTGCAGGACCTCCGGGTTCGCCGGAGCTCCGTGGTGGGACGTCCCGCTCGAGACGATCAGATCGACCCCGGAGCTGCCGCGGAAGATCAGGTAAGTGGCCGCGAGGAGGGCGAATCCTGAGATGGCGAACAGACAGCTGTAGAGGAGAGTCAGCCGCAGCCGCACGGTCCGCGCGGGCAGACGAAACACCCGGGCGCTAGCCACGGTCTTCTCCCTCATGCTGGTGGCCAGGGGAGGTCGCGATGCGATAGCCGACCCCGGGCACGGTGGCGATGACCCAGGGCTCGCCGAGCCGTCTGCGCAGCGCCGAGACGGTGATGCGCACCGCGTTGGTGAACGGGTCGGCATTCTCATCCCACGCCTGTCGCAGCAGCTCTTCAGCGCTGACCACCCCGCCCTCGGCGCCGACGAGCACTTCGAGTACAGCGAACTGCTTGCGGGTGAGCGGGACGTATCGGTCGTCGCGATAGACCTCGCGGCGGAACGGATCGAGACGGAGCCCTGCGACCTCTCGAACCGGTGGCCGGTGGTGGGCGCGCCGGCGGTCCAGGGCCCTGAGGCGGAGTACGAGCTCCTGGAGCTCGAACGGCTTGGTGAGGTAGTCGTCGGCGCCGAGCTCGAATCCGGAGGCCTTGTCGTCGAGCCGGTCGGCGGCGGTGAGCATCAGAATCGGCATGCCGCTGCCGGAGGCGATGATCTGCTCGGCGATCTCGTCCCCGGACGGCCCCGGGATGTCGCGGTCGAGGACGGCGATGTCGTACGCGTTGACGCTGAGCAGCTCCAGCGCGGTGACGCCGTCACCCGCGATGTCGGCGGCGATCGCCTCAAGCCGTAGACCGTCGCGGATGCCTTCGGCCATGTAGGGCTCGTCCTCGACGATCAGCACACGCATACGTTCGATGCTGCCAGCCCGACCGTATCGGGGGCATATCGAAAACCGCATACGTCCCGGCAACGCGCGTCCGCGTTCAGTGGCGGGCATGAGCTACCAGCCACCAGAACGCAGACGGGCACGTCGGGCGTCCGGGATGCGTCTCGCCGGCGCGCTTGGCGCCATGGTCGCCATCGCTCTCGGAGTGTCGTGGTGGGGCAGGGATGCGCCGCGTTCCGCTGCGTCGCCGACACGGTCCGATCCGGCCTCCGGGAGCGTCGCGTGGCCTTCCGAGGGCGATTCGGCCGCGTGGGTGGACGGTCGGCTGATCCGAGGACCGGGAGCCGACCGGCCGGTGCCGATCGCCAGCGTCGCCAAGGTGATGACCGCCTACGTGGTTCTGCACGATCACCCGCTGAGCACGGGCGGCTCCGGACCCCAGATCGTCGTGGCGCCCGCCGAGGCCGCGGCGTATCAGGCCGAGCTGCACGCCGGTGAGTCGGTCGTGCCGGTCGAGCCGGGCGAGGCGCTGACGGAGCGCCAGGCGCTTGAGGCCCTGCTCCTGCCGTCCGCTGACAACATCGCCTGGATCCTCGCCCGCTGGGACGCGGGCAGCGTCGGCGCGTTCGTGGAACGGATGAACGCGGCCGCCCGCCGGCTCGGGATGACCTCGACGCGCTACACCGACCCGTCCGGCCTCGCGGCCACGACGACGAGCAGCGCGGCGGATCAGGTTCGCCTCGGGGTCGCGGCAATGGGCCAGCCCGCGCTCGCGCAGATCGTCTCGGAGTCGAGCGCCCTGGTTCCGGTGGCGGGGGTGGTGCACAACCTCAACAGCCTGCTCGGTCAGGATGGGGTCGTTGGACTGAAGACCGGTTCGACGAGCGCCGCGGGCGGCTGCGTGCTGCTCGCCGCGCGTCCGGGGACGGGCTCGTTGATCGTCGCGGCCATCTTCGGCCAGTCGGGGAGTCCGGACACGATCCTCCCGGCTGCGCTCGGCGCCGGCCGGCAGCTGCTGATCGGGCTCGAACGCGGCTGAATTCTCGCCCTTCCCCCAGTATCACTTTATACACGATTCAAGGCTCTCATGAGGTCGTGATTCGTCCCGCATAATCGCCCGCCGCACACCGAGCGCGACGAACAGGAGCGGCAGAAAATGGCCTACGTACTGGACCTTCACACGGTCGATCAGACACAGCTTGCGGCTGTCGGCGGCAAGGGCGCCCGGCTGGGTGAACTGTCACAGCTCGACGGTGTGGCGGTGCCGGATGGCTTCTGTGTGACCACGGATGCCTTCAGGCGATTCGTGGCCGAGGTGCCCACAATCGGGGAGTGGCTCACCCAACTGGCCCGCGTGTCTGTCAGTGACCGGGAGGCGATCGGTGAGCTCAGCACGCAGATCCGCGGTGGACTCGAGGCGACCGCCCTGCCCGACGATCTGGCAGCAGCGATCGGGCGTGCGATCGCACGGCTCGGTGAGGACGGCGCGTATGCGGTCCGATCGAGCGCGACGGCCGAGGATCTGTCGAATGCGTCGTTCGCGGGCCAGCAGGACTCCTACCTCAACGTCGCCGGCCAGGCATCGATCCTGGAGCATGTCGCGCTGTGCTGGGCCTCGCTCTTCAGCGAGCGGGGCGTGACCTACCGGGTGCACAACGGCTTTGACCACCGGAAGGTCCAGATGGCGGTGGTGGTGCAGCGGATGGTGCCCGCGGAGGCTGCGGGTGTCCTGTTCACGGCCGACCCGATCACCTCCGACCGGAGGGTCCGCGCCGTGGAAGCCTGTGTCGGGCTCGGTGAGGCGCTCGTCTCGGGCACGGTCAATGCGGACACGTTCAAGGTGCGCGGCGGCGAGATCGTCGCGAAGGCGGTGGTTGCGGAGACCCATGCGCTCACGGACACGGACGTCATGCGGCTGGTGGCGATCGGCGAGCGGATCGAAGCGCACTTCGGGTGCCCGCAGGACATCGAGTGGTGTCTGGCCGAGGGCAGATTCTGGATCGTCCAGAGCCGGCCGATCACGACCCTCTTCCCGATCCCCAAGGCCGCTGATGGTGACAACCACGTATACGTGTCAGTCGGTCATCAGCAGATGATGACCGAGGCGATGACGCCGTTGGGGATCTCGGTGTGGCAGATGACGGCCATGGCGCCGATGCACGAGGCGGGCGGCAGGCTGTTCGTCGATGTCACTCAGCGACTGGCGTCGCCGAGGAGCAGGGATGCTCTCCTGCAGGTCATGGGGAGAGGTGACCCGTTGATCGCAGACGCGCTTCAGACGATCGTCGATCGCGGTGGCTTTCTTCCCGCGGTTCCGGACGACGGCGGCTCGGTTCAGCCGTCGGTGGTGTTCGGCGCGCCGACCGAGATCGACACTGATCCGAAGATCGTGAGCGATCTGATCAGGCGCGACCGCGACTCGATCGCCGCCCTGAAGCGCGACATCCAGAGCAGGTCCGGACCGGCGCTGTTCGACTTCCTGCTGGAGGCGTTCGCCGCGCACAGGGCGATCCTCTCCGATCCGCTCAGCGTCCAGGCGATCATGGCGGGGATGCAGGCCGCGTGGTGGCTCAACGATCATCTCGAGGAGTGGCTGGGCGAGAGGAACGCCGCCGACACGCTCACCCTGTCGGCTCCCGGCAATGTCACCTCCGAGATGGGGCTGGCGCTGCTGGACGTCGCGGACGTGGTCCGTCGCAGCCTGGCGGTCGTCGAGCTCCTGAAGCGGGTCGACCACGATGGACGGCGGGATCCGGGCTTCCTGGAGGAGATGTCCGCGCTCCCGGGCGGGCGCGCGGCGCGGGAAGCGATCCGGAGCTACCTCGACCGGTACGGCATGCGCTGCGTCGGCGAGATCGACATCACCAGGCCGCGTTGGGGCGAACGGCCGAGCGCGCTGGTGCCCGCGATTCTCACCAACGTCGAGAGCTTCCAGCCCGGAGCGGCCAAGCGGCGCTTCGATGAGGGGCGGCAGATGGCTGCAGACCGGGAGCGCGAGATCCTGGAACGCCTGCGAGCTCTGGCGGACGGGGAGCGCAGGGCGGAGGAGGCCAAGCGGATGATCGACCGGGTTCGGACGTTCGCCGGGTACCGCGAATACCCCAAGTACGGGATCATCAGCCGCCTCTTCGTGTACAAGCAGGCGCTGATGGCGGAGGTCGACCGACTCGTGGAGGCAGGCGTCCTGCCGACGCCGGAGGACAGCTTCTTCCTCACCTTTGAGGAACTGCGCGAGGCCGTCGCCACCCAGCACGTGGATCTCGATCTGATCGGGCGTGGCAGGGCCGAGTTCGCCGACCATGTGACCCTGACGCCACCGCGGGTGCTCACCTCCGACGGTGAGGTCGTCACAGGCGCATATCGACGTGAGGACCTGCCCGCCGGCGCGCTCGTCGGCGTCCCGGTCTCGACCGGAACGGTCGAGGGACGCGCCAGGGTGATCCACGACATCGCCCACGCCGACCTCGGCGTCGAGGACATCCTGGTCACGACCTACACCGACCCGAGCTGGACACCGCTGTTCCTCGCGATCAAGGGTCTCGTGACCGAGGTCGGAGGGCTGATGACCCACGGCGCGGTGATCGCCCGGGAGTACGGGCTGCCGGCCGTCGTCGGCGTCCAAGATGCGACCACCCTGCTCCGTGACGGACAGTGGATCCGGGTGCACGGCACCGAGGGGTACATCGAGATCCTCTCGGAAGGCGGCACTCCGGCGGGCGGTGCCGAGACGCCCGAGCGGCCCTCATGACCGATCCCATGGACCCCGTTCCCTACGCCGGAGTCCGTCTGGATCGCGCCGCCGATCGCCGGCGGGATCCGGCGTGGGTGAGCGCCGCGGCCGCCGATCCCGGGGCACGCGTCCATCCGATGTGGCGCGATCAGTGTCTGGTCTCGGGAGATCCCCCTGTGCCGGTCACGCTGCCCCTTGCCGCAGCCGGCGATGTCTCTGAGCTCGTGCTGCTCGGCATCGATGACCGCGGCCCGCTGTTCGCGGTCGATCTCTCAGACCACGAGCTCGGCGACGCACGGGCGCTCGCGGCAGCGGAGGCCGCTGTCGACATCCGGTCGTTGTTCAGGAACCTTACGTCTGCGGACGCCGGCGTGCTTGCGTACGCCCGCGGCGTCCTGCATTGGAACCGTCACCAGCGTCACTGCGGCCGCTGCGGCGCGCCGACCGAGCCGCGCGACGCAGGCCACCTGCGAGTCTGCACCGACGACGCGTGCGGCAGGCTGCTGTTTCCGCGCATCGAGCCGGCCGTCATCACCCTGGTCGAGTCCGGCACGCCGGCGAGCCGGTGCCTGCTGGCCCGCCATCGTGCCTCCACGGCCGGTGGCTACTCGCTGCTCGCCGGCTTCGTGGAGATCGGCGAGTCGCTCGAGGACGCCGTCCGCCGCGAGATCCGCGAGGAGGCCGGCCTGGCCCTGCGCGACGTCACCTACTTCGGGTCCCAGCCCTGGCCCTTCCCGGCGGGGATGATGGTCGCCTTCCGCGCGACCGCCACCGGCGAGGCGGTCGAAGTCGACGGCGAGGAGATCGTCGAGGCGCGCTGGTTCACCCGCGACGAGGTCCGGGAGTACGAGCGGGTCACCGGCAGGCTCGGGCGCCCGGACTCCATCGACCGGCTGTTGGTGGCGGCGTGGCTGGCCGAAGAGCCGGCATGACCCTGGTCTCGCGACCGGAGCGCCCGGCCGACGTGGCGCATCCCGTCGTCAGAGGCGCTCAACGACGAAGCCAAGCGTCCCCAGGACCTTGACGGCGCCCGCCTTTCCACCCTCGAAGTCGCCGGAGGCGAGGCGTTCACCTGTCGCGAGCTCGTAGGCCGTCCCCAGGATCGCCTTGGGTGGGTAGTTGCGTCCCTGCCAGACAAGCGTGTAGGTGGTCGTCGGGGCGAAGCCGTGCTGGGCAAAGAACTCCTTGGCTCCGAGGCGGTCGTACGCCGCCAGGGCACGCTCGACGTCGGCGGCCCCTACCTGATCCCACGAGATTGCACGCGTCATCAAGTCCTCCTCGGAGCGTCCTCACCTGTCCCACAACGAGAAAATCCCGCTCATTTGCGGGGCTTTCCCAGCGCGCCCGGAGAGATTCGAACTCCCGACCTTCGGTTCCGTAGTTCGTCACAAGCCGATTTACCAAGGCAGAAAACCAGCCTATATGCGGGGATTCATCGAGCTAGGTCAAGTACTCTCGAGCTGTTCGGGGAGAAAAATGGGGAGAAAAAACCGTCCGCACCAAGCGCTACGGTTTACCCATGTCTGCGACCCTCGATCAGGCCCACTCCCGTTCGGTATCCGGCCACATCAAGCTGCGCCGCGGCAAGCTCCGCAGCACCTGGTACGCGAAGTGGCGCGACGCCGATGGCATCTTCCATCAGGACAAGCTCGGACTGCTGTGGGAGGACAAGGGCGAGCCGGCCGAGGGATACCTACGCGAGAAGGACGCCAACGCCGCGCTGCAAGCAATCCTCACCGACGCTCGCCGCGGCGCCTCCGAGCAGCGCCGCACCGGCGTCACCTTCGACGTTGCCGCTGACGAGTGGATCGCCTGGGGCATTCGCGAGCGCGACTGGAAACCATCGAGCCTGTCGGACTACCGCTCCGCCCTCAACGCCCACCTGCTGCCGGCCTTCCGTGGCAAGCGGATCGAGAAGATCACCGCCGACCAGATCGAGCAGTGGCGCGACGAGCTCGTCGAGGAACGCGGCCTCAGCCGCCGCAGCGCCAACAAGCTGCTGATCATCCTCGGCGCGATCTTCGAACGCGCGATCAAGACCCACGGGCTGTTGCGCAACCCGGTCAAGGAGGTCGCGAAGTTCCGCGTCCGCTACGACCCCAACGCCTACGACTTCTTCTCACCCGACGAGATCGAACAGCTCAGCAAGGCGGCCGCCTCAGCGCAGGACCGGGCGATCTACCGCACCGCCGCGTTCACCGGCCTGCGGATGGGCGAGCTGATCGCGCTGCGGTGGGGTGATGTCGACTTCAGCGGCGAGGCGCTGCACGTCTACAAC